>CAYHEC010000004.1:0-198499 GCA_964355675.1 uncultured Caldithrix sp.
CAGGAATGCCTGTCGTACTACAATGTTTTTGACAGGCAGGAATGCCTGTCGTACTGCTAATCCTTCCTTTCCAGAATGTGAACCAGCGTCGAACCGCCGGAACCGCCCATGTTCTGCGTCAGTCCACGGCGGGGATTCTTCAACTGACGCTTGCCAGCCTCACCCCAAAGCTGTCGGGCAACCTCGATGATCTGAGCCACGCCCGTTGCACCGACCGGATGTCCCTTGGACTTCAATCCGCCGGAAGTATTGATCGGCTTGGAGCCGTGCAAAGCGGTCAATCCGTTCTCGGCGGCAGGTCCACCCTTTCCTTTTTCAAAGAAGCCAAGCGCTTCCGTCACCATGATCTCGGCAATCGCAAAGCAGTCGTGCACTTCGGCGAAGTCGATGTCCTTGGGACCTACGCTTGCCATTTTGTAGGCACGCTGAGCCGCAACTTCGGTGGCTTTAATCGTGGTAAAATCTGCACGGTCATGAAGAGCAATTGTGTCCGTCGCATGACCAGAGCCAATCACCGTTACCAATGGACGCTTCTTGTACTTCGTTCGGGCAAGTTCAGCCGGAACGAGGATGACTGCCGCACCGCCATCAGTGATCGGCGAGCAATGCAACAACCTGAGCGGATCGGATACCATCGTCGAGTTCATCACCGTTTCCAGCGTCACTGTGAAGGGATACTGGGCGTCGGGATTGAGTGCGCCGTTGGCATGGTTTTTCACCGAGACGTGCGAAAGTTGTTCGATGGTCGTCCCGTACTTTTCCATATGGGCTCGAGCCATCATTGCGTAAAGTGCCGGGAAAGTGACGCCTTGATAGCCTTCCCACTCGGTATCGGCGGCAGTGGCAAGGGCAAAGGTAGCTTCGTCACCAGTCACGTCGGTCATCTTCTCGACGCCGCCGACGAGGACGATGTCGGAAAGACCGGAGGCGACTTCCATCCATCCAAGCCGCATGGCGAGTCCACCTGAAGCGCAAGCAGACTCAACACGAGCGGCGGCGACGGGGGTGACTCCAAGATAATCTGCCATCAGTGAAGCGAGGTGCTCTTGGGCGGCAAAAAGTCCGCCCGACATGCACCCGATATACATTGAGTCGATATGATCGACTCCGGCGTCGTCGATGGCGTTCTGAGCGGCCTCACAATAGAGGTCGCGCAACGAACGATCCCAACGTTCTCCCCATTTTTGCAAACCGACGCCGATTACTGCGACATCACGCATATATTGATACTCCTGTTTGTTATTTTCTGATGGATTCAGAGACCCGACCTACGCGAGAGGTTGACAGGCAAGAATGCCTATCGTCCCGGAACGAGGACAGGTTCGGAAACCTGTCCTACCCTTCGTTGCGGATGATTTTGCCGCGGAATTTAGCGTAGCGGCCATAGTCGAGATAGAATTTATTTTCATCGAGTTGGACGCGTGTTTTTGGAGCCATGTTCTGCACCTTGAGGATGGGATCCTTTACCGTGTAGATGAAGGCGTCCGAACCAGCACCCGAACCAAATGAGACCATTAATATTCGATCGCCCGGTTTGGCAACGTCGAGAATAGCTGTCAGTCCAATGGGCGAAGCTCCTGAGTATGTATTGCCAAGCCAAGGCGTCAACCAGCCTGTGATGACTTTCTCGCGTGGAAAACCGAGACGCTTGGCGGCCTCCATCGGAAATTTACCGTTCGGTTGATGAAAAACAGCATAGGCGAAATCGTCGGGCTTCATGCCAGACTTGTCGAGAATGCCATGAGCGGCACCGAGCGTATGCTTGAAGTAAGCCGGATCACCAGTATAGCGCCCGCCATGCTGGGGATAATACTGATGCTCACGCCGCCAGAAATCTGGTGTGTCGGTCATATACGCATAAGTAAAATCGACGGTTGCCAGAATATTGGTAGTTCCAAAAATAAACGCGGCGGCTCCAGCCGAGGCAGAATATTCGAGAGCGTCACCGGGAGCGCCCTGGGAAGTGTCTGCTCCAACGCCGAGTCCGTATTCGATCACTCCGGCTTTCACTTGAGAGTAACAGACATACATAGCCTCAGTACCTGCTTTGCAGGCAAACTCAAAGTCGGCCGTATGGCATTCCGGGGTAGCTCCAATGGCTTCGGCGAGAACAGTTCCAGACGGCTTTACCGCATAGGGATGCGATTCGGAACCAACATAAGCGGCGCCAATACGGGAGCCATCGATGCCGGCGCGAACCAAAGCACGTCGTGAAGCCTCGACGGCCATGGTGATAGTGTCTTGGTCATGGGCGGGGACACTTTTTTCATAGAGTTGAAGGCCTCTCTTGTAATTTTCAGCGTCAGCTCCCCATACCGCGGCAATCGATTCGAGCTTGATTCGATAGCGAGGTATGTAGGAACCGTAGCCGACGATACCGACTTCGGTCATAAGGCAGTCTCCTGTTGATAGATTAAAAATTAGAGGTTGCTGAAAACCCATTTGCAACGGCAGGATGCAGTTCGGACTTGGGGTTGAGCTTTTCAGCGAACTCTAATTAGTGAAGGTCTTTTATTTTTAACTGTATGCGAGTACGATCAAGATATGTACTTTGTTCGATATTGTAAACAATATCGACTTCACCTTTTGCCTGAATACCAGCGGCTTCGGCTCCGCGATTGAAAGCAATTGCATCGAGAACGACGCCATTCTGTTTCACTCTTAGTTTCAAGTGATTGTTGCCGACAATTCTGGGCGGGCTCGCAAGTTGAGCGTTATAACTAACAAAGCTGGGCCGACTATTTCGCGGGCCGAAAGGGGCCAATAGCGATAGCATTCGGATCAGGTCACTGTTAATCTCTTCGAAAGTCAGGTCATCGTCGATTTTAACTTTGGGAATAAGGTCGTCTGGGGTCAACATATTCTTGGCGACTTCGTTAAACCGGCGGCGAAATTCAGGGATATTTTCGGCTTTAATCGTCAATCCAGCGGCGTATTTATGCCCACCGAACTGAAGGAATAGATCAGAACAGGATTTCAATGCAGAATGTAAATCGAAGTTAGGAATGCTCCGCGCCGAGCCTTTACCGACATCTCCGTCTATAGTGATCATGACTGTAGGTCGATAAAATTTTTCGATTATCCTTGACGCGACAATACCAATTACGCCAGGATGCCAGTCCTCTTGGGCAAGTACGATTACTAAATCACGATCAAAGTCGTATTCAAGCTCTATTTTGGCAAGAGCTTCCAGAAGAGTTTTGGAGTCTATCTCTTTTCTTCTGCGGTTTTCTTCTTCGAGGATGCCAGCGATTCTGCTCGCCTGCAGATGATTGCGAGTAATTAAAAGTTCCACGGCTGGCAGAGCGTGTCCCAACCTTCCAACCGCGTTTATTCTTGGTGCGAGTCCATAGACGATCTGCCCAACATCAACATGACCTATTTGAAATCCGGCAGTCTCGACTAAAGTAACGAGTCCCTGTAACCCATCTCGATTAAGCCGATCAAGTCCGACTTTGACGAAAATTCTATTTTCGCCAACCAGCGGTACAATGTCTGCGGCGCTCCCCATGGCAACCAGATCGAGATATTTTTCGATAAATTGGGGATCAACTTCGAGTCGTTGGACAATTCCTTGACCAAGCTTGAAAGCAACACCAACGCCAGCGAGATCTTTAAATGGATAATTACAATCGGGTCTCTTGGGATTTACCACGGCAAAGGCAGAAGGCAGGACTTCGCCAGGTTCGTGATGGTCGGAAACAATAACATCGATACCGATGCTCTTTGCGTGAAGGACTACGTCCACAGAGGTAATACCGCAATCGACGGTAATAATTAGACCGACGCCCCGACGATGGGCTTCGTCAATACCTCCATTCGAGATACCGTAGCCCTCTGCCGCCCGATCAGGGATGTAAAAAGAAACTTCGCCTCCCAAGTCTCTGAGAAAAAGATACAGGAGTGAGACAGAAGTAATCCCATCGACGTCGTAATCACCATAAATCATGATGGGTTCGCGTTCCCGTAGAGCCTGAATAATTCTGTCAACAGCAATATCCATATCCTTTAGGAGGAATGGGTCGTGGAGGTCTGCGGTTGACGGAGTCAGGAATCTGCCAACTTCATCGTGCTTAACAAAACCACGATTAAATAAGACGCGAGCAACCGGGCGAGGAACATGAAATTCCCGCATCATTGCGCCAAGAGTGTCAGATTCGGTCGGGGAGTAATACTCCCATTTAGAGTTCATAGGCTCTTTAGAATTATTTACCAATCGAGATAAAATTTGGTGAAATTATTAGATATAAATTAGTTACGGGGAGTCGATCCATAAGCCGAATTCTGTTCTATGCGGTCATTCATCTATGCGATCTACCCGCAGGTCAAGCGAGACGGATAATCTCGAGTTTCCGGAAGGAAAGCTACCTGCTGTTTGATCTTGCTCAAAGTGGGGTTTGCCTTGCGATCAGCCTTTCGGCAAATCCGGTGGTCTCTTACACCACCATTTCACCCTTGTTCGCCATAAGCGGACGGTATTTTTTCTGTGGCACTTGCCGTTCGACGAATAACAGGTTATCCATCGACCCCGTTGTTAACGGGCACCTTATCCTGTTGAGTTCGGACTTTCCTCATCCGTTAAGTTAACGGACGCGACCGCTCGATCAACTCCCTATAATACGAATGAACGGCCTGGCAACTAATTGAAGCATTGCATCAGACCGTTCGGCAGTTAGCCAAGTTCTTCGATCCAGCTTGCAAGATTTATTTCAAATCAAATTAGCTTTTCTTCTGGCGAAACAAGGATACAACCACAAACTTCACAGAGTATAAGATCATCCATTCGCTTAACTTCGGTCTGTCGTTGTGGCGGGATCATTGCGAAACAGTAGGTGCAGGCTCCGTTGTCCATGTGCGCGATGCCTATGCCATCACGAATTTTTCGAATACGTTCGTAGTGAGAAAGAACCGGCTTCTTCAGACGTACAACCAATTTATCTCTCTCGTGTTGCAATCTGACTTCTTCGCCAAGGCTCGACTCCATTCGTTCCTGCATATCAGCTTGCTTTTCCTGACGTTCGGCGTTTAGAGAAACAAGTTTTGAGCGGGCTTGATCCGCCGTTAGAGTTGCTTCTTCTTCACGACCCAATAAATCAAGTAACTTGCGCTCGCTGTCAACGATGTTATGCTTAGCTTGTTCGATTTCCGATGATATTGCATCGTACTCGCGTGTAGTCTTTACGCTGAACAGAGTATTTTGCGATTTTTTAAGTCGCTCTTTGGAGTTCTCGATTTCAAGTTCGTGTTGCTTCCGTTGTAGCAACACATCTTTTAAACCCTGTTCAGTGTCTTCGATAATCTTGTTATAGCGGGTTATCTCTCGATTTAAAGCCTTAATCAATTCAGGCAGATCGCCTTTTTCAGCTTCCAGATCCATCAAGTGCGTATCGATACTTTGCAAACGCACCAACATAGTTAATTCTTCAAGCACCAATATCCTCCTCGTTCAGTTGTGACAATATCTGCCAAAAAAAAGTGCTCGGAACCATCCGGGCACTTGCATTCTCTTTAAGACGTATTTTGTTGCGGTCGGCAACATGTTTCATGGGGAAGTTCGAGCCAATAGATTTAAGAATTCCCTGCATTGGGAGTATCATTCCGTTTCGATTGATAAAAGTTTGGTGGGCCCACCAGGATTTGAACCTGGGACCTACGGATTATGAGTCCGCAGCTCTGACCGCTGAGCTATGGGCCCCATCTTTACAAGATAAGGCTACGGCTTAGCTCAAGCAAGTCTTGACAGCAAGTAATAACCGATCTACTTCAACTCGTAGGATAATTCGACCCAAGCCGTCATCCGCTTGTAGTTTTTCAGAACACTCACATTTGGGTACGGGGCGTCGGATTTGCGCGAAGACCTGCCCAGACCAAGCTCTATTCCAAATTGCTTTGTCATAGTGATCTGGTTGGTTATTGAATAATCGACTAATAAATCCTCGCGACCAGAATGCATTTTGTCCTGAGTTACGGTACGAGAAGTAGTGAAGGCGCGACGCATAATTTCAGTTGAGGCTTGAAGATTCATCTCTCTCCTAAAGCCGATGTAAGAGTAACGAATCGTACCCGTGAAATTATCTTCATCATAATCGCCCTGCCCGAATTCAGAATCATCCAAGGACGCTTCATCAAGTGACCGATTCAACGAGCTGAACCCGGTATTCTCGAAAGCATCGAAAGCATACCCGGCAGAAAATCGCCAATCGCCTGGCCGGTAAACTGCACTCACGCCAAAGCTCAGCAGGTCACCATCATACTCGGTGAAATACGAGTTGTAACGATAGGCTTTGTATTTGAATGAGCCAGTGAAATCGTACAGCATTTTAGGGCGATATGTGAGGTCAGCTTTTGCCTGATGCATTGAGAACTCACAATGTTGGCGTGTAGCTGTTGAGGTTGGATTTTCCCTATAGTCGCGGATATAAAATCGGGGTTCGTAGAAATAACCGACACTTCCGATCCAGTCTTTCGTGAGATCCTGCCTTGCAGAAAGGCTGATCCAGCCAAGGTTCTTAATTGGATTCATCATGTGGTGGGCGAAATCTGCTGTTGCGCGTAAGGTAGTACTTTTCTTTTTCCAGAATTTGTTACGCAATTCCAGCGAAAGCTTGTAATCTGTCCTCAGATCGTCAAGTGCGAGAATGGGAGATTTGTAGGGCCCGTTCACATCTCGTTCAGTTTCATTCTGGAAGTTCGTCCGATCACTCTGAGAGTAACGCAATAGATTGCTGTCGTACAATGCACCCCAAGTAAGTTGAAGGGCAGTCTCGCCGAGAGCGGTCTCAAAACCTTGCACGGGACAGGCGGCAAGCAACATCAATAAGGATATTTGAAGAGTCTTTTTCATCCCCTGGTGATGTATTTTTTAAAGGACTTAACTTCGGCTTTTCCATTAGAATCCGATGGAAACCATTCGTTACCAAGAGCTTTCTCTGGAAGGTAAAATCTTAATAATACTGAACTGTTTTTATCTGGGGAAATGACAACATAGCGATGCTTTCCCTCGGGAACGGTGAGATATGAGGCGTCGCCGCGTCCAATTAGAAGATCGGTAGGTTTGCGGTAACTTGCGGCCGCAGAGACTTTGCCTTTGAGGGGAATTGTTTGGACGAGCTCATTCTGACTATTGATCTGCAAACGATAGTGTTTTTCATTCTGCATTGTGTGATCGAATTCGAGTCTTGAGACTAATTTAAGTATTGCTGGACCAATTACTTCTAACTCAACCTTCGAAGACTTGTCAATTCGATAATAGATGTATTCCTCTTCTTTAACCAGGATTCTGACTTCATCACCAAATTTACGAGGTAAAAAAGGGATATACTTTACTTCCTCCGGGGTGGGTTTTGGAAGCGGTTTTTCGGCAAATTCAAATCTGGCATAGGCGGCTGATTTGGAATCCGATGGAAGCAAGAGTTGAAACTCGTGTGTGCCTTTTGGGACTTTAAAGGTTACGGATTTCTGCTCACCGAGTCGAGTTTCTTTTCCGGCGATTTTTGCAGGAGAAAGTTTGGCGGTGCGGGAGATCAGAAATCTCTTTTTTCCATCTCTCACAACCGAAAGACCATAAATAGCTTCCTTAGTACCAGCGCTAAATTCAGTGCGAGTAAAGACTTTAAGACTTCCGGGACCAACGACTTTAATGGAGACAGGTGCTGTTTTGTCGAGGAAATAATAATTAGAGGAACTCTTATTACCTTTTATTTCGACAGATGTGGCAACTGAAGGGGTTACTTCAACCCATTTCTTCTTAGATTTTTCTGAAAACGCTGGTGAAACGAATATCCCAAACGTAAGTATTATAGTCGCTGCCCGTGCGATTGATGTCATTGAAAGTGCCAATATTAAACCAGGGTATCGGGGTCAACCCCTTCTTCCCGCCATTTATAATGCTGACGATCGAGGTATTTCACGACGATCAATATCAGCAACATCAGCGTGATGGAGATAACCACCACAACCAAGTTATAACGTTCAGTCTCAAATACTTCTCCGATTCCGACTTTTGGTAAGGGAAGCTGGGCAATCGGCAGAGCATACATGTTTGCGATTTCAACGACGTTATATATGTGAATAACCGGAACGTCGTCGTCAGCGAGGATTTGCACTACTCCCCGGCCCGGATAATTTCTGATGGGAAGTGTTTTATTGAGTCCAGTCGCGATAAGAGTGCAGTTCTCTTTATGACCCATAGCCGCAATACCACCACCAACATTGACTACCGCCGCGTATCGATTAAGCGGCAGAATTCTTTTGAACAGTTCGACGCGCGCAATGATGTTTTCCGTAAGGCTACCTTGTTTGATCAAAGTAACCTCATTTCGATCTGCGGCTTCGATCAGCATGTTTCTCCCGATTTCCGATAGTCGCAAACCACCGTTGTCGTCGCTTCCACCAATTGATGCGGCTATAGATCGAAAGGGGAAAACATTCTTATCATGAAGAACTGTTTCCATATCGAGCCAAGTAAAGTCAACGCTGTTGGCGCCCCACCAGGAAGAACCTATCGACGTAATGATTACTGGGTGCACCTTTAAGGATTGTACAGCAGAAAACACAGCGATATTTGCGCCGGGCATGGATCCGGTCAATAGGACAGCGATCGTATCTCCAGCATTAACCCCTGCCGAGACGAGCAGGTCAACCATTGCGGCGGCATAGTTGGGGTTGAGAACGGTAATTTTGTCATCAATTCGTCCTTCGTCCGTGGTGATCGGGCTGTCTTTTTCGCCAAGCAGAGAATAAACGAGGGCGTCACTACTGTTTCTTCCCTGGTGCAAATTTAGGGCGGGAAGACGATGATTTTCAAGAGTCTCAATAGCTTTCAACATAATATTAGAAGCGTCGAGACGTTGTTGATAATTATCTTGTCGGACAGTAATGCGACTGTTCTCTGACCAGAAAAAGAGAGCTAAGAAGGCGAGAGTCATGAGACCAAGCCACAAGTTTGATTTGATCGTTGGTCTATACATTGCCAAATATTCTCCCACCGGTAACCAATATTGCGATCAATCGCACCGCGGCTCCACCCATCAATACAGTAGTAATAGTTTTATATACCCCTTGCCGTTCCATCCAATTGGCGATGAGCCCAGGGATGATAAATCCGATAGCTTCAAGCCGAATATCGCCAATCCCATTTGACCATAACTGACGTGAGGCGTACCCAAGGAGGAAGCCGAGTAAAACTGCAAGTACCATGCGGCGGCGTCCATACACGAAGACGAAGCGCCCAATAATACGGATGCAGAGCCAAGTCACTAAAGAGACAACTAATGTTCCGACGAGCATCCATGGTTTATGGAAGTTGAGGGCAATATAACCCGGCACGACAATACCACCTGCCGCGAGACCAAAAACTTCATGAAAAACAAGGCTAAATGCAACGCCTACGCCTACCGCAATCTCAGTCAAGAGCCTTGTCTCCTATGTTTGTAGAAATAGTTAAAAACGTCCAACCCCCCGGCGCCGACATTTCCCATCCCGAAAATCGTACCCCGAGACTCAATCAGATCGAATAACATGTGATAACCTTTTTCAGGAGCGACCCATCCGAGGCCGATGGCTTTGCTTTTGGGGATTTTGTAATCCGGGAGCAAAGATGTGAATTTTTCGACCGATTCGCCAGCCAGAATAAATTTGTCAAATTCCATATTTTCGCCAGCCATTTCGATCAATTGCATACTACGATCCTGTCGGTCAGCTCGAGAATTCAGGAGGACAAGAAAAGTACCCAGTGGTGAAAATCGCTCTTTGATCTGGTTGTAGATTTCAAGCGTGGATTCGGGATCATTTGCCGCCATAGCGTTGACAAAGAGCAATTCTTTTTGGTCATGAAAGCATCGAGCAACCTTGAGCGCTCCGGCATCGGGATGAGATCGATACATTCCATCTAATGCGGTCTGCCGGTCAACACCAACCCAATCACATACTGCCAGAGCAAGTCCGACGTTTGCCGGATGCTCAATGTGTCCGAACTTCTGGAGTTCTTCCAGCGTAACATCTCCGCCGCCAACTCTGTAAATAGGTACACCTTGTTCGTCAGCAACTTCTTTCAGAGTGGCGAAGTTTCCTTTTTCTGATGTGAAGACAACCGGCGGTTTAACTTCGTTGTTTAGAACAAATGGTGCGCCAAACGGTTTTTTTTCAGGAATTGTGTTGGAGAGCGATCTTGCGATCTGTTCGCGGAAATGTCCCATTTCGTTGATATGATCGAGACGCGCGTTAGTAATAACTGAGACGTGTGACCGAATAAGCCGGTGTTCACATAGCCATTGATACTCAGGAAGGACAGCCATACATTCAACGACAACAGCTTCCGGGTTTCGTTTGGCAAAATACCGGAATATCTTGACCTGTTCGACAATGTTGGCTCGTTCATAGCGGAGAATAGGAACTTCTCTCCCCTCAAAGTCGATAATACGGGGAAGGGTACCGGTAGTTTTCGCCATTGTTTTGATACCTCCGGCCCTCAACCCTGCTGCAATCAATCGTGTAACTGAGGATTTGCCGCGAGTACCGTTGACGTGTATGCGGAGGGGAATACGCTTCAATCGTTGCTGGTGCCCTTTATATTCCCAGAGCCCGTAAGCAAGAAGGGTCGTTAATACCAGCAGAAGAACTATCATTACTTTCCGATTTGCGTCCGGCTGAACTATTCTCGCTAAGAAAGCTGCCAGTTAGTTGTTGTTGGAGAAGACCATCACATCATTAACTTTAATTGAAGATCTACAGTGTGCAAATCATGCGCAGGATTTCTAAATAGTGCAGTTATAAATTCGTTGTTGAAAGATTGAGACATCACAAAATATGGATTATGTGATGAACTGCGCTACCAAGAAGGCTAATACTACAATTATTGCGCCAATTCAAGTTGGAATAACTGGAAATTCCCATCAATTTCTTTGGTGAAGAGAATTTTGTTACCGTCTGGTGAAAATTGTGGGAAACGAACTTCCTCGCCGCCAGTTTCGACCTTCTGCATATTGTGATTTGTCAGATCAAACAAATAAAGTTGATAGACGTCATCTTCGCGAGCATTAAGCACAGCAAATTTTCGTGCATGTGAATATGAGACAGTGCCGCATGACAGTGTAGTGGGCGTCAATAATTCCAGATTGCTGTCATTCGAAAGTTTCGCCAACTGCCCAGTAGTTGTCCTGACAAGAATACTTCCATCCTCAAGATCAGCAGGAGCGCTAGGGTTGACATCGAGTCCGGCAATCAGCACAGGAGGCGTTCCGTCGAGTGAGCCCCGGTAGAGGCCGTTGAGAATATCATACTGGAAATTGTCTGACGGAGCTTCTCTTTCTGACAGAAAGTAATAAGAATCCGAATTAATCGGAACTGGATACCAATCGTCGGCGACTTCCTCAGTCAAAGTGGCAGTTTGGATAGCGATTGGATCATAAAAGAAGATGTCACGGGAAAATTCTTCTCCGGGGTGATTCCGGTCAGAGACAAACAACACTCCAGCAGAATCTGGTAGCCACATTGGGTTTTCATCATTGGCTTCGCTACCGATGAGCAACTCTTCGGCGCCATTAGCAATGTCCAATTGATATATTTGCCAGTGACCATCTCTGTCAGACTGGAATACAATCTTCGATCCATCAGGGTGGTATGAACCCAGACCGTTATTTGATGGATTGACAGTAAGTTGTGTAGGACCGGAAACAATCTCAGCAACAATCCCGTAAGAAATGACAGGCTCGGAGGAGGGTATTGCTTCTTCGGGAGTAACCGAAACCTGTTTTCGAGTGCCTCCGCAACCTATTATAGCCAAAGAAATGGCGGCGGTAGCGACACACAGGCTGATTCGACTCGACATAAGCTGCCCGATAAATTGAATGGTTGTCTAGCAGGAGTATAAGAATATACTCCCGACTCTAATTCTGTAATATACGAAAGTGAAAGACTGTCGGCAATGAGAACTCGCCTAATCTAAGTCATATCCGGCAGCTCGCATCACATTACTCATTAATATAGCAACGGTCATAGGTCCGACGCCGCCGGGGACAGGCGCGATTGCCGCTGATTTAGGCTCAACTTCGGCAAATGCAACGTCTCCGACGAGTCTGTAACCAAGCTTTTTCGAAGCGTCAGGAACACGATTGATTCCGACATCCACAACAACGACGCCTTCTTTTACCCACTCCCCGCGTACTAACTCGGTAACCCCGACTGCTGGTATAATAATGTCGGCAGAACGGCACTCCTTCGCGAGATCAGAAGTGCGGGAATGACAAACAGTAACAGTAGCATCCCCTCCCCGCCCTTTAAGCATCATCATAATTGCCAGCGGCCGACCAACAATGACCGATCTCCCGATGATAACTGCTTTTTTGCCTGCTGGATTGAAACCGTATGCCAGCATCAGCTCTACGACGCCTGCGGCTGTGCAAGGCCTGAAACGAGGCTGTCCAATATAAAGAAGTCCTACATTTTCGGGATGAAAACAATCTACGTCTTTGTCCGGCGAGACCATCCGTTGCACCTCGATCTCGTTTAAATGAGCGGGCAAGGGACTTTGAACAAGCAAGCCATGAACAGATGAATCACGGTTTATTTCTTGAACTGCTTTGTGCAACGCATCTCTGCTTGTCTCTTCGGGCAATTTAAAATGACGAAATCCGATTCCTAATTCTTCACAAGCCCGTTGCTTGGCTCGAATATATACCGTCGAAGCGTAGTTGTCGCCGACTTGCATAGCTGTAAGATGTGGTAATGGTAATCCGGTTTCCACTCCCACTGCAATTTTGGTTTTTAAATCTTCCCGGATTTTTGCCGAATGAGATTTTCCGTCTAAGATAACTGCCATTATTCCGTTGTAAAATTAGATTAATCTGGTTGATGCTTTTGATGTGTAATGTAACCGCAAGCGTAACTTCTGTACAAAATGTAATTATAAAATGCCGAAGGCAATTGGAAACGCAACAATACTGAAGTCAATTTTAAAACACTATTAAAAACTGTCTTACAAAAGAAGATGCGAAAAATAATTGTCTTAAAAAAATGATTATCAAATATATCCAACTTCAAATCACTTTTAAGCGATGGATGTCGATCGCAAAGTATTGGTAAGGTCTTTCGTCCAAATATTTCAATAACATCGGCAGTATCTCTTAATGATCTAACATGCTGGTGAATAATTGATACGGATGGTACACCAAATATTTCGACGCCATTCTCTGCAAGTCGCAAGCCAAGGTCAATATCCTCTCCATACTCGATCTTTTCATCAAATCCTCCCACCTTTCGGAGCGTCACTAAAGCCAATGATGCGTGACCACTAAGAAAATAACGCGGTGGGATCTTTCCCGTCACAACCAATCTCATTACCCCTCTTGTTTCGAGATACTTAGTGAAACCGTTGGCTCCGAATTCGTCTGAGTATCGGACGGCGCCAACGAAAGCTTGAGGAGTAGCGTCATGCAACAAGGCATGCGTTCTCACAAGATTTGGTGGAGCTATCACATCACCGTCAAGAAACAAGATCAGCAGACGGGAAGCATTTGCAATACCTGTGTTTCTGGAGGCGCTTCTTCCACGATTAGATCGATGGGAATAGAATTTAAGATCAAGCGGCCCATCATATTTCTCCAGCCATTCTTTGGTTCCATCAGTCGAACCGTCGTCGATAACAATTGTTTCAAAACTACCCGGATCCGGGAGTTGCTGTTCAAGACTTGCCAATAGTCGAGAAAGGCGTTCTTTAATATTAAAAGCCGGAACCACTACCGAGACGTCCTGCTCAGAATACATATCGAAAATCAAGTAAAATCAAATAATACCTGCCTGTTGGTAATAGCTATAAAGCACTTTCATAACCGAATCGAGACCATGTCTCTCAGTTACCCATTGTCTGCCAACTGCGCCTAATTCTCGTCGGTAATTTTCATCCTCAATCAATTGTATCAATGCGAAATCAATCGATTCAGCATCAGCTGAAATGAAGGGATGAGCGCCGAGAAAATCATTAACTTCTCGATTGATTCTGGTTATCGTCGGAATTCCCAAAGCGAGCGACTCAACGGAACTGGCTCCATAACCCCAACCACCGAGATCGGTTATCTGGTCGATGAAAATATCGGACGCCGCCTTAAGGGCGAGCGCTTCATGGTGGGGACGATTTTCGATCATAACCCAATCGATGGGATACCTATCGGCAAGGCGTCTAACAACCGCTTCAATTTTATCGCTTCCTTTATATTTTCTATTTCTTGCGGCGTGGGCGATACGAATTCTACCATCAGGAGCGCGATGCCGGGGTTGGATCAATTCGGTATCGATTGGCAGGTAAAGATAGTGCATTCCAGGAATTTTGGGAAGTAGATCGATTTCACTGGTTAAGTTAAGCTGACTTGCCTTGTGAACTTCCTCAAAAATGCCACGGTTCCTGACGTCAGTCCCATGGTAAAAGCAGACTATTCCTTTGCCTTGTTTGGATAACTTTTTAACCCATCTACCGTCCCGGTATGGATCGGCTCCCTGCTCAAAATGAAAAATATCAAATTCATCCAAAAGATATTTAGAAATTGTATTCTCAATTCTTGGCGCGTTGACCAAGTCTCTGAATCGGAACAGGAGATTTTCAAAATAACTTGAGTGGTTTCTAAGCGGGAGAGTTCCACTTAAATCGATCGAACCTTGGTCTCCATATTTCGCCCATTTTTTCATCGTTTTGACCCACGGTCTAACAGGCATCCCGATCAGGTCGAAGCAGAGGTCTTCTTGGAAACCATACTCGTTTTTATAAAAAGTAACAAAACGAGCTTCATTACCGTGCAGTGCATGCCCACGAACAAAAAGGTTGAAACCTCCGGAGACATGTTCTGGAGCAATGTAAAGTATTTTCACACTACCTTGCTACAAGCTTGGCGAACAGTGGTGACAGAGGTTCGTTTTCAATCGTCGATACGACGTGCCCGGGAGGGGCGACGCCTTTTTCCGTCATTATGCTCGAGACCAATTCAATTGGAATGGTTTCGTAATATTCGTTATGAATATTCAATGATTCGGCATCATCGGCTCCGACCTCTCGCGGGTTTTGAGGTACGGAATAGAAATATGGCGTAAGGTCAGTGGGTAAAAGTTTATCACTTGTCATTAATGATATGAAAGGTATCTTCCTGTAACGACAGAGCATCGCCAGAGCCGTGCTACCAACTTTATTAACCAATCCTTCACGAGACAGGCTGTCTCCGCCGACCCAGACAGCCTCGGCTTCAGTAATGCGCGACATCAATGCGGCATCGGTGAAAAGAGTAACATTAAGTCCCGCCGAGGTGAGTTTTCTCGCCAGAACCAGACCTTCCATTATTGGTCGTCCCTCGCCGCAAAAAATATTCTGCGGCCAGCCTCTTTTGGCATAGGTTTCGACAATAATTTGGGCTACGGTATTGCTATTCGAAAATGCAATAAGCGTATTGGCAACAGGAAGTTCATCAACATGCTTCTTCATCGACTCGATACAATCCGTTGGCAAACTGATGAATCCTGACATCGAAGCATTGAATTCAGACCAATCATCGCCACACTTCTCGTGTATAAAACATAGATGATTGAGTAAATTCAACACAGGAGCCATGGTCGGCTGGCCTCTGGCAAGTCTTCTGACAGCTCTATCGAATAGGTGATTAGCACCGTCGGGATATTCGACGCCGTGGAGAGCAATCTCGATAAATAACTGAGCCGCGTCATTGATGATTTCAGATGCGCCTCGTTTATGATCGAGAGAGAGGACGTCGATAATACTGTTAAGTTGTTCTATCACAGATATTAACGAAAGAGTTTAGTGAAATCGAATGTATTGTACTCAGAGAGACAGTACTGGCAACCGTTGTACTTAGGCATATGCGCCGTATCCACCATGCGCTTGACGGTCTGAATACTATAGAGTTTTTTCTTCTTGTCAGCAGGAATTTTATGAACATTGCATTCGTGCCTGACATAACTCATGTCGTGGATAATGAGGTTAACTTCATCGGTAATGTACATTTCTCCTCCTAAAGGGACTGATTATCCGTTGATTGTGACGGTTACAGCTTTTTGTGTTTTATTACCTGCCCGGTCAGTAACTTCAATCTCATAAGTGTGCTTGCCTCGCGAAAGGGGTTTCCAAGGACGATAAAAAACTCGTGCGCGTGGTTGATCGTAATCCGCAGGAATTTTCCTTCCATCGAGTCGCACAATGACATTACTGGCAGAAATACCGGAGCGATCATCTTTGATCACTGCCGAAAATTCGGGAGTGAGCTGAGTTGTTTGGAGTATTTTGGGCAAGCCGATCTGAATCGACGGCGGCTCTGAGTCGAGTACCAAGGCAAAACGCTCCCAACTGGTAGCGTTGCCAAATAGATATTCATCATCCGATTCTCTTCCAAGAAAAGTCCACCCCATCGTGCGATTGAAGTAATAGACTCCCCAACGACTGTCTCGGGAATAATCGGGATTTTTCTTAATTTTTACAGTTACCGGCTGTTTTAATGGCTGGTCGCGAGGCTCAACCCGGTAAACCGACTCAATTTGTCCAGGAATAGAGTAGCCTTCATCGGCTTCAAGTTCAAGCCATAAGCCATCATACAACGAACCAGCTGGAATTTCGATTTGACAACTACTGTCAGCCGAGAAGATTTTGTTATTAAAATCCTCAGCGGCATAAGCTACTGAGATAGAACGGCTTGACACCATTTTATCTCGTTGAGTAAATGATTGGATTAGCGCATTGCCATTCCAGAGATGGGATGGCGTCCACCCGGCAACAACACCTCCGGGAATATTTCGAGCTTCCAATTTGGCTTCTTCTACACCAGAGATCAAAAAGTAACTGACGCCTGGTTGTGCCGCAATACGGATGTAACCGTCGAGCCAGTCGATGGCCGTGGCGTCTTTGGAGCGTCGGCTCCATCCATTGTTATCGATGAGGATCTGACCGCCCACGCCCCTGCTTGTATCTTCTATTTGATCGCTGACGATTTGAAAGGCGACCTGCGAACTGTTACCGGCGACATCGGAAATAGTGATTCGAATGTTAATTGGGTAAGCATCAGCTAATCCGGCATCGATGATACCGTCCCCAGAAAGAAAGGCGAGCCTGTTCCCTGGAACCCTGAACAGGCGGTGATAGCTTCCCTTGCCTCGTCGTTGCAAGCGATAATCGCGTTCTACCTCGATCATTCTCGTCTGATCAAAATCAAATCCGTCAAACTGGGTTGTCCAGTACGTTTCACCACCAACATCAAGATCTATTTTATAAGCCGCCATTTCGTTCGACGCCGCGTCGGCTTGGTCGTAGGCGTCGAGTGAAATGCCGATTCGACCTGAAGCTCCGATAGGATCACCGGGAAAGAATGTGCCATCTTTTTGGCGCAACAATCGAGCGTAAAGTCTTGACTGAATATCTCCTTCAATCGTAGAAGCTCCATCTAAAGGAGTCAAAGCAATACCAACCGGAACCGGTGGGATATGATCTGCGATAAAAATTCCGTTAGTGAGTGGGTTGAGGGGGCGTTGATTACTGTCCCTAATCTCGAAATGGAGATGCGGATGGACAGTCCCGGTAACACCACTGTAAGCGACAATATCGCCTCTTTTAAAGGCAATCCCCGAATCCCCTTCCCAGAAAAGATCCGCCTCGAAATTTCCTGTCGCTTCCTGAATACCGCGCACCCGTTCTGCCACGTTGGGAGCGAAACGATCGAGATGAGCATAGACCGCGATCCTGCCGTCCTTCAGTGTCAGGTAGAGCGCTTTACCATACCCGTTAGCCTGAACCTTAACCCGGTTCACCGTTCCGTCATCTACGGCGAGGCACGCTCTCGATTTGACTCCCCAAGTCTTGATATCGATACCACCGTGAAAGTGGCGTGGGCGAAACTCACAGAAACTTGCTGAAAGTCCAGGTTCTGTTTGAAGCGGCCAGAGGAGTTGCTGAGAAGATGCCACTCCAGTCATTAACAAAAATAAGAGTAGACCGGACAAAGGCTTCAAAATACTGGAGAGGATCGCATTCAGGTTGAAGGACTTAAATTCTATAATTTCCTTAATCAATTACCTCGTGTTCCGGGCGGAATTTTATTCAATTCTTTCCTGACCAGATCTGCTTTGGAACTTGAAGGGTAGTCCCTCAAAAACCGGGTCAACTCCCATCTGGCGGCGTCGTTCCAACCAAGCTTTATATAACAGGCGGCAACTTTGTAGCGAGAATCTTCCTCTTTGTTCGAACGAGGAATCAGCAGGACCCGTTCGAAACTGTTTAAAGCTCGCACGTAGCCCTTCATGCCGTAATAACATTCGGCCAGCCAAAAGAGGGTATTAGCGTGAAGTGGGCCAGCGTTTTTATTAGCGCTGAGCGCGACGAACATCTCGGCGGCTTTTTGATAATCAGGTTGCGCCTTTGCTGACCGAAAAGTGGCAAGCGCCGCATCATAATCGGTTTGAAAACTCGCAAGCAAAGTAGTCGATAACAGCAAGTTTGCAAGAATCAACCCGGCAAGAACAATGCCTGTCTTGCGATAATCATGTCTCATGGTGACTCTCTCATCTTATTCCCTTCGATAAATACCCGTTGACAGTAGAATGCCTGTATTGATCATACAAGTCATTAAGAAGGATCCACCATAACTAAGAAAAGGAAGAGGGATCCCTGTCACGGGCATAATTCCTATTGCCATACCGATGTTGACTACAGCATGATATATAATCATCGTTGTAATCCCTGCGGCTACCAATCCTGCAAATGGACTTCGGGTTCGAGCGGCAATTTTAATACCTCTCCACCCATAAATAAAGAATAATAAAAGTACGGAAGTTGTACCCCAAAGTCCAAATTCTTCACCAGCTAAAGCAAATATAAAATCGGTATGTTGCTGAGGCAAGAATCGGAGCTGTGTTTGGGTACCTTGAAGCCAACCAGTTCCCAATAGACCTCCGGAACCGATTGCGACCTTGGACTGAATAATCTGATACCCTGCACCGAGAGGGTCGGCTCCCGGATCAATGAACGTTGTCAAACGTTTTTGTTGGTAGGGTTCGAGTTTGTTCCAAGCCATCGAAGCAAAAAATGTTGCCCCTATGATAAGTAGAGTCAACAGACTTAATCCAACCCATCGCATTCCAGCCCGTCTCATCCACCAATATCCAATTGCCTCTAAAGGAACGGTAGCCCAAGGAAAAACAGTAATAAACATAGCAACAAACGGCATAGCGCCAAGAAGATAATACCATAATGGTAATCCCCACCAGGCCAGCAGTGTTGCACCAATTACAGGAAAGAGCGAAGATGTACCAAGATCAGGTTGAGAAAGTATCAAGATAAACGGTAAAGAGGCAAATAGCCCAACTCCAATTAGAGCATAACGTTCAGTTTGATCGGGTCTGACACCGGAAAGGAATCTTGCGGCGGCAATTAAAAAGAATACTTTTGCGGGTTCGGATGGTTGAAAATTAAATCCTCCTAAAGATATCCAACGTTTGGCGCCGAGCGCAGTCACTCCGATTAATGGTACGAGTATCAACATGAAAATCGCTAATCCATAAACAATATAAGCAAGTGCAAAGTAATAACGGGTCGGAATTACTGTTGCGATTATCATAAAGATAAAACCTGCAATAGCAAATGTCAGTTGTTTTTCAAAGTGCGAAGAATCGAAGAGAGCGTTATCGGCGCTATAAATAAGCATTAACCCAATTCCAACGAGCGCAAGTGTGGTTAACAGCAGGGGTCTGTCAAGGGATTGCCATTTACCAGTCGAAACAATTCGCTCACTCATCATCAATAATCACAGAAGGTTGCGAGTTGGGCACTGTCTGCCCGACTTTTTTCACTGAATCGATCGTGGCTGGTGGTGGGGTCCAGCCGGGACGCAACGGTCTTGGACCAGGATATAAATCATAAATATAGCGTTCCATGAGCGAACATGCTACGGGCGCCGCCGCGGAAGACCCATGCTCTCCATGTTCGACAATTACTGCAATAGCAATAATCGGTTCCTCAAGCGGCGCGAATCCGACAAAAACCGCATGGTCCTTGCCATGAGGGTTTTGTGCCGTACCGGTTTTGCCACAAATTGTAATATCGGTTCGTCGTTGCAGGTATGCGGTACCGCCAGGCTCATTTATTACCATTCGCATAGCTTCTCTCACTCGAGCCAGAGTCTCAGGCTTTGCTCTCAGAGGTCGGATTTCAGGATCCCTGGCCATGATTTCACCGGTTACCGGATTGTGAATTTCCTTGGCGAGGTGAGGTTTGCACACCCAGCCACTGGCTATTGCGGCGGAATAAACTGCGAGCTGAACAGGTGTTACAGTAACTTCGCCCTGACCAATTGATATATTTGCAACCTGTCCGTTACTCCATTTTTTTTCACCGTATCTTTTATTCAAATACTTTTCCGTAGGAGCAATTCCCCTGACTTCGCCATCGAGATCGATCCCAGTCCTCGATCCAAATCCATATTCGACAATCATCTTCCCCATTCTCGCCGCGCCAAGCCTGAGTCCAAGGGTATAAAAAAACACATCGCAGGAATGCTGAAGACCGGTAGCCCAGTACATCCTGCCATGCCCTCTTTTCTGCCAGCAACCAAATCTTCTATTTCCGATCTGCAGGCCGCCACCGCAACTCGCAGAAAAGTCCTCGGAAACGATCCCTTCCTCAAAACCGGCAGACAAGATAGCCATTTTAAAAGTGGAGCCGGGAGGGTAGATACCTTGAATAGCCCTGTTGATCAGCGGATGATCCGGATCATTTTGCAGTGATGACCAGACCTCTTGTGGCATAACGCCTGAAAATAGTTCGGGATCGTAATCAGGGAGACTTAGTAAAGTTAAGACGCCCCCAGTACGCGGATCAAGAGCGACAACTGCTCCGGGGCGTCCCGCCATAAGCTCGAAGGCATAGCGTTGTAAATCGCCTTCGATATTCAAGTGTAAATCCCAGCCAGCTTGGGATGGCGTTGGAGGCGGATCCGTAACCTCACCATGAATTCGGCCATTAGCATCAACTTCGAGATACCTGACTCCGGGAACACCTCCGAGCCATTCTTCGTAGATTTTTTCCAGACCCCTTTTGCCTACGAAGCCAAATCTGGGCTTTTGGTTTTTGGGATCAGGTGGTGGTTCACCGATATATCCAAGAAAATGAACAGCTTGGGGAAGGGCGTAAGATCGCTTTGATTCGAGTTGGTAACTGACACCGGGAAGATCCACTTTATTGGCTTCCAATCTCGCCAGAGATGAAATAGTGATGTCGCGGAGGACAGGTATCGGCTGGAATGTGTGCCATCCACGATGCGCTATTCGCTTGCTAATGACAGCCGAATCGAGGTCGAGTATGTAGGCAAGTAAGTTAATTACGCTGGGATTCCTTTTAACCGTCCAAGGGAGAGCATAAACGGTGTAAATCGGCCGGTTATCCACGAGGAGCTCGCCTTTTGAATCGTAGATTCTGCCGCGAGCTGGCTCGATGATGTCGGCGCGTAACCGGTTGGCGGCGGCTTGCTTGAGGAAGGCAGGACGCTGGACAATCTGCATCATAAATAGTTTAAGTCCAAGAAGGATGATCAGAATGACCAGAAAGCTAAGGAAAAAGCGTCCCCTCTGCTCGCGCCACCAGATGAACGAAGGGCGTTTCACAACTCATTCACTTGTAAGTACGCCGGCCTCGTGTATTCGCCGGAGCCAGTGGACCACGACTTCTGGTCCCCATGGGAGCAACTGCCCACAAGAGACCCGCAATCAAGGTGTAAAGTGTTCCTGGAAGGACGAAACGGAAAATGTAGGTGAGGATATTTGAGTCATCACCCAGAGGTGAAACAACTCCAATGAAAATGCCCTGAACGATTGAGGCTGAGGCAAGCAGAAATAACCACCAACCAATAGCGACTGAGCCGACGCGATTATCGACCCAGATGCCTATCCAAAACGCGAGAGTACTGTTTATCAAAGCATTGACGCCAATCGGCCCAAGGGAAAGAAAATCGAGTAACAAACCAAGTATAAATCCGATGAGCAGACCTGATTTGCGGCCGTACCTTAGTGTTACCAATAAAGTGTAGATAAGTATAAAATCAGGCCGAACATCAAAAAGTTGCAATAAAGGTCCGGTTCCGACCTGAATTAGCAGAATACCCGCGCCAATCAAGATTGTTCGAAAAATTTCATTCATTGACGAATGTCGATCGAATAATGAATACTTCTTCCAAGCGGCGTTTGTCGATGCTCGGCTTTACGTCAACGTATAACAGCCATCCTTCAGGTGAGGGCGATACCTTAACACAACTTCCGATCATTAAACCGGGAGGAAAAACACCACCCTCTCCAGATGTTACAACCGAATCTCCAAGCGCCGCTTCAGCGGAGAGAGGTACACCTTGAAGTCGCATTCTTCCATTTGGAGCGGCATGGATGATTCCTGTTTCGGAACCTTTGATCAGTTTTGCGGCAACACCCAAATTGGGATCTTCCAGCAGTTGGATAATCGAACTATTTTCATGCACTCTGTAAACTCTTCCGACTAAACCGTCGGGAGTTATCGCGGCTTGACCAGTGACAATTCCGTCGGCATACCCACGATTAATCACTATCCCTTTAATTCCTTCATCAGAAGTAAATCCTACAACTTCAGCGGCGGTCAATTCCAATCTTGATCGGACGCGGAAATCGAGAAGATTTCTAAGTCGGTCGTTTTCTCGCGTCACCTCGTTCAGTCGGCTTTCATCGACTTTATGTTCGGTCAATTCCCTTCTCAAGCGACTATTTTCTGACCAAAGTGCAAATATTTTTACTCCCACAGTGATAGGATAGCTTCCAACTGCTACGAGGTCTGTAATCTGACCTTGAGGCGCGAAGTAGGCGTTATCACGGGTGGAAAGTATCAACACAATAGAAAGCGCCGTGGTCATCAGCCACGGCAACAATCTTTTCATCAGAGAAAACAAGGTCGAAATGCCTAATTATTGGTCAACAAAACGTCCTGGTAGGAATCGATATCTTCAAGGACATGACCCGTACCTCGGACGACACATGTCAAGGGATCGTCTGCGATATTAACAGGTAGATTTGTCTCATCTCTCAGGCGTTGATCGAGCCGTTTTAACAGCGCGCCACCGCCAGTAAGGATGATTCCCCGGTCACGAATATCGGCAGATAATTCCGGTGGACACTTCTCAAGGGCTTCACGCACAGCGGCGATAATCTGGGAGAGTGGTTCAGTCAATGCCTCACGAATTTCTTCCGAGCTAATTTCAACAGCTTTAGGCATGCCAGAAACAAGATCGCGACCTTTGGCTGTCAATACTATTTCCTCAGGCATTGCCATAGCGGATCCGACGGTTTTCTTGATCCACTCGGCCATTCTTTCACCGATTAAAAGATTATAATTCCTGCGAATAAAATTGGCAATAGCGTCGTCCATTTCATCGCCGGCGGTGCGGATTGAGTGCATCGTGACGATTCCAGAGAGTGAGATAATCGCAATTTCAGTTGTACCGCCGCCAATATCAACGATCATCGATCCAACTGGATCTTTGACGGGAAGCTGGACACCCAGCGCGGCGGCCATCGGCTCAGCTATTAAATAAACCTCACGTGCTCCGGCGTATTCAGCCGAGTCCCTGATGACTCTTTTCTCGGATTTGGTTACTCCGGAAGGAACACAAACAATAATGCGAGGGCGCATTAGTCGGTTGTTTTGAACTCTTCTGATAAATGAGCGGATCATCAGCTCGGCGACTTCGTCGTCATCGATAACACCGTCACGCATGGGACGAATGACCTCGATATCTCCATGCGTCTTCCCCATCATTTCGCGTGCCTGCCACCCGATCGCAATAACCTTACGTTCGCGCCGAGTGACCGCCACGACAGACGGTTCATTGATGACTATACCCTGCCCTTTGACATAGACAAGAGTATTAGCCGTGCCGAGATCTATCGCAATATCTTTTGAGATCAGTGAGAGAAAGTCGGAAGCCATGGAACTTATGAATTAGAGGTTAAAGTCATCGAGCAGTATTAAGATAACAGCTCGATAATAAACGAAAATTTCGATCTCTTATATATAGTCAAGCAAATCGAATTGTGCAAGGCATTCGACAAAGATCAATGCCGGAAATGCCTTCTTCCAGTCAGAACCATAACAATTCCTCGCTCATCGGCCGCCGCAATCACTTCCTCATCCTTGACTGAACCGCCGGGCTGGATAATAGCTTTAACACCGGCGTCGATCAGGACGTCGAGACCATCTCGGAATGGGAAAAATGCATCTGAAGCCGCTACAGTACCTTCCAAAGGAAGACCAATTTGCCGAGCTTTCCAAATAGCTATATTTGCGGCATCGACGCGTGACATTTGCCCGGCTCCGATCCCGACTGTGTGGGAAGCTTCAGCAATGAGGATTGCATTTGATTTGATGTATCTGACGACGATCCAAGCAAATTTCAAGGCATCCAGTACTGCGGCATCAGGCGCTTTCTTCGTAACTATCTTAAGATCATCAAGTTCGGGAAATCCTGTGTCGTATTGTTGAACTAACAGTCCTCCCCAGACTGTCCGCATATCGATACCCTTCACGGGCCGCTCTCCAGGGAGTTTTATAATGCGCAAATTCTTTGATTTACGAAGTTCCTTAAGAGCATCCGTGCTGTAATCTGGCGCGGCGACTACCTCCATAAAACCTTCGCGCAAGATTTTAGCGGCTTCCAAATCCACCATGCAGTTAAACCCGGCAATTCCTCCAAAGGCAGAAACCGGATCTGTTAAGCGAGCATTGAAATACGCTTGGGCTGGCGAAGATCCATTGCCGACACCGCAGGGTGTGGTGTGCTTTAGTATCGAAACAGTTGGCTTAGTAAACTCGCGGGGAAGTCTCAATGCGATATCGAGATCGAGGAGATTGTTAAACGATAACTGCTTTCCGCCTAATATTTCAACAGCGGCGACGCCGGATTTACTCTGTCCGCCGATCACGAAGAATTGCGCTTTTTGGTGCGGGTTTTCTCCATAACGCAAATCGAGAGCGGCTTCAAGTGGAAGACCAAAGACCGGTGGGAACTCTTCTCGGTCGCCTTCAAGCCACCCGGCGATGCAACCATCGTAATAAGACGTCCATCTAAGCGCGGCGGCGGCGAAATCTTTGCGCTCAGTTAAAGTTGTGATGCATCCATTGTTTTCAATCAACTCACCGAAAGACATGAAT
This sequence comes from uncultured Caldithrix sp., assembly GCA_964355675.1. GTDB lineage: Bacteria > Electryoneota > AABM5-125-24 > Hatepunaeales > Hatepunaeaceae > CAMBDS01. Next base: position 25,196 of record CAYHEC010000004.1, read on the forward strand.
TGCTCGGATCGCGCAAGGACGGTCACCCGGTCGAAATTTTTGGCGGCGGCTCTTATCAACGAGACACCGCCAATATCGATCAGCTCGACGGGAGCATGATCCAAACGCGCTTTGGAATTTTGGTCGGTGAACGGATAAAGATCAACAACAATCAAATCGACAGGTTCAACACCTATTCGTTGAAGATCAACAGCATCGGCGTCTGAACCGCCTCGCGCAAGAATCGAAGCATAAATTGCTGGATGAAGTGTTTTAACTCTACCCTGAAGTAAATCGTCGAAACCGGTCAGCCCGGAGAGTCGTTCGACCGGAAGTCCCGCGGCTGAAAATGCGTCGGCCGTTCCTCCGCTGGCGAGAAGGACGACGCCAAATTTGTGTAACTTATGTGCTAATGCTACAGCAGGTTCTTTTTGCCAACAGGAGAATATTGCTCTACGGATATGGACGGTATCATTTAATTGCATTTAGTTATTGTTCCAATTTTGCTGTTCTACCAGCAGTTGTAATATTTCCGGGTAAAATTGATGTTCGATTTCGAGCACCCTTGCGGCCAGCGATTCCGGAGTTTCGTTAGGATTTATCTTGATTTTTTTCTGTCCAATAATAGCGCCGTTATCGTAAATTTCATCGACATAATGGACGGTCGCACCGGACTCAAGCTCGTTAGATGCAATCACCGCTTCATGAACATAATGACCGTACATTCCTTTTCCACCAAACTTTGGGAGCAGTGCTGGATGAATATTTACCATTCGTTTTGGATACGCTTTGATCACCGCTGGCGGAATTTTGCGCATATATCCGGCAAGAACAATCAAATCGACTTCATTCGCCCTTAGTAAGGCAAGCATTTCCGTGCTGAATTGTTCACCGGACACGTAGGATCCGCGATCTATGACCGCTGTTGGTATCTTGTGATCGAGGGCAACTTTAAGTCCGCCAGCCTCTGGATTGTTGGTGATGAGGAGGACGACTTCAGCGTAAAGTTTTCCCGCGGAGATCGCATCAAGAATAGAAACGAAATTGCTCCCTTTTCCTGAAAGAAAGATGGCAAATTTAGGCAGTTTATTCAAAGAAAACTCGACCATTGGAATCAACATTTGAATTAACACCAAACGGGAGAGTCAATCTGTCTTCAAAATGTCCATAGGGCATTCCCTGCCATATAGGAAAATTGAATTTATTGAGATGATGTTTCGCTGATTTAGTGGTAGATTCTGTAATGTTTTGCCCATCCATTATAAATGTTCCTAATATCACACCTTTCAAATCATTGCATGAGTTAGAATTAGCGAGTTGCCAAAATAACCTGTCGATTCGATAGGGTGCTTCCCCGACATCCTCAAGACAGAGAATTACCCCTTTTAAATCAGGCAAGTGGGAGGTACCGATTAAAGAAGTCAGGATCGAAAGGCAAATAGGTAAAAAAAGCCCTCGAATCTCACCAGAAATAACAGGTTCAAGGATAACTGAGTTAGAATGATCCAGTTTTAATGGCCCGCGCCAATTTTCCGAAATACTTGAAATAAATTGACGTTTTGCCAATGTATTGACAGGATTAACAAAACCATTGACGGCTTGAAGACCCGAAAAGCTTGCCCATCCTGTATTATGCCAGAGCGCTGTTTGAAAAGCCCCTATATCGCTAAAGCCGACGAAGATTTTCGGTGATTGGCACCTAATAAGATCCCAAGGCACAAGATGAAGCAACCTCTCTGATCCATATCCGCCACGACTGCAAATTATCGCACGAATTTTCTTGTCGGTAAAGGCCTCAACAAGATCCTCCACCCGGGATTCGTCGGATCCGGCAAGGAATTCATCATTCTCATAAGCATGTCGCCCAATGTCAACGACATACCCCAAATCTTCAAGATAACTGACGGCGTTTGTAAGTGAATTTGGCGCGACGGGTCCTGCGGGCGAAATGATACGGATACGATCTCCCCTCGCAAGTAATGGTGGATTCTTGCCGGCAGAAAGCGTGTTCATCACCAGACTGGAGTAACGAGTCTATAATCGCCGAATCCGTAATCATCTCGAAAGGTAAATCGTTTGCCAATATGATTATAATACCATATTTCGTATGGAGTTCCATCCTGTTCGAAGAGATTCCGCTCGACTTCGGATGGTTTACCATATAAAGCCAAAACGCGCCCTCTATCAGACTCCCACCCAGGGGTACTGCCGGAATAGTTTTCATTAGCATAACTTATTCGATTGTAATACTCAACCATCTTCCCATTGACTTTTTGAGCTTCGACCGGATAAATTTTGTTCCAGAAGTTGATGAATGCCTGTTCTCTATCCGAGACAAACTGGTTTCTCAGAGCCTCCATTTCCGCTTCGGAGGCGATATATTTTAACTGTTCGATGGATTCATCAAGATCACGGATCGTTCTGGGAAGGCCAGAAGAATTGACGTCAAAGAATTTCTCGCTAACAATACTGCTCCCATCTTGTGAGCAGGTCAAAGTAGCTTTGTACCGACCAAATTTCAACCCGGAAGCCGAGATCGGCATGGTATAAGTCGCCATACTTGTTCCGCCTATTAGCGCAAGACTGTCTTGAGCAACAACGATGTTATCGGAATCGGTTATTATTAAATTCGCTTGACATGGAATAAGTGTATTGGGTCGATTTATATCAAATAGTACGAAAACTTCGGCGATTTGTCCCTCAATTATGTCGCTGGGAATGGGCTGGATCGGCATTCTACTACCCGGCATTATTTCATTAGTCTTCATAAGCATTAATTCGGATAAAGCCAGACGGTCTGAAGATTTTGAGCTTAGAGTAATTTTCTTTTCTGCCTTTTCACGTCTATTTGATTCCCTATCGACAAGGATAATTACTATCGAATAATCACCAGAAGATTGCTCGATTGTAAAATTGCCGGTAAGAAAATCCCGGTGTGAATTGGTCTCTTCATATTTAGAGGTTTTCTTTTGCAAGGTAATGGTTTGTCGTTGAATTTCGCCTTTACCTGCTGATTCAATCGAGAGGCTTATATCAACGGAAGCTTGGAAGGTAGTTGAATCATATCTAACAAACTGGAGAAAATCGTTTACGACTTCAACAAAAACATCGATGCGACTTTGATCGGGATTATCACTTAGGCGTTGAACCAGTTGAACTTCAAAGCGAGGCTGGCCGAGCTGTTCTGGCGTAGTCCACTGAGGGCCGTCTGGCTCAATCGCCTGGGCGGTAAATGAACCAGATAGCAAGAATGCCACCAAGGCGAGTGTGTATTTATTTATCAAATAAGGCATTTAAGTAAGATTCGCTATCAAAAGGTTGAATATCATCAATACCTTCTCCAAGTCCAATAAATTCAACGGGGATGCCGAGTTCTTTTCTGATCGGTATGATAATGCCGCCTCGCGCAGTTCCATCCAATTTAGTAACTACTAATCCAGTAACACCTGCGGAGGCATCGAATCCCCTCGCTTGCGAGAGACCATTCTGACCGGTAGTCGCGTCCAGAACGAGCAACACTTCGTGGGGAGCCTGAGAATCGAAGCGGGAGAGCACCTTTTTGACCTTCGCGAGTTCGTCCATCAAATTCTTCTTGGCTTGAAGTCTGCCGGCGGTGTCGATTATCAGAACGTCATCACCACGCGCAATTGCAGACTGATAGGCGTCGAAGGCGACGGCGGCCGGATCTGCGCCGTCGTTCTGTCTGATAAACCTTGCACCTGACCTTTTGGCCCACTCTTCTAATTGTTCGACAGCCGCGGCACGAAAAGTGTCAGCGGCGGCAATTACTGTTCGTTTGTTCTGTGTGGCAAAAAAATGCGCCAATTTACCTGCAGTGGTAGTTTTACCGGAGCCATTGACACCCACCATCAAGATCACCCAGGGTTTTTGAGTGAATCGATGATTATTACGTTCTCCCCCACCGTCAAGAGTCAATTTGAGGGCATCGATTAGCAGTTTTTGAGGATTTGCTTGATCATTGGATTCAGTATAGCGATCACGATTACGAATTTTATCAATCAATTCGGTCGTAACACTCACACCGATGTCTGCTTCAAGCAGGATTTCCTCTAATTCTTCGAGAGTATCCTCATCGATCTTGCCACGACCAAAAACGGCGGAAATTTTCTGAACAGTCAGGGTTCTTGTTCGAGCAAGCCCGGATCTCAGCTTATCTAAAAAACCCATCTGGATTATACTTCCATCTGACTGCGCCAGCGAAGCTTGGTTCGCAGGGCAATATAAAAAGATGACTCTTCGAAGCAGACAACTTTTGTGACGAAGGGAGCTTTTTCGATGTGCACCTTTCCTCCGCTCTTGATCTCTAGTACCTGTTGACCATCGACGGCGAGTAAAAAGGTTCCGAACTCACTGAAAGCGGTGATACTTAAATGTCTATCTTGCGAAAGGACGAGCGGTCTGTTGGCGAGAGTGTGGGGGCAGATGGGTACGACAATGATTCCCCCAAAGCTTGGTTCAAGGATGGGGCCGCCTGCTGATAAAGAATAGCCGGTTGAACCTGTTGGAGTAGAGATTATCAATCCATCGGAATTGAATAGGTTTATAAATTCGCCATCGACATGTGTTTCGATATTGATAGTGCGGGCAAATCCGCCTTTATCAATGACTACATCATTAAGGGCTATAAATTGTGTTTCGTCTCCATCAGCCTTTGCGATCAGCATCATGCGTTCCTGGAGACGATAATTTCCGTTTTGAAGGTCGAGAATTTTTTCTCTCAACATATCCGGATTCACTTCGGCAAGATAGCCAAATCCACCGAGATTGATGCCAATAATTGGAATTTGACATGGTGCAATGGACCTTGCACTCTGAAGAAAAGTACCATCGCCTCCAAATGATAGAATAAAATCGACATTTTTGCCAAGTTCTGATGCAGGTAAGTTCTTGAGTGAATAATCATTTATAAATGCAAGAACGTCTGAAGCGACCAGATATGAGATCGAACGTTCATCAAGCCATTTTAAAAATGGTCGAAGAACTTCTACAATCATCGGCTTACCAGTATTAGCTATGACGCCGAGCCGCATCGGTTAATCCTCGATTCCGACTTGTTGGAGTAAGCGTTTGATAACAGTGTGCTTGGGACGGAAGAATTCGAGACATTCAGACTTGAGTTCGATTGCATCGAGTCTTGCGTCCTCCAACAGATTCTTTCGGTCACCATGAGTTATGAATCTATCAGGCAAGCCCAGTCGTTTCATTTGGACCGGCAATTCGTTGTCGGAGATGAATTCCAGCAGTGCTGAACCAATCCCTCCCATCAATTGATTCTCTTCAATCGATAACCATTTGTCGTGCATGGCAGACAGATTCAGCAAGTAGTCGCTGTGTAGCGGCTTAACACATCGGAGATCGACCAGAGATAGATTTAGCAATCCTGCATGGTTCAATTCACTTAAAACATTGTAGAGATCTTCGAGAAGTGGTCCTGAAGAGATCACAACACCATCATCACCGGAAAGAAGCATTTCAGGGCAAGTCACATCGCTTGAAGGATCAATGCTATCAATGAATTTTGCTGACTTCCCGCGCGGGAACCTGATCGCGGTAGATCCCGTGAGTTTGGATAAAGATGCCCGAAGCATTGTTCTTAACTGGGATGAATTGCGTGGAATGAGAATCCTTAAGCCCGGAATTGCCCGCATAAATGAGATATCGAAGGTACCATGATGAGTTGGTCCGTCTTCACCAACGAGACCGACTCGATCAACTCCAAATACTACGGATAATTCTTGGAGGGCAATATCGTGTATAAGTTGATCGTAAGCACGTTGAAAAAAAGTGGAGTATATTGCAACGACGGGTTTAAAGCCTTGAGTAGCAAGGCCGGCGGCAAAAGTCAAGGCGTGTTGTTCGGCGATTCCGACATCGAAGCAACGGCATGGTAAGGTCTTTTGAAAATCTGCTAAGGCACTACCCTCAATCATCGCCGGAGTAATGGCGACGATTTTATCATCTTCAATAGCCAGTTTGAGTAGTTCATCTGAAAAATGGGCGGAATAGGTCAGATCGCCTTTACTTCCTTTTATCGGACCTGTTTTTGGATTGAATTCGCTGACGCCATGAAGATTGAGCGAATCATTTTCAGCATATTCGTAGCCTTTTCCTTTCTCGGTTAAGAGATGGATCACTACAGGACCTGGTAGATCTCGCAACCACGCAAACATTTTCACCATATCCGGAAGATTATGGCCGTCGATTGGACCCACATATCGAAAACCAAGCCTTTCGAACCAAATACCCGGTATCAACATTGCCCGGATGCCTGCATCGACGCCGTGGAGAGCTTTACGAAGTTGTGACCCTTGCGGAAGTTTACCGGTAAGTTGCCACATAGTGTCTTTGAGTTTTTCAAATCGTGGGTCAGACCTGATACTTGCCAAATGCAATGATAATGCACCGACATTGGGCGAGATTGCCATTCGGTTGTCATTTAAGACGACAGTGATATCTCGTCCTTCTGACCCAGCGTTATTCAGGCCTTCGAATGCCAATCCGCCAGTCATTCCACCATCACCAATAACAGCAACGACTTTATGGTTCAATCTGGCAAGGTCACGAGCGACGGCCATGCCAAGAGCGGCCGAGATGGAAGTTGACGAGTGCCCGGCGCCAAATGCGTCGTAAGGACTTTCATCACGTCTTGGAAATCCAGCAATTCCTCCATACTTACGATTTGTGTGGAATCGAGAAAATCTGCCAGTAAGAATCTTATGAACGTAGGCTTGAGCGCCTACATCCCAAACAATCTGATCTTTGGGAGTATTATATGTATAGTGAATAGCTAATGTTAACTCAACCGCTCCGAGATTTGATCCGAGATGACCTCCAGTTTGAGCAACAGTTTCAATTAAAAAGTGTCGTATTTCAGTCGATAGTAACTCGAGGTCAATAATAGACAGTTTTTTCAGATCGAGTGGTGAATTAATTTTGGAGAGGAGAGGGTATCGGGAAGATTCAGGCAAGGGTCACCTCTTCAGTTATCACGCCGTCTCTGCCGCTCTTGATAACGTGAATTCTGCGTTCGGCATCGTCTAACAATTTCTGACAATGAGCCAACAGGAGTTGCCCTTCTTCAAACAACTTGAACGAAGTTTCAAGAGGAGTGGAGGAATCCTCGAGCTTACGAGAAATTTCCTCTAATCGACGATAAGCGTCTTCAAAGGTAACTATAGACAATTCATTCATTTACTAAGAATTATTCCTCAATCTCATCAACGGTAACGGTTGCTCCCCCAGAAGCGAAAAGCAGATTCAGATGTTCCCCGATCGATAAATTTCCGCTGTTTCTGACAAGTGTTCCATCGGTTTTTCGGATGATTCCGTAGCCACGCGAGAGTACAGATCGTGGCGAGAGTGCGCCAATTTGTCCTGACATGGATGTAAGAGCCGCCTGTCGAGATTTAATTGTTCGCTCCAGAGCCGATTCATTTCGTCTGGCGATCTCATCAAGTTTCAAACGTTCGTCGCTAATTCTTCCGGGCAGACGTTTAAAGCTGTAACTCTGAGTAATTCTCGCCAGCCTCTCCTTCCACAGGGTTAGGAGCCGACTAAGCTGAGCAAACAGAGACGCATTTCGACCGTCGAGCGTTTCGAGCAATTCTTTCCGGTCTGGAACAACCAACGCGGCGGCTCCGGTTGGTGTTGGAGCACGAAGATCGGCGGCCAGATCGCTTAGCGTGAAGTCAACCTCGTGGCCGACCGCGGAGATAATAGGGATTATTGATCTGGCAATGGCCCGAACAACTACTTCCTCGTTAAATGCCCAAAGGTCTTCCAAAGATCCTCCACCCCGACCGATGATAATTACATCCACCAGCCTTTCGCGATTGTAAAGATCGATAGCGTCGGAAATTTGGGAGGCAGATCCCTCGCCCTGTACAGCAACTGGAATCAAGAACAGTTTTGCGGGTGGAAAACGAGTGGTGATTCCCCAAGCCAGATCGTGAATAACCGCCCCGGTCGGAGACGTAACGATACCGATTCGTTTTGGAAAGCGAGGCAGTATTTTTTTTCGCGAGGAGTCAAACAATCCTTCAGAGGTAAGTCTGCTTTTTAATAGTTCGAAGGCAACCTGAAGAGACCCTATCCCAGCCAAAACCAGATTTTGAACATCAAACTGATATTTTCCAGCCTGCTCCCAAACAGTAACTCGACCGTAAACCCGGACTTTAACACCATCTTGGAATGTGACGCCTGCAGAAGGTCGGGTACGCCACATCACGGCGGAAATTTGAGCGGCTTCATCTTTAAGTGTGAAGTAACGATGTCCGGAGGAATGGAGTTTGAAATTCGATATCTCACCCTCCAGCCAAAGCAATGGAAGCCCGTCTTCAATTACTCGCTTTACTTGTCCTGACAGACGGCTAACAGTCCAGATTTCGTCTTTTGGTCGCTCCTCAACGCTTGGAGAAAGACGATTAAAGAGATCGTCTGATGATGTGTCGGGCGATTTCTTCATTGCCTGATTGTGGTATCGTCAGTATTCGGCATTCCAGTTCCATTTCGGTTATTTTGATAATGGCATAGGAGCCCGCATTACTACTTCTTGGCGACGAGAGGCTACCTGGATTGAGCAGAACCACATCTCTTGATACTTCGAGAATAGGAATATGGCTGTGTCCAAATACGATCAAATCCAATCGTGAAAACTGTGACCTTGCATAGGCGGGCACATCTTCGGGGGCGCCATGACCGTGAATTACGCCGAAACTCCACCCCAAATATTTCAGTTGTGTTTTCTCCGGCAATTTAGAAGTCAGAAATCCTGAATCCATGTTTCCACGCACTCCAGCGACCGGAGCTATCGCTTCAAGTCCCATCAGATAATCGTCTCCAGTAATATCGCCTGCATGAATTATCAAATCCAGACTTCCTGTCATTTCCGTGAGGAAACGAGGAATGTCAGACCGTGAATTCGCATGAGAATCAGCCAGAGCAAGAATATTCATCGAATTATGAATAATCGGATTAATTGAAGGTGAGAATAGTGCCACATTCCAAGTCGCATGTATGAGGTCACTAATGATGTGCCGTGAAGTGTACTCACGCAACCGCTAAGCGTAGTATTATACACTATTGGCATCGTAATGTGAGGCACATCGACATCACGCGTTAAGGCTCGTTTGAATGTAAATTGATATAACCCTGTATTTCAAAGGTTGTATTCTTTAATCTAATCGGCTTGGAAATTCGATGATGTCAGACAACATTTCCAATATAACGGCGCGAAATTGGATTTCGCGCCGTTATACTAACGAGCTTTCTTCTTATGACGATTCTTCCGTAGCCGTTTTTTTCTTTTGTGAGTAGCCATTTTATGGCGTTTTCTTTTTTTACCGCAGGGCAAAGCAGCCTCTTAGATTGTTATTTGTGGTTGATGTATGATTACAATTTTGCATTTTTAACTGCAGTGCGCAGTTTTGGAGAAGGTTTAAACGTTGGTACAATGCGTTCGGGAACCTTAACCGGTGTGCCTGTTCGTGGATTTACTGCTCCTCGTGGGGCGCGTTTTACAACTTTAAAAGTACCGAATCTTCGAAGCTCAACCGTGCCTCCACGGGCGAGTTCTTGTTCGATAAGTTTAAGACTACCTTCAAAAACTGCAGAGACTTCTGCACGAGTAAGACCAGTGGCATCAGAGATCGTCTCAACAATGTCAGCTCGATTCATATACTCTCCTTTAAGTGGACGTTAATTATCAACAGGAATGGCCAAGGTTTGGCCCGGCTTTAGAACACTCCGATTTTTCAAACCATTCACTCGGCGAATTCCCTCGACCGTAACACCGTATTGGCGGGCAATTGCCCAAAGAGTATCACCTGAGTTAACAATATGCCTTCTTCCAGCATTGTCTCGATTGACAACAATCTCTGTCGGGGGCACACCCTCAAGCTTTAATGTCTGACCTGGAAAAATAGTGCTTACTGTTGTCAGACCATTCAGTGAAGCGAGTCTCTCGAGCGGGATTCTATTGGTTTTGGCTATTCCAACCAGTGTTTCGCCCAATTTGACAATATGAATACCAGATTTATCAGCAACATCCGTTTGAGTTGTCTGCCGTTTTGGTGAAGATGTCGCTACCGAAGCAGGAATATAGAGTGTCTGACCTTCGCGGATAAGGTATTGCTTGCCGATCTGGTTTTCAGGATATAAAGCGATTACGTCGATCGGTATGCCATAGGCCGCCGCGATACTTCCAATCGATTCACCTTGTTTTACTCGGTGTGTGAGAAGATCATTTTTCTTAGCAGTCTTGAGATCTGCAAATTTTTCCCAAAAACCGTTTGCAACTGTTCCTCCAGGGAGGCGGATTAAGGTACTATCGCCGCCGGGAGGAGTTGTCGTTCTGAGGAGTGCTGGATTTAGGCGTACAAAAGTCTCATGGTCAACGCCTGCACACTCGGCAAGGGCACTCAATTCGACACACGCGGTTATATAGATCACGTCGGTAGGTTCAGGTTTCATACGGTGAGGCAACCAGAAACCGTAAATTTCCGGAGACTCGGCAATCATTCTTGCGGCGATGTATGAGGGTACATAGCCTCGAGTTTGTTTAGGAAGATTGTCAAGAAGCCAATAATTGTCCCCAAATCTACGGACATGTTTGGCTACCTTGCCTTCTCCACAATTATAACTCGCCATAGCTAAGTACCAGTCGCCAAACATATTATACAGATCGCGTAAATAGGCGGCTGCCGCTCTGGTCGAAAGTTCGGGATCGCGACGCTCATCGTACCAGTTATTGATCTTCAGACCGTAACGTAAACCAGTTCCTTTGATGAATTGCCAAGGGCCAACGGCTTTTGCATAAGATCGGGCATGATAATTGAAGCCGCTTTCTATCATTGATAAGTAAATAATCTCATCAGGAAGTCCCTCTTCTCGAATGTAAGGGAGTATTTCGGGAATCACTGAAGCAGATCTATCTAACCATTTCTGAACGACCTTTCTGGCGCGAGTTTGAAAATAAGAAAGGGCGTTTTGAACGTCTCGGTTGAGCACCATTGGTATTGGTGGAAGTTGATTCGACTTGGGCTTTATAATTCGGACACTGGCAACGACAGAACCTGAATCATCTGAATCTGACGCATCGAGAGAATCTGCTTCAACAGAAGGATCGGAGGCAGTCAAATCGAACAAAAGTGCATCGGGAGATGCATCTGCTGGTAATTCTTCCAGACGTGTGAGGATTTGAGTGTAAAACTTCCGTGCATTTTCAAGAAGTATATCACGCCGGAAGCCTGCGGCAGTTCCAGTATCTGAATTCACTTCCTGGATGAATCCGATCAGCTCCATGACTTCAGCGGGTGAAGTGTTTGGATTCGAAGCCAAGACAGCAAGATCAATGGTCAAGCTGTCGAGTTGGCCATGAACTACTGAGTCTGCCTTGGACCATAAAATTGTTTCGATATACCCGTCTGAAGCTGGAAGCTGGGGTTCCGGGAATCCCCAAACGCTTAGGTTCAGCAGGAATATAATTGAAAGTCCAGTACTCATTGTCCCATTGGATTGATGAAGAAACAGTTAAGATAATTCGAAGGTTGTACAGTCGCAAGTACAATAAGCATATTGATTGGATCAATAGTAAGAAGCTACCGAACTATAGTGATTCGGGCAGAAGTCTCAATAGCACCGGATGACAATTGTACGAGATAGACTCCTGAGACATCGATCACTTCAGCAGGCACGATTAAAAAATTCTCACCGATCTCAGACTTCGCGATAGTTGAATTCCAGATCATTCGACCCGAGGTATCAAAAATATTTACCACCAGAGTTATCGGATCCAATGTCTCATATCGAATCATAACATTACCGTTCGATGGATTCGGATAAGTTTCAAGAAGTTTGAAAATGCTTGGCGATTCAGTAGGCGCTTTGTTATCCTGATCCACTGCCAACGCCCTGACTACATCTACTTTCCCCCATCCCCATGTCTGATTAGGAACTCTGCCGGTTTGGACGTCATGTCTCGCTGTCCGGAAAATCAGCTCTCGAAGTTGAGGAGGCGTCAATCCGGGCTCACCCTCAAGAATAATGGCCGCCGCGCCGGCCGCGGCAGGAGAGGACATCGAAGTTCCCATAAATGCTACATAATCAGCAGGAAGACCGCTATCGCCTTCGGTACTGACTATGGCATAGTCCAAACCTTCACCAATACCGATATTATAAGAGTCACGACAAGAGATTACACGGCGTCCGGGTGCACAGATGTCCGGCTTCAATCGCCCGTCAATTCGAGGTCCAATCGAAGAAAACGCGGCTATTTCTCCCCGTACGGTCCGATCGATATGATTACTTCCGGTGAAATCCCGCCATTCATTTCTGGAAGTGTATGCGCCCACTGAGATACAGCTGTCGGCTGTCGAAGGGAGAAGTATCGTAGTGCTTCTATCGGCATGCTCGAAGCGCACGAACCAGTGGGAACTCATTGTCCAGATATGAATATTTTGGTCTGTCTGAGAGTTGTTAGTGATCCTGATAAAATATGAAGTGGAATCGACTGGAAGAAACTCGCTCGAGAGGTATTCTCGATAATCTGTGCCGCGCAGGCTCGAAGATCGCGGTAGAGCGTCGAGACCAATTTCAGTATTTTGCCCGTCGAACAACCTTGCCGAAATCTCGCTATGTATCGACGTGTCGCTACCGTCAAACCAGACGAGACCAAAGCCCCATGTGGTGGAATCTATCGCGAATTTCACCACCACTTGAATAGGTTCAGAGGTTGAATTAGCCTGGATAACTTCGGAGTAGTGCTCCTTGTCGCCGGCAGAATTTCCAGCCGACATAAAGACACTTACGCCTTGTCCCACCGCCCAGTCAACAGTTTGTTCCTCCGGAGATGTTCCGTCATTAAATCCGTCGGTACCTCCGTAGCTCATAGAGAGAATATCAGCGTCTGCCCAAGTAGCGGCTCCGCGGATTGCGCCGACAACTGACCCGGAGGTAGCGTCACCGGTAGTGTCATCGCCAATCTTAAAATAGATAGGATCAACATTCGGCGCCATACCCTTCCACCGTCCGTGTGAAAGCCTGCCGTTTCCAAAAGCAGTTCCGGCGACATGAGTACCATGACCGGAAACTCTATCCGTCACGTCACGGTTAGTATCCGGATAAACCGAGTAATCCATTGTCTCAATCGCGGCAGGAAGGTCGGGGTGCTCGAATCGATATCCAGAATCAAGTAGCGCCAGTCTGACGCCGCGCCCTGTAAGAGGCGGATCCCAAGTTCTTGCAACAGTTACACCGGTCTCTTCGGCAGTCAGATCATTCTTCGAAGTTAATATTCGGAAGGCGGCAGATATGCGAGGATGCCGGTCAGAAGATATTAGACTCTTTAAGCTTGATACCTTTCCTTCGGCGAGAAGAAATCCATAGGGATGAAATCCTGCTGGCGGCAAGTAGGTAAAAGGAAATGCTCTGACAGAATTGGTCGAAAGAAAGTCGAAGTCTTCTGTGGTTGGGGGATGATCAAAATACAGGAAAACCCGCAGTACGGGGTCAGTAGAGATTGTCAGCCCTGACTGTTCCATTCTCAACCGATTCATTTGCGAAGGGTCTTTTTTGAAAGCATCGGCTAAAAAGAAACTGCGGGTCAGTGTCGGGTCTAATTCTGTGGCAAAAGCATTAAGCGACGGAACAATTGAAGCCAAGACCAGAGCAAATACTGCCCCTAATAATAGTCTCGGTTCCGAACGTCGATACGTTACGCAGTCCGTCGGATTACTTACTTTGCTAACCGGTTTTAAGACCAACACTATTTCACCAATATCACGCGTTGTTGTGCGACACCTGAAATTTGGGTCTCAAGCCTGAGGAAATAGACACCTGACGGAACGGCGGAAGCATTCCAGATTGTGGAATAATCTCCCTTGACACTGATTCCATTTGCCAAGAGTGCTACTTCTCGGCCAGAAATGTCGGCAACAGCGAGTCGGAACGGTTCGCCTCCTCCCAGTCGATAGCGCAAAGTTGCCATACCGTTAAAGGGATTGGGGTACACAGCGTTGAGAGAAAATTCAAGAGGACTGATCTTTCGATCCAATGGAGCGGCAAGATCTGGCGCAAACCAAGAGAGCAACTGTTCGAGTACCACATCAGGATGGGTTCCCTCATCGCTGACGCCCTCGAAAGTGAATCCGAGATAGGCGCTTTTGGCGTAAGTGTTCCTATCTACACGATAAGTACCTGCAACTCCAGCAAATTGTCCTTCATTATGATAAACCATAAAAGTATCTGCAGGAGCGTATGGCCTCATGGTCGAAGGAGATATATTCCCGTCCCCAGAGCCTCCCATTCCAGTCAGACGCATTTCGATACCGGCATCCAGGGGACGATTCCTGCCGGCTACGGAAACCACGGTTGCGGCAGTCGTTGAATCAAAGAGATGAGCGGTACCGAAGCTTGACATAAGAAAGTGAACATTTGTGTTGTCATCGCCAATGTACCGACCAGTTAAAAGAATATTTCCGCCACGTTCAACAACTTGGCTGATCGTCCAACGTTCCTGATCGTCAAGCGGTGGCGATGCATCCCCAGTCATCCAGATAACCATTCTAAATTGTAACAGAGTGTCGGGTTCAGGTGGAGCATTTTCGCGAACATCCCAGGCTAACCAACCCTGATGCATTTCTTCTACTGAACGCTGGATATGAGTCTGATAATCGAGACCATCGTCGTCATCGACGATAAGAATATTGGGATGACCAATTAGAAGTGGGAGTGTTTGGGTTGTGTGAAAATCCCCCGGCTGGGCATCAACTGTTATGGTAAACCTTGTAGTATGCGGGATAGTATTTTCGTCTAATGTAAATACGAAAGGTTGATCGTTGTTGGTATGACTCTCGCCTGGACCAATGTTCGGAAATCGAACTTCTCCAACAGAAATATCAACATCAGGATCTTCTGAGGTAAGCGTCAGTACCAGCGAATCGGGCGCATGGCTATAATTTGAAACGGTAGCAACAATTGTAGCTCTTTCTCCGGGATCGAGTTTGCCGTTTCGATTTTGGTCAGAAGCAAGCCTTGCACCACCGTAAATCAGTAGAGGCGTGGCAGTAAGCTCGAAAGCGGCCGGTACATTTAATCGGCCTCCGCCCATCTGGTCTGCCATTGCACCGTTCTGTTGATGTAGATCGTCGGCGCTGAACTTGAGGAAGTTTTGTACCATATCGGCGGTGTAGTCTTCGAATTCGGACATGAAAAGCGCGGCGGCTCCGGCAACAAGCGGGGAAGCCATCGAAGTTCCGTCCATTGGCCCGTAGCCCCCATCACTAGTAGTGGAGAGAATTCCAACTCCAGGGGCGCTGATATCTATGGTACTACCATAATTAGAAAACCCTGCTTTGCGGTCGTCTTGATCAGTAGCCGCCACTGACATGACATGATCATAACCAGCCGGGAACATCACGCGACCAGAACCGCTATTTCCTGCCGCCGCGACAAAAAGTACATCATGGTCGGCGGCGTAGGCGGCGGCATCATTACCTTCCTGAGATGATCCGTATCCACCCCATGAACAATTAATTACCGATGCGCCTAAATCAACCGCCAGAACAATACTCGGGTAGCCCGCAGTTATTCCCGGTCCTGTCCCGTTGCGAATAACCATCAACGCGGTCTGAAATCCGATACTGGAGATACCGACCTGATTGTTTGTGACTGCCGAGACGATACCACCGACGTGTGTACCGTGTCCGTAGGTATCCTGCGGAACGTTATCGTTTTCAACTAAATCCCATCCATAGAAGTCATCAATTTTGCCGTCTCGGTCGTCATCACGGTTATTGCGTTCGTTCTCATCGATCGCGCCGTTGCCATTAAGATCTTCACCGGGATTAATCCAAAGGTTTCCGGCAAGATCGGGGTGATTAGCCAGAATACCCGTATCACAAATGGCGACAATCACACGACGATTACCGGTTGTAATATCGTGGGCGCCGCTTGCATCGATGAGATTTAGATTGTACTGTTCCCTACGTCTCGGGTCATTGTAATCGTAGAAAGCTGTGTAAATCAACGCGGGACAGGCATATTTAACACCGTCAAGGTCTTCAAGCCGTTCACAAACCTCAGGCACTTGCAAGGGAGCGCTGAAATGGATTTCGTAAATCGGTCGAATATCAACTCCATTGCGGACAGGAGGTTGCGCCGTAGGGAAACGGCGTAAAATCGAAGTAACGTCAATTTCACTCAGATAATCATCGATATTGGTGATTCCGAGTTCCGTTACAGATTCGTTCTCTTGGATATCTACAAAGAGGTGACTTTCAACTTTAAGTACCACAACTCCCTGGATCCATTCAACGTCAGGCGTAGAAGCCGCAGACGGTAGAGCTGTAATTGCCATCAGCAAAGCTACAAACAATAGTTCAGCTGTCCTCAAGAGTGCCTCCGTTTAGTTTGCGGTGAATTATTTGACTAGTACGAGACGTTGCTCTAAGGGAGACGCCCCATCGACACCGAGTCTTGCGAAATAAACTCCGGCTGGGAAGTTCGAGGCATTCCACGAAGCAATAGTGTTATTTAACTGGCCAGTGCCGGATGCGATACTGGCGACCTCGCGACCGGACATCTCGTAAATACCAAGTATATAATCAAATCCGACTGGCACAGCAAATCGCAAATTGACTGTTCCATTAAACGGATTTGGATAAGCCTGATCCAATGAAATCAAAGTGGGAACATTCGCTTCATTTGGGTCAATGGAATTAATATTTCCCGTAAACCAGTTGTAAAGTCTATCGATAACCTCAGCCCGCGTTGTACGGGCGTTAGTGACACTTTCGAATGAGAACCCGAGATATATGGCTTTGGAATGGAGATGTTCGATATTACGATAAACTCCGGCCACACCCATCGGACGAGCTCCGACGTAATAAACGGCGAGACTGTCGGCGCCAAGAACGGGGCTCATTGTCGAAGGTGAAATGCGGCCATTATTCGCACCGCCCTCTCCGGTAAGCATCATTTGCACACCTGCTCCAAGAGGACGATCCGGATTTAGCCCGTTTACAGTGTAGGCTAAGGTTGAGTCAAGCTCGTGCCGAGCTCCGAAGAAGTTTCTCAGTAGGTCGCGATTTTGTTCGTCGTCACCGATCCGATTGCCGATAAGCATGATTTTAGCGCCATCATTGAGGGCGGCTTCGATTTGATACCTATCGAGATCATCAAGAGGAGGTACTGCGTCGCCAGTTTCCCAGATCACCATATCGTAATCAGAAAGAGTAGTAGCGTCAGGGGAATAGTTGTTGGCAACATTCCAATGAACCCAGCCGCGATTACCGCCCTCTATCGATTGGAGATAGTATTGATCATAATCCGTTCCTTCGTCGTCATCGACGAGAAGTATCGGTGGGTGTCCGATCACCAACTCAAATGTTCTTTCTATCTTGGCATCTCCGGGACTGGCATCGACGGTTGCAGTAATCCATGTCGTATGAGGTATGGCTTCATTATCGACGTTGACAACAAATGGCTCGGCGGCATTAGCCAGAACGTCACCCGGAGCCATGTCTTCGTAAGCGATTGTATCAGAGTCAAAAGTGATATTTGGGTCATCGGTGGATAGGGAAACCGAGACTCCTTCGGCCGCTCTTCCGTTAGCGCCGTTGGAGATAGTGATTGAGACTTCGAGGTTTTCGCCCGGATCCAATTGACCGTTATTGTTATTGTCGCTTAGAATTTCCAGAGTGTCTATTGCGAGTCTCGGTCTGTTGGCAAGTTCGAGGGTACGTCGCGCGTTAATTCTTCCCGAACCAAGCTGTCCACGATAGTTAGGATTTAGATTATCAATGTTATCAGCGCCTTGCAACAGTAATGTTCTGGCTTCATTGGCGGTCAACTCCGGGAATGTGGTTCTAAGAAGGATTGCCACGCCAGCCGCAACTGGGCATGCCATCGAAGTACCGTCCCAAGCGGCATAATTATTATTATTGCCACCAGGAACCGTACTGAGGATGCCAACTCCGGGAGAAGAAACATCAACCCAGTCGCCATAGTTCGAGAATCCAGCCTTGCGATCATTCTGTCCAGTAGCGGCAACCGCTACCACAGCGGCATAATTGGCAGGGTAAAACAATCCGTTGGAATTATCGTTTCCCGCGGCACAGAGAACGAGAACGTCATTTTGTAATGCCGCTTGAACAGTCTGGAAGGTCCAGTCGTTTCCGCCATTGCCACCCCAGGAGCAGGAAATTACTTTTGCACCGGTTCTGACAGCGTAAGTAATGCCTTCATACCCAAACTGAATTTGTCCACCGGTTCCTGTTCGAACGGCCATAATTGCGCAGGAATATCCAACTGAGGCAACTCCGTTGCGGTTGTTGGTGACGGCAGAGGCATCACCGGCGCAATGAGTACCGTGGCCGTCAGTATCGGTGGGATCGTTATCATTCCCAACAAAATCCCAGCCATAGAAATCATTTAATCTGCCGTTACGGTCATCGTCATTACCGTCATTCCGCTCGTTTTGAGAAATCTGACCGTCGCCATTCAGGTCTTCCCTTGGGTTGACCCAGATGTTAGCGGCAAGATCTTGATGGGCTAAAGCAACACCAGTATCGACTATGGCGATGGGAAGATCCCTATTCCCTGTCGATATATCATGAGCGGCGTTAGCTTCGCATAGATTGAGAGCATATTGTTCTCCTCTGCGTGAATCGTTATGATCGAGGGTTACGTAATCGATCTGCCAAGGTTCAGCAAGCTCAATCCCTTCGACAAGCAAGAAATCTCGACAAACAGAAGGCACGGAGAGGGATTCGGGGAAATAGACGTTATAAAAACGGGTAATATCGACTCCTCCCGACGTCGGCGGGAGCGCATCGATGAATTTCAACTCGAATTTTGTCGCTCCTATCTCTATCAGGAAACGGTCAATCGTCGAGACGCCGGTCCGTTCACCGGAAGTACCTTCGAAGACTGGAAGATAACCCGGCATTACTTTGACGACAACTACGCCCGGCCAAAAGGGATAATCGATAGTCTTGGCGCTTAGCGAGGCGGGCAAAATGAGAAAAAGTGCCGTTAGTATGGCTAACGTGCGGCGGTGATCCGGTTTCATTTATCGTGCTCCAAAATGCGAAAAATTTGATTGCTGAACCAGCAGTTCAAGATAACGATCTTTCAGCCGTATTCCAAGTCAGATTGTCGTTGAATGTAATCGATCAGATCAAGTATTTCCAAGCAGGAAT
Organism: uncultured Caldithrix sp.; assembly: GCA_964355675.1. Taxonomy (GTDB): domain Bacteria; phylum Electryoneota; class AABM5-125-24; order Hatepunaeales; family Hatepunaeaceae; genus CAMBDS01. Next base: position 44,395 of record CAYHEC010000004.1, read on the forward strand.
ACAGCTTCGGCGACCAGCATACTTTGCCAACCTGAGCGGCGCCTTGAATTTTCGATGACTCTCCAGCCCTGTCTGATAAGGATTTCCTCAATTTGCGAATCAGCGCGAGGGATTGCGCCCAGACGTAACCATTTTCTGATGCGGTTTGGCAGTATGGGAGGTGAGTTTGTCAAAAGCATTAATGCGCCCGGTTTGCAGGCTTTCCGCCAGTCTCCAAGCGTTAATTCAAGATCGTTGACGTATTCAAGCAATCCCAATGCCAGAATTGTTGAAAATGTTCCTTCTGAAAATGGGAGATTGGACGCGTCGCCTGTTAATCGGAAAGTGTACTTATCTGGAGGCGCTAAGAGCGGTGCAAAATCGAGAGCAATCAATTTATTCGGTGGTAAAGAAAAAAGCCAGACACCACCCGAACCTGCACCTATATCAAGAGTCCATCCGTCATGGCCAGTGCAAAATTCGTTGTATAACCGAGAGGCGCTATGCAACTCTCGTCTCGCCAGCGCCTCGAACATACCTCCGCCTCCTCGCAATAGATACCGTTGAGAAAAGCGAAGCCAATGCTGGCGACGCGAGGAAATCATTTAAGAAGCACCAATATTTATCTCAGATGAGTTTCGCAGTTACTCCGCGTCCGGCGGCTGGCATTTGGGACAGAAGTAGGAACTTCTGCCGGAATGGACAATTCGAACGATTAGTGAATTACATAGACGACAGAGTTCGCCTTGACGTCCATAGACTTTCAAGAAATTTTGAAAATCGCCTTCTTTAGCATCACTCAAGCGAAAATCGCGGAAAGTCGTTCCCTGCGAATCGATTGCGGCTTGTAACAATCTTATAATCGATCGATGGAGCCTTGAAATCTCACCAGAAGACAATGAACCAGCTCGACGGCAAGGATTAATGCGCGCCTCGAAGAGTATCTCTGAGGCGTAAATATTCCCGATACCGGCGATAATCGACTGATCGAGTAATAGAGACTTTATGGGTAATTTTCGATGTTGTGTATGTAATAACAGGTAATTTATGTTGAAGTTCTTTTCAAAAGGGTCGATCCCAAGATTCTTCCACGGCGGTTGATTAGGGAGGCAGATCCAAAAGCCACCCAGAGTACGAATGTCGCGATAGAAAAGCGAGCCTTTATCGGTAGTTATGATGCATCTGATAAAGCGGTCTTTAAGGCTGACTGGAGGGTCCCAAAGTAATTGCCCGGTCATGCGGAGATGAACAAAAATAGAATGCTCCAAATCGGTATCGATTCGGATGAATTTACCAAATCGCGACATTGAAATAAGTCTTGCCTCTCGCATCCATTCCAGACTTCCGAGCCTGACAATTCGAGGGAGAATGACCTCGATGTCGGTAATGCAAGCACCTGTTAGAAGTGGAGCGAGCTGTCGGCAAACGGATTCTACTTCAGGAAGTTCGGGCATTTGAGGCAATCTATTGTTGCTGACATGTGGTTTGTCGTAATTAAAGATTGGGTGAATAATAGTTTGGTGTCACGTGACAGAAACCAAGGAATCTGCATAGACTCTGATTCAGTCTGTCACGTGACACCAAACTATAAACTGCACTTCTTAACTAGTAAAAATGATTGTTTCATTACTTGAAATCGAGACGAAAAGCTGGCGGGATACTCGAGTTGGTGAATCCATTTATAACGCCTTGCCAGAGTGCCTTTGCAATCGACGCCTGACGCTTAAGGATCAAGCCGATGGAAACAATCAATAACCCGACAAATCCAGCTATCGGTAAAATTCCCCACACCCACCAAGGAATCCATTTCTTCATGAGAATTGCAGTGCTACGCGCTCGATAGAATGCCTTCAATGGCGATAAACCACCTCCGGTTGAGGCTGAGACCTGATGAAGCGCCAAGGCGAGTGGGGTGACTTTCAGACTCCAGCCTGCCTTACGAAATCGTAAACAGAGATCGACGTCTTCGTTGTAGAGAGTGAATCGCTCATCGAATCCCCCGATCTCTCGGATCGCAATGCCTCGAACCAAGAGAGCACATCCGGTGATGTATTCTGTTGTTTCTGTATGATATAATACTGGGATGAATTTCGTTCTGATGTGTTTGTGGCTGACCCTTCCGTTCCATAACGAGACCTCCCCTCCACCGAACCAGATCAAATCAGGTTTGTCCGCATAAACGATAAAAGGACTTGCGGCGCCACATTCAGGATCGGCTTTAAAAATTGATATGAGTTCTGTTAAACATCCCGGCTTGATAGTGGCGTCGTTATTGAGAAATAGCAGGAAATCTGCTCCAAGCTGATGAGCAACTTCAATACCCTGATTATTACCTTTAGAATATCCTAAATTTTGTGCATTTTCAATTATAAACACATCAGGCCAGATACTTCTCACCATCTCGATACTATCATCGGCCGAGGCGTTGTCAACTACAACTATTTTTATATTCGAATACCCATCCTCCACCAACGAGGAAATAGCTTCGCTTAAAAGTTCTTTGCGATTCCAGTTGACGATTATCGCTACGATAAGAGGGGCTTCCATCATGATCTGGTGATCTGGATAACCAGATCTCGCAACAATTTGGCATATCTTGCCCAACTGAGCCTTTGCCTCATTTCAGCTATTCCAGTAGAGAATCGATTTTTGTCGTCAGAATCAAAATAGTCTTTTATGGCTCGGGCTAATGCAGTCGAGTTGTTCGGTGGGACAATATATCCCGTAACTCCATCGATGACTACTTCCGGCAATCCCCCAACATTTGTGACGACCACTGGTCTATCGCAGGCATAAGCTATCGGGACGATTCCGCTCTGCGTAGCTGATCTATAGGGAAGCACTATCAAATCAGCGGCACGAAAATAGAGCGATACTTCCTCATTCGGAACATAACGATTTCGCAATTCGGCCCGTCCATTCGGGATAGACGAGACCAGATCGGTCAGTTCTTTTTCGTTGGAGTATATCTCGCCGACTGCCAACATTTTCAGATCGGGAAGATCGTTCAGATGCATACATGCCTCAAAGAACAGATCGACGCCTTTGTAGGGACGAATCAAACCAAAATAAAGCGCCAACTTAGTTCGGGAACCTATGTCGAGTATTCGTCGTGCCTCCTCGCGAGAAATATCCTGCCCGGGGAATATGTCATACAAGGGATGAAAACCGGCTGTCCAGACTGCGTTAGGCATGATGTGTAAAAGGTCGGCCGCCTCCGATTGGGCGTGAATCATGAATCCATTAATATTCTTGAAAAATGATCGCGTTACATTTTTCTGTAATAGCGAGCCTTCGTGGGGAGCGATGTTGTGACAGATTGCAATGCTCGGGATTTTCCCGGCAAAAGATTTCGCGATGGATTGAAAAGCAGGAATGAAGAAAGGGTGCCAGTGATGAAATATAATTGCATCTGGATTCCAAGAAGCAATTTTTCGTGAGGCTCTGCGCCAGGAGAAAGGATTAAGTGGATCCAGAATTCGTTCGGAAGGGAAACTGAACTCGCTCCTGCTACTATCGAACTGGGTTTTACCGGGGAAGATGGCGTCAGGATAAAGATGGGTAAAATTGACAATAAAGCAGTCGTCAGTAAGACTAACTTCCGTAGCAAGACGGGCAGTAAAATGCGCAATGCCACCTCTAAAAGGGTGAACTGGGCCTACGAATGCCAGTCTCAATGCAATTGGTCTTGGTCGATCAGGTCGGAATCGGGACGTAACGGCGGGTTGGAACGAGTTGATTTTTCGGCGATCATCTCACCCAACAATCCGAGAGTGAATAGCTGGACTCCAGAGACAACGCCCAACACACCAATCAACAAAATTGGTCGATTTCCTATCCAACGACCCTGAAACCATCCGTATGAGAGATAACCGATAATGCCCAATCCAACCAGCAGGCTTAAAGACCCAAGACTGCCGAAAAAGTGAAGCGGTTTTGTGACAAACTTCATTCGGAAAAGCAAGGTTGTGAGGTCAAAGAAGCCAGCCAGAAAACGATAGGCGCCAAACTTGGTTTTTCCATGGAGCCGAGGGTGATGTTGGACGGGAATCTCTCCAACTCGAAACCCCTGCATGTGTGCGAGTACCGGCAAAAATCTATGTCGTTCGCCATAAACATGAAGTTCTTGAGTAACTTCCCGCCGATAGATTTTAAGACCGCAATTAAAGTCATGTAAATAGATTCCGGAGAGGAAACCGGTGACCTTGTTAAACACTTTGGATGGCAGAGTTTTGGTGATGGGATCGTGACGCACCTGTTTCCAACCGCTTACCAGATCGAAACCTTCATCCAGTTTGGCGATGAGATGGGGAATTTCAGCCGGATCGTCCTGCAAATCGGCGTCCATGGTTACGACGAATTTACCTCGAGATTGCGAAAAACCGATCTCCAACGCGGCAGATTTCCCTTGATTTCGTCTGAAGGTAATTAAACGAACGCGAATATCGGATTTGCGGATTGCCTGAATAATCGCGTTCGAGTCGTCCTTGCTTCCATCGTCGATGAAGATCAATTCATAATTGAACCTCTCCTCACCGAGGACGGAGATGAGACGCTGGTAAAGCTCATCCAGTGATCCTTCTTCGTTCAAGAATGGAATTACAACCGAAATGTCGATGGAAGATTCGTTCATAAGGGAGAGTATTGGTTTGGTGAAGTTGTTTTCTTATGAATAGATAATGAATTATAAGTAATGTTTAACGTTAATTCTCTGAACTTAACTACAATTGCAGTAGGTAAATACGATTTATTGTCATCGTATTTGTAACTACGATGCAATGATGTAGAGTCTTTAAAATCACTAATTTCGTCATATATTCTTAAAGGATTATAATCGAGGTGTAGATTTATGTATTCGATCCCGGATTGACCTGTGTGATCAAGAGATAATATACCGTTGGCGCCCATTTTCGATTCAGTTACGTTCCATTCCTGAGGAAAAATGATATTAGGATAAGGTATTAACATCGGAACAAGATACCTAAGCGGCGGAAGAGTGATGCCCATATTCGGTATAAAAAGCGGATCATCAATCGTGCCTTCCAAGATTTCGCCTTGTTGAACACTCTTCATCACAAAGCGATCACTTTTTATCTCAACCGTGGCAAGATCAACACCAAGAGGACCGCTCAAATTCAATCGCCAATACGAACCGTTTTCAACTATCAGCATACACCGCAGATGTATTTTCCCAATGGGAGATTCAAGCCCAATAGTCATGGATGATTCGATATTGTTAAGACTTCGCCTCCTTGAAGCAATCTCATCGAGTGCCGCAATCGGAGATAAGGCATTGAATTCTCGAAATGGCGCCTTACCTGCACACCCGATCAGAATTAATACAATTAAAAGGGATCGAGGGGGTATATATTTCAACGAATTAACTGTTCAGAGTCATTTTGACACCAAATAAACAGAATTCTGGATATGCACTAGATTCTTTATTTGGGCAGAACACTATGGGTGTTCCTTTTTCTTAAACTCTTCGGATTTTCTCGTGGCGTCTTCGGCTTCAGCAATACGCCCGAGAGCTCTATAGATGGAAGCGAGATGTTCGTAAATTTCTGAATTTTCAGGATCATCTTTCAAAGACGCTTCAATTTCTTTGAGAGCTTCTTCATTTCTATTCAAACCGTATAAAATCCACCCGCGTGTATCCCGATAAGAAGGTGTATCAGGTGAGACCGTGAGGGCTTTGTCAACGTATCCCAATGCTTCCTCAAGCCTTACACCTTGAACGGAAAGCATGTAAGCGAAATTGTTATACACGACAGGATTATCGGGTGCAATTATAAGCGCTTGCTTGTAAGCGGCTTCACTCTTAGCCCACTCATTTGTTTGGTGGCAGATATAGCCAATAGCGAGATAGGGCGCAAGTCTCGTACTGTCGATAGAGGCTGATTTTTCAGCGTCGGATAGAGCCCCGATCCAATCGTTCAGCTCTTGACGGAGGCCCGCTCGGCTATCGTAAAATTGTGGTACGTCTGGAAATAGTCTTATGGCATCATTCAGTAGGATCATCAAAGTATCTTCTTTTCCAACACGTCCTACCACCATTATCAGGTTTGCCCAATATCTAACTTCACCGGGCTCGATTTCGACGGCTCGCTTAAAATAACCCTCGGATCCGGCGAAATCTTCTCTCGCTACACAAAAACCACCAAGGACGAATTGAATGCGGTGATTTGCTGGATCGAGTTCAATTAATTTTCTGAAGGCTAAATCTGCCGCTTCAAAATCACGACGTCCGATCTGGATCAAGCCAATTCGTTCATAAATTGCAGGATCAGGCCCGAAGAGTTTAATGTAATCGTTCGTAAGTTCGAGGGCTTCATCTTTTTTTTCGCTTCGTTCGAGCATCATTATCTGCCGTAATGTTTCCTCACGGCTAAGAGGTTGAATGCCGGACAATCGCTTGAAATATTTGGTCGAAGCATTAATATCTCCTACTCGGAGACTTGCTTCTCCAATTGCAGTCAATAAATCCGGATCATCCGGATGGCGAGCGAGGGCATCTTCAAGAACACGAATTGCGGGTATTTTCTCTCCCATCTGGAGATATATTCGTGAAAGCGCTTGCGGAATTTCGATCGAAGTCGGATCGCAGTACATCGCCAGCTGATATTCGAGAGCCGCGTTGCTCAGATCTCCTGATTGCTCGCTTAAGGTTCCAGCCAGATAGTGATCAAGCGCCGCGGCCTTGGCGAGCGAATCGGGTTCGACATTGCTCTCCTGATTCACATTTATCATCTGACCACTTCCAGCACATCCAAGAGCAACGGTCATCAAAGCAACCACAAACATAGACTTCGTGGCGAAACTCAATATACTCTTCATCATTTCAATTCGTGCCAATATAGTACCTTATAACGTCATGGTAAGAAACCACCAGAAACAAAAGAATTATAGCCGCAAAGCCGACTTTCAAAAGATTTACCTTAATTTTCTCTGGTATTTCGCGGCCGATTATTGCTTCGATTACAACGAATAATAAATGACCTCCATCCAGCATCGGAATAGGTAGAATATTAAGAAACGCTATGGAAATACTGATCAAACCGATGAAGCTGAAAAATGTTGCAACTCCAGACCGGGCGCTATCACCGGACATCTTGGCAATTCCGAGTGGTCCGGTTAGCTCCTTGACCTGAGCGCGTCCGGTAAGTAATGCACCAAAAGAGACCGCATTCAGCCTTATGATAGACCAAACCTGTTCAGCCCCGTAATATGATGCTGTGAATATCCCAACCTTTTCTACTTCGATTGTCCCAAGGATACCAATCTTTCCGACGGTATCCATTTTCACTTCTGAGACGTTAAACTCTGGCGTGGCGCGAGGAGTAATCTCTGCCCTCATCAGTGAGTCGCTCCGATACCAATAAATTGAGACGGGAATGCCTGGGTATTCTCGGATTTTATTGGTAAGGTCCTCCCAACTCTCGACGCGTTTTCCTCCAACCTCGGCGATCCTATCCCCTTCCATTAAACCGATTTCAGCGGCTGGATAATTCTCGCTGACATAGGATAGAGTGGTACCGGTTGTTTTGCCAATGCCTGAAGACCAGATGATTGCTGTGTAAATCAGGAATCCGAGAATAATGTTCATTATCACGCCAGCGCAGATAATGAACACTTTATTGAGGAAAGGTTGAGCCATGAAGCCGCGGGGGTCCTTTAGATCAACTTCTTCATCGTAAGACTCATCGGCCATGCCAGACATTTTGACGTATCCGCCGAGTGGTATCCAAGCCAACTGATATTCAGTCTCCCCGCGCTTCCAACTAACGAGTTTAGGTGGAAATCCGAGTGAAAAGACTTCGACTCGAACTCCGGAGAGTTTTGCCGCCAAAAAGTGACCGAATTCATGAACGAAGACGATAATTCCGAGGACGGCTAAAAATGAGAGTAATGTAAGCAATTGTAATCTATTCAGGTTGTATCAGAGGCCCTCACCTGATACTTTAATCAGTTATTAAATATCATCTTAGCTATCACGCGAGGGCACGTGACAGCACACCCAGAGCTATTGTACTGGTTCGGGATACAGTATGTTCCCATTATGCTCTTTCGGGCACAAACGAAGATGCAATTAAACGTCCCGAAGCATCAGCCGCCAAAACTGCTTCAAGAGAATCGGCAGATGACGGAATATATTTATCAAGGGCCGTTTGGATGATTCGGGAAATATCGAGAAATCCAATTTCACGATTTAGAAACCTTTCGACCGCCACTTCATCGGCTCCGTTAAGTGACGCTGGAGCAGTACCTCCCATTTCTAAAGCTCTGTATGCCAAACCAAGGCACGGGTACTTGCTGTATTCAACAGATTTAAACACGAGAGGCGGCCAATCTATTGGATCATCATCCGCAAGAAAAGGCATGGTCTCCCGTCCGGGATGAGTCAAGGCGACTTGGATAGGCAGTTTCATATCAGGTTTGCCGAGCTGGGCCTTGAAAGAACCATCTCGGAACTGCACAAGCGAATGAACAATCGAAACCGGGTGGATCCGAACTTCAATTTTATCGGCGGACAAACCAAACAGATGATATGCTTCGATGACCTCAAGTCCTTTATTCATCAATGTTGCCGAGTCGATTGTGACCTTGGCACCCATTTTCCAATTCGGATGTTTCAGCGCCTGTTCTGGCGTTACCTGAGCGATTCGATCCAACTCCCAATTAAGAAAAGGTCCACCGGAAGCGGTAAGAATAAGCCTGCGAACATCTTCGATTCGTTCGCCCCAGAGGCATTGAAAAATCGCGGAATGTTCTGAATCGACAGGCAATAACTTTGAACCGGTGACTTCCTTGAGCTTGTTCAGCAAATCGCCGCCTAATACCAACGATTCTTTATTTGCAAGAGCGAGGTCGATACCTCGTCGAATAACCTCATAGCTTGGTTTAAGACCGCTTAGCCCAACAAGACCATTAATGGCAATATCATAATCGATTTCTTTCGCGGCTTCAGAACATGCCTCGCATCCAGCTTCAATCTTTACGGAAGTTGACGCGAGAGCATCCTTTAATAAGCCGTAGGTATCAGTGTTTGCAATAGTTACTTTTTCAGGTTTCCACAACATTGCTTGTTCGGCGAGGAGCTGCCAATTGGAGTGAGCCGAAAGAACGGCCATGGAATATCCTCCAAGAGCCTCTATGACTTGGAGGCTTTGTCTTCCTATGGAGCCTGTGGATCCGAACAGGGCAAGCCGTTTATTTTTAGACATCCATCGCCACCGAATCATACCTTTCGAGAGTGTGGACAGCATGGAACGGCTCTCGTTCCGCGATCTGTTCCAGTTCGTAATCACGCCAGTGATCTGATACGAGTTGCAAATTAAGACAATCGCTAAAAGGGCCGAGAGCGGCTTCAATCAACTCTTGAGGAAAAATATCTCGGTTTGCCTCATCGCCGATGGTGGTGGCAGAATTTCGCAATTTCTGACGGGCTATTATTCTGGTGGCTTCATTCACGGGAAGCACGTCAGCAATTGAGCCGACGTCACCCATCAATGAAAAGGATCCGTGTTGAAGAATCGTGTTTGAATAAATTCTCTGTGCCGCGGTTGTGATTTTACGTGTCCCCACTACCAACTCACCCCGAACACGGCTGTCGAGGCAAAGTCCATCGCGTAAACGAGATTGACTGATAAGAATGTTTGACGGCCCATAATCACTGCGTCCGCCGCGAACAAGATCAGCCTTGATGCCGAATTTTGCCAAAGTTACGATCCAAGCCGATGCCACAGCTTCGTAAAGAACTTTCAGACGGTCAGGCGACTGAGATCCTCCGGATATAGTCACTGAATAGCTTAGGTCGCCATCATGAAGCAGTGCTCTGCCACCAGTTGGTCTTCTAACAACATCCCAACCGTAAGACGAACATCGAGACCAATCTACGGTTTCAGAGGCCTGGTGAACTCCAAGAGATACTGCGGAAGGGTCCCAACAATAAAAACGAAGCGTTGTTTGAACTGGTTCGGAACGTTGTTCGGCCGGATTGGCGAGAACATCATCTCCTGCCATCAATGTTCGTCCGGGAAGTCTGTCCTTTTCAATCAATAATCGAGCTATCGCCTTTGACTCCAATTCCAATCAAACCTCTTTTGGAGGATTGGATAAAATTTAATATCACTTCGATCTCAGGTGTGATCTCAAGTCGATCTTTTATTGCCTCGACTCCTTGTTTGACATTTAAACCAGACCGGAAGAGTATTTGATAAGCTTTTTTGATGGCTTGGACTTGAGAACTGCTGAATCCCCTTCTCCTTAGCCCGATAGAGTTTGGACCGAAATATCGTATCGGTTCTTTGGCGGCGCGTATGTAAGGCGGGATGTCTTGTGAGACTCTCGCCATTCCACCGACGAATGCATGAATTCCAATTTTGACGAACTGGTGAATTCCGGTAACCCCTCCGACTGCGGCCCAATCACCGATACTGACATGGCCGGCAAGGTTAACAGAATTTGCCAGTATCACATTATCGCCCAAATAGCAGTCATGAGCAATGTGAGCATAAGCCATCAGCATACAGTCGGAGCCGACTTTCGTATGAAGATGGCCATGTCTCGTTCCCCGGTTGAGAGTGCAAAACTCACGAATGACAGTCCTATCGCCTATACTTAATTCAGATTCTTCACCACCAAACTTCAAGTCTTGGGGGACAGTTCCCATGACGACGCCATTAAATATCTGGCAATTTTCCCCGATCCGTGTACCAGATGCAACCAAGACATTTGAGGCGATTGTTGTCCCTTTTCCGATGCGAACATCTGCTTCGATGATCGTGAACGGTCCAATACTGACGTTTTCGGCTATCTCGGATCGGGGATCAATAATTGCGGTTGGGTGAATCTTAATATCTTTCATTCTGTCGATCGCGGCATATTGGCTGAAGGTGTTTTCGCATTGATGGTGAATACCTTACGGCCGCCGAGAGCGGCAAGCGGAATTCCTTGTTTGCAAAGAGGACACTGATCGGGGGGATATTCAACGAGATCGGTCACTCTGAGGAGTGGAATGAAAGGAGCGCCTAACTGCACCCGGCCCTTGCTACGATCCACGAGAACCAATGCCGCACCAACCTTGGCGCCTAATCCTTGAATGCAGTCGAAGACTTGCTGAATAGAGCCGCCAAGATTCACAATATCCTCAGTAACCCACACAGATTCATTCGGTTCAAGGTGAAACCCACGCCGCAGTTCCATCGTCCCGTCCATTTTCTCGGTGAAATAAGCTTTAGCGCCGATCTGTCTAGCTACTTCAAAGGCAAGTAATGCCCCACCAGTCATAGGACCGATAACAACTCGCGGTCTTGGAATTCCGGCGGAGTCAGCTCGAGCAATCAGTTCTTTACAAAGGATTGAGGTCAAGCTGGGGTCTTCGAGGGCTCGAAATTTTTCAATATAAACCGACCCATGGAGCTTGCTGGCATATAGAAAATGCCCTTCCAAGAAAGCTCCAGAGGCTTGGAGCAGTTGTGCTACATCTTTTTCTGTCATGTTTGGTTTTACCTTCCCCGTGTTTCAACGCGGTATCGCTGTTGATGGCGAATATTTTGGACAATAATGGCTTCCTGAATATATGGTGGAATATTCAGAAATCGGCAAATAAAAGTATGCTTGAATGCAGAACGTGGATCAGGTTCAGCCTTCAGGACGAGCGCTTCCACGCCAGAAACGCTGAATGTCGATGAGATCGAAAATGACAATTGAAGGATATCATTGGAAATAATCGTAACATCTTCAGGGAGTTCAGCAAAGAACTTAACTCCACCTGCGGACAAATTCAAAACCTTACCTTTGATGTAAGGAGTGAGAATATCTCCGTTAGTACCACGTAAGACTCGCATTCTAATTGGGAGATCAATGTCTAATCTAAAATGCTCTCTTCTTTGAATCCGCTCGATCTCTTTGGGCTGGCTTATAACAAGAACATTGAGACGCTCAAGAAGAGCTTCGCGGACTATTTTGGTAGCAAATCTATATGTAGCATCCTGTCGTTGAAAATGGATATGTATCAACTTCCCCGGAGGTGCAGGCATTAAACGTTGCTCGATGATTGGTCGATCAATAACAATGCCGTCTTCCCATATTTCCTGAACTCGCACCGTAAAAATTGCGATTGAGTCCCCAGCAGGAATATGAAGCTCCACTCGTTCACGAATTTCGATCTGAAGAGGATTTACCGAAGAAAGCATTAAATCGGTCCATTTAATTGTTCAAAAAGTGAGGCGGTAGCTTTTCGCGCCGCACTGACAAAATCCGATCCGCTTGAAGCATGGATAATAGCTCTCGAAGAATTGACGAGCGCAGGAGCTTGATAACCGCGCAGGATTCTCCTGATTTCGACCGGATCCCCTCCTTGCGCACCCACACCGGGAATTAAAAGGGGAAGGTCAATAGCTTCATTAAGTACCTTGTCCCATAATTCGGGTCTTGTAGCGCCCACTACCAAACCGATATTGTTTTTGTCTGAAAGTTTTCGCGCTAAACGGATAACGTAAATGAAAAGAGGCTCTCCGTCTATCAACAATTCCTGAAAGTCCGCCCCGCCGGGGTTAGAGGTGACTGTAAGCAGGAATATTCCATGCGATTCATCTTTGACGAACGGCTCAACCGAGTCAGAGCCGAGGTAGGGACTGACAGTCGTTGCATCACCGCTTAGAGTATTAAAAAGAGCATCGGCGTAGGCGGCAGAAGTTGCCCCGATGTCTCCTCGTTTTGCGTCAAGGATAATGATTTTATCATTGGGAATGGCATCGATAGTTTTTGAGAGCTGTGTCCAACCGGATAAGCCAAACCTTTCATAAAAGGCGAGATTTGGTTTGTAGGCTGACGCAAATTCTTTAGTTGCTTCGATAATTTCGAGGTTGAATTTATAGAGTGGTTCACTGTCACCACGAAACATTTCAGGTAATCGATCAGGAATTGGATCCAGCCCCACGCAAACTCCAATGCCATTTTGGATTGAGTTGCGAAGTTTTGTTGCAAAAGTCAAATCATATCTCGAAAAAAAACGCCTTTGGGATTAACTTAATTATCATAATCAAACATCAGGTAAAATGCAATGCTTGCTCACTTTATCCTATATACAAAGCTCCGATTGCTAATTTCCACGATGCTTTTATGCAGCCGCGTCGCTTTGCATTTCACGGCTTGCTTTCAGTTCAAGTATTGCTTATACTCAACATGGGCTTGATATCAGCTCATAGCTCTATCCCCTAACACAGCATCCCAACCGAATCATTTCTTTTCAGGACCAAACGCCAATGGATGGCGAGTTATCACCTTATCCCCAACGAAGGACGACCTACCCTGAGATAGGTACACCAGAATTGCGAAGACAGATTGGCAAGGAGCTAAAATCTGCTCGCGAATTTCAGGAGATGTCTCTCGAACAGGTGATGGCCTATACCAAAATCAATGTTCGATTTCTCGAGCACATCGAAGAGGGAAAATGGAATTTTCTTCCTCCGACGTATGTAAAGGCGTTTATTCGCGCCTACGCATCTGCTGTAGGATTGCAGAATGAAAAACTCACGAATCGACTTGATGAATTATTCCAACATGTTGTGATTGCTGCTGCAGTATTTAAACCATACTTATCGAACGATCCTGATGAGCCGCAATCGACATTCAAAACTCACGGAATGATGGATTGGATGGAACGAAACCGGACACTTATTTTTTATGGGCTAATCGGGGTCATTGCGGCTGTATTGATTGCAATATATATGCTTCGCCCTTCAGATTTGAGTACCATTGCAGTTGATGAAGAAAATGACACAACCACTATTGTTAATATACAGCCAAATACTAAAGAAGACAGTATCGGTTATGGTCGTGATACTTCTATATCAAAACCGACGGCATTGGTCGATACTACACAGTTGGTCAAACCTGTCCAAGTAATGTCGATGGAATTTTCATTTCTTGACACATGCTTCGTGAAAATAGAACACTCTGACGGAATCCTTTATGAGCGCACCCATTGGACAGGTAACAATTTGACGCTTGACACGCCATTTCCAATCCGGCTTTCGCTTGGCAATGCGCCTGCTGCTCGTTTAAAAATCAACGGTCAACAGTTGCCGGCATTTCCTGGTTCGCGCCGGGTTCAGGTGGTTAATCTTGGTCCTGGAGGGATCATCGGTTGACGTAAGACAGATTTAACGTTTCTGATTTCCTTTGGGGAAATCCTCGCCTCTTTATCTTCCACCTCCTCAATTCCCGAACATTCAGGTACAGCATTTGCGACAAGAAGAAAAACAAATTCAGTTGAATACATCACTTCCAGATGAGCTGGAATCGCTCAATCACGTAATGTTAGCCAGGCACGAGAAGCTAAATCGGATACGGGATCTTGAGTGGGATCCGTTCCCAACAGGCTACGACCGAAACAACACCATCGTTTCGGTTTTGGAAAATTGGAGCGATACTTCAGAGGGAGCTCTAAAAACTCCGCACCGTTTAGCAGGCAGGTTGGTTTCGATGAGGCTGATGGGTAAGGCGGCGTTCGCCAATTTACAGGATGAAACAGGTCGAATCCAGCTATATTTCAAGAAGGACATCCTTACTGAAGGATTATGGGAATTATTCAGGCTTCTCGACATCGGTGACATAGTTGGCGTCTCCGGAATGCTATTCGTCACCAAAACCGGTGAACGTTCTCTTCAGGTTTCTGAATTCACACTTCTGACCAAGAGTCTTAGACCTCTTCCTGCCGTGAAAGAGAAAGACGGGCAGGTTTGGTATGGCTGGGACGATAAAGAAGAACGCTACCGTCATAGAACCATCGATCTCATCATCAACAAGGACTCTCGAGACATACTTCTCTTCAGAAGTCGATTGGTGCGAGAATTGAGAAACTATTTTGAAGAGAAAGATTACATTGAGGTTGAAACTCCAGTACTGCAGGCACTTTATGGAGGCGCATCGGCACGACCATTCACCACCTTTCATAACTCTCTTGACCGACTGCTCTATCTGAGAATAGCAACTGAGCTATACTTGAAACGAATCATCGCTGGTGGTATTTCACGTGTATTCGAGATAGGAAAAGACTTTCGAAACGAAGGCATCGACCGGATGCACTCCCCTGAATTTACAATGCTTGAAGCCTACACAGCCTATGAGAATTATGAATATTGCATGCAGTTGTACGAGGAGTTACTTCCGCGTCTCGCAAAGAGTTTGATCGGAACAACCAGCATCAAATGGGATGGCAACGACATCGAGCTTTCAGCTCCATACCGCAGACTTCCCATGCTGGACGGAATCTATCAATACGGTAATTTTGATATCCGTGGTAAGACACGCGATGACTTGGCGGTTTATGCTACATCGATTGGCTTAACGATCAAATCTGATATGGGCAAAGGAAAAATCATCGATGAGATCTTTTCCGTTATTGTACAACCAAGGCTTATTCAACCGACGTTTATCACCGATCTGCCAGTCGAAGTTTCGCCTCTCGCCAAGCGTCATCCCAAAAACCCTGACCTCGTCGAACGATTCGAGCTCTATATCGGTGCAATGGAAATCGTCAATGCCTTCTCTGAATTGAACGATCCTATCGACCAGCGCCGACGGTTTGAAGAACAGGCGAGGCTTCGTGCCGCTGGTGACGAAGAAGCGGCTCCAGTCGATGAAGAGTTTCTCCAAGCCCTTGAAATTGGAATGCCTCCAACAGCAGGTCTGGGGATGGGAGTTGACAGACTCACGATGTTATTTACAAACTGTCACTCTATTCGCGATGTTATATTCTTCCCACTACTTCGCACGAATTCATAAGGTACTTCACTAAGTGAATCTCGAGCTATTTATAGCCAATCGCTACCTTCGATCCAAACAACGCACCGGATTCATATCGCTGATTACCTATATCTCAGCGGGAGGAGTGATGATTGGGACGGCGGCGTTAGTTATTGTTTTGTCAGTAATGAATGGTTTTGAAAGTGAAGTCCGTGGGCGAATAATTGGCGCTGATTCGCACATAAAAGTGTCGCTTTTTCATGATCTTCCAATGAATGATTATCGATCTATTTCTGATACAATCTCGAAAATTGATGGTGTAATCGGGGTCACGCCTTACATTCAAGATAAAGGACTTCTCCGTCGCGGAAAAAGTGTCGAATGGGCACTGGTAAAAGGAGTTGACGAGCTGACTGTAGGGAATGTCTCGGATCTCCCAAAAATTATAGTAGCTGGAAACTTGGATGTTGAAGGATCTGCGGAGGGAGTCGGTACGCTCGAAGAAATTCTCAGCGATTCTAATACTAAAAAGATTCACGCACCGTCGCGAGGAGCCGGAGGCATTACCGGAGTCATCCTTGGAAGACAGCTCTCGTTTCGCCTTGGCGCAAGTCTTGGCGATACAGTTCTCTTGATCAGCCCTGCCGGAATGACAAGCCTTTTCTCCTCCCCCCGTTTGAAACGTTTTATTGTTACTGGCGTATTCGAGACTGGCATTTACGAATACGATGACTCGTTTTCCTACATCTCCCTCGCAACCGCGGCCGAGTTATATGATTATGGCGATGGGGTATCTGGATTAGAGGTTAAACTCACGGATCCCGACGACGCCGAGAAAGTCTCGCGCTTTTTGGAGGACAAACTCGGCTATCCCTATTATCCACGTACCTGGCAAGACATGCATAAGACTCTATTCAGATGGATGAAAATCGAAAAGTGGATGTACACTATCCTGCTTTCATTGATTATTGTGGTGGCGGCGTTTAATATCGTCGCAAGCCAGATAATGGTAGTTCTTGAGAAGCGGCGGGAAATCGGTATCCTAAAAGCAATCGGGGCAACTCGCGAGCGGATCATGCGCATTTTCATGTATGAAGGTTTGATTGTGGGAACGGTTGGGACTTTTGCAGGACTGACGCTTGGCTGGACATTATGCCGACTTCAACAGATTTATCAATTCTTCTCACTTCCCGGCGACGTTTACTTTCTTAGTTCCTTGCCTGTAAGAATGCAAGTATCCGATTTTTTCATTATCGGATTAGTCTCAATTGGCTTGACACTTATCGCCACCATCTACCCCGCTCGCCGGGCTGGCCAGCTTGATCCGGTCGAAGCGATCAGATATGAGTAAGCCATGAAACTAACCCGCACCTCGTACATCTTAGCTTCAGCATTTACAATTATCTTGGCAACCACTCTTTCTGGTGCATATCGAGCTCCTTCTTGTTCGAAAGATGGTATGGCGGCGACTCCGCACATTGCGGCAACGGAAGCCGCGGTTGAGGTTCTTAGAAAAGGCGGAAACGCGGTCGATGCGGCAATTGCCGGAGCATTCGCGCTATCAGTTGTCGAGCCATACCACAGTGGACTTGGCGGTGGAGAATTTGCTTTACTGTTTGACGCCAAGACTCGAAAGATCTTGGCTCTCGACGCTCGCGAGTATGCTCCTGCTGGCTTGACTGGTGATCTATTCCTCGACTCAGCTACCGGCGAACCTCACCCGACGAAGTCTTGGCTTGGAGGCTTGTCTATTGGTGTTCCTGGAAGTATTGCTGGTCGGAGTGAACTGCATGAAAAGTATGGCAAATTATCTTGGGAGGAAGTGATTTCACCCGCGATCCGCCTTGCCAAAGACGGTTTTGTTATCGATCGAGTTTTCGCCGATCGTCTTGCCGGACAGAGGGACAAATTCGCAGAAAATCCAGATTTGGTGGCCGTATTTTTTAAGAATGGAACTCCATTAACTCGTGGCGATCAGCTTAAACAACCAAGACTTGCTCAATGTCTTGCTCAGATTTCCAAAGATAAAGGGACCTCGTTTTATCACGGTGAGCAAGCCAAATTGATAGCACTTGCGATATCAAAGTCTGATGGTGTGCTAACCTTTGAAGATCTTGGTTCTTATAAATTCGTTTGGCGCGAACCGATTCACTTCAATTACAGAGGTATGGACATTTATTCGATGCCTCCACCCTCTTCTGGTGGGCTTTGCCTTGCTGAGATATTCAATATTCTTGAGCCGTTCCCCATTTCCTATCTTGGGCAGGGAGACGTTGAAACTCTTCATTTAATGGCATCCGCTTTTGAGCGAGCATTTGCTGACCGTTCGCGATGGCTTGCCGATCCTGGTTATGTTCCTCAACCGGTGGAAGGCATGACTTCTCGCGTTTATGCTGACCAGTTACGCGCAACAATCAAGCGGGATATTCGAACTCCAGTTATCGAACCCGGTGATCCTTGGAAAACGCCTTCTGGCAATACCAGCCACATTTCAGTAATTGACAAAGATGGCGGAATGTGTGCCATCACCACTTCAGTCAACGGCCCGTTCGGCTCGCTGGTTTATGTCTCGGAACTTGGTATATTTTTGAACAACACAATGGATGACTTTGCCTTAACAGCGACGAGCAAGAATATCTACAATCTCACCCAAGGCGACGTCAATCTTGTCGAACCTGGTAAACGTCCTCTTTCAAGCATGTCTCCTACACTGATATTCAAGGACGGGAAGCCATTCGCTTCGATCGGATCGGTTGGAGGCCCGCGCATTATCACCTCTGTTGCGCAGATGATCATCAACCTGATTGATTTCAAGCGGGACATTCAGGCGGCGATTGATCTTCCTCGAATCCACATGCAGTGGAAACCGGAAACGCTTTATCTTGAACAGGATGTATCACAATCAACTAAACATGAGCTTCGGCTTAGTGGGTGGCCGATTACAAAGGAAGGTCATTGGTCCATCAGTCAGGGCGTTACGGTTGATTGGGATAAAGGGCTTTTTTACGGCGGGGCTGATTCACGAGGAGTTGGCTCAGCTGGTCCAGCGACAATTCCCTAATGGGGCTGTTGCCTATATCCCAAATGATGAAAATTGTGGCGTGTAGCCCGCACAGCTTTGCTGGGCGGGCAGGAAAAAAGCACTAAATTTGAGTCCCGCCCAGCAAAGCTGTGCGGGCTACACGCTTTTGTGTTTGGACAACATTCCCTAATAGAATTTAATCTGATGAATCAACAAATCACCTTAACGGCTCCCCAATCCACTACGAATACCGTAGTACTTATCTTGTGCGCTGTACCAAATAGATCAGTAGCGGAACAAATTAGCCATTATTTGGTGGAACAACAATTTGCTGCGTGCGTAAATATAATTCCTGGAATCAGTTCAATCTACCGTTGGAAAAACAAGGTTGAAAAATGCGAGGAATTACTTCTGATGATAAAAAGTTCGATGGGGCGTTTGGGAGACATCTGCGACTATATCAGGTCCGTACATCCTTATGAATTGCCCGAGGTTCTTGCGATACCGACATCAGGCGGTGGAATGGAATACTTGAATTGGATCATTCAGGAGACAAGAACCTGATTTTCTTTAATTTGAATTCAAACCATTAACGAGGAGAATAATCATGCTTCAAGTCGGAAGCAAAGCGCCGGAATTTACTCTTGAGTCGGTAATGCCGGACGGAACATTCAAAACACTCTCATTGGCAGACTATAAAGGCAAGTGGACGGTACTATTCTTTTATCCACTTGATTTTACATTTGTCTGTCCGACAGAGATCACCAGTTTTTCGAAGCGAATCACCGAATTTGCAGACCTCAACGCGACGGTTGTAGGCGCAAGCGTCGATTCAGTCTATTCACATCGAGCTTGGATCGAGAGTAGCCTTGGTAAAATAGAGTACCCGTTACTTAGTGACCCGACACATCTCGTGTCTCGCGAGTACGGCGTATTGTTGGAAGACAAAGGGCACACTCTACGCGGAACCTTCATCATTGATCCCGAAGGCGTCGTCCGGTATCATCTCGTCCATGCCAAAAGCGTGGGGCGATCCGTCGATGAAACACTTCGAGTGTTGAAGGCTCTTCAATCAGGCGAACTTTGCCCCGTCGAATGGAAACCGGGCGAAAATACGCTCGGCAAAGCCTAAAGTATCGCTTGGAGGGCGGGATTAATCCCGCCCTCCATGAGCGCCATGCGGACAATTTTAAAAAATTATCATCGAATCACATCATGACAGAAATAAAAGATCATTATCGCGTAGTAATCATTGGATCCGGTCCCGCCGGACTTACCGCGGCACTCTACACTGCACGAGCCAATTTAGCTCCGCTCGTTATCGAAGGTGTGCAACCAGGTGGACAACTGACTATCACCACTGAAGTTGAAAATTATCCGGGCTTTCCAGAGGGAATTATGGGGCCGGAACTTATGGATAAATTTCGCGAGCAGGCGGAACGATTTGGTACGACCTACATCACTGACGAAGTTTCCTCAGTCGATTTGAGCGGTCATCCATTCACAGTTACAGTCGGGAAACGTATCATTAAGGCAGACTCCTTAATCATCTCAACCGGGGCAACGGCCAAGTTACTCGGGCTGGAATCTGAGCGTCTTTTAATGGGACACGGAGTTTCCGCCTGTGCAACTTGTGATGGCTGGTTCTTTCGCGGAAAAGAGATTGCCGTTATGGGCGGTGGCGATTCGGCATGTGAGGAGGCGCATTATCTCACAAAATTTGCATCGAAGGTAACCTTGATCCATCGCCGGGGAGAGCTTCGAGCATCGAAGATCATGCGCAACCGTGTAGAAACTAATCCCAAAATCGAGTTTCTTTGGCATCATTCGATAGAAGACTTCATCGGAAAACCGGAAACCGGTTTGGAAGCGGTAAGAGTAAAGAATGTGCAAACGGGAGAGGTTCATGACCTGAAAGTATCGGGGGCGTTTCTTGCTATTGGGCACAAACCCAATACTGAACTGTTTACAGGCGTTCTCGAAACCGATGACGTAGGTTATCTTATCACCGAACCGGGCTCAACCCGGACGAAGATTCCAGGCGTATTTGCCTGCGGGGATGTTCAAGATCACACTTATCGACAAGCGATCACCGCGGCGGGAAGTGGATGTATGGCGGCAATCGACACCGAAAAATATCTTGGAGAACAAGAATGAGTATTAAATGGTCGATCACAATGACGCTTATGGCGTCGATGCTATTATCAGCCTGCATGGGCGATGACGCCGACTACAAATCCGGGATGTACTGGCTGAATGAGCGGGATAACTGGCAATCCGCGGCGCAGGCTTTTCAACGATCTCTAAAGAATAATCCAAATCGTTGGAAAACGAATCTTGCCCTTATTGACGCCCTCTCGCGTGGCGATGATCCGGTCCGCCTCGAAAGTCAAATCTTAGAGGTCTTTAATAAATTCCCTGACAGCACTCGAAGTGCGGCTATTGTTAGCGCTGGTAGTAACCTTTTGGGCGAAGATCGTCTAATTCGTTTGGGCGGCGCTATCGAATTGCAGAATCTCGAAAAACTGATGGCTTCTAAGGGTGACAAGCCTGAGGTATTATCCCGTGCGGTTATTTCTGCCTGTCGAGCTCAAGATCAGCAGGCCGTTTCTGCCTATTTGGGCAGGTTATTAGATGTTTTAAAAGGAGAAATCCCCGATTCAGTCCGAACAGAATTGAATTATTTTATCGGACCCTCGCAACTTGACCGGATCCAGCTATCATCCCGGCTTGAGGCCAATCCAAATGACCCTGGCGCCTTGTTGGCGATGGCAAAAGCCTCCTTGCTTTCATGGGATATGCCATCAGCAAAAAAAGCTATCGAAAAATTGGCGCAGGGCAATTCTGATGTATTGAAAAATGAAGAGACAGCGAGGAGTTATTCTTCATTGTGGGACGTTCCTCCTTATCAAAATAAAATCGTGACTCAAGGATGGGATGGATCGCGATCAAATGAAGGCAATACCTTACTTTTCCTGCGAGATCTCGGTTCTGTTGGGGATGTCGATAAGTATATATTCCGAAGTGTTGGCGGTGCGGATCTGCCTATCATGAAAGCGGCTCAACAAAATATGCGGGATATCGCATTGCCGAGGCTTTCTCACGACGGAGCCTGGATTTATTTCTATAGCTCCAACGATAAAAATTGGAGTCCCGGCAAGTCAGGCAGATTTAATCTATACCGGATCAAATCAAATTACGGAGCCGCACCGGTAAAGCTGACCGATGACGACTTGGTTTATTGCGAACCCCATATTGAGCGGAGCGGGGCAGTTCTACTCGTTAGAAGGGATGTAGGAAGTGTCCGCCAGTCAGCCGAGGTTTTTCGCATCGATGCAGATCGCAAAAAAACCGAGTCTGTTATTAGAATCGCCGAACCTGTACAATGGGCGGCATTCACTCCCAATGCTGACTCGCTTTTATTCATCACTTCCAGGGGAATCTATAAAAGATCTCTCAATGGCGGAACAACGGTGCTGGAAATGGTAGGACAAGGATTTTCGTATCCTTTCGTTTCACCTGATGGAAAATGGCTCATGGTTCAAGGTCCGAACGGTGAGCAAATGCTGTTCAATCGAGAATCGGGCGCCATGAGCTATCTGGGGATAGCATTCACCCCGATGGGGTGGATAGGCAGAGACGGGAAACTGCTGACGACCAGAAAAGAGGCGGGCAAACCCAGATTGATTGAATTCGACCTTACCAGACCATTGGCGGTATCAACAAGCCTTTTGGGGAAAATTGGTTCAAAATAATGGATGATCAGTGGCAATATTTCAGGTAGGTCGGTTTAAGCTCACAACGCTTGAATTCGGTAATTTCAAGCTTGATGGTGGGGCGATGTTCGGAGTAGTTCCCCGCACACTCTGGGGAAGGTATCATCCGCCCGACGAACAAAACAGGATCGAGATGGCGCTCCGCTGTCTGTTGGTGGAAACTGGTGATCGAAAAATCCTCGTCGATACGGGATTCGGGCAAGGACGATCTGCTAAATTCAAAGAGATTTACTCATTTACTGGTGTTGAAAACTATCTCGATCAAGGACTTGGCGATATCGGACTAGGGCGCGAAGATATAACTGATGTCTTTTTGACTCACCTCCATTTCGACCATGGTGGAGGTTCAACGATCAACAAACAGTCTTCCCCTGTACCGGCTTTCCCGAATGCACGCTATCATTTACAGGAAAAACAGCTCCTGCACGCCAGAAGCCGGATGGAACGGGATAAGGCAAGTTATTTTCCGGAAGACTTCGAACCACTTCTTGATAACGGCGTGGCAGAAATCCATGACGGCGACTTCACCCTGCTTTCAGGGATCGATACAATCATCTGCAATGGTCACACCCCGGCGATGCAACTGTTGAGGGTCAAAGACGATGGAATGACGTTCGTTTATGGCGCTGACCTGATTCCGCTCTCTACGCATTTTCCTCTACCTTGGATTATGGCTTACGACCTTTATCCGATTACAACTTTGGAAGAAAAAAGACGTTTACTGAGTGAAGCGGCAGACGAGGGATGGACGTTTATCTTCGAACATGACGCTAAGGTTATAAGCGGGAAAGTAATGCGCACGGAGAAAGGGTTCAATCTCGCCAATTAATTTGAATTCAAAGTCCGATACGCAAAAGGAAAGAAGTCAACTCGCTGAAGTTGACTTCTTTCCTTTTTGAAAACTTATGACAATAAGGCGTCAACCCACTGGAGTTGATGCGTTCGTCCAAATTCGAAATTTACCCTCCGAACCTGACGCCTACACGCAATGCGATGAAATCAGCATGATTCTTGGCAGCTGCTTTCTGCTCGGCACTCCACGTACGCGCTGGTTTTCCCCAGCGGGCAATAGCTGAATTATCCTTGCTGATACCCGTGAAATGATAGGCAAGCGAGGCGTCGATAAACAGTGTCTTACGCAATGGATACAGGACGCCGGCAGTCAACTGAAGCCCCACATTCGAACCATCTTTGACGTCCATCCAACTGTCATTATGGTAGATTGTGTCAGAAGACGGCGGAGTAATAACTTCCTGAAAAGTCTGAGATCGCTCGAACTTCCATAGATTTACTACGAACGCGGCCGATCCATAAGATCGCAATCCGCCAATTGGAGCTTCGGCATAAAAGCCAGTTCCAACGGGAAGTTGCTTGAAAGAGCCGCCCTCTTCCGCCTTGGTGATAGTAGCGTATGGGTAATATTGCGGAGGAAGATCGTTAACGCGCGTGTCAGCCGCGATGTCCTTCTCGCTACGTTCCGAGTAGTATGTTTTGTTTAACCCGGTAAAAAGAAAAAATCCGACACCAGGCTGAAATTGATATCTTAAATTAACTTCGCCAGACTGCATCATGCCCCAGCGGTCAGCCCACCAACCGACGGGCAATCCGCCGCCGACAACGAAAGCTACACTGTAGGGGCTCGCCGCTTGAGCAGGTGCGGTGAAGACCGCTCCGAGTAAGGTGATCCCGATAAGAAATTGTAAGACCCGACGCATAGATTTCCCAGATGCTTGTATTGTGGTCATTCACGCCCCCCGTTTTCTGCCAATCTAAAGAATATAGATGCGAACCAAGAATAAGTCAAGCCAGTAAGCGCCGGGCATTCGTTCAATTCAGAATAGCCGGTATCTAATTTGGAGAAAAAGTAAATCATCAAAACCGCCGACTCCCGGTACATTCAAGCCTTCATAACCAATTCCAAAATCTATTCCAGATAGACTGGAGGCAAAAACATCCGTCTCAACTACACTTTTGAAACCCATCGCCCCACGATACCTCGTGGATCCGAGCAAATTGTATTTCCATAAACCCCACCCGATGCCACCATTTACCCGGAACGACATATTTTTAAAGCGTAAGCCAGTATTCCGCATAACCCATGTGGCGAGCCGTTGAGAGTTATTTAGTCCTGACGCTCCACTCGGCTCAGGGTTTGAATAATCCAGTCCAAATGTCCAGCCGCTTTTATCGTCCGACAATGAAGAGAGCCAGAGCGTGGGCTGTATTCCGACCGATGATTGGCTGATAGTGCCGACATTTAATGAAAGCATCGTTCCGAAACCGCCAGAGATTTCGCCCCTAAGGTCAATGGGATGAAAAATTCCACCGACCGTTATCAGGGCGATAGCCAAAGTCGAAGCGGGACTGTAATTTTTCCAATTCATATTATAAGCTAAGAAATTGAGGTGGCACAAATCAAGTATCATGGAAGGAGATAGGTGTAAAAATTGCTTTATGCTCCTTTGAAAAAGTATATTGAATTCTTTTAACGTGTTGCCTAAATCGAAACCGATACAGATTGGTGCACTAGCCCCGCACAGTTTGGTTTGTTGGGAGCTTTTACCTTGCCAGCCGAGCGAAGCTCTACCGGACACGCCCAATTTTCGATCATGCATCCAACCATCAAGTAATCAAACGGATTAAGCGCTGAAAACACTCTTTATCATCAATCCCAAGTCTGGCACACCCAAATTTGTCAGTCGTCTCCACTATTTGATACGAAGTTATTTTGGGATGGACAATCATGAAATCTCGGTTATCAAATCGCATAATCCCGACCATGTTCGAGAATTGGCGGAACGCGAAGCGCGCAACGGAGCTTTGATGGTCGTAGCCGTTGGTGGAGACGGAACAGTTAATATGGCCGCCCAAGGACTTATCGGCACAGAAACGATACTCGGAGTCATTCCGACCGGATCCGGGAATGGGTTTGCCAGAAATGTAGGGATACCGCTTAGACTCGAAAAAGCGTTGGAATTAATAAAAGAGCCTGACATCGCCACCATCGACGTTGGTAGTGTCGATGATAGAATATTTTTGGTAACGTGTGGAATCGGCTGGGAAGCCGTCATTGCGTCGGTATTCGAAGGTAGCAGGGTTCGTGGCATTTTCCCATATGCAACTGCGGCAATCTCAACTTTTTTACAGTATGAACCCCAACAGGTTGAAATTACCGCTGAACCGGGAGGTTGGCGATACAGCGGACGACCGATGATGTTGAGCATTGCAAATATGCGCGAACTTGGAGTCAATGTGACGATTTCCCCAGAGGCTCGATCAGACGACGGACTACTCGATATCTGCATGATCCCCCGGCAGGACCTGCTTGGGGTTCTAAAATACACCCCAGAGATGTTTCGGCAACGAACAGACACCATCCCGGGTTATGTGAGAAGACTTGCGACCGATCTTGTCATCCGCCGTCAAATTGCGGGCAATATTCACGTTGACGGAAACCCCTTTCCGAGCGGTGAAGAAATTTCGATAAAGGTGTTGCCTGCCGCTCTGCGTATAGTTTGTAGAAAGGAAAAATTGTCGTGAAATTCGGAATAATTCAACATTTTGAGTGGTTGAAGGCAAAAACGGGATACCATGATTTGGCTTCAAGTGGGATTAATGGACCAGAGAGTCTTGAAGAATTGGGAGTGCGTACTTCCGATCTCCCACTCTCCGGAGGCAATGTCTATGGTTATCCACCATTAAAGGAATGGTTAGCCACTAAATTCGGAGTCACATCCGACAGAATTGCATTAACGCC
This sequence comes from uncultured Caldithrix sp., assembly GCA_964355675.1. Classification (GTDB taxonomy): domain Bacteria; phylum Electryoneota; class AABM5-125-24; order Hatepunaeales; family Hatepunaeaceae; genus CAMBDS01. The sequence goes on from CAYHEC010000004.1 coordinate 70,682, forward strand.
GGGAGCGAGCGGAGCCAATTTTGCAGTGATTTCGACATTAGTCGGAGCGACCGACCAAGTGGTGCTTGAAACGCCGGTCTATCAACCGTTGACCAGTGTCGTGGAAGTAGTCTCTGATGTTCCGCCGAAATTTTTTCATCGGTTAGCCGAAGAAAATTATAGAGTTGACCCTGAGCGACCATTTGAGATGCACCCAAATCCTCATCTAATAATCACGACCAATCTGCATAATCCAACTGGTATTTATGAACCGAATGAAACATTCCATAAAATCGCAGACAAAGCTTCCTCTCAAGGCGGATGGCTTCTGGTGGATGAAATATTTCTTCCTTTCATGGCAGGTAAGGAGTGGTCGAGCGCCGCATCAGCTCATGACAGGATTATCGCAACTGGAAGCTTAACTAAAGCTTGGGGATTGTCAGGTTTACGAATGGGATGGGTCGTAGGCCCCAGGGATATTATCTATAAAATCCAAAGATTGCTCGATTATACCCAGGGGGTTCAATCGGTGTTTAATGAAGCGTTGGCGCTCCGTTTATTAGAGACAGGCGTGGCTGATAATTTACTTAACAAATCACGACTGCATGCTGAAGAGAATGGAAAGTTAGTTAGTGAATCGCTAAATAGTTGGAACAAGGCATTAATTGTTAAACCTGACGCAGGCGTAGTCATATATGTCAAACAGCCTGATGGGGCGAATACTGATAAATTCTGCCAGACGCTCTTGGAAAAATACAATGTTTTGATCACTCCTGGCCGATTCTTCCGTGATCCGTCAGGATTTCGGATTGGATTTACCGCTTCCAAGAATGATGTCACGAGTTGGCTTGGGCATTTACAAGAGATTTATGATACAATCTGGCATTAAAACCTTACTATCATGTCACACCGACTCTTACAGTGGAAGGACGAATTTATTCACTCTTCTGGACGGCAACTAAAGTCGCCGTACTCAAGCTATGCGACAAAACAGCCGTGACATAACTCAAGTCGAATTCACTCTTGATCTCTTGAATGGATGGTAGAAAAAGTGAAAAAGGCGTCATGCTTTGCATGACGCCTTTTTATACTCCTCAGAGTAAAACCATTAGGCTTATTAACGAAAAGTTAATCCTGAAATTCGTTTCACGAGTCTGTTTTTGGTGGTTCTTCTGATGAATAACCAAATCCCGGTTCGGCGGCGTACCTTTCCTCCCAGTCTGGAGCATCGTGAGTCAAAACACCGACTTCATCTGGTGGAGGTATCCGATCTGTTTCGACTGCAGAATACCCTGCCGCGTAGCTTGATCGAGGCATAAAACCGGTCGAACGTGCCGTTTTAGGTATTGGGGCTGGTCGAGAAGTCGCGCCTGCTCGTTGAGAGTGTTTAAGTATTTGAATCCATTCAGCAATCGATGTCTTTTCAAGAGGCATTGGCTGTACTTCAACGGGACCCGTATGAATAAAATTGTCGTAATATTCTTTTTTACGTTCCGGGATCTTTGTGTTTTTCTCAACAGCAACCTTAAACCGTGCCGCCAACTTAAGCCAATTTCCCCAGCCCTTGGCCGCACTGCCAAGTCGGCGGATGAATTCGACGGCAAGAAATGGAGCATTCCCTCCGCTGGAGACAGCAACGGTAAGCTCACCCTCCCGCAATATCGCCGGAACATAGAATGTGCTCAAAGCCGGGTCAGAACAAACATTAACCGGCATATTACGTTTTCGGAGTTCCGTGACAAGATCGGCCTTGTTTGGAACATCTTCTCGTCCTATCACGACAATATCGTAATCATCAGCGTCTTCGATTCTAAAAGCGCGTTGCTCCCACTTTACTCTCGAAAGACTTGCAAGAACAACGATTTTAAAGTCCGCTTGGGGAGCGATCACATTGACCGTAGCTCCAGCTTCAAGAAAGAGCTCGATCTTGCGTAATACGGATGGCCCACCTCCCACAACAAGGCATCGGAGAAGTTGTCCATCAAAATAAAGTGGCAGATGCATGAAATCCCTATATTATAATTCGTGAAAATTGCTAATCAGATTGACTGTTGCCAAAACAATTTTCTATCAGCTAATTGATTGACACATTACGTTATCATACGTTTTTTCATACCGGCGAAGGTCAGTATCCAGTCAAACCATTGATTACACTGGGTTCCGGCCTTCACCGGAATGAACAGCGATATTAAAACCTTGCGTGTCAATACAGCTTATTGATTGACGATGCGATAAAAGATTGCTATTAAAACTGAGGTGAAAGTTATACTTTTACTTTCAGGCTATATTAAGGGTTACGAAAAAACTAAGATTTTATTTGGCGTGCTTTTGCCCATGATAACAATATGGAAAGAATCAAAGCGCCCATAACGACGGTTAATGATAGATATATGTCAATCTTGTAGTAATGATTTATCAGCATCTTAACGCCAACAAAGGCGAGTATGAATGCGATTCCATACCGCAGATAGACAAACATCTTGTCAGCATGCGCGAGTAGGAAATATAGCGAACGAAGACCAAGTATTGCGAAAATATTCGCGGAAAATATAATTAATGGATTCTTAGTTATAGCGAATGCGGCCGGTATGGAGTCGATGGCAAACATTAAATCGCTACTCTCGATAGCAACCAACACCAATAACATAGGCGTCGCCATCAATCCATCAATGTGTTTAACGAAAAATCGGTCGCCAATAAAACCATCGGTAATAGGAAACCATTTCCGAATCAACCTTACAAGTTTGTTCTGCTTGAAATCGATCTGCTCCATTTCAGATCCGAGCATCTTATAAGCGCTGTAGATAAGGATAAGACCAAATACGTAGAGGATTGGTTCAAAAATTGTGACCAGCACTACACCGAGTGAGATAAATATCAATCGCATGATAACAGCGCCAATGATTCCCCATTGGAGGACTCGTAACTGGCGGTGCGAGTCAACCCCAAATGTCTGAAATATCAAGAGAAACACGAAAAGATTGTCGATCGACAAGGTCCATTCGATCAAGTAGCAGGTCAGGAACTCCATACCCATTACGGAGCCCTTGTAGTGGTACACACCTGCGGTGAATATCATGGCGACAGCAAACCAGACGATCACCATTACCAAGGCTCGTTTAGGGGACATCATGTTGCACCAAATTGTTCAATGTGAGAATCGTTATTGTGATAAAAAGTTACTTTATCGTTTCGATCGAACCGTAACGTTCGTGAAACATCTTACCCCATTCGGACTTATCGAACATCTCGATCCATTTACCACTTTGCATAGGATACCAAACGTAATCGTGATAAACGAAGGATCCAAGCACAAAGATATGAACTAATGGTGTGTGGAAAAAAAGTTTTTGTATTCGATGTAATGGTCCGAACCAAAGGATATCCCCTACCCTGCTGGCAATATTATCGCCTACGGAAAAATTCCACGATTCATTCGAGACATCATCGCCAACCAATTCGATCTCACGAGGATCACCGACACCGAGTTTTTCCTCATGAGCGCCATGAATGTATTCAAGTGAAAGAGGATCAAAACCCATCATTCGCGCGGCGACTGCGTCGATGGCGGTCTGATCGGAAGAAGCTAAAAGTATATTCTTTTGTACTGGACGCATAGTGCGAGGACCTGGGCCGTTCCCTGCAAAGGTTCCGTCCATAACTGCGAAGAGCCCGGTGTGAATTTCCTTCTGAATACGCAAAAGATCGACAAGAGTACGGTGAATCACACTATGAGTATAATGCCGGCGGGTATTAAGTAATCCACCGAAGGCGTTTTTCATTGCACCGGTTGTTGTCGTATAGATATGGCATTTAATTGTGGGAAGGTGGACGATATTAGTACCGTGGAATTGCTTAGGTATGCGAATCCCTTCCGGAAAAATTTTGTCAAGCGCGGGGGTTTTGCCTTTGGGACGATATAGCTCCCAATCAATGTCTTCTGGGCGAAAATTATAGAGATGCGGGATCTTATATTTTTCGTAAACCGGATTAAGGTGGTTAAGTTTTCCACCTTTATCAGCTTGTGTCACGGCTGTTTTATTATGAACAGCGACGAGATCGTTGAAATGATGGTTTTTTAAGGAAAGAATCGTCCCCTCGAGCTGCCAAGGGGTTGTATTCGCACCCGGAAAAAAAAGATGCCAGGAGATGTTGTCTTTCAAGATTGTACGACTCGCCGGAGCAAGCGCCTGATCGATTCCCGCAAGATCGCAAAGACGTTCGATATCTTTGAGCACGGTTTCCGGTTTTGTCCTTACCGCCGCAACTACTGCTCGAGTCATTTTACAATCACACCTTCATGTTCCAATAATGCTCTTTTCATTGGTAAACCACCTCCATAGCCATGCAGACTGCCATCGGATCCGAGTACGCGGTGGCATGGGATAAAAATTGCCAGGGGATTCGTTGCCATTGCCCTGCCGACTGCCCGGGCCGCGTTCGGACTGCCTGCCATAGCCGCAAGTTCTCCGTAACTAACTGTGGCACCGAATGGTACTTTCAGCAAAGCATTATAAACACGGGCGGTAAATCCTGAAAATACGGGTATTGGATAAGTGCTCCACAAGAGAGGTTCACCGGCAAAATAACAGTTCAGCCATTCTCTGGCGTCAATAAGTGAGGGAAATATTTCGCCTTGCTGAAGCGGCATCAGGTGATCAGTATCGGAGAATATTTCTCCGGGCAACCTGAGCCGTGTCACCAAAGATGCGTCACCTTCGATTCGAATAACACCGATTGGTGTTTCGACATGCAAAAAACGTTTGAGAGTTGTCGTTCCTACGTTAGCCATCCATCACTCTTATTAAATACGGTACGGGCTGCCTTAATTTTCAGGCAGCCCGTTCATGTGGCGCCTCCCAGAATCGAACTGGGGACACACGGATTTTCAGTCCGTTGCTCTACCAGCTGAGCTAAAGCGCCAGAATTAGGTTGTTAAATCGTACATATAATAAAACGATAATATAATCGGCAGAGGCTCCCACTGCAAGCTTTGAAGTCGTTCAAATGAAGAATGTAAAGGATAAAGTAATTTGGTGATGGAAGAAAAAGTGATTATAATATAACTATTGATGTAAAGATCAATTTGGGATCGTCCTCGGCAAATATAAGCCGAATAAAAGATAAACTGAAACTTAAGGAGTTGAAGTATGACACGTCGCATAGCATCACTACTCTGCGCGGGAGCCGCGACTTTCGTCGTCGTTTCGTTTGCACTCGCTGTCCAATCAACGGTCAAGATTACAAGCCAATCCGATGCCAGAATCACCTACCACGTGCTTACGGCCAAAGATCAACTTCTACAAAATATAACAAATTACCAAAGGCAACCCGAATCCGCGGGAGCTGGAAGTGGATTTTACATTGCACCAGATGCCCCAATTCTGCCATCGACAACAAGTTACTTTGAGATACGTTCAGGAACAAATCCTGTCGTAAGAGTCAAGGCTCTTTCAGTTTCAAGAGTTCTGGTCGAAAAACCACCTTCGACTTTCAACTTCTCGACCGACAAAATGGAGGCGTTTTCAGCCAAATCAGGAGATAAAGTTTATCCCCCGGAAATGTACTCCATTGGCGAACCAGTCTCGTTTCGTGGAAGAACACTCTTCCCTGTCACGGTTTATCCCATTCAATACGATTCCCACACTCAAGAGTACATCAGAAATACAGATATCGAGGTCACGCTCGCAGGTGATTTCCAGCCTGATCTCGCGCAACGTTCAGGGCTTGCATCACCTGTTTATAGCAAAATATTCTCAACACTAACGAATAATCCACCAGGCAGAGACGATATTGCACCCAACTTGCCTTCAGGCAGTTACGTGGTTGTTGCCCGCGAAGAATGCCTGCCCTTCGCCATACCGCTTATCGAATGGAAGCGCCAAGCTGGATTCGGCGTGACTGTACTCACATACTCAGCAGGTAATTCAGCCGCCAACGTAAAAGAAGACATTCAAAACATCTATGACCGAGCTTTCGATGCCGGTGAAGAGCCCTTCGAGTATCTCCTCATCATTGGCGACAGAGAAGAAAATCATAAAGGAGCTCCCTGGACTTTTCCATCGTTTTATGGTGAACCAAGCATGGAGCGAATTGCACCACATGCCGATTATATCTACGGTCTTTTAGACAATCCTGATGATCCGGTAATGGATGTCGCCGTTGGTCGGATAACTGCAGGCGATACTGCACGGATGGAACTTGCCGTCAACCGTCAGCTTTCCTACGAACGAACTCCGAATATGGACAATCCTGATTTTTTTATAAGCAGTGGTGTTTTCAGTCAGTATTGGGGCGATGATGGATTGAATCGAGAGCAGTTTTACACGGTCAACTGGGGTGAACAAGCCCTTTGGGAAAAGGGCTTTCGAGGAATTCAAAGATATGACGTCGATACAGCTGATGTGGAAGGCGACGCTGTTGCCAGAGTTATGGCTCAATGGCTGAATCGGGGTGTTAATGTATGGATCGGTCGCGCTCAGATTCGGGCATGGAATAATGGTCTTGCCGGAGTTAATGTCAACCAGAATAGAAACTTTCCCTTCGGGATTAATATGACTGGCCACGGAGAATTTTCGGGCGAATGGGTGTATGGAGATGGAGATGGCGAAAATTTAAAAGGCGCTGTTGTTTGGACAACCGGCTGGGGCACGCCGGTAACTGTCTATTCCAATGGAGTTTGGCAAACGTTAGTAGATGGAGTCATCAACAACGATTTGCCGATTGGCTGGGCAAGAACCTTAATCGGACTGGAATGGCAGTCACGTTTTCCACATGGCTCTGCACAGCGAGGAGTTTACCAAACCGACATCGATCTCTACGGAGATCCTGGTCTGCAACCATGGACGACAGTTCCGAAACAAGTCGAGATTTCTCACGTCCGTGAGCTAACAGTTGGCATGAACTATCTCGTCGTACATGTGACTGAACAAGGGAGTAACGATCCTGTGGAAAATGCTTTGGTTACGCTTTACTCCCCTGGCAACATTCCAGAGCCAGCCAGATACCCTGATCACGAACCTCTCCTGCAGATGACTGGTCGGACCGATGCGGCCGGACGTGTTAGCTTCGATATTGCTGATGGCTTGCCAGTTGGCAGATTGTTCATCACGGCGACAGGACGCAATATCTGTCCGGTTTGGGAACAATTGAACCTTCAGCCGGGCGACCCGCCAAACCTTACTGTAGAAAGCGTCCAAATCGTTCAAGGTGAAGCAAGAGCTGGAACGCAGTGCACAATAAGAGTTACTGTAGCAAATAATGGCGGATCTGAGGCATTCAACGTCAATGGGATTGCCAGGAGCCGATCTGCGCACGTCCAGATTGACGATGTCGAAATCAATTTTGGAGATATTCGTGCTGGAGGACGAGTTGTCGCAAATCGAGACATACAAGTAACCTTTGATCGAAGCACGCCAAACGAATTTGTCCCGGAACTGGTGTTATGGGTCAATTCCAGAGGTGATTCGAGCACCTCGCTCATTAGAATGGAAGTATCTGCCCCGAAGCTATCTGTTGAGAACATCGAGCCTAGCTACCGTCTTGGCGACGAAATCATCTTGTTTCCAGGGCTGGTAAATTCCGGTCGCGCTACCTATGAGGGTGGAACAGCTACTTTGGTCTCAAATGATTGGCGACTCGATGTCATTGATGGCTCGGCAAATTACCCGAGGGTAGCTCCCGGACAAGCAATTTCTCCATCTGATGGCGATAGGTTTATCGTTCGAAGTAAACCCGGAGCAATCCCTGGACCCGATGCGTCCTTGATGATGATTATCAGGTCAAATGACGCGGTAGTGGACACTCTACAAATCACCTTCGCGCTTGGTCACGAAGTAGCCGGCAGAGGTCCAGAGCCTGCCGACGCCTACGGCTATACCTGTCTCGACAACAGCGACACAGCATGGATTCGATTTCCATTTAGCGTGTGGGATGAAATATACCCTGAAGACGACGGAGGATATGCACCTGGCAGGTCACTGCTTACCGCTGGAAATGGACAAGCTTCCCTTAATGTGGCAGTAGTTGTGGCTCTTGATTTTCCGTTTCGTTTCTATGGACAGACGTACGATTCCATTACGGTTTGTAGCAATGGATTTATCTCGGTTGGATCTCAGACGAGACAGGTTAATTTTGAAAATGTACGAATGGAATTGGCGACAGGAGGCGCCGCAGGTATGATCGCTCCGTTCTGGGATGTTCTAACTCTTCAACCAAATGGAGAAAGACCAAACGGAGTGTATGGCTACTTCGATTCAACTTTCCATCGATACATCATTGAGTGGTATGAGCTACACCCAATGCGTAGCTTGGAAACCTCATTGAATTTCCAGGTTCAAATTCTCGATTCCCGGTATTATCCAACCGCCACTGGCGACTGTCCTATACTATTCCAATACAAGAACATAATCAACTACTTAGATGTACGGGATGAAGTTCGCTTCGCATCAGTAGGTATATCGAGTCCGGACGGAACAACTGGATTAGGCGTCAACTTTGATTCGTCCGGAACAGCTTATACACCGTTGGTAAGATCCCGATCACAACTATTGTTCACTACAACGCCAAAAGCAACCTCAAGTCGGTCAGGCGGCGTGAATGGAATTGTTGTAGAACCTGATGGGAGCCCGCTCAGAGGTGAACCGGTAAAGATCACCGCATTTGGGCTTGGAGTTCTCTGGCAGACGACTACCGATGATAACGGGCGATTTAGGTTCGCGGACGTATTGCCCGGCCACTATGATCTTGAAATTCGTCGTGTCGGTTATAACCCTGTGAAAAAGTCCATTTCGATCGTAGCTGGAGGCCAATTAGATGAACGGATTGTAGTAACCCATCCAAATATTACCTTCAGTTATCCTTACACGGATCGGGAATGGATTGAGCAACGAGATTCGCTTCGTTCACCACCACCCTATCTAATCCTTGATACTGGAATATATATTCGAAATCGAGGCAATGGCCCGTTAAATTATTTCACACGAGTCACCCGTGAGATCGACCAAGAATGGTTTCGAATTAGCACTGGCAAGCAAGGTGTAATTCAGGCGGGTGAAATAAAAGCGCTGGAGGCCACGATCAATACCTATGGTTTACGAGAGGAAATCGATACGACCTATTTCGGTTTTCTCATTGTTACAGATACGGTATCGGGTATTTCGGCACGACTTCCTATAAGTCTTAACCTCAATCCGAACAACGGAATTCCACAAGATGATGCGGAAAACCTTTATGTCTGGTCGTTAGGCACTAACTACCCCAATCCGTTCAACGCCTCTACCCGGATTGAGTATTCTATTGCCACAACAGTAGATGTGAAGCTGAACCTCTTCGATACACAGGGACGACTGGCGAGAAACCTGACGAATGGCAATTTTACTCCCGGAAAGTATAGCGTTATTTTGGATGCAATTGATCTGTCGCCGGGGTTGTACCTGTTGAGAATGGAAGCGGGAGAATTTAAGGAGACGAGAAAGATCGTCCTCGTGAAGTGAGTCGTGCGGGTTGCAAGTTATAAAACGAGCCTCAGCAGTTCGTTGATATGAAAAAGCTGTCGAAGGCAGAGCGGGCAACAGCCTGATTCAAGGCGTCAACCTCAATGGGTTGACGCCTGCTCTATTTAATTATGGCTATTCTGTCAACCTCGCACTGCGAAAATAAACACATCCTTCGATGCGTCTGGATCGAAATCGTTACGGTTCAAGTCGGACCCGATCTCAAGTTCATCCCAACCATTTCCAACCATCAACATACCCACATCATCAGCAGTCCAGGGAATCAAACGAGTAGATTGCCAATCGGCACGCCATTTACCGACGTCGTTATCGAACGTCATGGCAACGATATTAAAATCAAGGCTCCCGTCTTCCTTGAAATCGTTAAATCTAAAAAAAACAGACTTCTCATCCCCCGAAGCGCCAATTAGCCGCGAACGTTCTTTGAGAACAGGAATATAGTTTAGCCAACCAAGAATAAGAACACCGTCTTTCTTGGTAACTCTCGCCAGTGCCTTGATAGCCAACTTCAAATCGTCAATGCTCAGCAGGTGTGGCAATGTGTTTCCGCGACAGATAGTTAGGTCCGCCCATTCATCGGAAATAGATTCAAGACGTCTCAGGTCATCAATTTCGAATTTTAGACTAAAATTATCCGGAATAGTACTTTCACTCGCTTTGTGGATCATCTCTGTGGAGTTATCAATGCCGATCACATTGCAACCAAGTTGAGCCAGCGCAAAGGAATCGCACCCGGTTCCACATCCAACATCAAGTACGTTTTTCGACTTCAGTCCCTTAGTAAGAGGCTCAAAAAGCTGGGTTGATTTTTGAATGCGAGAGACCCCTCCGGTCATCAGATCGTAAGTTGAAGCGATTTGGTCATAGAATGATTGATGAGACAATTTATTTTGATCTATGATACTGCCTCAGCGGCTTCTTTTTGGTTTTTCAATGCATGTTGAATCGATGCTCCCCTCGTCGCACTACCAAGACGATCAGGAAACATCTTCGGTTCAAGCGCCCAGCGTCTTGCCTCGGCAGGATCGATAATCCCATTATTAACCATCATCATCAGAGATTGATCCATTCCAATCATGCCGAGGTGGGTGCCAGTTTGAATGACCGTATTAATCTGGTAAGTTTTATTTTCCCGAATAAGATTATGAACAGCTGGAGTACTTATCAACACTTCGAAGGCGGCAATCCGTCCCGGTCGGTCCTTTCGGGGGACCAGAGCTTGCGAGATGACCGCAGTCAGCGATTCTGCTAATTGCATGCGCACTTGCGTCTGCCGGTCGGAGGGGAATTCAGAGATAAGTCTATCGACCGTTTTGGCGGCACTCATCGTGTGAAGCGTCCCAAAAACAAGGTGACCGGTCTCGGCGGCGGTTATTGCCATTGAAATTGTTTCGAGGTCACGAAGCTCACCAACCAGAATGACGTCAGGATCTTCGCGCAATGCACCTCGAAGAGCGTCGGTGAAGCTCGAAGCGCTTTTGCCGACTTCACGTTGATTTATCATGCACCGTTTGGGAATATGAACAAACTCAACAGGATCTTCGATGGTGATAATATGCATCGGAACACTGGAATTAATATAATCGATCAGTGCCGCAAGCGTTGTCGATTTGCCTGATCCGGTCGGCCCGGTCACCAGTACCAATCCCTTACCCTTCATTACCACATTTTTCATCACTGAGGGAACGCCGAGTTTATCAAAATCGGGTAGTTTTGAAGGAACTATCCTGAAAACAGCGCCCACACCGAATATATTGCGGAAGAGATTTACCCTGACTCGGTCACCGCTTGTTAAATTCACCGAAAAATCGACCTCGGTAAAACGAGTAAACTCCTCACGAAGTTTATTATTCATAATACCATCGATTACTTCAGAGATTTTCTGAGGAGAAAAATCATCGTCGAATCCCTCAGCAAACTCGCTAATTCTGACTAAATCACCATGCAACCTCATCATAGCCGGAGCTCCGCTACAAAGATGAATGTCTGATGCACCCATTTCACTTGCAAAATCAAGAATTCTGATTAGAGCCGGTACCTTTGACGGGTCGGCTTTATCGAGTTCTCCGTAGCCATGAGGATTTGTTGGGATATCATGCTCTAACTCCACCCTGCCAGTTGCGTTATTCATGGTAATTCACCGCGTTAAAGATCACTCCATCCTTTATGCCGGATTCCAACTGAAAACTGATTGAAGGTGCGGTGATACGTTCTTCAAAGCCTTGTCGAAATTCAGCAATACTTAAATCACCAGAAAGCTTGCCGCGAAAGTCCATATCCGGGACGAAAACTTCAAAGAGATCTGAACCTTCAGAATGTCCGTAACCATCACAAGCGTCACAAATAGCTTCAATATCTATCCCTGATGGCATATGGGCTCGTCCACCGCATGTACTGCACGTCAAATCAACACGTTTTCCCGACCAAATTGCCCGTAGTCGATCAGACACGATTATTTGACTTTCGATTACCTCAATAAAAGAGCTGATTGCCAGCCAGCTAGTAGCAAAATCAAGTCCAAGTATCAAGAGTTTTTTTCCGGCAATAACGGTTAATTCGCGCCATTGCCAGAAAGCAGAATCAGTAATTGCCATGACTTCACTTTCCTGATGGATAATGTCGTCCAACTCTGGGCTCTTATTATTAACTTGGAATCGTCTCACATTCTGGGATTCTAAGTACTTGCGCTCTTCGACAGAAATCATATCCAAATTCCTTTTGCCCAACATAGCAAGTAAACCGTAAATCATGCGGTATCGTTGACGTTGGTCGGGTGAGTTGATCAGCACAATTCCCGTCGGCCTTCGCGCCGATAACAAATTCAATAGTACATTTCGATGATTATCTGTAAGATTCTTGAATTCTTGAAGAGTGGGAGATGAAATCACGGGATAAATATGAACATCGATACTGTAACCGGATGCGTCTCTGAAAAAATCAGCTTCTATCAAGACTCTATCGTTATTTATTTTCGCATACAATCGGGCATTCTCTCGGACAGATGTTGAGTCAGGCGACACCCCCATCATAATTCGGCTACGCGTCAATATCGAAAGCATTCGCTCGCTACCCCATAATTGATAAGCCAGCCAACCTCTCTCGAGTCGAAATATTGCCTCCAATCCTTCACCAGCTGGTCGAATCAATATTCGGTTTGCACCCTGACGTCTTGCGGCTACTATCATGCCATATACAGCAACCACGCCGCTGGAATCTTTTGATTCGAAGTCCGAAATCACACGATCGGAAGAATTTACGCTTCGATCCAGAAATTCGAGAACGGAAGAAACTCTTCCGCCGGGAGCCACTGCGATATGAAGTTCGTCTTTGTAAACTTCCTGAATACGCATAAATCCAGATTCGTCAAGAGGATCTGCCATCACAATCGTAATGCCACCCTGTGCGTCCCAAATCGGTACAGCAATTACTTCTCTAAGCAATTTCAATGGAAACAGTAAAATAAGATCGTTATCAACCATTTCGTTCGACAGCAGAACAAATGGAATACCAAGTTCCTCACTAATTGCCCAGTTTATTTCGTCTTCAAGACAAATATCAAGCGCATTCAATGCATTACGTAGGGAGATTTTGCGTTGATTTGCTTCAACTTTGGCACGCTGAAGATTTGCCTCAGAGATTACTTGACGGTGAAGAAGAATTACCTCGAGTTTTCCTTCACTTCGAGTCTTAGAAGAGGCCAACTCCTCATCAGAATCAGCTTTCATCGGCTCATCAATCACCAAGAACCTCCCGGACGGTTGACATTAGTCCATCTAAATGGAACGGTTTTTCGATAAACCTCACAGCGCCAAGTGATTCAGCAATGTGCCGGTATTCCGCCGGATCTTGGGCTGTAAGAATGATGACGGGACTGCCAAATGGCGGATCATCACCATAAAGCCTCATTAGAACCCCGAATCCGTCGAGCTGAGGCATCATCAAATCGATGATGAGAAGATCTGGTTTCTCTCGTTTTGCCGTATTAAGGGCGGAGAGACCGTTATCTTCAGCTAACACCTCTAATCCCATTGTGCCTAAGATGTGAGTAAGAAGTCTGATCATGGCTTCGTCATCATCGGCAATTAATACCTTTCGCGACATTTCGCCTCCTTGTTCACGATTAGGATCCTACGATTAGCTCAATCATCGGGAGTCTAACCGTAAAAGTACTTCCCTGCCCAAGAATACTCTCAACAATAATCTCCCCATGATGCCTTTTTATGATCCCATAACTAATTGAAAGTCCAAGCCCCATTCCCTTACCAACATCCTTGGTAGTGTAGAATGGTTGAAACAATTTTTCGATATTTGTTGATTTGATTCCCGTTCCATTATCGTTTACCGAAAACTCGATCCATGCACCATTAATTTTAAGAACGATATTGATTTTACCATCCTTCCGACCAGTCTCGCGAATTGAGGAAATAGCATTAGTAAGCAAATTAAGCACTACCTGTCCAATCTGACCGGGATGACAATCGACTGGAGCGTTGGTCTCAAAAAGAGAAATGACTTCAATTTCACCAATCCATTGATGCTTCAGAAGATTAATCGTCGAAGTGATCACGAGAGAAAGATCCACAGGCACTGTTTCAAGCTGGTCAGAAGAAGCAAAAGTCCTGAGATCACTGATAATGTTACGTGATCGATCAATACCACTTTTCATATCTGCAATCATACCGGGCAAATCATCACGAAGAAATTCATAATCCGTTTCTTTAAGTAATTCCACTATTTCGACATCATTTAACAATTTACATCGTGCCTGTTCAACAATTTTCAACAATTGGTTTGAATAGCGCTCGACATAGTCGATATTTCCACTAACGAAATTGAGTGGGTTATTCATCTCATGTGCAAGCCCAGCCATCAACTGCCCCAGCGAAGCCATTTTCTCCGTCTGGATTAATTGGGTCTGAGTGCTTTTTAGTTCATCATAAGTTTCCGTCAACTCCTTATTTGCCCTCTCCATCTCTTTAAGAAGTCTTGCATTGTCAAGTACAATTTCCGCTTTTCGTAGAAAATGAAGAAGTAATTCACTACCTTCCAGATCAAACTTTAATAACGATGTTCCGGCTATTCCAATAACTCCAAATAGTGCACCACCTGATTTTAGGGGCCAGAATTTTTCATCAACAAACTCGCCAGAGAGTGGAAATTGTCGTGAACCTACCGTTGAATGTTGGATCAATTCAAGCTCGCCTGTGGTAAACTCCTTATCGGAAGCAAATGACGAGGCTTGAGAACAAAGTCGCTTCTGGAATTTCAGCGATACATCTTCAGGGAAAGTTTCCAAGCGTGTAATCGAAGTGTCCAGAATATCACCTCTCATGATTGCGATGCCACCAGTTACAAACTCAAATACGGTGCTGAAAAGAGCAAGTATATCTCGTCTCGTAGATGTGTAATCTGAAATACGTGCATTTATATCTTCGACATGTGCCGTAACAGTACTGATAAATAATCTTCTATCAAGAATCTTGTTAACGGTTTGCAGTATTTCGCTTTCGCTCAGATGTTTTGATTTAGGTCGTTGGATATTATTGATTTCGCGATCATGGAGATATTGCCTCACACTTTCCAATAATTGGTCATCTTCGAGATTTTTTACGATATATGCGTCGGCTCCCGCGGCAATTCCTCTGAAGCGATCACTTTGGAGGTCCCGAGAAGTCAAGATAATGACCGGTACAGACGCCATTTCGGGATCGTCCTTTAGCACCCTGCACACTTGATAACCATTCATTCTTGGCATCTCAATATCGAGCACGACTACGTCGGATGGATTGGCATAGAATCGTCGAAGAGCCTCAACGCCATCCGCGGCAGCATCAATTGTCCAGCCTTGCTCGCCAAATATGAAGCTCAATATACCGGTGACGGTAGGGCTGTCATCGGCAATCAATATTCTTTGATTTATCATCTTGCTATCCGACAAAATGTTGCTCCCAGTTCGTTGAAGAGAGCGCTATGGATAAAATTGCTGGAATATTAATCACAAGTGCAATCTCATCGGAAGTGAGCGGCGCAGTTCCAGCGATAGTATCCGCTGAACGCGCAATATGTGGGAGTGGTTCAATAATAATTTCGATTTCTGCTACAATTTGTTCAACAGCAAATGCCGCTGAAAAATTTCCATCAGAACAGAGTATGAGATAATTTTCATTTAAACTTGGTTTAGTTCGATTTCCTGCTAACATTTCACTGAGACTGAATGCTTGGATAGTCTCGCTATTCGACTGTAAATTACTACCTTCGAGGATTTCTTCGAGTCCGTGATCCCATCGACTGGTTCCTTTGATCATCGCTGTGGGAAAAGCATAAAAGCGTTGCTCTCCATTTAATCGGATAGCTGTTACAAGAACATGTTGACTTGAAAGGGAGGTCGGCATAAGCAACGTAAATTTCGTTCCCATTCCAGGAATAGACTCGACAGCAACACTTCCCCGCAACTCTTGCAGTCGTCGTTTTACGGCCGCCAAACCTACCCCCCTGCCAGAAACGTCGTTGGCGGCGATACGGCTGGTAAATCGATCATCGAACAAAAGATTAAATATTGATTTTAGGTCGTCTGGTTTGCGTTCATCCTTGTCGATGATTTTCAATTCGATAGCTCGGTTCCATAGGGCTTCAGTTTCGATACCAGCTCCATCATCAGCAATTATGACACGAGCCCAACCAGCATTTTCATGCGCGCCAAGCGTCACTCGTCCACGAGGCGATTTCCCTTGGGATACTCTCATTCCAGTATTTTCAAGCCCGTGGTCAAGAGCATTCCTAATGAGATGTAGAAGCGGTTCGCGTAAAAGTTCGACAATTCTCCCATCGAGTCGAACCGATTCCCCCGAAAATTCGACATCAACCTCCTTGCCAAGCGAGCGGGACAAATCTCGCACTTGAAGCGGGATCGTTTCAAAAAGTTCAGCAATAGGCCTCATTCTAAGTTCGACAGCGCCGGAGTCGATCTGTCTGACATTCCGGTCAACCTCAGCGATTTTTTCACGCAGATTATAGGACATTTTTGCTAATGATCGAACCAGCAGATCTGCTTCTCCAAAAGTCAGACCTATATCACTATTCCCGGAATTTCGTCGTTGATTGAGAGTCGTTTCAAGTTGCCTTCGAATATTATCTATCATTGATTGGCTTTTTCGCATACCATCGAGAGCCTGAGTAAGTTCTCTTCCATAATATAGGAGATCGTCAATAGAATCGACATCTACCCTGACTGTAGCATCTCGCCACGAATTGTTTTTTGGTATTGATGCAGGGTCTGAATTCCCTTCACGACTGGAACGATTTTGTGAATTTGGACTGTTCTCGCTATTTGGGGGAAGTTGTTTGTCAGATACTAATTGTTCGAGAAGCCGCTCAAGCCATACCGGTATTTTTTGTGGCGAATCAGCTTCTTCATGGGTTTGGGACAAAAGTCTGTCGATCCCCTTACGGGCTTCAATTATCAAATCTATATCCCGACGGGCAATCTCGTTACCATCTTTCAGTCGGATTAACATTTCTTCGGTCGAATGACAGAGCTGATTTATTGCCGCAAATCCCAGCATTCTTGCGCCACCCTTAATCGCATGAATTAATCGCATCATTTCGCGGATACTCGCATCTCGTTCTGGTAAATCGGCCCTCTGATCTGTCTCGATCCTTGAGATCACCACGTCCATCTGTGCAAGATTGTCTCGAGTTTCCTGACGAAAACGACCTGAAAAACGACTAAGGTCGATTTTCAATGGCTACTCGTGGATGGCAATTTACCTGTTGACTCAAGTTTGAAACTCGATGAAATTTCATGAAGGCTCGTGGAAAGACCTTTGAGCGCGCCCGCGATTAATCTCAGATCTGAAAGACCCTGATTCAATTCTCCTGATTGTCTATCGATAACTTGAAGGCTGTTAAATAATTTGGCGGCGGCTTCGTTTTGATTACCAATGGCGGAAGAGATTCCTTGAACTTGTTCGGTTGTCCGGTTCGCCCCCTCACGAATCGAATGAAGAACGGTAACGGTATGCAATGAAGCATCCAGTCCATTTTGAATTTTAAGCGATTCCTCTACCGATTTGACGGCAATTGCTTCGATGGATTGCTGGACATCAGTGATTCTGGTGCTGATTTGACCGGCTGATTCAGAGACATTTTCTGCAAGTCTGCGGATTTCACGGGCAACGACCTCGAAACGTCTTCCCATCTCACCCGCTCCGGCGGCTTCGATGGAAGCGTTGAAGGCTATCAACTTAGTCTGGTCGGCAATATGTTCGATAAACTCCATGACATCGCCAATCTGTATGGCCCGTCTCTTTAAGTCTTTTATCTGCTCGACTCGCTCTGTATTTCCAATCGCGATTTGATCCATCAATCCACGACTGTCATCTGTCGCGGCAACACCCTTATCAGAGCCTCGCAATGTATCGTCAGCAATTTTCACAACTTCACCTGAAGATAGAGCTATTTTATTCGATAGATCAGCCATTGACGCCATGGTGCGAGTGATTTGTGAGACCTGCTCCTTCTGAGTCAGAGATAATAAAGCCTGTGAATCGACTGAAGAGAGTATGCCGGCGGCTTCGTCGTCAATTTCGCCGACAACTTGATGAATTGCCCGAGTAAGAGATTTAAGATTGTCAACCATTAAATTGAAAGCGTGGGCAAGAGACGCAAGTTCGTCATCGCCCTTCTCGTCAAGTTTTTGCGTCAAGTCTCTATTAGCTATTGCCGTAGCCGCGGCAGAAGCTGCCCTGATGCGTCGAAGCAATACCTTGTCAAGCAATTTCATATAGATCAAAGAACCAATGATTATCGTTGAGAGTCCACCAATGAGAATCGCCATGATCAAACCTAACGACGTACCGGCTTCGAAGCGCCCTGCATAACCGGCGGCAAACGTCCCTGTCTCACCCAATGGACCAATGATGGGTATTGTAAGACTTAAACCGCCAATGTGTGTCGTGTCGAGTATTCCGGTTCCTGCTACCGGTTTGTTCTGGGCGTTGTATAAGATCGCAAAGTTTAGAAGAGTATCATTTTCGACTAAGACCTTCAGAATATAATGCAATTCATCCACTTCGCCTTTTGACCATAGCTCATGCACCATAGTGCGCCATTGTTCCCGCATTCGACCAGTGAATTGTTCCGTCCGTTGTTTGTCAGAATGTTGCTGAACTGATATGGTCAAGAATGTTGTCAGTGTCGCTGATAGCAGGAGAATGCCTACTAACGGAATAAATAGCTTGTCGGTGAGACCCATACGGAGCCAACGGCTCATTGAACTTACCTCGTAATAATTTTCTAAGCTATTGATTGTAAAAGCAAGGCAACTGAAATGAAAGGCGCTTTACGTTCACTGAAATTAATCTCACCGATTTGTCCAGTGAGCGGCCAGACGTTGTGATTCAAATTCAAATCGGAGGGATTGCAATCATAGAGATCGATTAAGGTATCGACTATAAGAACAGCGCGTCTTCCTTCCGCTTCAATAAGAATTGCGCGGGACTTACTCGAATTTCTAATGCTTGAACCATTCCAAACCACCCCAAGATCCACTGCGGCTTCTATACCACCTCGAAAATAGGTTACTCCGAGGATTGCCGGCGCGGTTCCGGGTATGGGAATAATCCTACCAAACGACGAAACGCCACGCGTATCTTTCAATTCAAGCCCGAACTCAACACCTGAAGAGAGAGCAATTAAAAGGGAACGTGAATCGCTTTTAATCTGATCAGGAGCTTCCTCGTTGCCCGTATTGATTTCAATCGACATTTTAAATCGGAATAACCATTGTCACTACTGCGCCGCCGGTCGGTTGATTTGTCGCAAATATCTTTCCATCGTGACCTTCGATGATTTTCTTCGCAATCGCCATTCCAAGTCCGGTTCCGTCATGTTTTCCATGTGTTACGAACGGTTCGAATATTTTAGTAAGCAGTTCGACCGGGATACCAATACCCGAATCGAGCACTTGAAGCCTTACCGTGCGTCCATCACGCTTACCTGAAAGAGTCAAAGTCCCTCCAGCAGGCATCGCGTCGCGTGAGTTCAAGATCAGATTGAGTAATACTCTACGTAACCTGTTACGATCTCCTTTAATAATTCCCAAAGCGCTCCAGTCTCTTACGAATGAAATTTTCATTGAGAATAATTCTCTCTCCACTGAGATTGCAATGTCTTCAAGGAGATCTTCCAGAGGGAATTCACTGATTTTAAGACTCGATTCGCCTCGAGAATACTCAAGGATTTCTCGAGTCATCTCAACTAAACGATCAACCTCCTTCTGAATGATCTGGCTGAATTCCAAGCGAAGCTCATTCGGCAGGTTATTGTCGGCCAGTAATGAAGCGGATGTTCGAATGTTGCTCATTGGGAGCTTAAGATCGTGGATGATAGTACTTGCTACTCTTCCCAATGTGCTTAGGCGCTCTTGGTGGAGCAATTCTTGTTGGGCGGCCCTGAGATCGTCGAGACTTTTTTGTAGTTTCTTGACAAGGACACGGTTTTGTTGTTCGAGACGATAGTGGTCGAGTGCTCGAGTGACGGTAACCTTTAGATCTTCCGGGCTCCAAGGTTTAAGAATATAACGATATATGTGGCCTTTATTGATCGAATCGATGATATCTTTTACATCGGTATAAGCCGTCAGAATCATCCGGACAGCATCGGGATGCGTCAATCTACTCTCTGCCAACATCTCGACGCCTGTCATTCCTGGCATCCTTTGGTCGGTAATGATAATATCGACTGGGTGTTTTTTTAGAATCTCCAGCGCTTCAGAACCGCTTTCAGCCAATTCGATATCATATTCTTGTCGAAAGGTTCGGCGAAGCAAATGAAGGTTTGCCGGTTCATCGTCCACCGCGAGGATGCGATACTTCTCTAAAGGCTGAGTACCAGATTGAATATCATTCATAATGTTACTGTGGAATTAATTATTATTAGATTTGCTTCGATCAATGGCTACTATCCTGTTCCCAAAAGCCAGCTTTGG
Source organism: uncultured Caldithrix sp. (assembly GCA_964355675.1). Taxonomy (GTDB): domain Bacteria; phylum Electryoneota; class AABM5-125-24; order Hatepunaeales; family Hatepunaeaceae; genus CAMBDS01. The sequence goes on from CAYHEC010000004.1 coordinate 91,163, forward strand.
GATTGTCTTCTCTGAAATAAATCAACTTGATTCCTTTCAAATTTTTATGGGAGCCGAGCAGACTGGATAAAGCAGGTCTGACCGACGCGCCATAAGCGTCGAGGAATAAATATGATATTCTATTTTCCTTCATCCAATCTAATAGTTCGCCGGTACTATTCAAAATAGGTAGTGCAACGAACGGCATTTCAAGCAAATAGGGTAAGTGAGGTTTTCGAGCGGCAATTTTCCCTTTAGGTAGTGATTGAAATTCACTACTATTCGCTATTTCAATAAGATAATCAGATGATTGATCGATTTTATTTAGAGCTTTTGACCACGTATAGGGGGGCGGCACAACAATAAGAAAAACGACGGAAGCAACCACTATACCTTTGCCAAAGAGAATCGAAGAACGGTTGAATCTCTGACGGAGCCACTCGAAGAAGAATAATGCCAAGGCAATATAAACTGGCATCAAGCAGAGAGAAAACCTCGGGCTGTTGAAAACAAAAAGTAATATAAAGTAATTGAATATTCCAGCGATCAATCCCCATTTCCACATACCTGCATATTGTTGCTTGAATAAGATTACTATCAAACCAGCGAGAGCTAATGCCGAAAGTAGTTCCCCTGTAAGGCGCTCCATGTCATCATAGAGATTATGGTAGAGATTACCAACAGCATGTTCGAGAATTCGTTTACTATTTGAGTAGGTTAACAGGCGCGGCTCTTGGTCGATGAGATCGTGATTCCCATACCAATAATTGTCCCAGCTGGTCTTTCCTAAGGCTTCAGTCTCGTAAAATACATTACTCAAATTCGAACTGTGAACCGAATCAACGGAGCTTAACAGGTAAATAATTAACCAGGACGCGACTGGCAACGCCACTCCGACAAGTCCAAATAGTGAGCGCCTTATAAAATCCTTCTTTTTGAGAATAAGTGTTATGATTATCCATAATCCGACTGTTGCTATCAGTGCGATTCCATTGTATCGCGTCAGAAATGCCCAACCTGCTAAAAAACCGGCAACTCCAGCCATTCTCGACGATTTACTCAATCCCAATATAGTCACTACTATTAGATTAAGCATCAGAAAGAACATATCGGTCCCGACGCGGATTGAATACTCGAGAAATACACCATTTATAATTAGCGCTCCCATCCCCACCAAGCCAAGCAGTGCGCCAAACCTGATTATCAATAAATATCCGAACAGAGAAACGACAATTCCGGCGGAAAGCGCAGAAACGATTTTACCTGCAAGGAAAGTGTCTCTTAACCATCCAAATGAAGCCAGAATAAGCGGATAACCCGGTCCACGAAACTGTAAGTGCTCGATGGGAAGATGACCCTTTACGAATTCATCTGCCGCCGGCGCGTAATCCCAATAGAAATCTGTCTCGACTCCTCGCCCACCGATATGATATTGAGTCAAAGAAAAAAAGAGCACAAAACCAGCAAACAATAAACCGGGAGTTAACCAGATTAAATACTGGAATCTCGCTGAATTATCCGTCAAACCTCTTTCTGACATAGTACAAATAAATTAACAGCTAAAAAAGGTACTTTAGTCCGGTCGCCTTTAAAAATAGTGTTGCGAAGTAATTTCCTGACACGACCTTGGGGAAGCACGTCGAGAGGCGCGGTAATGTAGCCTTTATCAACAACATGAAGTCCTGAATTTTCAACAAGCCGCACTGCTTCCCGCATTGTGTAGATTCGGGCGCGAGCAATTTTACGATGTAGAAAACCTGGTAGCCAGCCTAATAAAGGCAATCTGTTCCATGGAAGCCAGTTGAAGCCCGGCACCGTCGCTCCATGAGATTCAAACACCCACCATTTGTTGGGAACGCTCAATATGAAACGCCCTGAGGATTTTAAAACCCGAGCTACTTCTCGACAGGCAAGGTAGTCATCGGGAAAATGTTCGAGAACCTCGAAAGCTGTTACAATATCAAATGATTCATCCGAAAATGGCAGGTTTCCAGCATCAGCGCGAACGAAATCGAAATGATCCTTTCCCACGCTTCGCTCGGCACGTTGTATAGATATTACATCGACACCGATAATTCGGCCCACACTTGATGCAAAATAAATGGTCTGAGCCCCGTTTCCACAGCCAAGGTCAAGCATCATCGGTTGACAGTTAAGATCTGGCATGAGCTCCGTGGCAAGATTGAAACGCCGTTCGAGGATCAATTGTCCCGGACGAGCGGGCCGACCCAATTCGATGTGTATAGGTTGATTCATATCCTTCCAAGATACATCAGGTTTCACTATCTTGCAAGGAAAGCCGCTGTTCGCTTGTGACTTGGCGATTGAACAGTATATTATGTCTTAGAAATAAACGTCACGAATATCGGAGGAAGAGATACGGTTTTATTTGCCATATAATCTGTTTATCGCCCTGATTGTTCTGATCATCACCCAGAACAATCTGTACGGAAAAACGTCTTCAGAACTTTATGGCGAGCTCAAACCGTTGGGATCCCTGCCTTATGAGCAATTTGTGGATTTAGTCAGCAAGGAAGATTACGAAGGAGCCCTTCGCCTTGCAGATAGTCTTATAAAAGACGACCCAAGTTCGCTCGGAGGTTATTTTCTCGCGTTGACAGCGTTGAATAATAGATCAATCGACTACGAAGACGATGAGGATCTCCCTGCTCTTGTGATTGTGGCGGACAGTATTTCATCAATAGCCGACCGAAGAATCGCCAACGGAGACAATTCCGCACTCCTCTGTTTTTACCGGGGTTCGGTCGAAGGATTCCTGATGATTCACGATCTGAGAAGCCATAACTATTTTGAGGCGATAATCCATGGGCAAAGAGCCGCCGCATTGCTGGAACGATCACTCGATATCGATTCCACCCTTTACGACGCCTATGTCGGCCTCGGTAATTACTATTACTTCAAAAGTAGATACGGTGGTGTGTTGCGGAGCACAGGGATCATCTCTGATCGTAGAGAGGAGGGCAAACGATTACTAAGGATTGCTTCGGATCAAGGACTGCTCACCCGGCTGGCAGGGTCATCGAGTCTTGCTTGGATAGCTATAGACGAAGAAAACTTCGATCTGGCAATCGAATATGCAAAATCACAATTGGCGCTTTATCCAGAAAATCGGGCTTTTCTCTGGTGTTTGGGCAGGGCTCAGATGAAATCGGAACGGTGGAGTGAGGCAATATTGACCTACACTGCATTGCTTAACTCAGTAAGAAAATTATCTCGGAACAATCACTATAATGAGATCAGCTGTCTTCACTCTCTTGCACAAGCGTCGTCTCACATACACGACTGGCAGAGTGTTGTAACGTATGCGGAAGAAGCATTGGATTTGAAAATCGATCCTGAAATCGCCTCAAAAAAAGAAGATGACATTAAACGCTTGAAATTTCTTCGAATAGAAGGTCGTAACAAACTTGCCCAACGAAACAATAAATAGATCATTTACTGAATATACAACACAATCCATCGCAATTCGACGGTCGCTGGAAACAAGAATTCCGCTTGAAGTTATAGAAATAGCGGAAGAACTTGATTTTGAGCTTTACGCAGTTGGCGGATGCATTCGTGACCAGCTACTCGGAAGGAACGTGGGAGACATCGATCTTGCAGTCGTTGGTGACGCCATTACTCTCGCAGAAAATGCCGCGAAACGAGTGAATTCAGCAGAACCTATTATTTACGCCAGATTTGGCACGGCTCTTCTCCAGACTCGATTTGGTAAAATTGAATTTGCATCTGCACGAAGAGAGAGTTATCAGCCTGAATCACGGAATCCTGAAACCGCCCTGGGATGCAGTATCGAGGCAGATCTCCAGCGTCGTGATTTTACGGTGAATGCTTTAGCCTTAGGGCTTTCCGGAGCTCGCACAGGCGAATTATTGGATATATTTAATGGTGTGGATGACCTTAATAATAAAATTCTAAGAACGCCTCTCGAACCCGATGTGACTTTTTCGGACGATCCACTCAGAATGTTAAGAGGAATTCGATTCGCCGCAGAACTCGACTTTAATATCGAAGAATCCACCCTAAATAGCATTTCTCGGAATTCACCGCGTATCAAGATCATTGCAAAGGAACGTATTGGAGATGAGATTTTCCGAATGCTTGCGGGGAATTCTCCCGCCCGTGCGATGAGTCTGCTCGTCGAAACTGGACTGATGGATCAAATTATTCCTGAAATTTCTGCTATGGCGGGAGTCGAACAAGTTGGCAGACATGCTCATAAAGATGTTTTGATACACTCCTTGCGAGTAATGCAAAATGTCGCTGAAGTTACCGACGATCCAATTGTTAGACTTGCTGGTTTGCTTCACGACATAGGAAAACCGCGGACCAAGCGATTCGATAAGGAAATCGGGTGGTCTTTTCATGGCCATGAAGCTGTCGGGGCGCGAATGACTCACGGTATTGGTAAAAGACTTTGTCTCGGCAAAGAGTCATTATACCGCCTTGTTAACCTTGTCAGACTTCATATGCGACCAGTAAATCTTACCGATGAAGGAGTCACTGATAGTGCGATTCGTCGGTTAATGGTTGACGCAGGTGACGCCTTAAGACAACAATTGATACTCTGTCGGGCTGATATAACAACATCAAATCCGAAATTAGTTTCGCGCTATCTCGCGAACTTCGAGGAGATGGAACTTCGCATGGGAGACGTTACTGCCCAGGATCGAATGCGCAACTTCCAATCTCCGATTCGCGGCGAAGAGATCATGGATATCTGCAACGTCCCGGCAGGACCCTTGGTTGGCGCTCTTAAGGGACGGATCGAAGACGCCATACTCGACGGGATAATTCCATTCGAATATGAAGCGGCCAGAAATCACCTATTATTAATAAAGGATGAGGTATTGCTTTCCGATCCGAAACATTTAGCCGAGGAAATACGTTCACGCTCAAAGGCTCGCAAAAGTATCAGCAATGACTTCAATTTTCCAATGGAGAATTCTAACTGAACGAAGAACTTCAATATCAACGTGATGATCATTCGCCTGCCAGTCGCATATCAATGTTATTCCTGCATCCGGTGAAATTTATGGAAGAGGGGGAATTCGAGAATGGCTCATGGCTCCCAGTCGTTATTCTCATTACGATTCTTGCGGCTCTTCATTACGTAATGCTCCCCGAGCTTCTTGCCACCTACGATGCGCCGGGTTATGTCACGCAATTTGCTGAACGCGCTCAAATAACGGAGTCAGCGGCCAAGGATCAGATCGTCGAAATGCGTCGAATTGCTCCTTATATGGGGCTCATCGAATCGCCTCTTATGGTTTCAGCAGGAATTGCCGGCGTCGCGGCTGTTCTTTATCTTATCGGTCGATTACAATATCGAAAGAGCATCGCCTTCAAATCGCTCTATTCGATGGTCGCCTGGGGGAGTCTGGTTAGCGCCGCACCTTTGCTGATCAATTTGTTCGCACGAATGATTCAACCCGACCTTTCGCTCTCGACGAATGCCGCGGCACTTCTGCCAGATTCCATGCAAGGCAGTTATTTTTACAATATTTTTCTCGTCATTGATCCGTTTCTTGTCTGGCAAATCTGGTTGATGGGACTCGGCATGGCCAATCTCTGCGAGGTAAATCGACAACGAGCCGTATCATCGGTCGGCACAATGTTCGTGATTCTTTCAATTTTCTTCGCTTGGACGATGACATTGGCGGCAAAGTTAAATGTCTGAAGGACTTCTGATACAAAGTGAAAACCTTGAGGCGCTTCGCCAGATTCCAGAGGCTTCGGTTGATTTAATATATCTCGACCCACCATTCAGATCTGAGAATATCTACAAGACAGCACCGACTTCGGACAAATCACTCAGTTTGAAAATATTTGATGATCGGTGGAGCTGGGGTAACGAGTATGAAGCCGTCGTCGAAAGACTTTGCGATGAATCACCAATCGAAATAATCAATTTGGTCAGGGCATTCGAGCGATTATTTGGTAGAGATGGTCGTTTCGCCTATTTGCTGTTTATGATCGAAAGGCTGTTGGAGCTAAGGCGGATTTTGAAATCAACGGGCTCTATCGCTCTTCATTGCGATCAATCTGCATCAGCTATGTTGAAATTATCGATGGATTCAATATTCGGTCACAACAACTACTTGAACACAATCGTGTGGTGCTACGGACTAGGCGGTTCTTCACCGAGACGTTACCCACGCAAACACGATGATATTCATTGGTACTCCAAAGAACAAGACATGCATTATTTCTGGCCACCGCTCGAACTGGCAAAATCGCAGAGGATGAAGGGCAAATCGAAAAAAATCCCAGATTTTTGGTACATTCCTTCTATCAATAACATGGCGCATGAGCGGACGGGATACCCGACACAGAAGCCTCTGGCTTTGCTTGAAAGAATCGTTATCTCCTCCTCCCCACTCGGCGGAAAGGTTCTCGATCCTTTCTGCGGTTCAGGTACTACTCTTGTCGCCGCCGCCAGAAATGATCGTTGTTGGATAGGGATAGATGTTGCCGTAGAGGCGGTTGAAACCTCGATCCGGCGTCTTGAAAGCGAAGGACTCGACCGTAACATGACGTTTCAAAAGCGGGAGATAGTATAATTCTTGAAGATCGATAAATTTCAATCAACCGATATTTTCGTTAATTATTCTAATTCAAGTGAAATCAGGAGAGAATTCTCATGAAATTCAGCATGGTGACGAAGAAATTTGCAACGGGCGTTATTCTTGCATTTTCGATTAATTCCCAAGCCGCAGTAACACTCGAAAATTGCCGCGAATGGGGACTTATTCGAAACCCTTCTGTCCTCAAAATCGAGTTAGAGCGAGCCCTCGACCGTCCTGGAAAACAGGTCGCAATCGGTCAATTTTTGCCCAGCGTTTCAGTAGGGTTCGCGATTAGCAGGTCGAGTTTTTATACTCCAACTTACCTTAATCCTGACGGTAGCATAGCTACTTACCCTACAACAAAATTAGGCTATGACACATATATTGACCCTCTCGGATATATTAGGGTCGATACAACAAGCATCCGTAATGTAGTAACTCCTATACCTGAAGGAGCGCGTAAGGCTTCGACAAGTTATCTAAGGATCGACGAGACTCTCTTCGATGGTGGCAAAAACTATTTCAACTATAAGAACGCTTTGTTGTCGCTCGACCTAAGAGAAGCACGATCCGAAGACGCAAAAAGACTGGTAAGGAATGCAATAACACACGCTTACGCAAAGGCGGTATTCGTCGGACGCCAACTTGAACTCGCTGGAAGAATGGCAACTCAACGACGGATGCAACTTGAATACGCCAAAGCCAGACTATTAGCAGGATCGGTTACCCGACGAGATGTATTGCAGGCTGAGGTGGAGCTTGGTAGAACGATTAGCGATAGTCTTAATGCCGCACTGTCAATAAGAAGGGCTTTTGAGGAATTAAACATGCAGATCGGTCTCCCACTCGATACTGCCATTACGCTTTCAGGAATTATCCAGCCCACCTTACCGAGCCTGTCGATTGATGATCTTGAAAATACAGCTATATCCAGGCGAAGCGACGCCGAAGTTCTCAAGATGAGATTGTTACAGCGCGAAAATGACTTGAAAGCCGAAAAAGGAAAATACCTTCCACAACTGACTACTGGAATCAGTATTGACCGTTCAGAGCGCTCCGGGACTTCCGAATCTTTCACACTTAATCCTCGAAATAAAAACACCACCATCGATCTAACGCTCAGTTGGTTGCTATTCGACCGATTTACTCGCGAACTTAGTATGCAACAAACGAAAGTCGATCAAGGTAAGATGGAGATCGAGCTTAGCAATCTTCGGATCGAAATTCGAAGGCAGGTTCGAAGCGCTGTGGAAACACTTCAATCCATTCTATTGCAGGTTAAAGTAGCCAGCGATAACGCCAGCCTTGCGGAGCAGAGTCTTGAATTTGAGCAAGAGCGATATCGTCTCGGTGCTTCAACGCTCATCGAATTGAATGCCGCCCAGCTTAGCTTTTATCAAGCGCATACCGAGAAGATCGAACTTGAGTCGGAATATTTATCAGCGTTTGGCGACCTTGAAGCCGCAATCGGACAGCCTCTCCTTAATAAATGATATGAGCACAGCAATCCAACTTGATGGAATATCTAAGCAATTTCAGATGGGCGATACCGTCGTTAATGCCCTGCGATCTATAAATATGTGCTTTGACCAGGGCGAATTCGTGGCGATGATGGGACCATCTGGCTCAGGAAAATCAACGCTGATGAATATCCTTGGTCTTCTCGAGCATCCTGATTCTGGAAAGTACCTTCTCGAGGGTAAGGATGTTAGTCATCACACTGACGCCGAACGGTCTTTGATTAGAAACAGGACCATCGGTTTCGTGTTTCAGAACTTCAACTTACTGCCCCGAGCCAATGCATTGCGGAATGTTTCGCTCCCTCTATCCTATCGTTCGATGCCTGACAGCGAACGGCGGGAGCTCTCATTGGAAGCCCTGCGATCCGTAAATCTTATCGAACGAGCCGATCACCTTCCGTCCCAGCTCTCCGGCGGGGAGCGTCAGCGCGTTGCGATAGCGCGAGCGTTAGTCGGCGGAGCCTCGATCCTTTTGGCAGACGAACCTACTGGAAACCTTGACCGTAAAACTGGTGATGAAATCATCGCCTTGTTGACCGACCTTGCCAAACAGGGAACAACGGTCATCATGGTGACGCACGATCCGCACTCGTCCGAGGCCGCACAAAGGATTATCCGCATGGTTGACGGTCAAATAATACCTGATTAGATTCCGCTGAAAAAATCGAATATGTTCAAAATCCTTAGGCTGTCGTCCTTGTTTGCCGGTAAATCGACTCTCTTAAGTAGCTGACCTGAACAGTAACTCCATAGCACTCCTTCTCCAATCCCAAATAAAGCTCAAATCGACACATCAACTCCCATTTCGTTACCTTTCTAAATTCTCCAACACATTAAATCCATCTTTCTGAAATAATATTTCAAAATATTTTGCCAAAACACTTGACAAAGGTTTTTTGTTGTTGTATAATGTAGCAGAATTTCTTTCATAAACAATTATTCTGTAATTTTACAACATGCCAAGTATCCTCACACGCATTCGCCTGATGGAGCCAAAGCTCAAAGGCGCAGAAGCAAAACTCGCCTCCTATATCCGGGATCATCCAAGTGAGATGATCTATCGATCGGTTGCCGAAGTTTCGTTAGAGAGCCACGTTAGTGAAGCAACGGTAGTCCGCTTCGCACGAAAACTCGGATTGATTGGATTTCAAGACCTTAAACTCCATCTGTCTCGCGAGGTTATCTCACCGATTCGAAGTATCCACGAGGAAATTGGCGCTGAAGATTCGTATTCTGAGATTCTTCATAAGGTTTTCGGGAGTCATGTTGCCGCGTTGAACGATACGCTTCAGGTCATCGAACCTAATTGTCTGACCAGAGCAGTCGAAGCCATTCGCAATGCGCACCACGTTTATTTTGTAGGCGTCGGAACTTCCGGGCCCAACACCCTTGACGCTTATAATAAATTCTTTCGTCTCGGTATTTCCTGCTCGGCGCATACCGACAGCCACTTGCAGGCAATGGCAATCAGCATTTGTCAAGAGAATGATGTCGTTATCGCCATTACTCATTCCGGAAATACAAAAGATCCAATTAATACTCTCGAACTGGCACGCAAACGTGGCGCTACGACGATTGCAATTACCAACTTCTCACGATCTCCGATAAGCAAAGTTGCAGATATACTTCTCTTTACAGCATCATCGGAAACAAAGTTTCGCGCTGAGGCTCTTGCTTCTCGAATCGCTCAAGTTGCAATTATTGATACGCTTTGGACTATTGTCGCCATGTCCGAAACAAACCGCACCAGCACGCTCCAATCAATTATCGAGCAAGCTGTGGCTATAAAACAATATTAAGATCGTTTTCACATTCACTTATCCTGCCGCTAATAACGGTAGCAGGTTTTACGAGAATTAAATGAATATTACTCGAGTACACCAATGAGCGGATCAAATCTCGCCTTGGGAATTATCGAAACAAGGAGCTATGCCGCGGCAATCGAAGCGGCAGACGCTATGGTTAAAGCGGCCAAAGTCACTATAACCGGCTTTATTACAACAGGCGGCGGATTCGTCTCGATCATTGTTCGAGGCGACGTCGCATCTGTTAATGCCGCTGTCGAATCTGGCACAGAATCGGCTGAGAAAGTTGGTCAGGTCGTCACCAGTCGAGTTATTCCGCGATTGCACGAGGATGTCGAAGCAAACCTTCTTTCAGCTCATCCGCGTGGAAAGGATTCCGCCGAGTGATTATCGGACTTGTTTCAGGCACAATTGCCACAGCGCACAAAGATCCCACCTTAAAGGGGATAACTTTGTTAGTTGTGCAAGAACTCGACCTTACACTTTCACCGACCGGAATCGGAATTGTCGCCGCAGATTGTGTAGGCGCGGGCCGAGGTGATCTGGTGATGATTGCCAAGGGTACAGCGGCGCTCCACACCGATCAAACTGCCGGGCGACCGATCGACGCATCAGTGGTTGCCATCATTGATAAAATTGAAATCGACTGAGATCAAAGTGAGCTGTCTCATATTGTATAAAGGGATGATTGTCGAAAACATCAATATACGGGCTATTGTGCCGCCGAGTTTTCGATGCAAATAATAACTGAACCTTCTGCCCGCAAGGAGATGCTTGCAGTTGGAAAGCGTCTTTATGAAAAGGGATTTGTCGTTGCTACTGACGGGAATCTATCTGTGCGGCTTGGAAACGGCAGGTTTCTTGTGACTCGAAGCGGCGTTTGCAAAGGCGATATGGTTGATAAAGACCTTGTTATTTGTGATCAAAACGGAAGTACAATCAGAGGCGGCCGGGTTTCAAGTGAAGTTCTGCTCCACCTCGCCGCCTACAAACTTCGACCTGATGTAACGGCTGTTATTCACGCTCATCCGCCAGTTGCCGTTTCATTCACCTTGGCGGGAGTTTCTCTGGAAGAAGCCTTATTGCCTGAGGTTGTGATGTCACTTGGAAAAATTCCTACTTCGATGTTTGCGGCTCCAGCATCGCCCGAAGGCGCGGAAGCTATCAGAACAGAAATATTACATCACGACGCTATTATTCTTGATCGACATGGATCTGTGACGGTCGGTAAGACCCTATGGGAAGCTTATCACAAATTAGAACGACTCGAATTTGCCGCGAAAGTCACTCATCTCGCCAAAGCACTTGGTGATGTAAAAGCACTGAGTCCAGACGAGATGACAAAAGTTCAAAAATCGCTTGACCGTTATCGTGCCACCCGTGAGGATCGCTGTCCACAATGCGGAGGTCCGGTACATCATCATATAAACATTGTTCCTGATTCGGCAAAGACCGATCAAACGTTGTGGGCGGACCTTGAACGGTTGGCTCCATTAATTAAGAGAGTGATCGAAGAGGGGCGTATGTAAAGGAACTCACGAAATATCGTATGCGCAAGAGGGGAGCTGAATAGCTCCCCTCTTGGATTTTGGTACCTCGTTAGTCAATTGGCAAGGGAATTGATAAATTGAATTGACTCCTCGCACTCTGATGCTTATAATGAATAGTAGAAAATTGGAGTTAATCCGATCCAAATCAATCTGCTAAAATTGACTAAAGTTAATCCGGAGTAAAATTGCGACGCTTCCTGCTGACCCTACTATTAATACTTTCGCCAATAGCCTTCTCGCTTGCCGATCAGGCTCGCGGATTTGAAGTCATTGATAAAAATGGCAATATAATCAAACCAGTTGTAGCTCCGGTCGTTGAGCAAGCTCCTGATTTTACGCTCCTCGATTTAGATGGAAAAAGAATCAAGCTCACCGACGCCCTTAAAAAAGGGCCAGTTCTAATTGACTTCTGGGCAACATGGTGCAAACCTTGTCTTCAGGCATTACCTCACGTCAATGATTTATACAAACAGTACCGCAATCAAGGTCTTCAAACTTTTGCAATCACAATTGATAGCCCTAAAAGTCAATCGAAGGTTAAACCCTTCATAAAAGGTTCAGGCTACGAATTCCAAATCTTGCTTGATCAGGACATGGAGGTACGTAAGTTATTTGGAGGTAAAGATGTACCATTGACCGTTTTGATTGATAAAAACGGCCAAGTCGTCTTCAGACACCTTGGTTATGTCCCCGGTGATGAGAAGTATCTTGCTGAAAAAGTAGGATCGCTTTTCAACTCGACAACAAACACCCCGACGCCTAAAACTGTAACCCCCTCGAAAGAATAGCTTAAAATGATCCGACAGTCTATGACAGTAGTCTGCTTGACGGTCCTGATTTTCTCGTGGAATGTATTTTTCACCGAGAATGCGTATGCTGAAAGCGTAGTTCATCGAATCCGCATCGATGGTATCATCAATCCGATTTCCACCAGATTTATCATAGAGGCAGTTGATCGAGCTGAAAACGCAAAAGTCGAGGCTTTAATCATCGAACTGGATACACCGGGTGGACTTCTGGAAGCGACCCGCGAGATTGTTCAAAGATTTCTTGCCGCAGATGTGCCTATCATCGTTTACGTCTCGCCTGATGGAGCACGTGCAGGATCGGCAGGCGTCTTCATAACTCTTGCGGCCCATATCGCGACAATGGCCCCCAGTACCAACATAGGAGCGGCTCACCCCGTCTCGATCGGAGGAAGCGGTTTCCCCGGAGGGCAAGCGGACTCTGCTGGTGGAAAAATCATGAGCGACAAAGTAACCAATGACGCCGCCGCTCTTGCCCGGTCTATCGCTGAGACACGTGGGCGAAATGTCAGCTGGGCTGAGAAGGCCGTCCGCAGTAGTGACGCCATCACTGCCCTTGACGCAATGGAGCAAAACGTCATCGATTTTATCGCCCCCAGTCTTGACTCACTGCTAATGATGATCGATGGGCGGGTCGTGAAATTGAAAGCAGGTGAGCGGACGCTTCATACCGTTGGCGCAACGGTTATCAGTACCAATATGACTTGGAAGGAACGATTCTTTGACAGGATCAGCGACCCTAATATAGCATACATCTTTCTAATGGTCGGCATATATGGCGTCCTGTTCGAACTTTACAGCCCCGGTGCTATTCTGCCTGGTGTATTGGGTGTACTTGGTTTATTGATGGCCTTTTTCGCTTTTCAGACTTTGCCTGTGAGCGCTGTCGGAATACTACTCATACTCTCTGGCATAATATTACTTATCATGGAGATAAAAGTGATCAGCTATGGACTGTTGACGGTGGCAGGCAGTGGAGCGCTATTCGTTGGATCACTGATGCTTTTTGACGCTAACACAACTGTCATTCATGTCTCGCTTGGCGTAATAATTCCTACAGTGCTTGCAAGCACGTTGTTTGTTCTTTTTGCTTTGGGATTGGGATTGAAAGCTCAACAGAGGCGAATCGAGACTGGCGTGGAAGCAATGATCGGGATGTCGGGCGAATGCATCGATGATTTTATTCCTGCTAATACTGATGAAGCTATCGATTCTTTAAAAACAAGCATTTTTTCAGGTATGGTGCTTGTCAATGGCGAGTACTGGAAAGCGATTTGTGTCCAAAGGCTGATAAGAGGTTGCAAGGTTAAAGTTATTCGGATCGACGGATTGATGCTTACCGTTGATTCCACCACACAAACTCTTTAATTTCTCGCTCCGATGAGGGTACTTCCCGCACTCAAGGCAGTGACAACTTTTGCATTAGGAATTACCTTAGCCTACTGGCTTCCCCTCTCATTCAGCTCTGCCCTACTCCTCTCACTTATCCTTTTATTTCTTTCGTTGCTACCATTACCAGATGCATTTAAGCAGATCGCGGTCTATGGAGCTCTGGTTGTTGCAGGAGCTTCCAGTTATCTTTCGTTTGAAATTCAGGTTATTCCTAACAGTACAAAATTGTATGTGCTCTGCCGAGTTGAGGAACCGCCGTTAATTCGTGATGGTTTTTACTCGTTTCCGGCTCATGTCATAAAAGCTGGGCCTGACAGTGCAAATATGGGTGAGTTTGACCAGCAGATCTGGGTAAAAGGGAGAGGTGACTTTCAGCCACAACTTGGTGCAGAACTTTTACTTAAGGGTGAACTTAAGCCTTTTCGTGAGAAAAGAAATCCGGGTGATTTCGACCTTAAGAGATGGCGAGCCGGCGATGGTGTGATTGGGGAGTTTGCTTGTATTTCCATGCAGGAAGTCTCTGGACTGAATACTTTCTCCCTTATCATGTCTGCAAGAAAATGGCTGTCGAATTCCTGTGACCAATTAGCCCTTCAAGACGCCTCGCTTTGGAAAGGATTACTACTTGGCTTCAGAAGGGATATCGATCCCACCCTGACTGAAGATCTACGCATTACAGGTTTGACTCATCTTCTTGCGCTTTCAGGTCTCAACGTCGGTTTTCTCGCTTTGGCGTTCATCGGTTTTGGATCGATTATAAGATTACCGCTTTATACCAGAATGACAATGGCATTGGTTCTGGTCGTAACTTACTCACAGATTATTCCAGATCGCGGTAGCACACTTCGAGCCACAGTCATGACCGTAGCAATCTTGCTTGGGTATCTTTTCAGAAGGTGGACTCCAAGTCTTAATACTATTGGTTTTGCGGGACTCTTCATTTTGGCGTTTAGACCTCTCGATCTATTCGATCCGGGATTTCAGTTGTCTTTCGCGGCGACTTCAGGGATTTTTCTATTTGAAAAGGATATCTCAAACCTCAATAATTGGCGGCGAAGTAATTCTGGAAAAACTGTGCGGTTCATCCGGCACTGGATTTTCGTGCCATTCGCGATCTCTATCGCGTCCTCGACATTCGCGGCACCGCTTACTTCATTTCTATTTACATCCATCCCTCTCGCCGGGCCAATTTTCAACCTCGTGGCTGTCCCCTTGTTCGGAGTTGTTTATGCCGGAGCTTGGATGGCTGTTTTATCGCAACCAATTAGCTCATGGTTTTCACAGCTTATCGCAGATGGAGTATCAACGATAAGTCTTATATGGCAAGAAATAACTCACTTGATGGCTCAAATAGCTCCCGAATGGCGCATCACGCTTCCACCCTGGTCAATCGTGCTAATATTTGGGATGCTGATTTGGGCAGGGGTCAGTCGGAGGGCTTTAATATATAGATATTTAATTTTATCGTGCGGAGTTGCGACTGTACTGATTTTCGCAACGATAAAAGTAGATTCATCTAATTTTCGAGCGTTATTCATCGACGTTGGACATGGCGATGCGCAAGTCTGGCTTTTTCCAGATGGTGTGACCTGCCTTATAGATGCGGGTCCCATCCCGAATAACTCGGAAAAAAGAGTAGATAAAATACTTCATCGCTTAAATCGAAGTAATCTATCTCTGATCGTTGCATCGCATCCAGACGCGGACCATATTGGCGGTTTCAATTCGATTCTTAAAGAATTCGACGTTGAAAACGCCATCACGAACTACAGTTCCAAATCAACAGAGACATTTAGAACTCTGATCGAGAATTCGACGCAGAAATCGGTTGTTTGGCGTCAACTTTCCGAAGGAGATACTATATTCGGCCTTCCGGATGGATACGGAGTTCAAATCCTTAATCCTCCAAGTCAAAACTCCGGATTATCCGACAATGATCTTTCTCTAGTTCTTAGACTAGCGATTCCAGTTGGTTTCAATAAAAAGCTCTATCTGCTTACCACCGGCGACATCGAAGTGACCACTGAAACTTCTCTCAAAAATAAATATTATTTGGAATCCGGACTGCTCAAAATCCCGCATCACGGATCACCGACATCATCGTCTGAGGATTTCATCAAGGCAGTAGCGCCAAAATATGGTATCATATCACGAGGTTGGGGGGACGAGCGCGTGGGAGCAATCGCTCGCCAAGCGGTCCTCAACAGGTATAAATCAGTGGACGTCGAGCTACTTTATACTGACAAGGAGGGCGCGATTCTAATGGAGGCGACTCCAGAAGGTTGGCGGTCAGTTGATTGGCGGCGTCCTCCTTTTTTGCGCTGGCTGATTGGGGAGTTTTAGAGGCGATGAGATGGAAATAATCAGGGAAGATATATTTTATGAGTAGCTTTCAAATTGAAAGAAAGCTCTGGGATGCTGGTTATAAATTTATAGCCGGTGTCGATGAGGTTGGGCGAGGACCTATCGCTGGAAATATTATGGCGTCGGCCGTTATTTTCCCGGCTTTATTGGAGAGTGACGAGAGATCTGGTTTAGAGCAAGCACTGCAAGGCGTTGATGACTCTAAGAAACTGTCGAAACATAAGCGGCAACAATGTATTCATAAAATACGAAAAAATGCGATAGCGATTGCCACAGCCGCAGTTTCACCTCGGGATATCGACCGAATGGGTATCGGCAAAGCCGTTACAAGATGTATGGCGCTTGCTGTTCTTCAACTTCACATTAAACCTGACTATTTACTTGTTGATGGTCTTAAGACCCTCTCGATCGAAGACTTCGAATATGCCTTCGAAAACCTGAGCTATCTCACCACGGAGTCGGACCCTACGCGTAAAACAACTCATGCAAAATATTTCGCACAAATCCCATCCAAGGCTTTGGTGAAAGGAGATTCCATAAGTCTTTCAATTTCGTCAGCTTCGATCATTGCCAAAGTTACCAGAGACAGATTGATGTCATTTTACGCGAGAAATTATCACGGCTACGGTTTCGAAAATAATAATGGTTATGGCACCACTGAACATCTACGTCAGTTAGCCGTATTGGGACCTACTCCACTTCATAGATATTCATTCTCTCCGCTATCTAATGGGATTTTAAACTTTAAAGATGAACAACTCAAAAGATAGCCGGAAAACTGGAATCGAGGCAGAGAACGTCATCTGCAATATCCTTGAAAATCAAGGCTGGACAATAATTACCAGAAATTTCCACACTCGATATGGAGAGATCGATATAATCGCGATCGACGGGACTTCCCTTGTATTTATCGAGGTTAAATCCGCAACTCGCCCCAACCCTTTACTCAGTGGGAAAGTGAACAAGACTAAACAGAACAGGATGATTCTTGCCGCTTCCGGATACTTGCAGAAGACTGATGTTTCAAGGTTTAGTGAAATCCGATTCGATGTTATTACAGCAGTCAGAAAAGTAACAGGGGATTGGCGTCTGACGCATATTAGAAACGCTTTCTGCGTCGAAGATGGTCAGTAAAAAGCAGAAGAGTCAACTATCTGAGGTTGACGCCTTAAACTTTTGTGGTTTTATTTGCAAGAAGTGTTCGTGAGACCAGTCACCGGTCACCAGCCACTCTTTAGTACAACACTCCTGCTTCAGACTTCGCAATTACTCCCCTGAACCACTCGCAATCAACCTCAAGGTGTCCGATGTGTCGTGAGATGAGTTGTTCGGCAATCGCTTTTTCCGTCAAATCGTAATTGGGCAATTTACTTCGATGATGATGGAGTGTTACAAGCAATCCCTCAAGCAACTGTAGGCGACCTCGTAACAAGGAAGTCAACTCCTCTTTGTCAATCCTCTTTCCAAAAAATATTCCGATATCATCAGCAAGATAGACTCGTTGAAGTTCCGTCAAATTGTCGCGCAGAAGCCTCTGAAATTCGGTTTTGCCCATTTCCGATATAGAGTAAACGCTCCTTGCCGGCTTGCCATGGGATTGAATCGTGGCGACCATTCTGACATGACCTGCACGCTCAAGAGCGCCGAGAGCATGATAGATTGATCCGAACCGGATGTCCGTCCATTGTCCCATCAATCTTTCGATTGTTTTCTTCAGTTCGTAACCGTGATAGTCTCGTTCAAGCAGAAACCCGAGTAAAGCAAGTTGAACTGACATTAACACAATCCCAATTTCATTACCATTTTCGGTGACCTTCATTGGGATTATTTTCAAAGTTTTGAGAAATAGGTGGGGCAAGTCGGGCTACATCTCTTGCTTGCGCTCCACGATCACTCTCAGTACGCGTATATTCAACTTCTTCTCCAACCTCTAATACTTTGTGGCCTTCGCCTCGAATGTCACTGAAATGAACGAACAATTGTTCATCTGCCTCACCTTTGATGAAGCCGTACCCTTTTCTGGGCAAGAACGAAACAACTACACCGCGTTTGCGAATTAGGCTTCTCTCGGCGTCAGATTTCACTGTCATTTCTCCTTATCGAACATTTTGTAATTAATATCGAAAAACAAGACCGTCAATTACGATTTTTCTTGGATCGGAACATTTTAAACAACCGCGACCAGGAGAAATCGTCAATCATTGAATAGACAACCGGTACAAGGAAGAGAGTAAGTAAAGTTGAGGTCAATAGCCCGCCGATCACCGCCTGCCCCATCGGCGAACGGAATTCACTTCCTTCCCCCAATGCGAACGCGACCGGAACCATGCCGAAGACCATTGCGAAGGTCGTCATAAGGATCGGACGCAACCTTGTGGCACCTGCCTCGATCAGTGCGTCGGTTCGGCTTAATCCACGGCTCCGGAGCGTGTTGGTGTAGTCGACGAGAAGAATCCCGTTTTTCGTCACCAACCCCATCAACATTATGATACCGATCATCGACATCACCGAGAGTGAGCTATGCCAAGCAATCA
Source organism: uncultured Caldithrix sp. (assembly GCA_964355675.1). GTDB lineage: Bacteria > Electryoneota > AABM5-125-24 > Hatepunaeales > Hatepunaeaceae > CAMBDS01. Next base: position 109,703 of record CAYHEC010000004.1, read on the forward strand.
GTGCGACTACCGCTCCGATTAGCGACATCGGCAACGCGAACATGATTGCAAACGGATATGTGAAGCTCTCGAACTGAGCGGCCAGCACGATATAAACGAACACAATCGCGAGCATCAACGACATAAGGATATTTGCGAATGCTTCGGTCTGCATCTCTCCCTGTCCGGTGATGGACGCAGAATAGCCAGCAGGCATTTGAATCTTCTTAGTGCTGGCTTTCACATTCTTCATCACCTCACCCAACTGCTTCTTGTAGAGATTCGCTTCGACCCGTATCTCCCTTTGACGATCATAACGATTAATCTTGGACGGTCCCGACGCCGCGTCAATGTCTGCCACGTCGCTGATCCGAACAAGAATCTTCTGCTTAGCCCCGTCGTCTTTTGTGCTCTTTATCGTCAGGTTTCTGATATCATCGAGCCACGTCCTGTCGTTCATCGCGAGACGCACTCGCACATCATACTGCTCGTCTCCTTCCTGATATTGGGTAGCGACCTGGCCATCCACCATCGTGCGGATGCTCGTCGCGATATTGGCGATGTTGACGCCTAAGTCCGACGCTCGATCACGGTCGATGCGGATGCGATATTCGGGCTTCGAAATTTCAAGACTGTTGGTCACATCGATCGTCCCCGGTGTTCGCTGGACGATTGATTCGACCTGATCAGCGATGATTTTCAGGGTATCGAGCTTTTCACCGCGTACGCTCATCGAGAGCGGCTTAGATCCCCCACTTGGCCCACGTGAGGCGAGGAACCCTATAGTTACGCCGGGAAGCATCTGGAAGGCGTTGCGGACCTCGTTAGTGATCTCTTCGATGCCCTGATTCCGCTCATGCTTTTTCACCAGTTTTACAAGAATCGAGGCCTTGGTGACGGGATCGTTACCCGATCCGATGGTTGTCAGTGTGGAGACGACATCCTTCCGAGCCTTTAGCACTGATTCGACTTCACTACAGATCGCGCTCGTCTCTTCCAATGAGCTTCCGGGCGCGGTTTCGACCGACAAATTAAATTCGCTCTCGTCTGACGTCGGGAAAAATGTCGAGCCGAGAAACTTCATGCAGTATAAGCTACTGAAGAATATAACCACCGACGCAAATAACACTGTCTTCCGGTATTTCAGTGACCAGGCGATTGCCTTCTGGTACTTACTACTGGCGGTTTCGAACATGTGATTAAAGAAATAGAGAAAGCGTCGTAACGGGCCACCCGAATTGGTCAGCTCTTCGTCGTGTGCATTCAGCCACTTTGATGAAAGCATCGGTGTCAGCGTAAACGCAACAAAAAGAGACACTAACACGGAAACCGAAACGGTTATCCCAAATTGGTAGAAGAACCGCCCGACCATACCGGGAATGAACGCTACAGGTACAAACACCGCGACGATGGTGAAAGTCGTTGCCATTACTGCAAGACCGATTTCGTTGGTTGCCGCTTTCGCGGCGTCCATTGGCGATTTTCCCATCTTCAAATGGCGATAGATGTTCTCAATCACCACAATTGCATCGTCGATCAACAGACCTACTGCGAGTGACAATGCGAGCAAAGACATCATGTTCAGCGTGAAATCAAGCGCGTACATGATGATAAAGCTGGCAATGATCGAAGTTGGGAGAGCGATTGCGCTTATTATTGTCGCACGGACATTTGCAAGGAAGAGGAAAACCACAATAATTGCGAGAAGGCCACCGTAAAGAATATCGAAGAGCACGTCGTTGACGGAATCGCGAATACGGACGCTGTTATCCTGTGCGATACTCATTTTCATATCGCCCGGCAATTCGCGCTGAATAATGGCGACTTGTTTCTGTAAAGCCTCGGCCACCTTCACAGTGTTGCCACCTGACTGCTTCAGAATGCTGAGGCCGACCGCGGGCACGCCGTTATAGCGCGTGAGGTTTTTTCGTTCTTTGACGCCATCGACGATTTGAGCCACGTCAGATAGATAGACCGGTTTCCCACCTGGTGAGGTGATGATCACCCGTTTAAAATCAGCGACGTTCTGTAGCTTACCCATTGTTCTAAGTAGGACTTGTCGCTTGCCTTGTATCAGATTCCCAGCAGGCACTTCGAGGTTAGTTGAGGCGAGTGCCTGAACGATGTCCTGAATGGAGAGGTTGTAGGACTGCATTTTGGAGGCACTCACTTCAACCTGAATCTCGCGCTCAGAACCACCTACTAGATCCACACGCCCGACACCCGGGACATTTTCCAGCCGTTTCTTAATTACGTCTTGGGTGTAGGAAGTGATCTCGCGTTCAGGGCGTTCGCCCGAGATCGTCAAGGTGAAGATCGGCGTGCTTGCCGGATCAATGCGTTGAATGATAGGGTCTTCGATATTTGACGGCAGATTGGCTCGAATGGCTGAGATTTTCTCGCGGACATCCTGAGCGGCAGATTTGCCATCGATTTCCAGTTTAAACTGGACGATAACGATCGACACGCCTTCCTGAGAGATCGAGGAAATGTGGTCTATACCACCGACTGTGTTCACCGCATCTTCGATCCTTTTGGTAACGTCGGATTCGATTTGCTCCGGTCCTGCGCCGGGCAGAACGGTTGTCACGGTTATAAAAGGAATATCGATATTCGGAAACAAATCGATAGAGAGTTTAACATACGAGAACAACCCCAACACGATCAGCGCCAAGACCATCATTGTGGCGAAAACCGGCCGCTCAATCGAGACATCAGATAACTTCATTACAGTACATGCTCCATTGCGAGGGCTTGGTTTACTTGTTCGGGCTGATGATCGTCACGCTACTGCCATCGCGCAACCTGTTCCAGCCGATAGTCACGACCAAAGAATTATCGTCGAGGCCACTCAGAACTACCGTATTCAACCCGTCGGAAATTCCGGTGGCGATTGTCCGCTGAAATGCTTTGCCCCCCTCCACTACAAAAACGCGTCTTGTCACGCCGTCGCTCAGAATTGCCTGATTCGGCACAACCAGTGTATTTGTGGCTGGCTTGCCGAGATACTTCACTTTAACGAACATCCCCGGATTGAACCACCGGTCGGAGGTGTTCGTGACTAGTGCACGCACCTCAAAGGTGCGAGACTGCATATCAGCGTACCGGAACACCTCGCTGATTTTCCCTTCGATCAGAGCACCGGGGTGGTCTTCGGATTCGATATTTATCGGCTGGCCAACCGCCAGATTGAAGGCGTCGGCTTCGTTCATGTGGAAAATGACCTTGATCTTCTCAACTTGGGCAATGGTCATCAGGGCGATCCCTGGATTCGCCATATCGCCGACTTCGACCTTCAGTGTCACGACGATGCCGGAGATCGGCGCGGTGAGCTCGATGTTTTTCTTTGTTGCTTCGAAATTTGCCTTCGCCACGTCGAACGCAGTTTGTGTCCCTTCGAGGGTTTGAAGTGAAATCGCGCCTTGCCCGTAAAGTGTCTTCATGCGATTTAGATTCCGATCCGCGTTCAAATAGCCCGCCTCAACCTGCAAGTACTGTGACGATGACCCTTCTTTGTCGAGAACGATCACGATTTCACCTTTATTAATCATTTGCCCAACAGTAGCCTTGATTGCGACTATCCGCTCAGGAATTCTCGAAACGAGGTCGGCCTGATCGGAGCCTTCTAATGTGCCAGTGTAGGTTTTAGTTACCGCAAGAGCTTGCCGGGTTGCGGTGACGACTTCCACTGGGAAGACGCGCTCTTTGAAACTCACTACTTCGGCTTCCGGTGGTTTGCCGCAACCGATCAGCATCCCGCTCCCGATTATAGTGAGGAGACTCCACCGCATTATATTATTGTTGTTGATCCTGAACAAGGTCTGTTCCTTAGCTGAATTGTATCTGTTGTATGGTCACGGCGACTCGAGTTTTCGGTTGCTGGATGAACCGATAAACCAAAAGAGTAGTCAACGAGAAGATGAATTTCATTAGTATCATGTGTTTCATTTTGTATTTCCGGATGTTAGATCAGCGTCATTCTCGATTACCCGGGCATATTCCGCCTCAGCCATACGGAGATCGAAAAGTCCCTGAAGATATCCTAATTTTGCACGGCTTAGCGTCAACCGAATATCTTGCACGTCAAGCTCTGTTCCCAATCCCTGCTCAAATCTGACCAAGGAAATCGCGAAAGCTCTTTCTGCCAGTTTTAAAGCCTGCCCTTGACCGCTTACCATTTGATAGGCGCGTCGGTATTCGCTCAATGTCGCTGTAATTTCCACACGAACACCGTTTTGAACGTTTTTCTCGGCAAGATCAATTTTGCGAAGACTAAGTCTTGCTTTCTGAATTTTGGCATCGGTTGCAAAACCATTAAAAAGCGGTACATTGGCTGTTACGCCCCAGCGCAGAGAAGTCGACCAGTCTGATGGAGACATGTTTGAATAATGATCGTCTTGCACTTGATTTTGATAGCTGAGATTGAAGTATACATTAGGCCAATAAAGAGACCTCTCTTCGGCTTTCAAACTGATCTCGCCAAGCGATTTCTGAAGTCTTAGTACTTCGAACTCAGGTCTTCGCGAAAGCGCCCATGCATAAAAATCTTGATCGTCTTCTGGAGGTTCGGCGAGTTGGAGCGAAGTAAGGCTGTCGATAAGCAGAAGCTCGGAATCTGGCGGGAGTTCGAGTCGGTTGCAAAGGTTCGTTTTGGCCATTTCCACAGCTTGAAGAGCTCGTTGGACTTCTGGTTCCAAAGTATTGGTCTCGGTTTGCGCTCGCAACAAATCGAACTCCGAGATCATTCCAACTTCGAACATCTGTTTGGCTTTTATGGAATGACTTATCGCTTGAGTTAACGTTTCCCGTGTAACTTTCAAGACTTCAATTACGAAAGAAAGACGGAAATAGTCTTGAATGATCTGCTTCTTAAGATTGGCTCGGGTGACTTGTATTGAAGTTCGCGATAAATTTCCATAGATTTCTGCGGCTTCGAGCGCAAGCCCTAATCTGCCTCCAAGCCATAACGGTTGCAATATGGAAAGACCTACAGAGGCGTCGTTCACAGGAGTGAAGCGGATTTTTGCTGGACCAAGGGCTGGTATCGAACTTGTGGGCGCAACGACAAAACGTCCGGTTGATGCGGCGAGATTGATCACAGGCAGAGCGCCAGACGTCGCCTCTTTGATCAGTGCGTCACCAGTTTCGATATCTATCCTCGCCGATTCAAGTCCAGTATCGTGCTGATCAGCCAAAGCAAGAGCACTGCTCACTGATAGCTTTATCTGCTCGGCGTACAAAGCAGATGGAAGAATGAGTATTGCAAATAGCAATAAATAATTTAACATTGGCAGGGAGTTTTGATTTTCAAATTATGATGAATTAGAATATACAAATTTGTATATGCAGTTGCAACGAATCACCATCGCTTTCTAATCGTCATACCAATCAGTCCAGTCGTTCTATAAGATTTTTCTTACTCTTCTAATCTCTTGAGTCCTATTACTCTACAAAGTTGCGTCAACTTCCTCAAATCGGCAAACTTTTTGCAGGTAAAATTATTTCTTGTGAACTAATTACTTTGGCGCGAGATTTGTAGCATGGCCACATGGAAGTTGAATTGATGAAAATTAGCAACCAAGAATCATCAACATACAGGCTCGGAGGTTTGATTGAAGAAAGAAATTAATATTGAAACTATTCCTCGCTTCAATATTGGCTGGCGAATACAACATGCGCTCCTCGCGCTTGGCGTAATCGGACTGGCATTAACAGGTCTGGCGCTTCGCTATTACGATACTACATTCGGACGGTTTTTGATCGACCTTGAAGGTGGTTTAGGATCTCGTGGTCTGTTGCACCGGAGTTTTGCGATATTTCTTGGCACCGCGACAGCGTGGCATGTATTCATGATCATCTTTTCACGCGATGGCCATGAAGATTTCCTCGCACTCATGCCGGAACGTGGTGATCGCACCCGATGGATCAAAGCAATTAAATCAAAACTTTCGGGCGGGACTTATGAAGCCGGGTGGGGTCGGTACACTTTCGGTCAGAAAGTTCAATACTGGATGGTTGCATGCGGAGTTCTGGCTATGATTTCTACTGGCTTGATACTTTTATTCGGACACCGTTCGGTAGCATTTCTGCCAAAATGGTTGGTGGATACAGTTCGAGTCATTCACGGAGGCCAGGGTGTTGAGCTGATGGTCTTCATTGTTTTATGGCACCTCTATTCCACTCATCTTGCACCCGGCCGATTTCCGATGGATACTTCATGGATCACGGGAAAAATTTCATTGGATCAGCTCAAGATTTACCATAAGCGCGAATATCGGCGATTATTTGGCGAGGAGACACAGGATGAGAAATAACCGTCTGGCGTTTGCTCTTCTAATTCTGATTAACTCATCGACGGCGCTACACGGTCAGATTAATCACCCGGATGCCAAGTGTCTGATATGTCATGGTAAACCGAATTTCTCGGTAACAGAAGTCGATGGTCGCGTTCGGCTTCTTTATGTCGATTCGACGACGATCAATTTGTCCGTCCACGCTCGTTGGAACTGCACCGACTGCCATGCTGTCGTTACATCGATTCCACATCCTGCTCATATTTCACGGGTCGAGTGTACACGCTGCCATTTTTCGGGGAATAATGTTGGCGCTCCTCAAGGTGAAATGTATGACCAATACCGCGAGAGCGCCCATGGCTTGGCGACAGCTGAGGGAAAGCAAAATGCTCCCTATTGCCAGAATTGTCACGGTACACATATTATCCGCCGACATACTGACCCGCTCTCGCCTATTTCGAGACTCCATGTCGCATCGACCTGCGGGAAATGCCATGTCAAAGAATTTGCCGATTTCGATCTCAGCATTCATGGGACTGAGGTAAAAAAAGGCAACCCCGACTCGCCAATTTGCACAAATTGTCACGGCGAGCATGAGATCAGAATGCGGAGCGATCCTGCTTCGCAAGTAAACGCATCCAATATCCCCAACACCTGTTCCGCTTGTCACAGCTCAGCTCCTTTGATGACTCAGTATGGCGTCCGCACCAAACAGGTTAAAACTTATGAGGATAGCTTTCACGGAATTGCAATTAAATTCGGTGAAAAACAAGCGGCAAACTGCGCAAGCTGTCATGGCGTCCATGACATTTTGCCAGCAAGCGATCCGAAATCAAACATCAACGTCGCCAATGTCCCCCATACCTGCGGCGTTTGTCACAAGGACGCTAACGCGAACTACGCCCGGGGTCGAATTCATGTCGATGCCGAAGATCCCGAAGCAGGTATCATCTACTATATTGCTTCGTTTTTTAAATATTTAACCATAACCACCTTGGTTGTCCTTATTATTAATATTATTCTCGACTTTCGGAGAAAATTGAGTAGCAAGAGAGAAGAAGAATGAGTGCCGCCGAGAACCGCTCCACCAGCACAAAGAGCGAATTCGAACCTTCCCAAATCGATCGACTTCGTCGAATGCTTACCCGATCAGGATTGGACCCGAAAGAATACCTGAATAAAGCGCTGGATGCCTCCTTGACGAAGTTAGGTGATTCGGAGATCGAACAAATCGTTAAAACTCTAATTGCCAATTCCGAAGAGAGCAAGAGAATTGCTGCTGACAAATCTAAGTTCCAGCCCGGGGAGACCTTTCTCCGCTTTAATCTGGCAATCCGATTACAGCACGCCTTGATGGCGTTGAGTATCGTGATTCTGATATTAACAGGTTTACCGATAAAATATCATCAAGTCGGTATTTCTAAATGGTTAGTTGATTTGATTGGCGGTATTGAGGTAAGTTCGGTCATTCACCGTGTCGGCGCAACTGGCTTGATTGTGGTAGGTTTTATTCACCTGATCTATATCTCCTTCACCAAAGCGGGCAGAAAAGACTTTCTCCTTCTTTTGCCACGTTGGAAGGACTTAATGGACTGGATTCAGATGTTAAAGTACTACTTCCATCGGACAGAGACGAAGGCGAAGTACGGGCGATTCAGTTATATAGAAAAATTCGATTATTGGGCAGTTTATTGGGGCATGATCATCATGATATCCAGTGGAAGCTTACTTTGGTTTCAAGAGGAAGCACTGGAATTTATTCCCAAATATATGATGGACATCGCATCGGAAGCTCATTCCGACGAGGCGCTATTGGCTACACTTGCTATTGTGATCTGGCATTTCTATAACGTACACTTCACTCCGGCAAAATTCCCTATGAGCAAAGTGTTCATCGACGGCTTATTAACTCGCGAGGAAATGGAAGAGGAGCACCCCTTGGAACTCGAGGAAATTCTCGCTGAACAGAAAAAATCAGGCTCCCAATCTTCGCCGAAGCATGGTGAAAAATCATGAGCACTGGAATCGAGAAAAAGAAGCTAAGTGTATTTTTCGTAGCTCTCTGGCACTTGATTGTCGAATTTCGTCGTCCGATAATCCTTATGATTTCGTCGATACTCATTTTATTCGTGGCGATTAACGGTGGATATTTTGTAGCATCGGCAAATCCTAAGTCATGTCTTATCTGCCACTACATGCAACCGCACTACGATTCCTGGAAAAACTCAGCCCACAACGGCGTTGCCTGCATCGAATGTCACCCTGGCCGAAGAACCCTGATCGACAGCTATATGCTGAAGTATGTAACTGGAACCTACCACACAAGGCTCCAACCTGACGTCAAACCAGACGCTTGTCTGAATTGCCATCAGGAAACCGCCTTAAAAGGTACGATCAATTATAAACGTGGCATCAAATTCAATCACGAGCACCACTTGGGACAAATGAGGCGAGGCAAAAAACTTCGTTGCACCTCCTGCCACGCTACCGGTAAATCGAACGATCACTTTACGGTAGATAATGAGGCCTGCTACCTCTGCCATTTCAAGGATGCTGACAAAGGCCGTGCTTTCACGTCTTGCATCGTCTGTCACGGTGTTCCACAGGGAATGGTTGAGCATCAGGGTTTTTCATTCGATCATTCGACCTATACGAACGCAGGTGTAGAGTGCGCGTCTTGCCATACCTCAGTAGCAAGCGGTAATGGCGAGGTTCCTAAGGATAAATGCTATGAATGTCATGAAGAGCGATCTGAGCTCTTGAACGATCTTAATGCTGTTCATAGAGTACATATCACCGAGCACGGCATCGACTGTTTCAAGTGTCATGAGCAGATCGACCACGGCAAAGTCCACATGGCATCTGCTTTTGAACTTGACTGCAACAAATGTCACGAACCTGAACATTCCAATACTATTCAAATGTATATAGGGTCTGGTGGTCAAGGCATTGAAAGTTCGCCATCGACCATGTTTCTTGCGCGAGTTTCCTGCGAGGCGTGTCATTCTGGCGCAGTTCCTGCGAAAACAACATGGCAGGAAAAAAGGACAGCTTGCCTCCGGTGTCATGGAGCTGGATTCGATGTAATGCTCGACAATTGGAAGGAAAGCACAGATCAGTTAACTGCGCAAATCAAACAAATATCCGACCAAGCGATCAATCTTGGGAAAAAACTTCCTGAAGATAGGGTGAATGAAATTGTGGCGTTAATGAATCTTAAGGATAACTCGCGGCTACTCCTCGAAGGAAGAGCGATCCATAACCCACTCTACGCAATATCTGTTGCGCGGCAAATCGTTTCAGAAGCAAATCAAATCAATTTATTCTTCGGAAACGCCAAAGTTACTCCTCCTGATTTGATTTCCCAACCTGATGCAACCTGTAAAATGTGTCACAACAGTATGCCCTTCAAGGAAGGAATTCCTTATGAGGGCAAGTTGTTCTCGCACACACTCCACATCAAAGACCTTGAACTTGGTTGTACAAACTGTCATAAGGGGGAGAAGCACCCTCCTAAAACTATCGATAAAACAGCCTGCAAGGATTGTCATTGAGAAGAGTTTTGTCAATATCACTTATTATCGAGAGCGAGTTGAATCGCGCAATCCAAGATTATGAAACAATCGGACTTAAATAAATGCCAATATTAAAGGATTCCTGGGGGTTAGTAATATCATTATTTCGATTACCCCTGAAACTAATATCCCGAGTTGTCAAGAAGATAGAAACCGTCGGCTGGAGACGGACTATCCTTGCCATACTGATTCTGTTGGTTCTCGTGATTATTGGCGGAACTGCATTTATTGAGGTGACAAGTCAGCCGCAATTCTGTGTTAGTTGCCACTATATGAAGCCATACTTTACTTCATGGGAAACGTCCAGTCATAAAGGCGTCATGTGCACAAAGTGTCACTTCCCCCCCGGTATTCAGCACACAATCGAAGGTAAATTTACCGCTCTTTCGATGCTCGTTAATTACACCACTGGAATCTATAAACGTTCTAAGCCGTGGGCGGAAATTTCGGATGCAAGCTGTCTAAGGAGCGGTTGCCATGAAACCCGGTTGCTTGAAGGACGAGTCGAATACCTTCAGGGGATAATCTTTGATCATAAACCGCACCTTACCGAGTTACGATTAGGCAAGACGCTTCGATGTACAAGCTGTCACAGCCAAATTGTACAAGGTGAGCATATTTCGGTTACTGCATCGACTTGTTTTATCTGTCACTTCAAAGGCGATGACAGTCACAAAATGTCGAAATGCACAACGTGCCATGATGCTCCCGTACGGAGCGTCTCCAATCCCAATGTTCCATTTGATCATAAACAGATGATCGAACGAGGCGTCAGTTGCAATCGCTGTCACGGCGCCATGCAGGTGGGATCAGGAGATGTTCAAAAAGAAAGATGTAACTCTTGCCACGCTGAACTTGGAAAAATCGAACGATTTAGCGATACAAAGTTCATCCATAACGAACATATCACTCAGCGTAAGGTAGATTGTCAGGCATGTCATCAGGAGATCTTGCATAAGTCGGTCTCGCGGACGGAAATGGTGAAGCCGTCTTGTGAGGACTGCCATCAGAATTTCCACCAAGTTCAATCCGACTTATTCACCGGCACAGGCGGTAAAGGCGTTACTGATCATCCGAGTACCATGTTCGAAAGCGGATTAAACTGCCGCGGTTGCCACACTCTCAAAGAATCTACCGGGGATGTTGAACTGGGCGGTACAACCTTAAAAGCATCGGGAGTTGTTTGCACTCCGTGCCATGATCCTGGTTACGACAAAATTCTTGAAGGATGGAAGCGACGTAATGGTGAACGTCTTGTTCAGATCAAGGGGATCCTTCACCGAGTCGAGACTGTTGTCAAGGGACTCTCAGGGTCCCGCAAGCAGGACGCGGATTCGCTTATTAGTTCAGCACGACATAATATCGTCATGGTTGACCTCGGACATGGCATTCACAATATTCCCTTCGCAGAGTCGTTGCTTGGAACAGCGTTCCAACAACTTTCGGCTGCGGCTAATTTAGTCGGCAATGTAACCCTGCCAGCATTTGAAACCGGACTGCCTAAGCAAGGCGCCGAATGCATGAACTGTCATTATGGCGTTGAAACAATGATCGTTCAACGGCAGGGCAGAGACTTCCCGCACGCTAATCATGTCATTGGCCAGAAGCTTGCTTGCACCAAATGTCACTCAAACGAAATCAAACACGGTCAGCTGAGTTTAAGCAAAGCTGGTTGCAATGAGTGCCACCATCATACTGAGGAAGGCAAAACGCCCTCCTGTGTTGGTTGCCATGAGCTCCAAGCATCGATCTTCTCAGGAGACGCCAGCTGGGGCAGTGAAGCTTTCCCTGATCCGATGTTCGAAGGTGGGCTGTCGTGCCAGGACTGCCACACAGTGGAAAACGGCGTGGTGCTTAGACCGACTGGGGAAACGTGCGTTGGCTGTCACGAACCCGGGTATGAAAAACTCCTTCAAGATTGGAAAAATAGATTCACAGAAGACCTTACTACCGTCGATTCACTCCTTCATCTTTGTAGAAACATCGATTTGCCCGGAGTAGTAGAAGTTCGCCAAAGAATGGAACGAATTCGACACGATCAGTCCGGCGGCGTCCATAATCATGCGATGCTTGATGACTTCCTAACCAAGGATGCAAACTGGTTGAAAGACTTTATCAAAGAACATGGTCTTGATCTGGCGAAACCGGCTAGTGTTGATTAGAAGTTGGCATTTAGCGATTGGGGTCGCATCGAAAAGTGCCACGATGTAGTATTGCTTGAAAATTCTTTCGCAGCCGCGTAGGATAGGCGTCTCGCCTGTCGGTTAAATTGAAGTCAACCGGGACGGTTAACCTACGCGATTAGTTTATTTTATACTAAAAACTTTCAAGCAATGCTATAAGTCGATTTGCCCAAAAAGTAAGAAGTCAACCCTCAGCGGTTGACTTCTTTCTTATCAGTACAGTTTTCTGCACTCTCAAATTCAGTTAAACACTTATCAGCGATCGACTACAAAAGGAAGCTGAGTTCCGCACCCCTTACAGATGTCTTTGTCCAGACCGATCACTTCCACACCAAAATCCCGCCTTTTAATGAGCATAGCGCCACAGTTCGCACAATTACTGTCTTGTGATCCCGGAGTATCGGCATTGCTAATATAAACGTAATCAAGTCTGGTGCGAGCAAGTTGCAGAGCTTCTGATAGAAATTCCATCGAAGTCATTTGATTCTCAAATCGATTAGCGGGAAAATAGCGAGTCAAATGTAATGGGATTTTCTTGTCAAGTGAAGCTATCCACTTTACAACCCTTTCCAGTTTATTCAAATCATCATTTACTTCTGGCACAACTAGATGAGCAATTTCTAGATGTTTCCCCGCTTCGAGAATCATTCTAATTGTCCGCTGAACGTCTTCCAACCTCCCACCACAATGGGTCACATAGCAAGCATCATCATCAGCTTTGAGATCAATATTAAAAGCATCGGCAATCTTCAAAATATCTCGAAAAGGCTCTTCTGAAATATACCCATTCGAGATAAATACGTTTACCAACCCACGTTCCTGAAGAATTCTACCGGCATCCATCACATACTCATACCAAATTAAGGGTTCGGCGTAAGTGTAGGCAACCCCTATACTATCCAATGCATCGACCATGTCGGCAAGCTCTGTCGGCAGCACAGTTCGGGTGGGGGCAGTATTCTGTGTAATCTCCCAATTTGCACACCAATCGCAAGATAAGTTGCAACCATTAGGACCGACTGAGAGAATCTCGCTTCCAGGAAAGAAGTGATAAAGCGGTTTCTTCTCAATAGGATCCAATTGTAGCGAGCAAACCTGTGCATAGTTTATTGCAATAAGCTTGCCGTCGATGACCTGTCGTCCTCCACAGACGCCAATTCCACCCTCGTCAAGTTTACACCTAACCGGACAGATTTCGCACCGGATTCTTTTTCCATCTTGATAATGATACGGAACCAATACCAAGGGTGTATAAATCGGGTTGAGGTTATTATTCAACGATAAAATTCCAATTGTTTTCAATGTTCATAGTAGGTACGTGATCTAATAAGGCGTTGTTTGTATTTAAAGAATATAACGATCATAATGGAATGTTTCCGTGCTTCTTTTTCGGATTGGAATCGACTTTGTTTTTCAACATCTCAAGTGCATCGATCAACACAGACCGAGTACGGCGTGGTTCAATTACTTCGTCGATGTATCCTCGTTCTGCCGCAATATATGGGTTTGCAAATATATCCGTATATTCAGAGATCAACTTATTTTCCATTTCCTCAGGATTTTCTGCCGCGGCAATCTGTTTTGAAAAAATAATCTCAACTGCCCCTTTAGATCCCATTACCGCTATTTCAGCAGAAGGCCAAGCGTAATTGAGGTCGCCGCGAATGTGTTTAGAGTTCATAACATCATAAGCCCCGCCGTAGGCTTTCCGAGTAATCACCGTAATTTTCGGAACCGTAGCTTCACAATAGGCGTAAAGGAGCTTTGCCCCATTAGTAATGATTCCACGCCATTCTTGGTCAGTTCCAGGAAGGAATCCTGGGACATCTTCAAACGTTATTAACGGGATGTTAAATGCATCGCAGAAGCGGATGAATCTTGCACCTTTTCGTGATGAGTCTATATCTAATACTCCAGCTAATACAGCAGGTTGATTAGCAATTACTCCAACTGATCTGCCGCCAAGTCTTCCAAAACCTACAACGATATTGGCGGCGAAATCCTGGTGAACCTCAAAGAATTCTGCTGAGTCCAGAACTCGAACAATAACTTCTTTGATATCATACGGTTTATTGGGATTTTCGGGTATTAGAGTATCCAATTGCTCATCTTCGCGATCAGTGGGATCACTCGTCGTAACTGTCGGAGCATCTTCGAGATTATTCGATGGAATAAAAGACAATAATTTTTTGATACCTTCAATCGCATCAACTTCATTATCTACGGCAAAATGAGCAACTCCCGATTTACTCGCGTGTGTATCGGCGCCGCCAAGCTCCTCGGAACTCACCTCTTCATGCGTGACCGTTTTTACAACCTTTGGACCTGTCACAAACATGTAACTTATACCACGAACCATAAACGTAAAATCCGTTATTGCAGGAGAATAAACTGCTCCACCTGCACATGGCCCTAATATTGCAGATATTTGCGGAATTACTCCTGAAGCAAGAGTATTTCGAAGGAATATATCCGCATACGCACCAAGTGAAACAACACCTTCCTGCACACGGGCTCCGCCCGAGTCGTTCAAACCGATTACTGGAGCGCCAACCTTCAACGCCATGTCCATCACTTTGCATATTTTCGCGCCATGTGCCTCAGAAAGTGATCCGCCAAGAACGGTGAAATCCTGAGAGAAGACAAAAACAAGACGACCATTCACTTTTCCGTAACCAGTCACGACCCCATCGCCAGCAAACCGTTGTTTTTCGAGACCAAAATCACGGGCGCGATGTTGAACAAACATATCGATTTCATGGAAACTCTCCGGATCCAGAAGTAAATCCAATCGTTCTCTGGCAGTAAGTTTGTCCTTTTCGTGCTGAGCCTCGATACGCTTTATACCACCTCCAAGAAGAGCTTCTTGTCGGCGTCTTGCTAATTCAAGTAATTTATTGTTCAAGGATCATATCTCCCAAAATTATGAATCGAGATTGTCTTTGGAGGATGGGATCAATTCATTCCTCCAAAGCGAATACGGACCACCAAGTTCCTGTGCTAACTTTTCCGCCGCGCTTCGACCGCTTCGAGCCGCACTTTCGATGGTGGCAGGAAGTCCGGTGTTAAACCAGTCACCAGCGGCATATAAACCGGGAAAATTAAAATAATTGTCGGGACGAAGACGTTCAACTTCCGGCGTCAAAAGTATGGTTGCGCGCACATTTTTGATGAATCTGTAATTGAGTAATCGAGCAGATCCGGCTTTAGGTAAACGATCTTTCAGATTTTCAATCAGCGACAGCGCCGTCACTTCAGTAGATTTGGTATCCTTTTCTACGGCATGACTGATTATAAACGAGACTCGTTTCCATCCTCCAGCTTCAGATTCGCCACGCCCAAAAATCCAATGCAAGTCACATTTATCCAGATGAGCAAAAGGAATATCGAGGATCGGCAAGTCGAAGGAGCAATGTATGCCAGCTATCGGCGAAAATTGGAAAACTTCAAATTGATTCAGAAATATATTCTCAAACGTTTTGCGAGGCAATAATCTTGGAATATCCTTTGGTGAAGCGGCAATAATTATCCCGTCGAAATGCATTTGTTCTGAAACCGTTTGAAGATTCCACCCTGTTTTCCCCGGATTAATCTCCGTTACGTGACACCCCTTAACAATTTCTACATTTTTCGACATCAAATACTTCTCGGCCGCTTCGCCCACAATTTCTTTTAGCGGCTTTCGTGGTATCCCAATCATTCCTGAATTTCGCTCTCCTAACAAACCCGCCCGCACTGCTTCTGAAAAAGGTTTTGCCGCTACTAATTCGAAAGGAGCGTTCATCACGGCCAGGCTGAGCGTCTGAAAAAACTGCCCCACAACTCCTTCGCATGCTCCAGATTGGTTCAAGAGTACTCCAAGGGTTTGTCCCCCGTCATCATCGGCAACTGTATAAGTCTTGAGTTTATTTAGTGCTTTTACAAGAAGATATTTTTCAGAAAATGTGAGGTAATCAAACTGCACGAGTGATGTAATTGAACCAACCAATGAATTTGATAAAGAGAAATAATGCCGTTTACCATCACCCATCAGCCACGGAATCCTATCTCCTTGAGTGAAATCAATATCCGCGAGTGATCCCCAGAGTTCAAGTAACCTCAAAGCTTCCCGATAGGCGCCGATGAAAAGGTGGGGACCATGATCGAGCCACTCTCCAAAGTCCTTCTCCCAAAAGGAGGTAGAGCGACCACCTAACGCTCGCGATCGCTCGAATAGAGTTACCTCTAATCCTAACTCGGACAGTCTTGTCGCGGCCGAAAGGCCTGCCCAACCACCGCCAATCACTGCTATCCGTCCACCGGTCATAACATTCCCAGACGGATCCGGATCAGCCATTCCAAGGAAAGGGCGAGTATCACAATCGTCAAATGGAGCCACCCTCCCCAAAGTTCGATATTGCGATGTATTTGAGTGGATTCGGGTGGAAAAGTAAGTGAATTAATATATGCCCTTGCCGAGTCCAAAGGAACATATTTCCCCCCAGAAGCATCCGCAATTGCTTGGAGAAGACCTCTATTCAATTGTGCTTCAAGCAGTTCAATCGAATATGCTTCAACCGTAATGCTTCCTTTATCCCCACCCAATAATTTCCCTTCAGCAAACACCTCGATTTTGACCGAATAATTGGCTTCTGTCCATGGCACGAATCCGCCCTTATACTGCCCGTTTCCTTCTCCAATCAGAGTCGTTTTAATTGGATCACCTGACCCAGCGCTGATCTCGGCGATCACCTCAGCTCCATCGAAAGGTCGAAATCCTTCATCGAAACAAACTGCTCGAAACGATATGAGTTCTCTGGTACTGAATTGATCTTTTGTGAATGTAAGTTGGACAGGTTTGTTGGATCGACGGATTGCCAACC
Source organism: uncultured Caldithrix sp. (assembly GCA_964355675.1). Taxonomy (GTDB): domain Bacteria; phylum Electryoneota; class AABM5-125-24; order Hatepunaeales; family Hatepunaeaceae; genus CAMBDS01. The sequence goes on from CAYHEC010000004.1 coordinate 126,595, forward strand.
ATTTTACCAATCGGTCCAATAATGGCTCAACAATTCCTTCTTCCCCCGATGAGAGCATCCCCCATCTCCATAAGTCTCGCACTAAAATTACCGCTGACTTTCGTCCGGCTGTCTCGGAAATGACCACTGCGGGTGTTTTAGAGCCATCCTCAAGCGTGGCTTCCGCAAGAAGTTCGGAATTGGCTTTCAGTTTGCTCATGCCAACGCGAATGGAAAGTGGAGGGAGCTGCTGCCAGCGTTCAGCAAAGTCACCGTCATCGGGAGGTGCGAGGATAGCGTGTCGGCGAACAGGTGAAATCTTGCCAGTACGGACTCCTGTCCCGGTCGATATAGAGACAGGAAGCAACTCTGAAAAAAGTCTGAGATTGGCAGGATCAAGATCTCCGCCGTCGATCAAGCAAACCGGTAAATTGCTGCGAATTAAGGATAAATTCATTTCCTGCAATTTTGAGGATGGAGTTTTGGATGTCGGAAAATGGTGAAAAATAACTACATCTACTTTGGCTAATAAAGCATCGTCGGGCCAATTTCCCTCATAAAATCCTCCACTACGCTCAGTTCGTTGAGTTATCTCGATATGTGGATTAACCGCGAGCCGACGAATTAGATCGCCCAATCCGTAGTCAGGAACGCCGGATATCACCAAAACTCTCAAGCGGTTGGCAATCGAATTGAAAGCAACACTTCGATAATTGTTGTCTCGCGTCAACTCGTTATCCAGTTCAGGGATTTCCAAATGATATACAAATCGACCAGCGCTGTCTATTGGAACATCAAAGACGACCTTTCCTTCCGAAAAATCGTCTAAAGCTCTAACTAATTGTTTTCCTACTGACTTGCCATTAGGGTCTCGGAGAATTAATTCAAATTGGCGATCTTTGGCTCCGACTGCCCGATAGAATACTTCAACCGGAACTTTGCTCCCCTGATAAACGACTGGATTAACTGAGACATCGGTAATCATAAGATCGAGAGTTGTGCCATGTGACCCAACTCCGATAGTTGAGATGGGAATCTTTGACAATCGCGCGAATCGCACCGGATCCATACCTGAATTATTAGCGCCATCGCTGACCAATAGAATCATTGCCGGAATCATTGGCTCAACTTTGTCCATTGCATTTGCCAAAGCATTCCCGATGGCTGTTTCAGGTCCGATTGGATCGTCAAACTTATCCGGAAAGCCCAAAATGGTCTTTAATGAGTCAGAGAAACCGTATGTGCTGACATGCATCCTATCAGCTAAGAGTTTGTATTGTTGAGAATTAAATAAATTTGCAATCTCTTTCTCTTCGTCAATTCCATTTTTTCGCAATCCCATGCTGGCGGATCGATCAAGAAGCACCAGTAAATTAGATGGATTGGCCTTAACTCGATTAATCTGAAGCAAAGGTTGAAATATCAGCCATATTCCGCCTACCAAAGCAACACTACGTAATGCTGTAAGCAGAACTCTCAGGGACACAGAAACGGGAGGATTGGTTCGGCGGTAAGTCCAAATTGAAAAAACTATTGCCGCCACGGTAGCGAGAATCAGTAGTGCAACCGGATGTGACGCTGTGAGAATATAGGGTGAAAGATCAGAAGCCACTAGTCGCGTTCCCGGTAGAGCTTCGCAGAGGGATCGACTTCCTGGTGGAAAGAAGAAGGAGCAACATCGTGCGCCGCCATCAGGTAACCTGCGTACGCGATCATTGCCCCGTTATCAGTACAATGATTTACAGGCGGAATAATAAGCGAAATACCAGCATCTTTGGCTACCTTGCCAAATTCCCTGCGTAAATAACCGCTCGCTGATACTCCACCGGCAATTAGAAGAGCTTTGTAGTTGCTGTCAGCGAGGGCGCGTTTTACTGGCCCGATCAAACTTCGGGAGACTGCCATCATCAATCCTGCAGAGATCGCGCTTCTCTCATCGTCAGAAATCAAGAGATCTCCAGACGCTCCAGATTTGATATTTTGTTGAATATAGGTGAGTACCGCTGTTTTTATTCCACTGAAACTGAAAGCATAAGGGTCATTCTTAACGCGGGAAACAGGGAAAAGACAAGGTTTGCCGCTGAAGTCAAGCGCTAATTGGTCGATTTTGGCTCCCGATGGAAAAGGAAAGCCGATAACGCGCCCTACCTTGTCGAACAACTCGCCCGCGGCGTCATCGCGAGTTGAGCCGAGAAATCGATAATTACCAAACCCTTCGACTGCTAACAATAACGTATGACCACCAGATATGATTAGAGCAAGAGTTGGAGTCGGCAACTCGTTAATCGTCAACTGCGCAATCCAGAGATGAGCTTCGATATGATTGACCGCCCAAAATGGGATGCCCATCGCTCCGGCATATCCTTTAGCGAAGGATACTCCGACAAGCAATGCTCCAGCCAGTCCGGGTCCATAGGTCACAGCAATGCCTGAGACATCTTTTGAAATCAATCCGGCTTCGTCTAACACACTTTTAACAGCCGGCGCAAGCAAGCGCTCATGCGCCCTCGATGCGAGTTCAGGCACTACACCGCCGAATCTTTCATGCAACACTTGTCTAGTGGTTATGTCGGCGATTATTTTGCCGTCGATCAATATCGCGGCCGCAGTCTCGTCACACGACGTCTCGATCCCAAGTATGATTCTTGGTATTGTCATTTTTTAATTTTAACCCGGATGCGAGGTGGAGTCGTGGCCGATAAATCTGTACCCGACGGACTTTCCAAGTGGACCGGAAGCCAACCTGGGCGTGATGGATCAAACTCAGAACAATTTACCCAAGCCTTGAAACGATTTGCTTCTAATTCGGAAAGTTGAGAAACAGCGCCACGCACGGTAGCCTTAACAATTGCCGGTTCAAGTTCAACCAATCCATCGGAAGGTGAATTTTTTATTATGATTGGTATGCCAGCAATTTCACGCTCTCCCAAACGCTCGACATGCAAAGTTACAGCTATTTGTTCAATATTAAGAACCACGCTTTTGTTGTCAGGGATTAATACGCGAGTTTTTACTTCAGTAGTTCTACTTAAATCAGAAAGAGTTATCCGTTCTGTGAGAACATCTTTTATTTTTGACACGGCTCTTTCAGGTCCGGCCAGTAGTACCATTTTGGGGGTTATAATAGGTTCTCCGAAAAGCGTGTAGCCGGGTGCATACTTTAAGTCGAGATCAAGCCTTACTGGTCGCTCAGTTAATGAGAATTCCTCCATAGCGATCACAATAGAGTCGGGCTTCAGTATTGCCGCAACCGTCACATTCATACCACCAGGAATACTCACCCATTCCGGTTTTAATTTTATGATACGTCGTTCGGAAATTCCACTTAAGTCCAGATTAAAATGAGGTTGACTGACGTAATGGAGACGAATAAGCTCTTTGGCTCTTCCATGAAATCTGACTATCGCTGTCTTCGGAATCTCTGCATCAGGAGTCTTTCCGGGTGGAATTCCCACTACAACAATCGGAATGGCGAATGTATCTTCAAAAACCTTCTCGGTAACCACAAGGAACCAGAGCAAAATTGCAAGGAGCAACATTCCAGCTTTTACTCGAAAATTATCTTTCATCCAACGTGGGATCAATCGAGGCATATTTTGGTTATATCACTGGTTAATAGAGAATACAAGCGACTTTTCTTCCATCTGGCATATCCTTCAAATGGAATTTCCACGTCGAACACTCTTCCTTGGCCATGGGACAGCGTGGATGGAAATGACATCCTGAGGGAGGATGCAATGAATTTGGAACATCGCCGGTTAAAGGCTCCCGAACTTGCCTTTGCTCTGGGTCCGGGCGCGGGACTGCCGCTATTAAAGCTTTTGTGTAGGGATGCAAAGGCTGAGCGACAATTTTGGAGGTCTCACCAGATTCGACAACTCGGCCAAGATACATTACCGCCGTATTTTCTGCGATATGGTCGATGACCGAGAGAGCATGAGAAATAAATAGATAAGACAGTTTGAATTTGTTTTGGAGATCCTTCAATAGATTCAGAATCTGAGCCTGAATAGAGACATCTAGAGCCGAAACGGGTTCATCCAGTACAAGAAATTCTGGCTCAACAGCCAGCGCTCGGACAATTCCAATGCGTTGCCTCTGTCCCCCTGAAAATTCATGGGGGTATCGGTTAGCGTATTCAGGCGCCAGACCTACTGTAACGAGTAACTCATCAACTCGATCATTTATCTGCTTTCGAGATACTATTTTATGAAATTGCAATATCTCCCGCAACATTCCACCGACCGTAATTCGTGGGTTGAGGCTACTATAGGGATCCTGAAAAACAATCTGCAATTTACGCCTGAAGCGGCGCATTTCCAGAGGAGATACCTTTAGGATGTCTGTGCCTCGATAAAGAACTTCGCCAAAGGACGGTTCGATCAAGCGAAGCAACGCTCTTCCAGCAGTCGTTTTACCGCATCCGGACTCGCCAACCAATCCGAGCGTTTTCCCGGGATTTATAGAAAGCGATACATTATCGACGGCGCGAACAACTCCAACTTGCCTTGCCCAGAATCCATGCTTAATGGGAAAGTGCTTCGCAAGATTTCTCACTTCTATCAGCGGTTCAATACTACCCAATATCAGGTCTCCATTATTCTCATGTAAGAAGAGTTTAGCCGAGTAATTTTTCAATTTTCGAAACAGACTTTTCTTCACAGAAGACAACCACTCGATCTCCCGGCAGAATAGTTGTACTTCCTATTGCTACAATAACTTCACCGAGATGCTCAACTGCTCCGACGAGCGAACCTTCTGGAAATGCGATGTCACGTAATCGTTTGCCAGCTTGTTTCGATTTTTCGCCTATCTGAAATTCAATGATCTCGGCTTTCAATCCACGCAGTGACGAAATTGACATAATTTTGCCACCTCGCAAATATTTCAAAATGGCGTCGGTTGTCAACAATCTCTCGTTGATCGAGGTGCCAAGCCCAATCGCCTGCATGATGGGCATATATTGAGGTTTGCTTATCAGTGTTATCGTTCGCTTGACCTGAAGGTGGCGAGCAAATAAGCTTGTAACTATATTGTTTTCATCGTCATCAGTAAGTGCGGCAAAAACATCCATCTCACTTAGGCCTTCGATTGCAAGCAGGTCGATATCTATACCGCTGGCGCCTCGAACGACCATCGTGCTCACCAGTCGTTGAACCGCGCGCTCGGCTCGTTCCTCATCACTCTCTATCAGCTTGACGACTTGTTTTTTCTGAATTTCGAGTTGTTCGGCAACAATTCTTCCGATGATTCCCCCGCCCAGAATCATTATCTTGCGTGCCTGTTCAACTTTTTTTCCGACGACATTGAAAACACGGTCAACATCACCTAAATGGCTGATAACATATATTAGATCTCCATCAAAAAGTGTATCATGGCCCCCCGGGATAATCGTTCGTCCCGCTCTGCCTATGGCAACTATTCTGAATGGTATCTCCCCATCATCGGGAGTCAACTCTTTAAGTGATTTTCCCAGTATTAGTGAGTCAGCGGTTAGCCTGACACCGGTAAGAAACATTTTCCCGCCAGCGCACTCAACGATATCGACGGCATCAGGATAACGGATGAGACGAACTACCTCCTTAGCAGATTCGAGTTCTGGGTGAATTACCTGATCTATCCCGAGAGATTGCAGTGGTACTGGCGAATTTATCTTCGAGTATTCCTGATTTCTGATTCTTGCGATGCGAGTCTTGACGCCCAGCTCTCTTGCCAGCATACAGGCGACAATATTGACTTCGTCCACATTTGTCACTGCAAGGAGTAAATCAGCACGTTGCGCCCCTGCCTGCACTAAGGTCGATATCGACGTACCACTGCCCCTGATAGCAAGAGCGTCTATGGTTGAAGTGACTTGATCAACCAACTCTTGCCGATGATCAATGACAATAACTTCATGCCCCTCCCACGATAAACTTCTGGCAAGGTGCAATCCGACTGCACCTGCACCAACTACAACTGTTTTCAAAAGAGGTCCTTTGCCGCTGTTATGATAGTTTTCCCACCCATGTATTGCCTCAAAATCGGAGGAATAATCAGTGACCCTTCCTTTGTCTGGTTATTTTCGATAATTGCCACCATCACCCTTGACGTTGCCAGACCAGAACCATTAAGTGTATGCACGAATTCGCTCTTGCCAGTAGAATTTCGTCGAAATTTAATAGATGCTCTACGTGCCTGAAAATCCTCGCAGTTACTGCACGATGAGACCTCCAGCCATTTGCCAGTCGCAGTTGCCCAGACCTCAAGGTCGTAACAAGCGGCCGCATTAAAGCCCATATCACCAGAACAGAGTCGTAAGACGCGATAAGGCAATTCGAGCAGTTGCAGAATTGCTTCGGCATGACCAACTAATTGCTCTAAGGCGGCGTAAGATTCTTCGGGTTTCTCGAGACGAACCATCTCAACCTTGTTGAATTGGTGGACTCTTAGGAAACCGCGAGTATCCTTCCCGTAGGTACCGGCTTCTCGGCGAAAACAGGGCGAGTAAGCCGTGTATCGTATTGGTAATTCAGATTCGTTTAATATTTCGCCCCGATGTAGGTTCACTAAGGTAACCTCAGAAGTCGGAATCAAAAATAAATCCTCTTTTTCACAGTGATACATATCATCTTCAAGGCGGGGAATCTGTCCCGTCGCCTTCATACTCTCGCGTGTGGCGACAAACGGCGTCATCATTTCCTTATAGCCGTGAACGCCCGTATTCGTATCAAGGAATAGATTGATCAGAGCTCGTTCCAGACGCGCTCCGTCACCTTTCCAGACCGGGAACCCAGACCCGGCGATTTTTCCTCCTCGCTTGAAGTCGAGAATATCCAGTCGTTCGGCTAAATCAAGATGATCAAGCGGTGTAAAATCGTGCTTTGGCGGCTCACCCCAGTTTCTTACAACTACATTCGCTGAGGCGTCTTTGCCGTCCGGTGTCGTGTCGGAAGGAAGATTAGGAATGTTGAGCAACATCTCATCAACGAGGATATCCAGCTCTCTGACTGAGCTTTCGTCAGTCTGAATCTTGTCGCCGAGAGCCCTCATTTCCATTTCAAGTATCTGAGAATCACCGCCACTCTTGCGTAAAGCCCCGATTTCCTTGGATGCGGAATTTCGTCTGGCGCGCATATCGTCAAGTTGCGCGACGAGATCTCTTCTTTCCATTTCAAGTTCAAGTAAACGGTCCAAGGAGTGGTTCTCGCCACGTCGCGAAAGTGCTGATAGAAATTTCTCGGGATTTTGTCGAATTTGTTTGATATCGTGCATCAGGAGTGTCCTCCTCCCCGCAACATTTTAAGCGCTGTTGCAATAAGGATTTTTAAATCAAGTAGTAAACTTAAATGATCAATATAGAAAAGGTCGTAGCGAGTCTTTTCCGCTACATCGGCGATTGATTCATCGTATTTATGGCGAACTTGCGCCCAGCCAGTAATTCCGGGCCGGACCCGAAGCCGACGCTCGTAAAGCGGAATCTTAGTCTTAAATTCCTCAACGAATTGGGATCTCTCGGGACGTGGACCGACCAGTGACATCTGTCCAAGTAGTACATTGAAAAATTGTGGCATTTCGTCAAGATGACTTTTGCGAAGAAATCTCCCGATCTTAGTCACTCTCGGATCGTCCTTTATCGCCCATACCGCCCCCGAGGCACTTTCCGCGTCTTGAATCATCGAACGGAACTTGAGGAGTGTAAACTCACGGCCACGACGTCCAACACGCTTCTGAGAATAAAAGACAGGCCCCGGGCTCTCTAATTTGATCAGAATAGCAATGAATGGGGTCATGGCAACAACCACCACTGACATTAACAACCCCATTACAATGTCGAAAACTCTTTTAATGGTTTTTATAGTAGGCGATACGAGTTGAGGATGTACTTCAATCAGCGGCAAACCATGTATTTCAACGGTATGAACCAGCCCAATCACCATCTGATATTGGTCGGCAACTAACATGAAGCGAAGTTTCATATCACTACATTTCTGAAGTACTTGCGTAACCAGTTTTTCTGCGTCAGCTTCAGGAGCAACAAAAATCCACTCAATACCATTTCTTTTCACTAATTCAGGAAGATCATCAATTTTGCCTAATAGTTGACTGCCATGGTTAGGGTTATCTGAGTCGGTATCATCCACAAATCCATGAACGTGGAATCCCCAAACTGGATAAGTATCCAACTGCCATCGAAGCTTCTTTCCAACTTCGTTGCGTCCAACTATAATGGCTTCCCAAAGTCCCTTTTTTAGCCAGCGGAGTCTCCTCTGATAAGTTCTGATGATTATTCTGCCGATACCTGTAAACAGAATAATCAACACACCGTAATATGCGAGAAGTAGTCGTGTCGGGCTTACTGGATTTGGCACATCAATTGTGGCAATGAAAAGTACGATAATTCCAATAAGAACAGCTTTAATAACTTGTTCAAGTTCAGAGAATCGTGAGAGAGCGACTGGAACAATGTAACGCCCCCGGATAGCAAAAATAATCAACCAGAACATCGTCAGGACAACACCGGGCCAAAATATGGATGCAGGTGTCGGATTGGAAAACATCCCGCTTTCATACCGCAACAAATACGAAAGACGCCACGCCGCGGCGGTTCCTATCGTATCAGAGATCAACAACAGAATCACAATATACGATTTATTCATTTTTTACAGGTAATTGACTATAAAGGGATTTGGCAGTTTCTATAACCAGTTGTGGAGATAGCTCCTCCATGCATCGTATTGTATTGAATATACATCCATTAAATACGCCGTAATAACATGGGCTACAAGGAAGACCCAATTTCACACCGACAACATGACTGCCAAATGGAAGCTTATATTCTGAGCCTGTGGGACCGAATATCCCGACTGTTGGCGCCCCAACGGCGGCTGAAATATGCAGAGGAGCTGAATCATTCGCAAAAACAATCTTACTGAGTTTCATTAATGCGGCTGTAATTCTGATGCTGGTATTGCCGCTGATATCGAGAAGTGTATTTCTTGACAAACGAGAGACCTCCAAACAAACAGATCGATCATCGTTGGATCCGGCAAGTACAACTTCCATATCTAATTGATCAGTCAACCACTCAGCTAACTTTGAATACCCGCCAACACTCCAGCGCCTCTCATGGCCAGTGGTGCGAGGATTCGTTCCTCCTCCCGGAAAGAGCATCGCGAAGTTATTATGTTTTATACCGAGTGCCTCGATAATCTCGCCCGCTTCCTTTAATTCATCCTGAGTAACAGACCAATAATACCTGAGATGGTCAACATCGGGCGCTAATTTTACTCCTGTCATTTGAAACAGTAATAAGTCCGCCAAATCACAAGCATTTGGGGCGCTATGTCTTGTCTCGTCAAGTTTAACCGTTTGAGGAGAATCAGCTGAAGCATAACTGAAGAATCTTGATCGATTTCCAGATAATTTTAAAAAGGCATTGATCGCCTTGGAACGGTGGAAAGAGACTACTCCGTCAAATTTTGCTTTACTAAGCCTGTATCCCAAACCTAAGAGTCTGGGAGATGACTTAAATAAATTGCCAAAAAACAATTTTGAGGGAACTGAAATAATCTTATTAAAGAACGGCAATCCAATAGCCGCCGAAACAGTCCAGTCGGTTGTAAGCAGTGTGATCTCGGCTTCAGGGAATCCTCGCCTCAACCTTTCGAATGCAGGTGTATGAATGACAAAATCGCCTAAAGCATGAAGTTTGACTACCAATATTTTCACTTGCTTCATTCTGCCTGTTATTTCGGTCGAATTTTGTCGTTATAGTAATCAGGGCTCATCACAGATAATAATGCGGACATATACCCCTTCAAGCGAGTTCTCTTGTTTGCGCCGGGTATAACCAGTGTAATAAACCATTTCACAGCGAGCATTACCATCCAAATAAAAATTGCGACTTTGGAGCTGATAGGATTAAAGTGCTTGGTTAAATAATACTTCAGACTCCAACTTGCCGAAGCAGTTCCCAGAATCGACAGGGAATTCAGCGTCTGACCGCCGAGATGGATCGCCTCAGCGCCGGGATCATAAACGACTTCGTAACCAGCCTTCCAAGTTTCAAGACAAATATCTTCTTCCTCAGAGTATAGAAAATAGTTCTCGTCAAACCCGCCAAGCTTCTCGAACAGCTCGGTGCGCATCATGAATGCCGCCCCCAACAGTCGATCCACACTAACTCTTTTTTCTGGTGGTTTGCGGCGAATTTCAGGACGGCCATCTCTTCGATTTAAAGGGATCAGCCGGTTAAGGCCAGTAGCAATCCAGACGGCATAAAACGGAGTAATAAATCGATATGAGGAGAGTGTGTTAAGGCCGGCTTCGTCGAGAATCTTCGGCCCAACAATACCGACCTTTGAATCGCCATCGAGCAATCGAACCAAATATTCTATCGAACCTGGTAACGACCTAGCGTCAGAATTGAGAAAGTACAAATATTCGGCTTGGCACCCTTTAACTCCGATGTTGTTGCCAGCCCCAAAACCAATATTACCGCCCGAATTGACTACTTTAACCCAGCTATACTCTTTATTAATAAAATTTAACGTATCATCAGACGAGTTATTGTCGGCAACTACAACTTCTATCAAATTGCTTTGATAATCAACGACAAGCGAGAACAAACAATCTCGAATAATCCTGGCGGCGTTGTAAGTAACGATTACTACTCGAACGCGCGGTTTTGAAATTTCTCCCACAGATGCTTTCAATATTGACTATATTCAATGACTTCAGTACAATTCAATAGTCTCTCCTGAATATCATACGAAAATCATTTCTATTAGGAATGATAACATTTTCGATTCCCAGCCCTGACTCTGATAGGAAGAAATGTAGATATGTCAATCCCACTATTGAATTCGTGACGCTCGAAATGGCGGCGGCCCCAGCAATTCCGAATTTTGGGATCAAGATTACAGCCGCAATGATGTTCAATACAATAATTAGAAAAGTAACAATTCCATTAAAATGGACATTTTCTTCACCAAACTGGTCATTGGAAAGCGATTGTTTTAAACTGTATATCACAACACCGGGGAGTAATATAAGCACTGCACCGTACGCAGACAGATATTCGGGACCTGCGAGTATTCTGATTAACCAATACCCTGATAATCCTATAATTATTGCGAAAACGGTGATGATAAATAGAGTTATTCTTGTCAACTGTGCAGTTAGTTCATCCCCAGATTCGATGCTAAACTCAGAGATATACGGGCGCAACATTTGACTTATAGCAGTGGGTAAAAACCAAATACAGGCAACCATAGCCATCGCAACAGAGTAGTAACCTACATCTGACGGGGTCATAAACAAGGCAATCAGAAGAAATCCTAAACTCATAAGAAACAGTGGCAATATATTGATATTAAACGACTTATAACTATTATAAGCTGTATGCCAAAGTAACTCGACATCGATTCGAGGGCTTTCGCCAACTATAAATATCGCCTGAAGTAACATCAATCCCGCGCCAATTATTGCGCTTACAAGCCACAATGAAGCAACTCCAACAGTACTTAAATCACTTGTATTTGCCAATAAAATCACTAAGAACAGTAAAAGCACATCTCTGCCAAGCAAAGTGATGGTAAACCTTCGTACTGCATTCATTCCGAGAATTAATCCATTACTTAACTCCTGAAGGAATAATGGAATAACCGAGAGGAACACGATAGCCCAAAGACGATCCGTCATGTCGGGGTAAATTAATTTACGAAGACTTGCCAAAAGAACAACGAGGAGAATCGTGACCAGACCGCCCCAGACGACAGCTATGCTAATGCTGTTACCGATCAATCCCGGTCGAGATTCTGGGTACCGTTCAGCCAGGTTGGCGTTTTCAATCCCGAGCGAACCGTGAAAAATCGCAACAATTATTGAAGAAAGGCAAAATGTAACGGTAAACAATCCCATACCGGCTGGACCAAGAATGCGGGCGATCACCAATGATGTGACTATTCCTGTAATAATCAAACCAAGCTGTCCGGCAATGCATACTAAATCAACGGTATCGGCTGATTCTCTGGTATATCCACGCGTACAATGATTATGCGATGGTATTAAAATAGGACGATCACCTGAGCTGAGAGTCAGAAAGTTCTAAAACCTGTTGAGTCATCCGAACGGTCTCGCGCATTCGAGCAACTATTACAAACTGGAACGCCAACATCGTCCAGAGGAATAGTGCAGAAGCGGTGTGGTGGAAAGTCGCATCAACCATGCTGGCAGTCAAACCAGAGATCAAGCCTCCATTGATGGCAAGCAGAAGTCTTCTATCGTCTTCGACTAATGGAGATAAGTATTCCTTAACGGCTCGCATAGCCTTCATCAAGCTCTTAAGAATAATCGCCATGTATGCCGCTAATCCGAATATTCCGAGATCAAATAGCCATTTTAGATACACATTATGAACGTGGACAGCACGAATGAAGCTATACGGATAATCGGTTGGATAAAGTGTTTTGAAGCTATCAATCCCCATCCCAAACCAAAAATATCTGGGTATATAGTTAATACTGTTCAACCAGATCTGAACTCTCCCAACCGATGACCAATCGGGATTGTCCCCAAATCCGAGCAACATTGCGAGTCGATAAATAATCAAGCCGGGTAACGCGATGCTCGCGACCAAAATTGCCGGTAACATGACTTTTAATATTCGACGATCTTTAAATGCAATATAGACCATAGCTATAAAAAGACTTACAAGTACAGCTCGAGTTTGCGTTACCAGTATGCCAGCCAACACGCCTGAAAAAATGAAAGTCCATATTATCTTCGATCTCTTTCCTGTTGCATCGATCAAGGCGAGCAGAGTAAATGGAAGCACCATTCCCATAAAGCAACCGGCTACATTCTGCGATTCCCATCGGAAAATGTAACGCGGGATCCCGGTCTGTATCCAGAGAGCAAGGCTTATCCAACCGAGAAGAGCAGTCGCTCCGGTTACTATCGTTAGAAATGTTTTCATTTCAGCGGCAGTCGGACGTAGATTATAATATATAATAAATGCTATAATTGGAATTACAAATGCAAACTCGTAAAAATACCTTCCCATGTCTCTGTCGACGGCCCGGATCAATCCATTGGCTCCTGCGACTAACAAAATACAGAGAAGCAGAGGATGAGGTACATGTATGGTGATATCACTATGATTAACTCGATCTGCTAAGAAAGAAATAATTAGTAAAATAATTAATGCGAATATTACATGATCAATAATTACAAGATAATAAAATGGTAAAATGATGATGCTGAACGCCCTGACATTGTAAAAAAGGGCCAATCCCAATAATCCTACGACAACAACAAAAACACTCAAAGCTATCCGATAGTCATAGACCCCATAGGCAATAGCCAAAGGAGTTAGAACAGCCAATAAGAAAATTGACCATATCAAACCGGACGCGAAATCACGTCCGGTTCTTTCAATGAAAACCTGACGGTAATAGCCCAACAAACTATTTTATCTCCCGTCGTAAGATACTCTTAAGTTCCTGAATCTTTGACCAATCTTTCTGATTCTTTTTTGGTAGTCCATGCCAATATTCGAGAAGAAGGATGATAATTAAAGTCATCAGAATCGACGAAGCCGCCGCGATCATAACTATGATTCTTCGTGCTGGTTTCAATTTCTTGAAAGGAATGCGAGCCGTGTCCAATATTTGTACATTCGAAGTTTCCCGCGCCTCTTGGATACTGGCATTTTCGTACTGTGGATATACAAACTCAAGCAATGCAGTCTGAATTTTCACTTGCCTGACTATTTCAGCATATGTTTTCGATATTTCAGGTAATTGATTTAATGCAATAAACAAATCTCCTTCAGATCCATCCAATAACCCCTTGTATCGCCTTTCAAACTCAATGCTTGTTTTCTGTAATTGTGACACTTCCGGATGATTATCTCCCATAGTGCTTCGAAGTAATTGCAGTTGAATTTCGCTGGCGATCTGTTGAGCCTTTAAATTAGCGGCGGCCGTTATCATGGCTGTGGTTTGATCTGGAACTGAGATTGCGTTATGTTCGACCTGAAATATGGCGATACTATCCTGAAGGATATCCAGAGTATCATTAATCTGTTTAAGTCTTTTTCCAATGAAAATCCGGTTGTTTCGTGCACTCTTTCCGGTTATTTCACGATAATAATTATCGAGTTCAGCTACACAGGCATTGGCAATATCCGAGGCTCTTTTGGTATCTTTATCTACAAATGAGACTTCAATCGCCATGTCTTCACGAGTCTTCACCTCATAATGCGATTCAAATTTCTTCATTAAATCTTCAGGTTTCACATCATCTTTCATCTTATAAACTTCACGCAGATGAAAGCGTTCAATGATACGCTCCTTTAGTGTACGACTTGATAATATGGACTGATAAATATCTTCGGTTGGCATCTCAAGTCCAAAGTTTGCGGCAACTCCCACGAGATCTTTGGATAGAAAAGAAGGAAGTCCGCTACCACCGCCTGCAGGTGGCAATATTACCGTGGTCGCCCGATACCAAACTGGAAGCACCATGGAAATTATTGCCGCAAGGGCAGTCACAACAATAAAGTTGATGATGAATAGCTTGCGCCAACGTGCGATAAGGATCAGCAGATCATAAAAGTTCAATTGAAAAACCTGGTCTTTCTCAGGCATTCCTTCTCCGATTTTCAAGTTCTGTAACCTATTGAAATATAATACCTATCAGGTATAATGGACTGACGATCCCCCGTAATATTGCCGAGTTCCACCAAGCATCCCGGAACAGCCTCCCACTCAATTCCGATTTTTGAAGCTGACCAGTTCGTTCTAATGCCATCAAGAAAATGAACGCTGTGTAGCCCGGAATGCGGAAGTGATTCCTCCACACTTCCACCAAGTGAACCATGCCGGTTGAGGGCACTGGACAAGTTTAAGGTAATGTCGAAGGTCGGCCGGTATAGCAGGGTCAACTCGAGTCGGTCGCTGTTTGGCTGTAAATCGGCACCCAACGAAGAATTCCAGTTGGAAAAACGATTGATAGGATAAAAATGAGAGTAAACATAAGGTTCAAGCCTTGTATATTCAATACCAACGTCCAACCCGTCAAGAAATAAGTCGGTTGAAAATACTCCCGTAAGGAAGCCCAGTTTGTTCCCGGCGTCTCCCTTTCCAAGTTTCGATATCTTCATGTCGTCTATCAGCAAAGCGCCATAGAAAATTCCTCGAAATGGTAATCGTGCTACAAAATCGCCTGACATCACCACATTATCTCTGTCTCCACCATCATGTTGTGCGGAATAGAGAAAATAGAGAGGATTGAGATAAGCCGCGTCAAGCCCGCGCTCACCCCAAATAACAGCTTCACTCACAGAGAGTAAAAGCCAATGAGCTGGAGTGTATTCCAATCGATGTGCGGCAATCCACTTTGGATTGATCTTTACGCGATCCCAGCCTTCAGGGGTTCGGTAAGTATATTCCACCAAACCGGGCGTAGGATGAAGACGTCCGATAAGATAGGTGAATTGAGATGACCTGCCAAGGTGCGTCTTAATTCTAAGTTGATCAAAAGATGGTGCATGATCCGATATTAGAAGATTCGTCCGCCTACCCGGCCCCCAGGAAACCTTGTCTTTACCAAATGTGACATTTATCCAGTCTTTCCCCCAATTTAAATACGCTTCAGTTGCATCGTAATATGTCTCTTTGCCTCCCATTAGTGGTCCAACATACCCGTAATGATCCACCAGAAGCTGATCACGCCTTACATAAGGACCGTTTCCGCGTTCGGTGTTATCGACGAACCGGAAGTAATAGCCTAAGTATGCATTTATCGATCCGTAAAATTGAATTCCGCTGGCACGTTTGACTATAGTTTTGTGTTTGCCGCTTTCAACCCGGTAGATAAACCGGGGATTAATTGTAAAGAATGATCCGTCTTTATTGTGTGTACTGTAAAGGTGCCAATTCCATCGCATCCATTTTGAATGACGGGATGGCGTCAGCAGTTGCACCATTGAGTCCTCATTGGGCTCTTGATAGCGGGAAACAGGACGATTTGTCAGTAAGTCAAGCGGTGCTCCCGAAACGACATTCCTTTCGATTTGTCGGCATATTCTATCATCCAATGGAATATTCGATAAACCATGCGGCGGCAATAATGATATTTCTCCCGTACCATTTACAGCCGAAGCCGTGCAAAGAAACATCGATAACATAATTACTGTACGACGGGAGAACTTCATCGATCCCCATACTGTGTTTGGTAATATGTGCGATAGGCTCCGCTCGTCACCTGTTCAACCCAAACACGATTATTCATATACCACTCAACAGTCAATCGACTTCCCTCCTCAAAATCATAAAGTGGTTTCCACCCTAATTCACGCTCAGCCTTGCTCCAGTCCATTGCATACCGGCGATCATGGCCAGGACGGTCCTTTACGAAGGTTATGAGGCTCTCCGGCTTGCCGAGTAAGGTCAATAAATGCTTGATGAGTGAGAGGTTCGGTAATTCATGCTTCCCGCCAAGATTATAAACCTCCCCTGGTCGTCCATTTTCGATTATATTGATTAATCCATAATTATGATCATCAACGAAAATCCAATCCCTGACTTGCATGCCATCTCCGTAAACCGGAATGGGAATGTCATTAAGCGCATTCGATATCAGAAGAGGAATCAGTTTCTCGGGAAATTGATAGGGCCCATAATTATTCGAACAACGTGAAATCATGACTGGCAAACCGTAAGTCTTGAAATAAGCGCGTGCTAAAAGATCCGCGCCTGCCTTAGATGCCGCATAAGGACTATTCGGTTTCAGGTAGTGATCTTCAGTAAAGGCGTGATCGTCGGGTTGCAGACTGCCATAGACCTCATCTGTCGAGACCTGAAGAAATCTCGCAACGCCAAGATTTCGCGCCGCATCGAGCATCACTTGAGTGCCGAGAGTATTCGTCTTTAAGAAGGGAGTTGCATCAAGAATTGATCGATCTACGTGCGATTCTGCCGCAAGATGCATGACGCCCCAACAACCATTCATCGCCTTCGTGACAGAAGTCGGATCACAAACATCTCCTCTGATAAAATTATAGCGAGAATTTGTTTCAAGATCTGCGAGTGAAGAAAGGTTGCCTGCATAGGTAAGAAGATCGTAGTTTACGACTTCCCAATGCGGACGTTCCTTTAGTATCAGTCGGATCAAATTTGAACCGATGAACCCCGCACCCCCGGTTATTAAAACCCTTCGATTATTGCTTTCGTTCACGATTAAGGTTCTATCCTTCCACTTTTAGATGCATCTGTGATCTGCGTACCAAACAAGTTAATTTACCCTTTTGGTGGTTACAAAGTCAATTGCTTTCGCACCAATGTACCTTTATGATTATTTGAACACGCATTAATGAGGCGATGGAAGCACAAGCGTACGAAGTTCCGTCATCTCTTCGATAGCATACTTAACACCTTCTCGTCCAAATCCCGACTCCTTTACACCGCCGTAAGGATAGTTGTCGGCTCGAAACGTCGGTATATCGCCAATAATTACGCCCCCCACCTCCAATCGGTTGAAGGCGTTCATTGCTTGATTCAGGTCATTTGTGAAAATGCCCGTCTGTAATCCGTATTGCTGTGAATTTACCCAATCCACCGCTTCCTCAAATTTAGAGTAGCTCCTGAGCACAGTTACCGGTCCGAAAACTTCGTCTCGGCTGATACGGCACGAATCAGGGACGTCGATCATGATGGTCGGCGTGACCTTGTTACCGTTTCGGTAACCGCCTGTTAGTATTTTTCCATCCGCCTTGACGGCTTCGCTGATCCATTCCTCAATACGAATCGCTTCGTCAAGATCGATCATCGATGCAATTTCGGTTGAATCATCGATAGGATCACCCATCTTAAGACTTGCAACAAGTTGGACATATCTTTCTTTGAATGCCTCGAAGACGTCCTCCTGAACTAGGACGTGCTGTATAGAGATGCAGATTTGGCCGGAATAGGCATATCCTCCCACGACAATCCTCTTAACCGCGGCTTCCAAATCAGTGGTTGGTTCCACAATAACGACTGCATTGCCGCCAAGTTCAAGACAGACGCGCTTTTTCACCGCGCGCTGTTTTATTCCCCACCCGACTGCTCCCGAGCCAGTAAAGGTTATCAACTTGACGCGCGGATCTTCGATCAGAGGCACCGCCAGTCGTGATTCACACGGAAGTATGTTGCAGGCTCCCTCGGGAAGACCTGCTTCGAGAAGAAGATTGCCCAACATCAGCGCGGTCATCGGCGTAGAAGAAGCAGGTTTGAGATTTATAGCGCACGCAGAAGCAATCGCCGGAGCGACCTTATGCGCCACAAGATTCAACGGAAAATTAAATGGAGATATACCAGTCACAAGACCCACCGGAAATCGGCTGACCAGAGCAATCCGGTCACCAGCGGCAGGAGTCACATCGACAGGCAGAATATGACCTTCCAATTGTCGGACGGATTCGGCGGCGAGACGGAAAGTTGACTCGGCACGAATGGCTTCAGCTCGAGCTTCGCGGATAGGTTTACCGCTCTCGAGGGTGATAGTTCGTGCAAGTACTTCCTTGCGGGAAGCAATTAAATCGGCGGCTTTATGAAGGATGTCAGCCCTCTGATAAGCACGAAGATTTCGCATTGTCGCCGATGCCCTCGCGCCGAGGCTGAGAGACTCTGAAATCTGCTCACTTCCAGCGAAGCAGACCTCGCCAACCTCTTCCCCGCTCCAAGGACTGCAAATGGTCTTGGTTTGGTTAGTCTCGACCTGTTTGCCGTTCAAAATGATACGATGAGGATTCATGCGCTTTTCAGATAATATTATTCTAATGGTGTGCTGTCGCGTGCCCTCACTTGACAACTATTAATAAAGGTCTGCTGAAAAACTCCTGTGGAGTTCAGGCGGACGCCCTCGTCCGCCCTTTCACTGTGCTTAGGAACAACGGCGGACGAGGGCGTCCGCCTGAACATTTCGGTTCATTTTCAACTTTTTCAGCAGACCCTAATTTAGTCAAGTAATGGTAATTCTTGGAGAGCGGCTTTTCAAGCCGCTCTTGCCCACACGTTTTGGGCTTTCAAGCCTATTAGAGCGGCTTGAAAAGCCGCTCTCCAAGTGAATTTCACTATAATATGCCCACATACTTAATGGTAACTCCTGCCAATTCGAATTGTTCCTTATCAAAGAAAGACCCCCCGACCGACTTCAGCGCCGGCCGGGGGGCTTTTGCAATCAGGAAGATCGGTGAACTACCGAACCAGAATTGCTTTCTGCATTCCGACAAACGACCCGGACTGCATCTTGATCAGATAGATACCTGAGGTCATGCCCTCCGCCATCCAGTTCAGCTCGTACTGGCCGGCCTGATGATAACCTGCGGCGAGCTCTGCTACCATGCGGCCATGCATATCCCAGACACTCACTTGGACGTCTCCCGGAGTCGGCAGACCAATCCGGAGGGTCGTGCGGTTATTGAACGGATTCGGGTAACTATTTGAGATAAAGTAGTCCTGCGGCATCTCTGCATGTGGAATCTCAGTTATCTCAAGCGCTTTGGCAGTGAACGCAAAATTGTTATTTGCGGCCGGGACGTTGCGTTGGTTCTGTTGCGGCACAAGCATCCCACGATCGACCGCAATCACTTTCCAGTTGACAGTTATATCGCGATCTCTAAGAATACCTCCAAAGAGGCTGTCATAAGGAGGAGTGTAACTCGTCATCGACAGAGTGTCGAACTTCAGCGTGTCATCGATGCCGGGAATCCAAGCACGGAAATAATATCTAACCGAGTCGATTTCCCAAGGATTCTGGATTGCTTGCTCCCAAGAGAAATTGAATGGTCCAAGAGAATCAGCATTTTCGAAGTTGTGGTTGTTTTCAGGAGTAAGCAACCTGAAAGCCCCACCACCACCGGCACGTGCATCCGGTAAATCGTTGACGTCCGGCGTTATCGTAATGGTGAAGAACGACGTGTCGAAATCGCCTGCTCGGTCAGTGGCGATAACAACTACGGTATCTGAACTCATTCGACGGTTTTCGAGATCGTATGTGTTGTAGTTCGGAGCAAATTGGCGACTCAGCGTGCTGGTCTGGGCATTGACCACAAGACCAAGCTCCTCAGCGCCACGGACGGTAAAGACAAGTGCATCACCGACATCAACATCTCTGAACTTGAGGCTCAGGCGGATGATATCTCTTCGGTTGGGGTCAACATCTTCGACGATGAGAGGGTTAACGCCAAGGTTTGGTATGAGAGGCATAATGAATGTCGGCCTGTCGTTGACGGACGCTACTGTTACGTGGATCGTATGACGAACCTCGTTTGGCGCTTGGGCGCGGTCACGGCAGTACACAATCACATCATATTCCCCAAAGGTATTAACGCGTGGCTGGACACTGACTTCTGTCGTCTGGACATTGTATTGCACCTGCAAATCTGCTGGCAAGGGAGCCACGACGCCAAAGTTGAGCTGGTCACCTTGATCGGGATCGATCCAGTGGTTGTCGTTCAACGTAGCAATGACTGTTCGCGCCGCATCTTCTTGCAAGTTAGCATCGGGAATAGGATGTGGCTCAGCGAGTTGCTGATTGTCATCAAGATAGACTGGCGGATCATTGATGTTGCGAACATTGATGGTCAGGGCAAGATTGTCTTGTCCGCCATCGGCGTCCGTCATCCGAACAACAGTATTATACTGCCCAATGTCCGCGGCGACTGGTTGCCAGGCAAGATGAGCCGTGCCATCGCGGTTGTCGGTAAATTGAGCCGCATCGGGAAGCCCTCCACGATCGGGCATGGTCCAGACAATTGCCTGCCCCTGACTTTCAATATCAGTACCATTGAATACCAAATCGGCGTTCTGGCGCTCATCGATATTCCAAACGAATGCGTCGTTTCGTGTCGGTTCGGTAATTCCGGGCAGATCGTTGACTGAGTTAAAGTGAACCGTGAAAGCATAATCCACGAATAAGTCGCGCACCGGCACTCCGGCGGGGTCGGACGCATCCGCATCGATGATACTTGCTCCATCAACGCCGCGTAAGTCTCTTCCCGGCATTCCTCCTTGCTGGTCATCAGCGCGAATGACAACGGCGACGTCGCCAAAGAAGTTTGGCGGGGGACCTAACTCGAATACCTGAACTCCGCCGAACAATACTGTTCTGTTGAACATATTGGGATTGACGGAGACCGGACGGAACAACATTGGGTTTCCGTCAGGATCGTTGAACATGACGTTAAGATTCTCCACCACTGTAAATCGAGGCGGATTGTCACGCATCTGCGGATCCTCGTCGAAGGTCACCACGTCATTCTGAAATGGGTTGGCGACGATGGGTCGTTGATTGACGTTGCTTAGTGTCACCATGACGGTCACAATATCAGTGATATTGCCGTAAGTAGCTTGGAAACGCAGTGCGTAAGGGCGATTTCTAAATGCGTTGAAATTGGTCTCCCAACGGAAATCGGCAGTATTGTCATTGTTGTCGGTGAAGGTAACGTTACCGGCATTTTGAGCGATTGTATCGCGGTCATTAAAGGTGAAGCGCATGACGTCAGGAGGATTAGCGACGGTGAAATGAATATTGACAACTTCACCTTCACGGAGGTTAACTGCAGGAGGATTGGGGATTACAGCAACGACGCCCTCAATCGAAATATTGACAACCGTGAAGCCATCAGCCGTCCAGATCAAATCTCCCTGAACCACCTCAGGCTCAATATTGTCATACTCATGGTTCTGGCTGAAATCCCAGACCTTGAGCGTCATCGTCTCGTCTTGGGCAAAACCTTCGACACAGAAACGAGTGTCGGGATCATCATGCCAGGCGGCGATACCACAGACTCCCGGATCCTCGACTGTTCCAACGCCAGCGCAAAGCCCGGCTTCGGTAAAGACGCCAACCTGATCCCCGATAGAGGCTGGTGCGCCACCCATCAGGAACTCTTCGACAAGAATGCTGTGGTTTCGATCTGAAACCATGTAATCAAAATGTCCGCGTTCATCGGAGCCCATTCCGTTAGGACGGAAGGTGAATTGTTCCTGCCCCGGAGCGTCGTTGAAGACCGTCAGAACGCCCTCGTACGGAGCTACAGATGTCGGACGGAACGTGACGGTCACATCGATGGATTCACCAGCATGAAGTACGGTCGCCTGATTGTTGAAGTCGTGGGTGAACACGTTCATGTTCGAGGCGATCCGTGATACTGTAAGATCGACTCCACCAACGTTCTGAATATGGAAAACGTGCGACGCGTTGGTATTGAGGCGAACGGCTCCGAACTGGAAGATCGCGGGATCGACGCCGATTTGCGCTATATCGACCTCGCTGTTGCAACTAATGTCGAGTTCGGTAACAGCCTGTGTTTGGTAATTCTGCGGTCCGTCGAGATAAGTCGGTTCGCCAGCAAGTTCCTGACGCGTAGCACGATCCCAGACAAGGAAAGTGAAAGCTTCGCCGTTGGTGAAGCCATCCACGACTTCCGTGCCCCGGTCATCGCCCCAAGCGGCAAGACCAATAACCTCGCCTTGTTCTTCGATGACAGTGTGTCCAGCACAAAGTCCATTGGTGGTAAATATCGCGATTTCACTACCGGGCACAAGCGGCGCCTCTCTGTCTCCGGGCATATGGATAATCGCATGGTCAATCAGAATTGAGTGATTGCCATCGGTTACGCGATGATGGAAATGTGACGCCTCATTGACGGCGTCGCCTTCAGCATGGAACCTGATGACGCCATTGTTGGGATCATCTGAAGTAATGACGATATTCGCCTCAAATGATCCTGCCTGAGCGGATCTGAAATTGACTGTCAGATCAAAAAACTCATTCGCTGGTACGTTACGTGGATTCCCGGGCCAGTTGGTTGTAAATGTATTAGAACCTTCGATGGCGATATTCTCAAGTCTCATGAGACCACCGCCGATATTCTGAATTCTTAGGGTGTAGGTTCCTTGCGTGTTGATCAGAAGCGTGCCGAAGAAATGGTTCGGTTCAGCGAGGTGAATTTCTGGTTCGCGGCGTACATCGACTCCGAAACCGTTCATGTCCACATAGAGTACTGAATCAACTGGATCATCTGAGGTAATCGTCAGTCGTCCATTGTACTCAACATCCTGTTCTTCCGGGCTGAATGTTACGGTAATGTCGCGTGATTCACCGAGGGCAAGCTCGAATTGACCATCGAAATCAGTCGTGAAGGAATTGAGGTCGGGGTCGATACCCAACACATTCAAAGCGCCGCGCCCTTGATTGGTAACTGTCAGAATCCAATCCTCCCCTTCACCTACAGGAACCTGTCCATAGAAGTGATCGGTCTCGCTGAGCGAAATATCCGGCAGAGGATCTCCGACGTTGGCAGAAAGAGAGAGAATCGTCAAAGCGTCACTGCTGTAACCTTCCGGACCTTCCGTGTATTCAGGCGCACCCCAAGCTTCGACACGGGTATTGACATCCCAGACCTTAAAGGAGAATGGTTCATCAGCGGTGAAACCGTCGATGATGTCGGTCGATTCGTCGTCGCCATAAGCGGCGATTCCGACCTGTCCGTCACGGGCAACAACACCTGCACCGGCACAAAGCCCTGATTCGGTAAAGACCGCGACTTCGCCGCCTTCAGCCATTTGAGCGCCCTCGAACAGACTTGCGGTGATCAGAATCGTGTGATTAATGCCAGTATTGTAGGTTTGAAAATGGACGGCATTGGCGGCTACGCCCACGCCCGATACCGGAATTGAGAGTTCACCATTTTCTTCATCGTTGCTGAAAACCGTCAAAGAGCCCTCATAGAAGGCCGCACCACCAGGGTTAAATGAAGTATTGATATGGAGAAAATCTCCGGAACGAAGGCGAATGGCGTCGTTCCCGAATTCGACGCTGAATGCGTCATCACTGCTCTGGGCGCCGGTAACGAGCAGGTCACTGCCACCTTCGTTGATGACAACCATACGCCATGAGGCGCTCTGCCCGGCGACAACGGCTCCGTAAAAGTGCTCGCTCGCCGTAATAACGGCTACAGCGGCCTGTCCCTCTGCCATACCTTCGCCATAAAGCGGCAGGTTGACAACTTCATTATCAGGATCGTTAGAAGTGATGGCGAGGTTAGTCTCGTATGCTCTTCCCTCACTGGGATTGAAGGTGATGACCGCTTCATACCGCGCTCCACCTGCTATCTCGATATGAGGATCGAAGTCATAAGAAAAGGCCTCATCTCCGGTCGTCATGTCAGAAATTTCCAATGGGAGATCGCCTTCATTTGAGATGAAGACCGTCATATTGCGAGATTGTCCCACCATGACGCGCCCAAATCGTCGTTCGTTAGCGGAGAGGGCGATATTTGGCGCGAGCGGTTGTTCACCTGTTGCGGTTAGATGAATGGCAACTTCAGACTGGCCGGTAGCATTGGATCTTATTGTCAGATCCCCAGCGAAATCACCGGCGGCGTCCGGAGTGAAAGTTACCTCGACAGCAAGATTTTCACCAGCCGCGATATCGACCGCATTTTGGAAATCGGTGGTAAAAGCCTCATTAGTGCTCTGAATGCTCGCAACCGTAAGAGGTGAATTTCCAACACTCTCTATCGCAAATTGCCAAACTCCCACACGTCCGACTCTGACCGCGCCAAAGTCATGGGCGTTTTCAGCGACCCGTATTCTTGGAATCGCTTCACGATTAGCGGCTATATTGCAAACATTGAAATCATCGCGATGATAGACCCCTTCGCCGAATGTTACTTCTCTTTCGGCGTCCCACTCCTCTTCAGCCTGATGATCCCAAACTTTAAAAGAGTATTCTTCACCATCGACAAATCCGTTAAATCCTTGTACGTCACGATCATCTCCCCACGCGGCGATACCAATGGGAAATCCGTCATCGGTAATCTTTGTGGCTCCGGCAAGAACCCCGTCTGGAGTGAAGCAACCTATTTCGTCGTCTGGAACAAGGGATTCACCATCCAATGTTCCTTCTTCGACAAGGATGCTCATGTTTGCATCGTTGACCGGTGGATCATAAAAATCCGCCAATACGACGGGCGCCGAGGCCAGGAATGTGACCAGCAGCAGTAGCAACGGAATTGAGTTTCTAAAGCGATTCATCTGCCCTCCCTAACTTTACGGCAACGTTTGAGCGCCAATACGCCATTTCTTTTCCTCAAGTCAACAAGTGGCAAATACGCCACTTAGGTGTGTAACAGGTAATATTCCCGTCATTCAAGTAGAATTAGTATCAAAACTACTTTCGACGAGAAGGACTTAAGCCTGATTAAAATACGGCGAAAGGTGATAATTGTCAAGCAATTTTCATCTTTCTACCCCTTATTTCTTATGTCAAGATAAAGATGTATGCTATCACATCTCTTGACGAATGTCACTAAGGGACAATTTCTACCGAGTTAATGCCAAGGAAATTGAAGCCACCCCAAAAGACGACTCCAATTTGCAGAGATACTTCCCAGACGGAAGTGTTTCTATTTCAATAGGTATATTATGGATACCAGCGGTTATCTCTCCAAGGTGTTCACTAAATACCTGTCTGCCATCGAGACTGTACACAGAGATGATAATTTTCGATTCTCGCGGAAGCGCGTAAGAAATAAAAGTCCGACCATTGAATGGATTCGGGAATGCACCCAAAATTTCGAATTGTAAAGGAAGCACTCCCTCAAGTACGGATGAAACTGATATATTCCAAAGTCTGACTGTTGTATTTCCGTTTCTGGCAAATACTTCGTTACCTCTCAGCACCAACCAGTTTGTTGAATCGACCTGATAAAGGGAATCAACCGATAAATAGCTGAATTGAAAACTATCGCCGACTGAAAAGCCCTCGACAACATCTTCCGTAACGGGATCGTCCTCAAAAGCCCACCCGGTCGCCGAGTCATTGGTCGCCCAAATTAGCAATCCAGCAACATCACCGTCCGGGGTTCGGATTGCCGCCTGATCGCCCGCTTCGGGGCCAATACCCACATCCCAATTATAAAATTCGGCTGAAGGACAAATAAACCGGTGCCTGTTTAGAGTTGGATGAATTTCGAACTGTGGTTCATTGTCAGCAAGTTCAATAATAAGCAAACCTCTATCCCGCCATATCCCGTCACCGGTCAAAAGATAGATTTTTCGCAAGGCAATTTCACGTTCGGCTGAGTCATCCCAGCGTACAAAATACATGGAATCACCTTCTCGAAAGCCTTCGATGCTGTCTCTCGTCAAAACGTCGTCACCCCAGGCGGCTATACCCACTGGGAAGCCATCCACTATCGTTCCGCCTCCGCATCGACCTTCAGGAGTAAACAAGCCGAGTTCATCGCCCTGACCCCACAGACCAGCGGTCAAGTAACACTCTCTGATAAGAACCGAGCAGTTGACGTCTGTTGTATCAAAATTAAAATAACTCGCTCGAGCAGTAACTGTCGATACAAGCAGAAAGGTTAGAGTAAGCGCTATGTTCTTCATTTAGTAATCTTTATGTTCATTTGACTTAAATTCCTATTTGCTACTCAAGTTCGTTAATCAAGAGGCAAATTACAATCATTCTTGGAAGGCGGAAACACCTTCTCCAAGGAAAATGTAATTCGATTGTACCCCCCTGTTAATCTCCATCCAACGAGTCAATCATCGTAATAGGATCAGCTTCTCGGCGGCTTTGACTTGTCCTGCTTTCACTTCCAGCCAATAAATACCGGTTGGCAAATCTTTGGCTTCTAAGGAGAATGAATGCCACCCAGCTTCAAGGTTAGAATTGCTGAGAGACCAAACGACTCGCCCTTGCAAATCAATTAATCGGCTTACGACATCAGTTCGGGAAGGTAAACCAAATCGAACCGTTGTCCGGCTGTTAAATGGATTTGGGTATGTGGGCGTAATGGTGAGCTGAGTCGGCAACTCGATGGCACATTCGACCAACGATGCGGTTTCAAAACCATCGGTTGCATAGGCAATGCCGTCTGAAAGAGGATCCAACCGAGCAATCATTCGATTATCTTTGATTGCGACAATCGAGAGACTCTCGTTCTCGAGTGCGCCATCGATTTCGCTCGTCAAAGAGTCGTCTCCTCTTAGTACAATACCAGCAGGCAACGACGCAATCGTTCCCCATCCGACTGTGAGACCCGTTATATTGGAGATAGCCTGCAATGTAACATCTTCACTAACCACACTCGATGGCGCATCAAGGATCAACAAACTCATATCAGATCCAGTCTGTCGAGATTGTCGTTCGGCTGGAGTGACAGGCATTCGAGGCATTTCTGCCATATTCTCATTGTCAGTATAGACAAGTTCGATTCTTCTGTCAACCTTGACTTTGTAGCCTTCACCAGGAACTAAAAAATCCATTCCGAAAAAACCGAAGCGAGGAGCTATAAAATCTCCGCTCCCGTTTTTGGCAATCATGAGCGCCTGCATGATACTTTCAAAACCAACGCGAGAATTTACCGGGTGATCGAGGAGATAACCAATGGTATTCCAACCAATCGAAAGTTGAATTGGAGTATCAAGCTCTGATTTTCGCCCGATGACAACAAGACTATCGTCGGTTGTCACATTGACCTGATACCCATTCAGTGGGTCCCATTGACCGAGACCATTGAAATTGAACCGAGTTGTCCAAAATCTTCCCGCTCCATCCTTGATCATTACCAAATGCTGACGTTCTAAAACTCCGGCAAATAATGTTGGAATATCAAGGGAGTTAGGTACGACAAAGCTTGAAATTAGGTTCCAGCCCTGAACGAGATGAACGACTTGCACATCCGGATCTTGAATAACAAGTCTGACCTGGATTTCATCGTTCTCTCTAAAGTGATTGCCTCCGAAAACGTATTCCACATCCGGGTGGAATTCTTCATTGTATCCTGCATCCCAGACAATGAATGTCAACGAATCGCCTTGCCTAAACGCCTGATCCCCTCCGTAAATAAAGAAGTCTGCCGGAGCGTCCACCCACCGGACAGCGCCTCCGACTCGGCCCTCAGGCGTAAGAACGGCAACCTCACTGCCGACAAGTAATTCTCTGCCATACACATCTGTGGAAAGAATCCTGATACTTGCTCGTCTCTCAGATTCGACCGGATCATCAAAGTGGCGGAAACCTTCGACTATCTCAAGCGACGCATGAAGGGAAGCGATCGATCCATCGAAGGCATGAACGACGATATCTGCCTCGTAATTGTCTCCCTGACTGGCCCCAGGTGGAACAGATATATTTACCGTCAAGTCCTCGTTATCTCGCGCCCCAATTTCACCCTCGATCGGATCCAACGTGATCCAACTAATTCTTGGATTGACCTCCACACCGATCAGGTGTTGTGGATTTGTTCCAACGACTGCTCCGAGAATCCACCGGTTGGCATCCCAACTCCCGATCATGCAGAGTCCGGTCGGCGCTCCCTCAAAATGAATATCCGTTTCTTCAATAATCTCGCGTTCCGGATCACTCCGATAGATAGCAGTGGAGCCGTCAGGTTCGAGGTTGGCGATATAAAGTGGAAGATCGTCGATGTCCTCAGGATTCCAGGCGAAACCGTAAACTCCATCAAGATTATGCTCGTCCCATTCTAACAATACTTCACCGGCACGGTTAACAAGATACCAAGGCATATCATACTCTCCGCACCAGAAGGCGTCTGTCTCCCTATCATACGCCAAAGCCCGATTCACGGTTATTGGCGCTCCCAGCTGAACACCGATTAATTCCCCATCGGTAGTAAAGGAGTAGATACTATCGTTCTGTGAACCATACAAATACTGTCCGTCCCATGCCAAATCTCTTAACCCCCAACCAACTTGCCTTACTTGCGGTTGGTTGAATTGTCGCATTTGAGTACCATTCCGATTCATCACGGATACTTTTAGACCTTGAACCGGATCACCACTTGTGACAAAGAACTGGTCTGAGGCATATTCGACGCCCATTATTCTCTGAAGTCCGGTCACAACAGTCAAATTGATGTCGAACTGAATATCCCCGGGGCGGTCTCTTTCGGGAGCTATGGACCCCGTTTTTCTGAGCGTCCTGCCGTTTCTATCTCGATTAGGAACTTGATTTAGCAAGCGAAGAGTGTAGGGTACAGAAATTTCACTCTCGTTGATAAGACTTGTGCCGGTCTGGAAATGGTCGTTACCACCTAGTGCGATACCAATATTTTCGACGTCAAATCTGACGATGGGTTGATACAATTCAAAATCAACCCTGATGCTGTCACGAGGGTTAAGTTGTACTTCAAGTTCATCACTGGCATATCCCGGTAACACAGCTGTCAGGTTCGTCATTCCCGGAATAATGCCGACCAGTCGGTAGCCGCCCTGTTGATTGGTAAGAGAACTGATACGACCGTTTGAGATGGTTGCACCTGATAAACTTTGCCCGTTCTGATCTCGAGCTGTGCCGTAAACCTGGGATCCGACTGGAGGCGATCCTCCCCAGACCACTAAGTCATCGATATACCAGCCTGCGTACCAGTCGATCTCGTTATCTGTCTTGAACTGCCAGCGAAAACGGACAGTGTGACCTTCGAATTCAGAAAGATCAACACTTACCATCTGCCAGGCGGCGATTTCACCCGTCCAGGCCGGTTGATTTTGAAATGACGCAACCGTCTGATCGGGATAACCTCCGAGTGGTGTTGCCAGAGTATAAGCTCCGCCATCCACAGAAATCAGTAATTGTCCTCCATCACGACCGACTTCGGCTGACATGTAATGGAAGAATTCGATGCTCGCCTCAGGTGAGGTTAGCAGGAACTCATTGATTGTCGTCAACGTGAAGTTAGCATTGTTCTCGTAATGCCGGGGTGAAGTCTGTCTCGTGCCCCACACATAAGATCCTGAATGAGCGCTCGCCGGTCCATTGACTAAAGCATTAGTCAAATTCCAACTTCCGAATGGAGAAGCCGTGAATACCGCCGGTGGAGGGGCATTATTGACTCTTTCGAAATTATGGTATTGACTAACACCCAACGGCACACGAACATTGGCGGGAGACGAGTAATTGGGCACCTCATCAAACGCTATCAGAGTAAGATCGTGCCAACCCTCCTGGCCAGCGGCTAATTCGCCTGTGAAGGTAACGGTGGGTGCATCAACTCTGCCTACTTCCTCGCCATTGATAATAACGCGAGTGCCCGCATAGTCCGTACAGAATTGAAGGTTGTCGGCATTTCGAAGCGGAGCTGTCCATCGTATAGTATAATTCCGCAAATTGTTGGTAACAACTATGTTTGAAGGAGCCGCAGGAGGCATATTGAATTTGGCGGTATCTTCGGGACTCTCTAATTCGATATTGTTGCCATAGTTTGCCACAATCGAATAGGTATGATCTCTATCCTCACCAGCAGAACCGACGACGTGCTCCCATAAGCGATTCTGAAATACACCTTCAGCCGCGACCTGACCATCCACGATTATCCTGTAACCTTCGGGCGGATCACGCTCCGGAAGATCGCCCGTGTTAGGATTGGTTGGGATTGATACTTCGGCTGTTAACTGGGTTGCAACCAGATCGGTATTGGTAACTACGATGCGATCACCTAAATCAGCCAGAGTGAAACTCGGTGAGTTAACTTCTCGTAAAGGACGTGGAGCTATTCGCTGTTCATTATCATCTTCATACTTGTAAATCACTGCCCGGATCATATTGTCGCCTGGTAGGCCGTTGAAACGACGCCATTGACCATCGATACGCAGATGTGTTACATCGGGGTGATCCATCCGGTTATCGAGTCCGGTTGCGTTAAAAGTTACGACGTCTTCATTTATATTCTGATGCCAGCCGACATAAAAAGCTCCGGTCAGTAGTCGAACTCCGGTCGATGCGACGGTAACCCATTGAGAGGCGGTACGATTTCTGTCGAAATCGCTCCAAATTTCCTCGCCAGGAAGGCCTGTTTCGGGGTCTTCAAGCCAAATTCGATAATGGATGGGAACATACGCAAAACCTTGCCAGCCATTGAAACCAAAATCCCCCCGTCGGAACATATAGGTTTGAACAGAAACGACATCATACAAACCTTCAGGTTCGAACCTAACCGCAATTACATCGTCTCTTCCCTGTAGATAGACAGCATTGGCAATAACACCATTATCATAGCGGAGCGAGTCATTAATCCCGATCATGCCTGGTGGATTCCAAGTCACTACTACCCTGTCATCAAATTTACCATTTAGTTGGATAGCTCGTATCGGGAGACGGTCATCAAGCATAAAATTTTGCTCTGTCGATTCGCCGTCTCTAATCTCGATTCCAGCTACACTCGCACCGCGCCAACCAGACAATCTCGGAGTTACCGTGTAGTTACCTTCGGTCAAACGCATTTCGTAATAGCCGTCGATAGCAGTTGTTGTAACTTGTAAATTATCACCATCTTCTTCATTAACAACAGCAATCTCAACTCCTCTTAGCCATCCATCCTCAACATGAACATTTCGCACATAGCCCTGAAGCATCCCCTGGCGAATATGAGAAAGTTGTATGTCGCGACTTGGATGGGCGTCCGGGGCGATATCGAAGGAATCCGTCTCAAAGGGTATGAAGCCTTCATAATCAGCTGTAAGTTTATAGCGCCCCGGCAATAGATCGGCAAATAAGTAATTGCCATCCGCATCCGGGCTGGCCAAACTGTCATTCAGGGATAGGACTACCTCCTGAACATTACCTTCATCATCAAGAGAGACTTCACCTTCCAGTGAACACGAACCTCCGTTTACAGTTAATCCGAGAGAAAGATTTGTGACCCTACCGCCGCGCGTGTCATAAATTTCGAGATTTCCACCGAGTTCACTATCCACTCTTCCCCGTGCATCGAAGGAAACCAGCAATTCTGTATCTGCTCTGGGATCTAACTGCCCGGTTAGTGGTGAAATTCGCGCCCAATTGAGTGCTGGCCATAATTCGTATAATTTCAGGAAATCAGCGTCTCGACCTTGAATAACAACGCCGAGCATCCAAGTCTGGGTGTCATAGAGATAAGTAGTGAAAGCGCCACCCGCAAAACCTTCCTCTTCCGTGGCAGTCTCCATTTGGCGAATTAATTGTTGAGTGCGTGGATTATAACGATATAAAGCCGCCCCACCGTTTTCAGATTCCTGATTATGTATATAAAGACAAGCGCCGTCAGGGTCAGTGGGATTCCAAGCCATTCCAACTACGCCGGTGAGACCGTGGTCGGTAACTCGGTCAACGAGGCTTGTTACGCCAATCCCGGTGCGGTGATACTTATACCAAGTATCATCACGATCCCCTACCCAGAATGAATTCTCGCCAGGAATCCAGGCTATAGCACGGTTTACCGTGAGGGGTGTTCTAAATTCAGTCCCCAGAACCCGGCCATCGAAAGGGCTCATCCTGAAGACGCTATTGTTAGCGGAACCATACACGAAGGTTCCATCGTACGCCAGATCACGAACTCCCCAGCCATTCAAATTAAACTGATCCCCTTGCGCAACAGTCATAAGAACATCTCCTTCGCGGTTCATCAAGTAAAAATGGCTTGTATCGGTAGTAAAATCGCCCCCAGTAGTCAGAAGATTATAGGTTCTTGGCGTACCGTTTCGTACGAATTCTGCGGCAATATGATATTGATCCCCGGTCTCGGCGGTTAAGTTAATCGTTTTAATCAACTGCCATGGATTATCTCTGTTTGGAGCATTGCTGGGCATCTCAGCCGGACCCGGAAGCAGGTTTCTCCCACCCTGCGGAAAATAATCAATAAATATTTGAAAATTTGTTGGGCTGTCGCCTTCGTTGGCAAGAGTAATCCTTATTACGCTCTGATCTCCGGAATTAAGTGATTCCTCGATTGTCTCTGGATCTACAGTCAATCGGCTGTTATACTCATCCAAAAAGAATTCTCGAACAATATTTCTATCGGCTTCAATCGCAATATTTCCCGCTGAATCAGCAAAACCAATCGCAGAAATTGCATAGGCATGGTTACCTGCTTGAAGTTCGAAGAATTGAAATCGGCCATTCACATCCGATATTGCCCGGTTGTTACCGTCTAAAACAACTACTGCGCCTGGAATTGCAATCTGATCAGCGCTGGTTTTAACGAAACCAGTGATTGCCCCGGTTACAGGGCGATATATTCGCAGGTCATCGATAAACCATCCCGGACCAACATTGCTGTCGTCAGAACGGAAATGATAGCGCAGAGTAATTTCCTGCCCGGTAAAACCTGACAAATCAAAGGTCGAGGATATCCACCCATTGGAATTGCCTGAAAATCCAGGGCCTCCATCGAAAGCAAATATCGAGCGTTCTGGATACCCATTCACGGGTACAAGAACATCCCACCTCTCGCCATTATCGAGTGAAAATTCGACTCTTCCCCCGTCCCAGCCGCCTTCGCATAAATACCGATGATTGAAGGATAGAAAAGTCCTCGCCTGTTCAGGAATTTCAATTCGGGGCGTCACAAGTTCGAAATCTGCCAAATCAGGGTAATTTCCGTTTAAGATGGTTGCCCAGGCTCTTTGCCCATTCGCAGCTCCACCAGCGGGTATCCCCCACTCCCATCCGCCTTGTCCTGGAATGGGAGTCAACGCACCATTGCTCTGTTCGAATCCGAGCGTAACGGGAACGCGCCAAAAACTTGTCGGAGTCACGAAGGCAGGATCGGAAAGCTCCGATTCACCGTCAGGATTTCGATATACCGCTGAAATCGCAAATTCATACTGACGACCGTTCTCGAGCTCAATTGCGGTATAGCGTCTGCTGTTGGTAAAGTCAAAAACCTCACCCCCAGCATAAACATTATATCCGAGCAGATCGTCTCGCTGTGGAACTTCTTGCTCCCTGATCTGATTGAGCTCACCTCTAAGCCTAATAATCTCTGCTCGTGCCTCTTCCGAAGGTTTATCGTGATTCCGTGGATATAAAGCCGCAATCTGATGCTGAAGTTCTAATTGCCGCATAATGATACGATTATCACGATGAGGCATATCCCATTGT
This sequence comes from uncultured Caldithrix sp., assembly GCA_964355675.1. Classification (GTDB taxonomy): domain Bacteria; phylum Electryoneota; class AABM5-125-24; order Hatepunaeales; family Hatepunaeaceae; genus CAMBDS01. Next base: position 160,501 of record CAYHEC010000004.1, read on the forward strand.
AAAACTACTTCCCCATCTCCGGCTCTTGCTCTCAGATTGACTGGACGAGGAAACTCAGGTGGTGGCACACGGAAAAAATCGACTATCAGACGTATCAAATCCTGCTTTGTCGCGCCATCCCCATCGACAAGCCCTCCAAATTCAAAAGACGCTCCAACAGTTCGGTAAACATCTCCACGGAATGATATCATTCCGACTACTGTCTCTTCACCATCACGGAAAGTTAGAACTTCTTCTGCATCTTCCATTACACCTAAGTGATCTGTGTAATCATTATCCTGGGCATCGTACTCCGCAAAAACTAACCCGTCGGCAATACCACCGGCTACCCCAGTGATAGGTCCGGATGCCGCATGTCCATCGATAACGCCTTCGATTCTGAACAAGGGATGAGCTTCAGTAGGGGGATCGCCAGTCCAAAAATCAGATCCTTCCAAGTATATATTGCCTCCAGCCCGGGCGTAAGCCGCAAGAACATCTCCCTCGGCACGGGTCAATCGATGATAATTCCGGCCATTCTCTCCGTAATTGCCAAGATTTATGAAAACTGCTTCATAGTCATTAAGGTCTTCTGGTAATTGCTGGTTGAGACGGCTCTGAAGAAAAGTCACGGTGTGCTCTTCATCTCGCAATGCCACTGTTTGAGCGGTGCCGGATGGTGTAGATAATCCAGCGTCCCAAACAAGAAAGTTCCCCGGTCCATGATCGCTAAGTAAGTACGCGGTACGCTCGCCAATTTCTGCGCCATCTCCATTATGACGAACTGTCAATCCTTCGCTTCCGTCATGATTTTCAAGACCTATCGTCCCATCAGCCAAATTGAAATCTTCACCAATCACTCTAAATTGCAGTAAAATATTTCCATCTGGAGCGAGTGCCACCTGCATAGTGATGGTATTCTCGGGTGCGTGACCTTCCTGATTGACTTCAAGGTAATTTTGATATTCTATTACAAATTTACCTTCGCGATGTCCTATGAAAACACTGCCTTCCCCCCATTCGGACCGAGGAGTAAGGTTTTTCCAGAAGAGGGCGATGATATTATTAGGGGAGTTTTGTTCTGGGAGTTCTTGATTATCAGATCGTTCGTATTCATCGGAGGGACCGAAACCAATCATTCCATTCGAACAGACGTAGAGATTGTCATAGAGACGTCCGTAAAAAGGAAAGTCGAATCCAATTTCAATTGGACCAACGAAAGAGTTATCTTCTAATTCGACAATGGATTCACCGATATCTTCGATTTCAAGCCAATGGAAATCCACGGGATAAAAAAGATACGGATTACCCTCATCTCTGCCCGGCAAGGGATTGCCATTTGCAGACAACGATATCAGGCATAGTAGAAGCAGTCCGGGAAGCAAGCGAAAAAAGCGTCGCATCAAAATCCTCGTTGGATCAGGGTAATGGTTATGGGCTAGAGTTGTCTCAAGACCCGGCGATACCTGAGATCGCCATGATACAATAAATATAATGTACTTATGATTGGTTAATCAAGAGTCTGGATAAATAATCTCTTTTTTATTTTTGTAAGAAAACAGGTGAAGAAAAATAATTAAGTCGGTTCGAGAACTTGGATTCTCAGTCGCATGGCTTCTTCGAGTAATTTGAGTCATGGTGTAATCGGTTCAATTTGTTCAAGCGGACGAAAGCGTCCGGTAGTCGATTTTCCGATTATTTCAAAAGCGAGGGGGGCAAGAAGCCCCCCTCCTTTTACATTACAACGTGACGACACTACTACTTCAGCATCGCACCTTTCACGACATGCCGTTCGTTACCGACCTGCAATACGAACAGATAGATTCCTGCCGGATTCCCAACGCCATTCCAGGCAACCTCGTGATTTCCGGCTTCGAAACGTCCCTCAGCAATAATAGCTATCGCTCGTGCATGCATATCGTACACCGTCAATGTGACATCACTGGAATGAGGCAAAGCAAAACTCAGCTTAGTCTCAGGATTAAAGGGATTCGGGAAGTTCTGACTCAAATGAATCTCGACTGGAAGGAAATTCTCCTCGTCCGGAGCGCTAAGGGGTGGAACGACTACTGTCCAGCGTTGACGAGACTCAATAGTCCCTTGTCCATCTGTCGCTTCGACCCACCATCGGACGCGAAGCGAATCTTCGAGTCTATATTGAGCTATCAAAGTATCCACGCCACTCAACGCGAAGGTGGTATCCTGCAACGGGCCTCGTCTGAACGTAGTATCGACCGGTGCATCGACAAATGTGAAGACTATCGAATACCTTATGGCATCATTATCGACATCGGAAGCGCGGGTCCAACTGAATGTCCCGCGATAATCGACAAGTACATGATTATCGCGCGGGGCTTGAAGATCGAAGGCTGTCGGATCGTCATTGACGGGGACAACGGTAACCCTGAACTGCTGTGTAGCTTGTAGTGCCCCATCCGTTGCTGTCACTGTAATCAGCGCTCCAGCGGCAAGGTTGAAATTATCATCTGGCCTGAAGAAAAGGACTCTGCCATTTTCAATCGCCATCCCTAATCCTTGTGGAGCGCCAGCGAAGCTGAATTGTAGAGCGTCGTTATCCGGATCGGTGAAGTATTGGTTCAGGTCACCGATCTCGTATCTTCCTTCGTCTTCATTGACCGGCACGTCATCGATCGCTCCTTGACGTTCAGGGGGACGGTTGATGTTAATTACGGTAATATCAACACGAATTCGATCACTCAAGGCTCCCGGATCAGCCGCCTGAAATACCGGACTATATGGATTTTGCCTTCCATCATCTGAGCTTGGCGTCCAAATGAACGTGGCGTTTCCATCTCCTGCATCGTTGAACTGCCATCCCTGGGGTAATCCACCATCATCGATCACAGTCCAGCGGAGAGCGTCATTATCGGGATCTGAAGCACGGAAATTGATTCGAAGCTCTGCGCGTTCATCCACTCTTATCTGAAATGCGTCTTGATCGCTGGGTTGAGAGATTACTGGTCGGCTATTTAGATCTCGCGCTGTTATCTCGACCACGATTTCATCTCTTCCACCATCAGAGTCGGTCGTTCTAAATCGAGGAGTATAAGGCTGACGGCGAGCGTCGAATGGTACATCCCAAACGAAACGAGCCGTTCCATTGCGATTATCGGTGAACTGCCAACCATTTGGCAAGCCATCGGGATCAGTCAGCTCCCAGACTAAATCTCCACCATCGGGGTCTGAAGAACGAAAATCGACTATTAGACGCTGACGTTCTTCAATTTCTACACGGAAAATATCTGCGTTTGCAGGTTCGGTGATTACAGGAAGAATATTGACATTCCTGACGGTTATCGCCAATCGAACCTGATCGGTTGCTCCCAACGCGTCAGTCGCAACCGCCAGCGGAGTGTAGGGCTGGCGGCGAGCGTCGGAAGGAGGCGTCCAGAGGAGGGTTGCCGAACCATCGCGATGGTCGGTGAATTGGAATCCATTAGGCATGCCTCCTGCATCCGGAAGAGTCCAAGCGATTGCATCACCATCAGCATCATCAGCGACAAAGTCAACTCGCAATTCGACACGCTCATCGACAGCGACGTCGAAGTTAGCTTGCTCGGTCGGTTCGTGGATGACCGGAGCTCTGTTGAAATTGTTTATGGTAATGGTAACCCGGAGGTCGGTAAACGCTCCAGCTCGGTCTTCGACCCTGAATTCTGGATGATATACGCCCGCGTCTTCGAAATCAGTTACCCAGATAAAGGTCCCGTTGGCCCCTTGGTGATCGAAGTTGGCGCCGTTTCCTACTACTCCATCTTCTACTCGCAGGAATATGTTGATATCATCACCCTCATGAGCAAGATCGACGTCATCTGCACGGAGGGCGAATTCAATTCGATCACCTTCACGCACCGTAACTTCACGCACCGGATTGACCCAGAAGGGATCGTCGTTACCGGCCCGGACAGTCAATACAAACGTATCACTGACGCTGAATTCGTTATCATCAGCAGTAACAACGATATTGAAATTTCCATTGATGTTATCAGCCGGATCTACCGATAAGACTCCACCATTGATTTGGGCGCTGACATTCCCATCAGCTTCGACTCTGAATCTTAGGCCATCCCCATCGGGATCACTGAAGAAGTCGGACAGAGTATATAAATTTGTCCTGTCCGCGTCTTCATCGATGTTGACGTCGGGAATTGCTCGGACAATCGGCGGACGATTAGTTTGAGCAACATGAATCGCCACATCTCTATCGGTCGAAACGACGTTATCGCTGATGCGGAATGTAGCAGTGTAATCACCTGCTTCGTCAAAAGTTGGTCGCCAGGTAAACGTTGCCGTTCCGTTCTGATGATCCTGAATACTAGCTGATTGAGGCAAATTATTACGAATCAATGTGATGGTCAATGCCCCATTGTCCGGATCAGATCCTGCAACATCGAAGTTAATTTCGGTGTTCTCTCGACCATCGACTCGATCTGGAATGTTATTCCAGACTGGAGGACGGTTGACGTTATGTACAGTAACGAATAGAACCGATCGTGCTGTCAAATTACCATCGGTGACAACCAATTCGCCCCGATAATTACCAGCGTTTGTAAAGTTAGTCTGCCAGTGGAAAGTCCCAACTCCATTGCGTACCTGTTCAAATGTAGCTTCCTCCGGGAAGTTACCTCGATCGAATGAAAGAGTCAGGTTATCTCCATCGACGTCTGAAGCTGAGACGTCAAACTCAATAAGTGCGCTTTCATTTATATCGATAGCCTGACCAGGCACATTCTCCCAACGAGGCATGTCGTTGACTGAAACCACGGTGACCAGGAACGTCTCGGCAACTTCTAAATCACGATTTACACCCTCATTTCCCGAAGTTGCTATAGAAACCGAACGGATACCACGCCTCGGTTGAGCTCTTGCCGCCTGAGCGGACCCTGCCAAACCATTTGCATGGAACGCGACAAGCGCTACATTTCTTCCGTCATCGGCTGTAACGCGAACATCTCCCTCGCCGTGGAAGTTTGCGGCAGGAGTGATCGAGAGAATGTTGTTTTCGTCGATAACAGCGCCAATTTCGCCTCGTCCGGACACCTGAAAGGTCAGGTTATCGCCATCAGGATCAATAAATACTTCATTTAGATCAGCAACGCGTGTCGTCCCTGAGTCTTCATTGACTTGAATATCACCAATAGCGTTTACAACTTCAGGAGCACGATTTACGTCCATCACTGTCGCTTGAACATCGAGTGAAACGTCAGGCATACGCTCATTCTCGCTGAGCAGATGGAACCGAATCAGATATTCGCCCGCGTCATCAAAGTCAGGCGTCCAGATAAAATTCGATACACCGTCACCGAGATTTTCAAGTTCTGGCATGACTTCCGGATTTCCACCAATAAACTCAAAGGTCATTTGGAACTGGTCACGGTCGATGTCGGTGGCGGAGATGTCAAAGGTTATCTCTGATCCTTCATCGACACTAAATTCGTTGGGAAAATCTACGAACTCAGGTGGTGCATTGACGTCAGAAATGACGATCCTCACTACAATTTCGGCAGTCGAATCGCCATCTGAGACAATAAAGTGAGGATTATACTCACCTGCATCCAGATAACTCGGCGTCCAGGAGAATGTGCCGGTCCCGTCTTCATTATCAACGAATTGTGCACGATCCCTAAGTTCAACATCGCCAGTCATTTGCATGCTCAATGCATCTCCGTCAGGATCTGAAGCAGTCAACGTGAATTCGAGATGTGAAACTTCTGAACCCTCTACAACTTGCGGAGGATTAACCCAAACCGGTGCATGGTTTGGATTGAAGCCAGTGCCGCTGAGCGAAACCACAACTCGCGGTTCATTTCGATCATTAGACAAAACGGTGATCGCATCTTGGAAGTCACCGGGAGATGTTGGAATAAACGAGACAGCGAACGCGGCTGATTCCCCCTCCCTCAGCGTATCTTGCTCTCCAAAATTCAGTCCGAACGGCTCACCATCGAGTTCGCTCGGGCTTGAAATTATCAGGTCGGCATTCCCACTATTCGAAATCAACATATCCCAACTGGCCTCACTGCCAACCGGAATCCGACCGAAGTTGTGAGCAAGTTCGATATTGATCTCAGGTTGGGGAAGAGTATAGAGGTCGAGTCGAAGGACTGTAAATCCGTTGGGCGAATATTCTTCAGGACCTTCGTCGATGGATGACTCCACACCGGCGTATTCTGTTTCTGATGAGAAGTCATAGTATCGGAAGGACATGCTTTCATTAATAACAAATCCTTCGACCGGTTGAGTATCAAGGTCGTCGCCCCAAGCCGCCAATCCAAAGGGTTGATCGCTGGCTTCTTCAAGAATAACGCTACCGGCGCAAATGCCATGCGAAGTGAATACAGCGACCTCATCACCAGCCGCTAATAATTCATCATTCAGTAAAGCGGAAACTACCAGAAGCGAATGGTTGGCGTTGGTAATTTGATAGAAGAAGTGCCCCTGCCCCTCAGGTGATGTGGAGGAAAGCGAAAGTACTGAGAAAGCATCTCGATGATAAATTCCTTCGCCTTCCGCATATTCGGCAGTTGCGGCAAATTCGGCGCCAAGTTCAGGAAGCCAAATGCGAAATGATATGACTTCACCATCGACAAAACCATCGACAACGTTCGGAGTATTATTGTCGTCACCCCAGGCGGCTATCCCGAACGAATATTCTTCGATGCGGACAGAACCGGCGGAAAGTCCATCGGTCGTAAATACTCCAACTTCCGAACCAATTGGCAATTGCTCATCGTCAAGTGTTGCATTTTCAACCAATAGAGACATATTTCCGTCAGTCTGTTGAAAACGCCAGTGTAACGGTGAAGCGACAGCAGTACCTGTTAGAGAAACGGAAACCGCACCGTTATCGGGATCGTTGGAATTCAAACCAAGTGAAGCGTTGTAGTCCCGGACTTCCTCAGGAGCAAAAGTCACATGCAGAACGGCCGCTTCTCCGACGCCAACATCGAATGCGTTATTGGGAGAAATTTCGAATCCAGCTCCATCGAGAGTAGGAGCTTCAATGCTCAACACATCGCCACCGGTATTCGAGACGATCAAATCCCATACATCCCGGTCTCCGACGCCAATCTCGCCGAACACATGCTGGTCAGCGGAGATCGAGATTTGAGGCGGCGAAGGGTTAATGCCAACACCACTAAGATTAATTGTCGCTTCTTGATTATCAGGTGCATTTGAGAATACTGTTAGAATTTGGTTGTACTCTCCTGCTTCTTCCGGATGAAATTGGACATCGACATTTATCGAGCGATCTGGTTCGATGGAAACCTGATTATTGAATTCGACAGAAAATGGATTTCCTTGCGTATCGATGCGCTCAACAATTAGAGTACCATCTCCGATATTGGCGATATTGAGCATCAATGAACGCGATTCACCGCGCAGAACCCGACCAAAGCCTAATTGCTCAGGCTCAAGCAAGATACGAGGCGTCGGCACATGTCGGGAACTGAGAGTCGCAACCGCGAATCCGTTCGTGCGATATATACCTTCGCCAACTGAGTAATCAGCGATTGCATTAAATTCATTTCCGGACGACTGATCCCAAATCTTCCACATGATCTCTTCGCCATCTCGGAAACCATCGACCCCCTCCTGATTGTTATCTTCGCCCCACGCGGCAACACCGAGGGGCCATTCATCAGTAATAAGTGTTGCACCAGCGCAGACGCCCCCAGGTGTGATAACCGCAACTTCATCGCCTGAAACGAGCCGATTACCATCGAGAATTGCATCTTCGATTATAATCGACATGTTCTCAGCAGTAATAGTGAAGGTATAATGCTCACCTTCTGGAATGGCACGACCGATCAAATTCACTACTACCTGACTTTCATCAGGGTCATCAGAGAAAATGGTAGCCGTTCCGGCAAAGTCGCCTAATTCATCCGGTATAAAAGTTGCCGGAATAACAAATACGTCATTTGGGGCGACTACGATGTTGCCGTCAAAATCGACGCTGAAACCGTTTCCTTGCACGGTTACTCGGCTGATGGTCAGATTAGCAAGACCGACGTTGGAACCTTCGATTTGCATAGTTCGCTCACCTCCAACGAATAACGCCTCGAAATCCAGTAAATTTGATGCAAGCGCTATGTCCGGAAGTCTTTCCATTACTCCTGCGCCCGTGACTCTTAGTGGAAACGATCCAACATCTGGGTCGTCGGATATAACCGTAATAGTTCCGTTGTAGGCACGCTCTTCGCGAGGAGCAAACAATATATCGATTGCAACGGTTTGACCTGCTTCGACAGTGAACGAATTATCCAACTGAACATCAAATGCTTCTTCATTTGAAGTAATTCGCTCAACAGTCAAAACACTCTCACCCCAGTTGGAAATCTCTAAACTCCAACTGTCACGGTTACCAATGAGGACTTGGCCAAAATCGTGGGCGACTTCATCCATATTCGGAACATCATACCCGCCACCGCTTCCAACGAAGATATTCGGTTCTAAATCGCGACCGACGCCTGTAAGATCAATCCCAATGTCAGGAGTTTCTTGATCGTTGGAAAGTACGTGCAATAAAGCGTCCCAACGTCCGAGTTCCCCCGGACTGAATGTCACGGTGAAATCTGCCGATTGTCCTTGATCGAGAGCAAAACCAGCCGGCTCGAAGGTGAAATAATCGGATCCTTGACCACCATCTAACTCGAATGTGCCTTCAAGAGGGCCGACTCCTTCATTGGATATTGTCAGCGTACGCTCCAAAAACCTGCCAACAATAACGGAGCCGAAATCGAGACCATCAGCGCTTACAACGATTTGGGGTGGTTCGTGTGCGCCGCGACCAGAAAGTGGAATTTCGAACTCGGGAGAATCGGGGTCATTAGAGCTGACCGTCAATATCCCATTGTAAGCGGCGTAGTCTGGCGGCTCGAACGAGACATTGATTTCAATCGATTCACCGGGCTGGATTACCGTTTCCTGAATGTCCTCAGGCTGTCTGCGATTTCCTGCGCTTAGATTTACAATCGTGAATGAATCTCGTGAGTAAACAAGCTCTCCCTGAATGATCTCGGCTCGAGCGTCCATTTCGCTCCTTGCGGAAAGATCCCAAAAACGGAACGACATCTCTTCGCCGTTGCGGAAGCCGTTAATAATCTGATCTCCTGTTTCATCGCCCCATACGGCAAGTCCAACCGGAAAGATTCCATCCCCGTCATCAGTCAGAAGCGTGGCGCCAGCACAAAGTCCAGCGGGGGTGAATACTCCTATTTCGTCATCGACTTCAAGGGATTGACCATTCAGAGTGGCTTCAAGTATCAAGATTGAGTGATTTCCGTCGGTCTGAGTGAACCGGAAGCGTGGTCCATCAGGAATTTCTTCCTGATAATCGGTTGCGAATACTTCGTTGTCGGAGGTGACGCCAGTTATCCCAAGGGGTTGATCACCGCTGTTAGATATTGTAACCCGTCTCGAAGCGATATTGCCGACGATGACATCACCGAAATCAATCTCACTCGGATCCGCTCCGATGTTTGGTTGTGGAGGTATATAACCGTTTCCATGAAGTGTCACTTCGATTAGATCCTCATCAGGATCATCCGAGACAACCGTGATCGTGCCATCATAAGATTCTTCAGCGGGAGGATCAAAAGTAACCTGCAACACGAGTCCTTGGCCAGCGCCGATGACTGTTTCACCATCGAAATTGGTTGAGTAGGAGTCGCCTTGGACATTGACTTCGCTCACCATCAGATCGCTATTACCAACATTGGTTATAGTCAAGTCCGCTGTCGCTGGGTGGCCAAGCTCCACTTCGCCGAAGTTGATTTCGAGCGGGCTAACATTTATATCAGCAATATGTTCGACTGTTCCTACACCGACTAACTGAACGGTCGCATCCCCATCGGGGTCATTGGCTTCGATGGTTAATGTACCCTGATACTGGCGTTCCTCAGCGGGCGCAAACGTCACTTCGACATCACGAGACTCTGCCGCGCCGAGCTGGACTTCCTGGTCAGGGAAATTTGTAGTAAATACATCGAGATTCGATGAAATTCTTTCCACTATCAGAGGGTCGATTCCTCGATTGGTGATCGTAAACTGCCAGACGACACGCTCGTTGACTAGGACGTTGCTGAAGTCATGCTCCCCAGCAGAAACAAGGATATCAGGAGGACCCTCCAAATTTGCAGATAAATTCAATATGGTCAGCCCGTCACGCTCATAGCCATGAGGTCCCATTGTATACTCAGGCTGTGCGGCAACCTCATGTTGTGTTCCGCGATCCCAAAAACGGAACGCGAAGGCTTCGGCGTTTCTAAAACCATTTGGGGCTTGCCCTCCGGCATTATCATTGCCCCAAGCGGCAAATCCGGCTCCATCTCGGCCTTCTCCAGCCGCGTAAACTGTGGCTCCGGCGCAAAGTCCGGCGGGAGTAAAGACCCCGACTTCATCGCCTGCCTCGACAAAAGCACCATTTATTCGCGACTCTTCGACTAAGATCGAATGGTTGCCGCCAGTCTCCTCGTACCTGAAGTGTGGTTGTCCGAAGGCGGTCGAAGAAGCGAGAGCAAGCAGGCAAACTGAGAAAATAATTGTAGAACGACGCATTGAAAATCCTCCGCGTAGTAGTGAACAGGATTGTGATTCAAAAGAAAATGAAGTGAAATTTCTTCCGAAGAGTTGTCTGATCCAGCTTCAAATCAAAGTAAGTAAAAAGTGTACTTGATCAGTATCGGATGATATAATAACCTTGAAATAATCGTTGTGCTATGATATTGCGCACAACGATCAAATAAGTCAAACCGAACGAGGTGATGCATAACCGGCAATCCGTGCGGAGGCGATGAAAAATTCCCGAACCATCGAAAGTACAACCTGTGCGGCAGATTCGACGGTCGTGATATCACCAGCGACTTCGCCAGCTTCCATATAACCTTCTTCCAAATCCCCTTTAAAGGTGCCAAGTTTAGCACGTCCTTCAAGGAGAAGATTGCGCAATTCTTCCAGAGAACCACCGGAATTCGATAAAGCCTCCGCTCTCGCGGCGAATGATCCGATCAGCATGCGGGTCGGACTCAAACGCTTCAAAGTCAACACAGTTGCCGGTTCACCAGATTCAATCACTGCTTTTCGGTAATTATCTGAGACCGAACTCTCGAACGTGCAAGCAAAACGAGTTCCAACTTGAACGCCTTCCGCACCTAATGCCAGAGCCGCGGCCATCCCGCGGCCATCGCGAATTCCTCCCGCCGCGATGACCGGTAGATCGAGGTGATCGACGAGACGGGGGATCAACGGAAATGTAGGAATCTCTTCATAACCATTATGCCCACCGGCCTCAAATCCCTCTCCGACGATTATATCGACTTCCCGTGACGCGGCTTTAAGCGCAAGTTTCAAAGAGGGTACAACATGCGCTACTATGACGCCGTGGTCATGGAGAATAGGGGTGAATTTACCGGGATTCCCCGCTGAAGTGAAGACAATCTTCACTCCAGAATTAATGGTAGTTGCCACTAATGAATCTGCGTCGTCTCGCATCAACGGAATATTGACCCCAAGTGGTCCATCCCAGACTTCATGAGCCTTGCGGATATGCTCGGCAAGTAAATGTGGCGACATCGAACCAGATCCAATCAACCCCAAACCTCCAGCCATAGAGACAGCTGTCGCGAGCTTCCAGCCTGAAGCCCAGATCATGCCTCCTTGTATTATCGGATATCTTATTCCGAGGAGGCGAGAAATTGACGTGCTAATTTTATCAGGAAATTGGTCTTCTACGAGGACTGTATCTCGATGGCGCTCGATTGAGATAGAGTCGCTCAAGGCCCAACGAGCTGAATATCTGCACCGTCGATATCAAACCATTGTGGATACTTGGCGACAGAATCGTACTCGATTTGCAACGACCTCTCATGCCCTTCTTCAAATAAAGCCAGATAAAGCAAAATCCTCTTGCCAGTCGGATCGTCAGATTTGTTTGCCGCATCTTTGTAAAACTTCACAGCCTGACGTTCTTTTTCAATTGCTTCGAGGATAATCTCAGCCATCGGAACCTTAAGATCAAACGAACCATTTTTACGAGGGGCTTTCTTCGGTAATGGAGGTTTCTCCTCGCCGGTGTACCGCTTCAGCAGATTATAAAGCATCTCGCGATGAGCTTTCTCTTCGCGAGCCAAGGAGCTGAATTTTTCACGCACCAACGGGTTCTTAACCTGAAGTGCCATTAGTTGATAACGTTTGTAGGCTTCGACTTCCTGTGCTATCGCAAGACCGATTACCTCTATACTACTGAGGTCTGATTCTATCATTGATTGTCCAGATGTGTGTATAACGAAACGATTTATATTTTGAGAGTTCTGTATCTATTTAATAATTAGAGTCCATTGAAAAAGTCTCAAGATTCGGTAGGAAAGGGCGTTCATTCCGGCAAAAGCAGACATAGGCCCGTTCTACCATGCAAAACGTCCGGTTTACAAACTTTTTTACAGATGCGTCCTATTTCCTTGAGACAATTGCCTTTTCAACTTCAGCAAGAACTTCCACTGCATGGCCTTCGACACTAACCGGCGACCAGACGCGTATAACCTTGCCCTCCGGATCGATCAATACCGTTGAACGAGTCACTCCCTCGTATGATTTGCCCGCAAAGCTCTTTTTTCCCCAAACGCCATAGAGCTTAAGAGTCTCTTTACTGGTATCGGCAAGCAGAGTAAAAGGAAGATGATACCCGGTAATGAATTTCACGTGACTTGCCGCCGAATCGGGACTCATACCCAATATTACCGTGCCGGTCTTTTGGTATAGCGAAAAATTGTCTCTGAAGTCACATGACTCTTTAGTGCAACCGGGTGTGTTATCCTTTGGATAAAAATATAACACAACAAAACTGCCTCGCAAGTCGTGTAGCGAAACTAATTCACCCGCTTGATTGGGTAAGGTAAAATCAGGAGCCTCGCTCCCAATTTGAAGGATCGAATTTATCGACATTGAATCTTCCGATGAATGATTTAAGGAATTTGAAGGAGTGGCGTCTTGAAGCTGAGGCACGACTGATGTAACGCAGACGACCAATATGTAATATAGTAACATCTTTAGGTACTTTTCAAATATAAATTGTATGGAAAACTAACAATCATCACTTGACCAGCGCAATTTTTCTCACTAAACTTTTTGAATCGGCATCAAGTTTAAGAAAATAAAGACCCGGTGGAATGGTCGAGTAGTCGATTGTTTGATTAATAATTCCCGTTTCTTCCGTTGTTTCCAAAGTTCGCACAAGCTCTCCACTTGCGGAGTACATTCGAATTATCGCTCCTGCAGAAGCGGCGTATTTAATTCGAAATGTCGAATTGAATGGATTCGGATATGCTTCTAACAATAGCGGAGAAATTGGCATGATTTCTTTGGTTGGTGTTTCCAAATTGGTGCCAGTTACAGACAGATGGTCGATCGACCATCCGCCTCCTTCGACCCCGGTGTCAGAGGCGAAGCGAAGCCGGACTCGGATTGCCCCTGCTGGGCCGCCAAGCGGTATTCTGTCTTCCCGCCAATCGAATGATCCGTTCCAACAAGCGCCACCACCGTATGTCCCAATCTCGACAGACCGGCCATTGTATCCTCCAATAGGTATAGCTCTTGACCACTCCCTACCTCGGTTCACTTCGATCACACAAGCGTCATATTCAGCCTCAACGTCGATACAATGACGGATTCTCAGCTCGGCGTCAGCGTCAAGGATCATGAGGGGCATTTCAAGTACGGCGTCCGAACGCGCTGGGTAAAAGAGCGTATCGGGACCTCCGAAGGCGAGACCACCAGACCCGTCACAAGCCGTGGAATCCCAGCGCCAGACATCGGCGTAACCTTCCGTCACTGCAAAGTGCTCGATCCACTGAGGAACAATATCGAAATCATCTGTAAAAGTTGCATCCGCTGATAATGGAAGCGCAATGACTCCTTTGCCATACTCAATTCCATTACGGACAACATGCAACCTCACTACACTGCAGAAAGAAGCATTGGCAAACGGCATAATTCTGTATTCTATTGCTTGCGTTACCCTTTGTTGCCCCGGAGCAAGTGACTCGATAAAACATTGTTCGGAAAGTAAATCAAAATAAGCGTCTAAAGGTTCCAGCAACACCTCCGCTTGACCTGACAGTGAATTCCCACCGACATTTCCGAAAGAAACAGTCAGAACACCTGAATCTCCCGGACCTACAAATCCATCCCGATCCTCCTCGGATGCTATGGTAGCAAAGGAGGTTGGTTGAATTTTAGCATTGCGAATAACCAAAGATACTCTATCCCACCAAGGCTCAGCGTCTAAAGGGGTCATTCTGACAGTAAATATAACTTTATGGTTATCGGGCGTTTCGGGTCCGACCGTGATTCGAACGCCATCAGCGGCTATTACTTGGCCAACGGCAACTCCCTCGACTTCGAATTCTGCATGCTGAATGCTTATTAATGTATCATCAGTAATTACGATCCCACTGATATTGGAAAAAACCCGTTCACTTCTATTAGTTAAAAAAAGTCTCACATCGACAGTCTCACCTGCATCTGGTATGCCGTCTCCATCTCCATCGTCGTCCAAAACCTCATTTTCGACGACTTGTAACCCACGGGGAACTTTGAGTGTCGGGTCGCCAAAATACGTCATCCCATAAAACCAGGAGCGCGCCCAATTCTCGTGACCCGCATCATGCGCATGAAGTGTAAACCAGTTCTTGAAGGCATTGCCAAAAGTTTCACCTTCTCCAAGGGGTGCATAGTAATCATCAAAGAACAGCATTCCTCCGACTTTCGTAGATCCAACCGCACCGAGTCCAAATGGTGGTTTGAGAGAGTAAAGTGCTCCCAAACATAGGTTCCTATTGAGATTCATCGCTGAACAAGCAAACAGGTTATAGAAAAACGTCTGCGGTACAACATCCTCGCGCAAGGTCCTAAAGCGAAAATACTCGTTTTGTCTGTTACGATCAACCCGAAACAGATGAGAATCCGCGGTCGAATGAACTGCAACCTGCACAAGTTCATACCCTTCGCCAAGGCGGTTGATATATCCTGCGACGGATGTGGTTTCTGGATCAGCCTCAACGTCAACCAGTCCGAAGGCGAGTTGCATTTCCTCTCCCCATTCCTTCGCAACAAAGGCCCAGTCATCATCGATATAGCCAAGCGCCTTGTGAGGAAGTGTCAATTCGCCTTGACGGAAGGCATGCGCTCGGTCGAGATAGAGGCCGACGAGTGAGTCTTCACTTAATCTACTCAAATCGTAGGCGGCAATCCTTCCCAGCCAGACATCGGGCTCCCACTCACCACTGTGACCATCATAAATTCCATTACCTGAGGTATCGATCCAATCGCCATTAAAATCCATAAAAAAAAGATCTATTGGATATTCGGCGAGACGTAAATTATCGGGTTCTTCTTCCGAATTAAAATACTCGCTTTGCTCAAACCATGCTAATGGCATCTGCCCGGCAAACACTATCCCCACCACGTCGTCGCCACCTTCCTGTACGAGTAAGGATTTCAATTCTTCTGCGGTACCTCCTTCTACGTCAAACAAGGTAACATCATATCCTTCATCCTGCAAATCCTGCCGGTAAATCTCAAATTGATCGACGTGCGCTTCCAACAGGCGGTGATTTACGGTTAAAAGGATTCGACCATCTTCGTCGCGTTGAGGAATACTAGTCCGATGAAAAGTGGTCGTATTATACGTAACAAATTGTGATTCAGGGAATTTTCGAAGGTAATCAGCGCGGGTTAGTGGTGGCGAATCCGAGATGTCACGCGAATAGGGAATATAGCCATACTCAATGGGCCGAGAGATTACAGTAGGCGAAACTCCGAGGATTGAGATCAAACTGAATAGTATAAAGACGAGCTTCATAATCAATTGGTTTTCTTATGGTTAATAAATCCAGAGTGCCAGATGGTAAGGAAGTGTTTGCAAAATGCCGTCTGGTGAAAAGCTCCTATCGATCCCTTGGACTTTTCGTCAGAAATTTATTAAGATCTCTAAATGGTGAATTTTGGTAGGTAATACGAATTTTATTGTGTTAGTGATAGGATTATTTTTGCTCCGTTCTTCTCCTATAGCCATTGTAAACTAAATATGCGACAAACAATAATATCAACGAATTGAGTAAGATAAATATTCTTCGAGGTGAAATATTCTTAATTGGTTTTCGATTACGTTCCCGCCAATCAGGAACCGGATAAACGTCGTCAGTAATTGCGTTCTCTTGAGGCCAAATGGTGAGCCAGGATTCCCCCACCTGCTGTTGTGCGAAGGTCGCTGTTCTATTTTGGTGGTAAAATTTGCTGTAACTCTCGAACTGTATCTTCCCAAAAACCGTAATAAATTGCTGTTCCGAGAGTTCCAGTCTCAACTGCTCGCGTCCAATTATTGTTGGGTTACCAAGAAGGCTTGATAGTATCTGAATGCCGCTATAACACGCCGCCGCTCGAAAATCAGGCGTCTCTAAATATTTTGCTTCAAACGATTCACAAAATTTCTTTACTTCCGGTTGCGACCGATCAGCTATCCAAACTCGTGGAGCTATAACATACTCAGCGGCTCCCTCAGAAGCAGATATCAATCGACCATCTCCCAGTTCGGTCATCCCAACGATAAAAGCATACGGAATATAATCTGCTTGACGACATTGTCTTAGAAAACGCGCCACGTCCAATGTACTGCCAAAAAGCCAGACCAGCGCCGGTTTAGAATTTGTCAGCAAATCTATCTGTACCTTGAAGTCTTGAGTGCCATGCTCATAGGGAAACCAGGCCTTGTCGCCTTCCCAATGGAGAGCCAAGTCTCTTTCTATGTCGCCGATGAATCCCGAAAACCTGGTGCCCCGGTCATAGACTACCGCCGCCAGTCTCCCGCGTCCTGCAACCGTCGCCGCCCAAGAAATAGTTCCGTCATTGAAATCAGAAATCGGAGGAATCAGCCGAAAGACAAATTTGCGGTAGGTAAAAGTGAGACTGTCTGCAGTGTTACAATCGATCAGGTGTGGAATACCAGCTTCTTCGGCGCATGTAGCGATTAGCGATGTCGCTGAACTTGGCATTCCTCCAATGAACGCAACAACTTCGGGATCACCAGCATACTTTGATAATACAATAGGAAGACTTTTTAAATCACTGCAATCTTCTATTATCAATTCAAAAGGAAGTTCAGAACCATTCGATTGGATTGCGGCATGGTAGGCAGATCGCATTACGTAACCGACCTCAGCCCACTCACCGTTTTCTGGTAGAAATGCAACTACCCTGCTGGCGGCAATAGTTGACAGTGATGTACTTCCGATGATAGCTATCCCAGCGCACGATACCGCAAGCCATCGAAGGAAGCGGAAAGGCATTATAACCTCAATTTTAGAATAGCCACCCAAGGTACATTTTGGTAAACCGGATAACCACACCAACGCCAGCGGTGTTTTCAACTTTATTCCAAAGCCCATTGACACTAAGAAGGATATTGAATCCTATCATAACCGCCACTAAAATACCAATCATCACCGTAGATAGCTTCCGGTAGCGCTTTAGACTTGTGACCCCCAGTTTGTCGATAAATAATCTAAACCTGACATCCTCAAGCCATCTCGGATCCATAAAGAGACCGACTATCGACCAGGCCGAAGCCAGCCACCATCCCATCAGAGCGATATAACTTGGAAAATAGGTAAAGAATGTGCCTGGACCTATCCACAGAACGCAAGAAATAATTCCGGCGGCAAGAGCCGTGTAGGTCACTTTCCGAACATTTCTTATCATTCCGCGTTCGCGCATGATAAAATCACTGCCGTACGGATTCTTCAATGGTAGCAGAATCTTCATGCACATATCAATAAGCATTCCACCGAAAAACGTCGCTCCCAGAGCGAGAAAAAGATTGTCTCCAAAATAGGTTAGCAGGTGGGTATGACCGAGCAATATTTCGAGTAATCCCATACCAATTAAGAAGATAAAAAAATAAATGCTCCAGAAAATAACGCCCTTTTCCTGAAGATATTCTACGAAACCATCCCAGAATAACTCCCATTTGGAGGGATCGGGAAGCCTCTCGCCACAATGAGGACATTTCCAATTGACTGGAATTTTAAGGATAAGAGTATCACAAGAAGCGCATTTCATTCAGCTTCGACCTGACTTTTTATTGTTTGGCAGATAATGGATAAGGTAATCAAGAAGATTACAATGCAAGATGAGGACAGTTAAAATCCCTCTTTTCTATAATAAAGTCATTTCTAAGCCGTTCAGCAAATTTTCACTGTCCTAATGCTGACTTAAACAGCTTTAGGGGCTGTGGCCCAAATTCCAAATGATAAAAATCGTGGCGTCTTTGAGCAACAGTCTCTTCGAAGACTCGCTAAAGCGTCCTTGAAATACCCAATCGATGAATTCGACCTAATGCTCCAAGCGGAGCGAACGCATAGTCGATAGACAAGTGCTGAACGAATAACCCCAATCCGAACGAGAAACCGGCAAAAGTATCACTGCTGTTACCAACCCGAAATCCTTGACCGATACTGCGGTAACCAAATCGAAGATTGAATGGCTTCTCAGCGCCCGCTGGTAATATCTCGAACTCGCCCCCGACACTGAAAGCTAATCCAGGTTCATTCGGAAGAAAATCGACGTTCCAATCTCCTTCGCCTTTCCGCCGAAAATTGGTAGCTGTAAAAAGGGTAAGAGGCAGATGTTCAAGTCGTTTCGAAGCAGAGAGAACCAATTCAACCGGAGTTGGAGATTTATCTCCGGAATTCCCGTCGAAGTTGACGCCAAAATTCCTGATCGACAGACCAAACTTGAACTTTTCCCATTGTGGATCAAGCGTTAATCCAGCGTCTAAAGCTCCAGCAGATAAACTCTTGCCATCTAAATTCATCCAGTCAATTTTTCCGGCTACACCCCAACTTCCGCGCCCGAACAGATCTCCGGCAATTCCAATCCCGAGCAAATTTTCCGATGCGTCAAACGAGCGTCCGGTTGCACCCTGATTCGATTCCATTTCATCGAATTGACCATATCCATAGGTTTGAAGGTAAATCCCGACTCCAAACTCTCTTAATCGTCCGCTCCCTAACAATCTTCCGCTCCAGATATCGACGGGATATTTTGCATAAGACACCGCGAAAAGTCTGTCACTGCTATACAGGGATGCTGGGTTTTGAGCAAATGCTCCAACATTTCCTGCTTCGGTCAGAGCCGCCCCGCCCAACGCAAGAAGGCGAGCGTCGGTAATCTCCATCATCAAGGGAAACCCACTGCGCAAGACAGCACCTCCCGCCTGATGAAATTTCCCCAGCATCAGGACTATTATTCCTATGCTATAGATGATTTTGTTTGTCATCAACAGATTCTTCCGCTTCATTTTCAGGACTTTCATTGAGTAATTCCTCTTGTTCTTCTTCTTCCCACTTCTTGAATTGCTTTCTCTTTCTAAGCCAGACTGCAAATGCCGCCATCGCGCTTAGCAGTAAAATCACCACCCAGATAATAGTATCCAGATCGAGAAACGCATAACTTCGATACCGTTTTTGAGCTGATTCGAGCCAGTCCGCCTGCCATGCCTCATACTCAACACCGGTACTTTTTTCAAATGCTGAATCAAATTCAATGCCGGTTCCTACCATAAACAGGATGCTCCTGACAACCTCCCAGCCATACCAATCCAGTAGTCCCTGAGCGGCGGCGTGTGACTCGGCGTAAGCAAGCTGGGCGTCTGTGGCTGAAAAACTGAGGACGTCTTCGACTCTCGGCAATCCCATCATCCGGTCGGCAAGCGCCGCTCGAGCCAATCGACTCAATGAACCACTGCGCGACTCACCCGACAAAACCTGCGAAAATCCCTCATTGAACCATTTCGGTATGCCCTTTCCAGCTGATGCTTCATCGAGCAGAATATGAGCCAGCTCGTGAGCCGTAAGAACAGATAGAGGAACACCTTCGTTGTAAAACAGAGGCGTCTTTACGACTATTTTGCGGTCTTTGGGATAAGCTACGCCTCCAGCCCATTCCGGCACGCTCCCCTTGGTCAACCAAGCGAATTCCGACCGTGTCAACGGTAGCTCTATGTGAACCAAGTCTGGTAGCCGAGTTCCGAGATGTAACTCTATGTCGGGGACTATACTCCGCAACTCTCGATCAAGGTCCTCGACGACTCCGGGATCCTTTCCCCCGTACAAGTAAACGAAAGGAGGTCTTGTATAACTGTGGTATGTTCCCGGATCAACAGATCCGAAAGCCATACTCAGATACAATAGCGTGATTAAAATCGCTGAGAACCTACGTGAAACAATTCGGGTTATCGGGTGCTCATCAGGTTTCCACGGGATCGACATCGATTGCAACAATGAGTTTATCACCTCCAAATATGCGCGAAATCGTTTCCGCGGTGGTTTTGATTGTCTCTTTAATTCTCATAGTCGTCGCTCCGCCATGGGAAGGAAGTTTCAGTAATAAACATCTGCGATAAAATCCTTCCAGCCTTTCGATGTCGGGTACTGCGGGCCCCAAAAGTGAAGCTTCGGGCAAACGTGCTAAAAATTCTTGACGAAATCTATCCCCGGCATCAATAACGTGTGCTTGTTCTTCACTTCTTAAGGTGATTCCAACCAGTCTTCCAAACGGCGGATACTGAAGCGGCTGACGAAAAGCAATCTCAGCATGATAAAGGGCAGAATAATCCGCGGCTTGCACCCACCTCAGCGCTGGGTGAGTCGGATTGAGACACTGGATAATCACTTCTCCTCCCGAGGCTGATCGTCCAGTTCTTCCGGAAGCTTGTACTAACAGACGAAAACTCCTTTCGAGCGAGCGGAAATCGGTCTGCATTATTTCGATGTCGGCGCCGAGAATGCCCACCAATGTCACATTGGGAAAGTCGTGACCTTTGGCGACCATCTGGGTCCCCAAAAGTATATCGAAATTCCCTTCAGCAACTCCCCGCAACATTTCCGCAGATCCTCCGGCCCGACGAGAAGTATCGAGATCAAGTCTGGCAACTTTGGCAGAGGGAAAGAGCAGTTCAAGTTCGCGTTCGACGCGCTGAGTCCCGATTCCGTTATATTTTAATCTGGCTCCCTTGCATTCCGGACAACGTTCAAGAACTCGCTGGCGGTACCCACAATAGTGGCACTCGAACTTCGTTTCCGTTCTATGATAGCGAAGAGTGATGTCGCAATTCGGGCATTTGACAGTCGCTCCACAGTCGGAACAGAGAATGATGGTTGCAAAGCCACGACGGTTCACGAGCAATATCGTCTGCTGGTTACGATCTATTCTGTCGGCAATTCGGTCACGCAGTTGAGGGCTGAAGAGCGATCCCGAACCGTTGGTCCCCCATTTCACAACTCTAACTTCGGGAAGGTGGGAGCCCATATGCCTTTCTGATAACTCTAATAACTTAATTCTGCCCTGTCGAGCATTATAGTACGACACCACATCCGGCGTAGCAGATCCAAGAAGCAGAGTAGCTCCGCAATGACTTGCTCTGAAAAAAGCGGCGGCCTTACCGTGATAACGAGGCGGCGGAGAATCCTGCTTGTAGCTGTCGTCATGCTCCTCATCGACAATAATCAATCCGAGGTTTTCCACTGGTGCAAACACCGCCGATCTGGGACCCACAACTACTCTGATTTTACCGCGGCGAGTCATTTGCCAGATATGTTGTCGCTCTTTATTCTGTAAGCCTGAGTGAATGATTCCGACTAACTCACCGAATCGTCTGCGCAATCTTCCAGCAAGCTGTGGCGTCAGCGATATTTCCGGAACCAGCACAATTACCCCCCTCCCCATCTCAAGCGCGGTAGAGACTGCCTCCAGATAGATCAAAGATTTACCGGAACTGGTCACTCCGTGCAATAAGAACGGCTCGTAAGTCATTAGGCGAATCGCCGTACTGACATCATTCGCAACCGATATTTGCGATTCAGACAGTGTAGGCGTATCCAACGCGGTTTCAGCAAGCCCATCCTGATGTTTCCCTAAAAAAGTTGTCTCAACTTTTCGAACTTCAAGCCAGCCGCGTTTGATAAATGCACGCAAAGAAACGGACGCTCCAGAAACGGTTTGGCGGATTTCACTCGCTTTTAACTCGGCATTGTTGTAAAGTAGATCCCTCAATATTTGCTGTTTGACCGCACTCTTAGGAAGCGGGCTATTAGGAGCTTCGCTGATAAAAAGATCGGTGCGACGATAAACGTCTTCATAAGATTGCTTAAGTTGCCGAGTATCGACCTCGGTGGTTTCGATCCAGCCCCGACGTTTAAATTTCTCCAATAGGGCAATGCCATCCGCAAAACGCTTTTTTATCTGCTGTTGGGTGAGCGGAGTTGCCGCGAGAGCACGCCAAAGATCGGCAGTTGATCCCGATTCAGTATCGATCCATGGTTCAGCTCGACCGGAAGTAGATAACTTGAAATGAGGCTTGCTGACTGATTTAAGCCCGGCTGGAAAAGCCGCGGCGATAGCTTCCCCGATATCACAGAGATAGTAATCTGCCAGCCAGCGCGCCAACGCAAATACGTCACTTGTCAATAAGGACGACTCATCTATTAAGGCGTCTATATCTTTCAGACCTTCACGTTCTTCGTCTTCTGATATCTTTGTGACAAAACCTAAGCGAAGCCGATTACCGAAGGAGACTCTCACCCTGCATCCGGGTTCCAGATCGTTCATTTCTGGCGGAATGCGATAGGAGTATCCGCCCTGTGGAGGCTCGGCGAAGTGAACTTCTGCAATGCGAGACTGAATAGGCTGTTCAGCCATCTAACTTCTGAAAAGTATAAAGAACAGCGACGCCTCCGATAAGTCGTCTTGACCGAATGACGGAGAAGCCAGCTTGAGCAAGTTCTTCTTCAATCCTGTCCGGTTGCGGGAATTTCAAGACCGTCCTCGATAAATAACGATAGGCATCAAAGTCATAGGCGAGGATACCCCCTGCCACCGGTAGAATAAACTTAAGATAGAAATTTATCGGGTTCCATAATGATTTGGTTTGCGGAGGCGAGAAATCGATCAGGGCTCCTCTTCCTTGTTGGGCGAGGGCTCGATGAAGCTCAAGGAAGGCGCTGGCTCGATCTGATAAATTTCTTAGGACAAACGCCGAGATTATTCTATTTATACTCTCAGATCTGACCGGAAGTTTCTCGCCGACGCCTTGAATTTGCAAAAATCTGGCGCTTCCTTCTTTCAACATCGCCAATTCTGGGTCGAGCCCGATTTTCTTAACCTCACAGGAAATTAATTCAAGCATTTCACCCGAACCACAACCGAGATCCAGAACGGTCATGCCATGTCTGATTTCAGCCGCTTTTACAGCCGAGCTTCTCCAGAATGTGTCTAACCCCAAACTGATGATTTTATTGACAAAATGGTAGCGGCGAGAGATTCGGTTGAATGGTTGTGAGGGTGTTGTCATCGGAAAATTGTTACTTTGTGAAGGAGGACGGGGTCAAAAATCGATCACTGAGTCACAGATCGTCGTAATCTGTTGCGCGGCATTAAGATACACTGTGATCGAATTGTGATCGATGATAAAATCAATCACGTATAATCGGGAAGTGGCTGGAAACAGGAGTGGACAGATACGGAGATCCGTCCTCCTGAATCAAGAATGAAGTGGACGGGTACGGAGACCTGTCCTCCTGAATCAAGAATAAAGGGTTTCCCGAACGAACGAACCAACCTTCCAGCACGCGACAAGATGTCCTTCGACGTGAGTTATCAATGACGGTTCTTCAGTTCGACATTTCTCATCCGCAATCGGGCAACGAGGGTGAAAACGGCAACCGGTTGGAAAATTGAGCGGGCTGGGAACTGTCCCCTCAATCTGGCTAAGTCTTTCCTTTCGTTCGCCGATATGCGGAATAGCCGCTTGCAAGCCAACAGTGTAAGGATGGAGTGGATCGTGGTAAATGCTCTGCACGTCTCCCGTTTCGACGATTTTACCGGCATACATGACAGCAACCCGGTCGGCAACCTCCGCTATCACGCCTAAATCGTGAGTGATCAGGATAATCGCCATTCCGAGGCGTTCCTGAAGTTGCTGAAGGAGTTGAAGTATCTGCGCTTGAATGGTGACATCAAGCGCTGTGGTTGGTTCATCACAGATCAAGAGATTCGGACTGCAAGCAAGCGCCATGGCAATCATTACTCTCTGGCGAAGCCCGCCTGATAAAGAGTGAGGATACTCTTCCAACCGGCGTTCAGGATCGTTTATGCCGACCAGTTTGAACATCTCAAGCGCCTGACTTCGCGCTTCAGCACGACCGACTTTCTGATGGAGAATGACCGCCTCCATCACCTGATCCCCGCAAGTGAAAACCGGGTTGAGTGAAGTCATCGGCTCCTGAAAGATCATGGCAATTTCGTTGCCGCGAATTTTCCGCATCTCAGAATCGCTCAATTTGAGAAGATCGACACCGTTGTAGATTACCTCGCCACCGGCTATCTCACCGGGAGGCTTCTGGATCAATCGCAAAACGCCGAGGCAGGTGACAGACTTCCCGCACCCCGACTCCCCGACAATTCCAAGCGTTTTCCCCTTTTCAACTTGCAACGATACGCCATCCACGGCGCGAGCGACTCCGTCGTCGGAGTGGAAAAAGACTTTCAGATCCTTTACTTCAAGGAGAGGATGTATTGAGATTTCTGGCATCGATCAGCCGATGAACTTTCGGCATGTTTCGATCAGGGCAATCTTGTCGATTTCGTAAAGGCGAGCTAATTCGTCAGGTTCACCGGAAGTCGTGAACTGGCGAGGAACAGCCAATTTGCGCATTTTGGTCGGATGCTCTTCGGCAAGGACGCCGGCGACCGCTTCAAAGAGACCGCCTTGCGAGATGTGATCTTCGATAGTTACCACCCGGCCGGTTCGGACTGCAGAAGCAACTATAGCTTCCCGGTCGAACGGCTCAAAAGTCGCAACTCCGATAACCTCGGCAACGCCTTCACCTAACTCCTCGGCGGCTTGAATTGCCGTCCAGACTTTATCACCTGAAGCGATGATGGTGACTTGCGAACCACTCATTAGTCGATAGGCTTTTCCAATCTCAAAGGAAACTGGATCTTTGAGAAAAATAGGGACTTTAGGACGATTAAGCCTAATGTAGTAATACCCCGGTAGCTCCATCGCCACTTCAAGAACCTTTTTTACCTGTCGAGGATCCCAAGGTGAGATGACGGTGAAATCCGGTATGAGCCTCATACGGGCAATGTCAGTCACATCATGAGCCGACCCGCCGTCTGGCCCCACAGCAACACCGGTATGAGACGCCGCAATGATGAGATGAAGACCTTTTTTTTGCCTTGCCGCGGTGAGCATGTGCGCATGGGCATGTTGAAGGAATATCGACATATCGCAGGCGACAACCCGCTTTCCGGTCATGGCGAGACCGGTGGCGATCCCGATCATGCCCGGCTCGTTGATACCTGCCGTATAAAAGCGTTTTGGGAAGGCTTTCTGAAAACCTTCGCTCATAGTGGAATTCTTAGTCCCTGCGTCAAGGACTCTCACGTCTTCATAACGCTTGCCAGCTTCGACTAAAGCCTCGCCAAATGCTTCCCGAAGCGATTGACTTCCGAAAGTTTCCATTATTTCACTCGCTGGGCTTCAAGTCCCTTGACATACGCCGCAACCTCAGCCTCATTCGCCGGAGGTTTGCCATGATTTCCAAGTTTTCCTGCCTTTTCAGGATCGCCTCCCATGCCTTTGACGGTCTTAAAAATGATCATCTTTGGTACGTCAAGAATAGAAACCGCCTTCCGGTAGGCACTATCGATGCTCGCCCAGTCATGTCCGTCTGCTTCGATGACTGACCATCCCCAAGCCTTTGCGGCAAGTCCGAGTGGTCCAATGTCAACTTTGGCGTCTTGAGCTAAACCATTGTTATTCACAATCAGAGTAAAATTCCCGCAGGGTGCAAGATTATGCGGCGCCGAGAGAAGGCCGAGACTGGATGGTTCCTGCATCTCCCCATCGCCGACAATGCAAAACACGCGGCTTTGGAGTTCCAGCGCCGCGCCGTAGGCTTGCCATAGACCAATGCCAAGACTTCCGTTCGAGTTCTCGAATCCATATTTCAGATTTCGGATGGTGTGTCCTTGAAAGTGCGATTTTGGGCGTCTAATGCCTTCGAATACTTCCTCCTTCGGGTAATAACCAAGATCGGAGTTCACAAGGTACTGGATAGGGCAGGCATGACCTTCGGAGAGAAAAATTCGGTCGCGATCCACCCAATCACCGTTTTTCGGATCGAAGCGATAAGAATCGCTATAAACAAGTCCCAGCCATACTTCCACCAACGCCAGCGAGGTGTCCAGATGGCCTGATTTTGCCCGATAGATAAGCTCGATCAGATCCCATCGGATTTGATAGGCTTTGTCGTTAAGCTCTGAAGTTGAGATTCGGTACATTCGAGAATAGATTCCTTTAATGATTAAGAAAAGTCCCGTGAACACGCACGGTAGAACGAAGCTCCGTATCCGTTCAGTCAGAAGTTATCTCTTTAATAAGGGACAGGTACGGAGCCCTGTCCTACCAGATATTGCCCACTGCCAAACCGCTGGGGCTGGCATAAGTTTCTACGCGTGTATCGTCTGAGGTCGATTTGGAAATCGACCCTACGCGAGTGTGTAAAACAGCAAATTCATCTCATAAAAGCAAATATCTGATCACGGACACTTAAGTACATCGCAATCACCGGCGCCGCGGCAAAAAAGCTGTCGAACCTGTCGAGCGCACCGCCATGGCCGGGAAGAAATGTTCCGGCATCCTTGACGCCAGTCTCTCGCTTGAGCGCAGACTCGACCAAATCGCCTAATTGTCCAATCAATCCGGTTGCGAAGGCGAGTACTATCGCCAAATCCCAATTGATAAATCCATACCACCACCATACGACTGAAAATAACGTAGCAAAAATAAATCCCCAGACAAATCCTTCGACTGTCTTTCCAGGGCTGATAGAAGGGGCAAGCAAATGTTTTCCTGTCCATCTGCCAAAACCGTAAGCGGCCGTGTCACATGTCCAAATCGCTCCGAAGAGTCCAAAAGTCAGCCACAAACCGCCTGAAGATGATAGTTCGAAGTTCCTGACAAGTAAAAAGCTACCTCCCAATAACGGCGGATAAGCTATACCCCCGAATGTCGCCAGCAGATCTGTATGCGTTCGACCCGTGAGCATGATCGCCAAAGCTAAGGTCAGGAAGAGTGATGCAATAGTCCAGCCGAGAGCCTCCATCCCGCCAATCTGCCAAAGTGCAATGATCACTAAACCTGCCACAAGACCGACTTCGATCAGTGGCTTGCGACCCAACGCCTCTTGCATCAGGTAATACTCGTATTGAGCAGTACACGCTATTCCTGCGATCAGACCAGCCGTCCACCACCCGCCAAGCCAGACAAGGCCGACAAGAAGCGGAATCCCCCAGGATGCGACAAGCAACCGTTTGCCAATAGCACTCTTGGTCATTTTGGTACCGAAATGATTGTGATCTGGACTTCGACGATGCC
This sequence comes from uncultured Caldithrix sp., assembly GCA_964355675.1. Classification (GTDB taxonomy): domain Bacteria; phylum Electryoneota; class AABM5-125-24; order Hatepunaeales; family Hatepunaeaceae; genus CAMBDS01. The sequence continues at coordinate 188,000 of CAYHEC010000004.1, forward strand.
ATCGTTGACCATCCCTAACTCCTTAGCCGCTCCATACGAAACATCAAGAATACGACCTCTGATCGAAGGCCCGCGATCATTTACCTTCAATTGACAGCTATTGTTGTTCTTTAAATTAACGACTCTAATTTCTGTACCAAAAGGAAGATAAAGGTGGGCGGTTGTCGGTTCATACATGTCAAATATTTCACCAGAAGCCGTCCTTCTCCCGTGATACTCCTTCCCATACCACGAAGCTATCCCGCGCCATGTTTGCCCCGGATAAAATCCAGCTTTCGGATTGTGAGTGGAGATTTTTGCGTATCGGGGATCGTCAGTCAGTCTGGGGCCGCTTGAACAGGCAGGCAAAAGAAGTGACAAAATCAGAAGCGTGAAAGCTGTTTTTAGAAGATTTCTGTCTGAACACACAGCGACAACTGGATATTTCTTATGGCTTCTCAAGCGATCCGATAAGTTCTTTCAATGATTTGACGCCATGTCGTTGACAGTAGCTATCCATCTCCCCTAATATTCGACCAGGCGCATAAGGGTCGGCAAATAGTACGGATCCGAGTTGCAAACCACTCGCGCCAGCAAGTAAAAACTCAATACAGTCGATCCCGTTGACTATGCCGCCTGAAGCCCAAATCGGCAGATCAACTGCATGGGAAGCCTGCCAAACCTTGGCGAGTGCAACAGGTTTTAACGGCAGTCCACTGTAACCCCCCGTTATCGTTCCCAGTAGCGGTTTCCGGCTTTCAGCGTCGATCATCATCCCTACAAGAGTGTTGATCATCGTCAAAGCACTGGCGCCATTTTTTGCGGCAGATTCGGCAAGTGGTGCGACTTGAGTATGATGCGGAGTCAGCTTAACAGAAATGAATTTTGGTGTAATCGCGCGACACTCTCTTACCACTTCGCCAATAGCCGAGGCATCTCCTCCAATCGATATTCCGCCATGTCTTACGTTAGGGCACGAGAGATTCAACTCGTATCCGTCGATACTATCCAATGTCTCCAATCGTGTTAGAACAGTGACGAACTCCTCAACGGTTTCACCGAATATACTAAGGAAAATCTTGGTATGACCTACCGGAAGACTATGGGCTTTATCCAAGATAAAAGCTTTGACGCCAGGATTTGCCAGACCAATAGAATTGATCACGCCACCTCCGGGAGTCTCGCATATTCGTGGCGGAGGATTTCCGGGTCTGGGTCTTATGGAGAGCGATTTGGTGACAATCCCGCCGAGCGGTTTGTAGTCGATCAGACTCAGGAATTCGTCTCCATAGCCGAAAGTACCGGATCCGGTCAATAGTGGTGTTCGGAACTCCACTCCCGCCATCGTCACGTTAAAATCAGTCATCATGGAAGCTCTCCCGTATCCAGAACCACAGTCCTACTATCGAAAATTGGACCCTCTTTACAGACAAGAAAATAGCCTTTGCCATCGCTTCGCGGAACCGCACAGCTTTGGCAGGCTCCGACTCCACATCCCATTGGTACTTCCAACGACACCAACGCTGGAATGTCGTGTTCGGAGCAGAATTTCTTCATACCTCTTAGCATTGGACCGGGACCGCAAGCAATCACCAATGGAACACCTTCCTTTCCAAGGTCCTCCACAGTTCTTTCAAGTAATTGAACAGTATTTCCGTGAAAACCAATGGAACCATCATCCGACGACCACCGGACGTGTCGAGTTTCAGCTTCAGCAAGTGAAACGGGGATGGTCGATTGGGATCGAACTCCCAGTATAAAAATCCTCTCCCGTTCATGTGGAAGCTGATCGTCGAAAAGTAGTAGCGGCACAACCCCAATTCCTCCGGTAAGGAAAATCAAAGGGTGATTGCCGTCAGGAACCTGGATTGGGTGACCGAGAGGGCCGATCAGGTCAATAGGATCGCCCGGCTTTTTAGCGGCCAGTAACCGAGTACCTTCGCCTCTTACGTGGAATATAAGTCGAAGCACATCGCCAACTATCGGTCCGATGCTAAGCGGCCGGCGAAGAAATGGATTAAATCCTTCTGAAACACGTACATGGGCAAATTGACCGGCTCGTGTCACGGAGGCGATTAGCGGAGCGATAACTTCGATGTCCCATAAAAGTGGGGAAATCTCCCGCGATTCTTGAACCCTGCCTATTTCAGCAATCGGGTGGATCATCGATCGCCTTGAAATTTAAACTCAAACGATTGTTTTATCCTGACGTCCACCGGTGTCCCATTTTTCCTGCCCGGTCGATAGGCAAGCATGGTTATTACCTGCGTCGCGGCGTCGTCGAACCCGTATCCTTCCGGATCCGCTCTGTTAATTTCAACGTCAGTCACTTCGCCATTAGCCCGAACCACCAAACTAACTTCCACATGACCGTTCATTCGTTCGCCGTATGCCTCGAATGGATAATAACTCCGCAGGTAGTCATCCAAAACCTGTGAAGATGTAATCAATAGCGGAATCTCATCAACTTTATTCGCTTCGTAAATGACTGGTTCTGCAGGTGTATCATTTGGAATGCGGTCGTCGAGATATGCATCAGGATAATCTTCAGAAGGAGCATCCTCTTTCTTCGGTTCTTGCGGAACTGCACGGCTCGGTGTGCGACTGACATTTTTAGGAGATCGTTTTTGCGCCAACTTCGCGTAGGTAGTTCCTGAAAATTTGCTGGATACTTCAGCGTAAAGTTGATTAGCGAGGCTGTCCTGCCCCAATACTGTGCGGGTTATGAATGCCGCCGCAAGTAATCCCCTTGCGCCAGCAGTATCTCCTGAGTCCGCCACTTCTGCCGCTAAAAGGTATAATAATCTCGCCGTTTCCACATCATTCTGATCCCTCCAAATCGCTTCAGCTGAATCGATTAATGCGGCAGTCTGAGTAGTTGGAGGAAGTTTGACCTCGATACGTAAAGCTTTTTCAGCTCTTTCCCTCCAAATCTTGTCTGGTGGGTTTGCGAGTATCAAACCATAAAGCGAATCATACGCCAAAGTATCGTTGTGGCTTTTAAAGATATATGCCGCAGTGGCAATACTGCGCGCCCATAATATCGAATCAAGGTCGGTGGCAAGCAAGGTGTCAATATAATAAGAAGCGCTATCGATGTCATTTCTATCGAAAAGGTGAAGTTCAGCCAGAGACAACCATTCAGATTGTTGTTGGGAATGGAAAGAAGATTCGATAGAACACAACTGCAGAGAATCAAGAGGGACTTTGAGGGTATCGGATTGCGGGGCAGATTTGGCGCTTGAATCCCTTGCAGTGGTGTCGATTGCCTTAGGCTCAAAATCCAGTAAATTTGCACGTCCGGTCGGATCCGCGGCCATGGCATCCTCAATCATTTTGCCAATTGGATCATTAGGATCAGATTGGATACCGGGACGAGTCTTCCCTTTAATATCTCCTTTTTTCTTCTTTGAAGATCGATCTTTCGATTTATCAATTTTGTTTTTTACGAGTAACGAGGAATCTACCCAAACCGTATCTGATGGATAAATTTGTTTAAAGCCTTGACGAGCGCTATCAATCATGGAAAATTGATGAGAATAAAATCGCAGTTTCTGGTAATGTTTCATCAAAGCCGCTATTTCAGCGGCAAGTGAGTCCGCCATAGGAACTATTTTGGCTGTCCTTTCGGTTGCTTTGACTGCTTGAAGGGCGGAAAGCGCGGCGGTATCATCACGGTTGATCTCCCAGTGCAACAAACCCAGTTGATATTGTCCCTCAGCGCCTATCTCTCCGCGTTTTTCGGTTTCTACAAGATCTTCAAGTCGTTCTTTTGCCTCTTCATTTCTTCCGATTGCCCTTAAAGATTTGGCCGCTTCCAACTCCACCATCGGAAAATCGTCAACGAAAGCGCCATCCTTCAATAAAATTTTGCATTCTTCAAATGCCTCCTCAGCATGACCGCTCTCTCTAAGTGCCGACGCTCGTTGAAACGAAGCCTCGAAGCGAAGGCGCCGCGGGATTTTCTCGCCCAAGATTTCGTTATACAAATCAACCGCTTCTCCGTATCTCTTAAGCAAACTTAATGTCTCACCAGCTTTTACCCAGCTCTGGCCACGGAGCCAAACGTCATCTACTGCCGACTGCGCGGCGATCCTGAACTCGCTCAGTGCAACTTCGGGCCGTTTTTCGAGGAGGTTGTATTCACCCAATCCAAAATGGCCCTGCGCTATATTACTTTTATTAGAAGAATTCAAGAATATTTCACCGAGTATCTGTCGCGCAGAATCGGGTTGAGCGAGACGGAGCAGTGACAGTCCTTTATATAATCTTGCTTCCTCAACCAAAAGTGATTCTGGAAATCTGGAAAGAAGCTCATCAACCCGACCGGCGGCACTTCGGTATTTTCCGTCGTAGTAATTGGATTTGGCAATTAGCAACAGCGCGTCATCATCCCATCTGCTACCGGGATAATACTCGAGCATCTTCTCGGCAGAAGCTACCGACTTGGCATACCCGGAATTTGAGCTTGCCCGTTTCGATACACCTCGGCTTGGAGTATCGCGTCGTTGTTTCTCGGCAGTCTCAAAGTTTTTCTGGGCGTTAAAGAAGTAATTGTAATACGCACAGCCGGAAAACAACGACAGAAGGCTCACCGTCAGAAGGCTTACGAGTAAGCTTTTGTAGGTCTGTAAGTTCAATTAACGCCGTCAATGAAATGAGAGATTTGGATTGTAATATTACTATGTGAAATTATGGTTGCTCTTGGAGAGTGGCTTTTCAAGGCGCTCTGTTCGGTCTGAAACCCCAACGAGTGTGCTGTCATGGGAATAATGATCGGTAGCATAGCGATTTATCGATCTCATATTGAGATTCGGAAGATAGGGCGCGATAAATCGCTGCGCTACCAGCCCCATCATTATTGCTGTAACATGACAGATGATAGGGCGCGGTAAATCGCTGCGCTACCAGCCCCATCATTATTGCTGTAACATGACAGATGATAGGGCGCGATAAATCGCTGCGCTACCAGCACCATCATTATTGCTGTAACATGACAATAGTGCAGACAAAAGCGGCTTAAAAATCCACTCTATAAGTTCTGTAATAAATCGACCTGATAAATCTACTTTGATTATCGTTTCGCTAAGATGTTGGGGCACAACTATTGACACCTGACTTTCAATACGTTAAATTACAGTTTCATGTAAAATTCACGTTCAATAGGAATATCCCTCGTGGCACATCATCTTTCCGCAATCAAGCGGATTCGTACAAATAAGAAAGCTAATCTCCGAAATCGTCAGTACCGTGCTTCGTTGCGCATCGCTTTGCGTCGAGTTCGTGAAGGCGCAACTGTTGATGATAAGAAAGCTCAGTTGGTACTTGCCGTCAGCACGCTCGACCGTCTTGCCAGTAAGGGCATCATCCATCGGAATACGGCCGCTCGCAAAAAATCTAATCTTTATCACCAGATCGCTCGGCTTGCGGTAGCCTCGCCCGCTTAAAAACCCTTTGTAGCGAGGCGTCACATGTTTACATGATAATTTGGCGCTTCGCGAGTTACAATAACGTCGTGAGGGTGGTTTTCTCGCATTCCGGCGTTTGTTATACGGACGAATCTCGTTTCTCGCTGAAACGAATCGATGTCTTGACACCCGCAATATCCCATTGCCGCTTTGAGTCCGCCCATCAATTGAAAAACGGTATCAGCGAGTTTTCCTTTGAAAGGAACTCTACCCTCGATACCTTCAGGAACGAGCTTATCCGCTTCAGCTCCTTCCTGAAAATAACGGTCGGCCGACCCCTTCTTCATTGCCACCAAAGAACCCATTCCGTAATAGACTTTGTATGATCTGCCTTCCGAAAGGACAACCTCGCCGGGACTTTCATCCATTCCTGCCAAAATCGACCCAAGCATAACGCTTGACGCCCCTGCCGCAAGAGCTTTAGCGATATCGCCCGAGTACCTTATCCCACCATCAGCAATCATCGGAATATCCATCTCAGCAAGGGCCTGTGCGCAATCAAGAATTGCTGTCATTTGAGGCACGCCGATTCCAGCGATGACGCGGGTAGTACAAATTGCGCCTGCACCAATTCCAACTTTTACACCATCGGCTCCAGCCAAAGCGAGGTCTCGAGCTCCTTCTGCAGTGGCGACATTACCGGCAATCACTTGGGAGTCGGGAAATTTGGCTTTTATTTCTTCGACTGTCTTTAATACTCCTTCCGAATGACCGTGGGCAGTATCGACGCAGATAACGTCGGCACCAGCCTCATAAAGTGCTTTAACCCGGTCCATAGTCCCATCCGCAACACCAACCGCCGCGCCTACTCTAAGCCTGCCTCGCTCGTCTTTGCACGCATCAGGAAACATCTTGTTCTTCTGTATATCCTTGGCAGTGATTAGCCCGACAAGTTTGTTATTGCTATCCACAACCGGCAGTTTTTCAATCCGGTGCTCTCGCAAAACTTCCTGAGTCTGCTCGATCGTTGTATCGAAGGGAACCGTAATAATTTTCCCTTTGAACATATAGTGAGAAACCGGTTTACGCAGATCGGTAGCAAACCTGATATCGCGATGAGTAAGCATCCCGACAACACAGCCGTTTTCAACAATGGGAATACCAGAAATTCCATATTGATGCATGACGCTCAGCGCCTTAGCCAATGGCGTGGATGGCGGCATGGTAATCGGATTATCGATGATAAAACTCTCCGACCGTTTTACAGCATTAACCTGAGCTACTTGCTCTTCAATGGTGAGATTTTTATGGATGATGCCGATTCCACCTTCCCGAGCCAACGCTATAGCGAGCCTGGAATCAGTCACCGTATCCATTGCGGCGCTAAGAAGAGGCATATTCAAGAAAATTTTTCTCGTCAGTCTGCTCCGAAGGGACACTTGTCTTGGAAGTACCGATGATCTTCTCGGAACAATGAGCACATCGTCAAACGTAAGCGCAAGACGCTCTACTCTTGAATGATGAGAGTATTCTTCAGTATTCAAATTGTCGGGAGTTGCTTTTACGGGCATTGTTTTCTCAGAAATCGGAAGTATTTGAAAATATAATTACGTACTTGAGTAGTTCGCGCAGAAATAGCGGAGGGATGCATGGACCGGCAAGACAATAAAAGAATATCCAGATAGATGCTCTTGGGAGGCCGAGAATCTTATTGAAATCTCCTTGCCGGGTGGTATCGGGAAACAAAAGTTCTCCATTTCGTAACTTGTTTAACCTAAAATAATATAGAATTCTCTATTCCAAATCAACTAATATTCGCGGAAATTGATCCACACTCAAAAACAAACCATAATTCAGATTCAATTTCTACTTTCTGAAAGCACTGGAAGTCCATGGGGTGGTGCCGTCCATCCACTCTAAATATTTGCAAATTAACAAATCCAAATAGTCCAGTAGGATACGCGTACAATCTCATGAGTTCAAAATGAATTATCAGCCGCTAATCGAATTTTTTCGGCCGCCGATCTGGGACGTTTCTGGCCATAAATAGCGTTGCCCGCCACTAACAATCTCGCGCCAGCTCCAAAAACCATTGGCGCAGTGAACTGGTCTATTCCGCCATCAACCGCGACAACTACCTTGTCAGGAAACATTTTTCTGACTTCAGATATTTTACTCAACATTGAGTTCATGAACTTCTGAGCGCCGAATCCGGGTTCGACAGTCATAACAAGTACTTGATCCACCAATTCTTCTAATCCCTCTACTGCCTTCGCGGCAGTCCCGGGCTTTAGAACGATACCTGGCCTAATTCCAGCATCCCTAATCCGTTTAAGAGTTTTCCATGACGTGGGATCTGCCTCTATATGAAAGGTTAGAAAGTCATCACTGTCCAAGCCAGCATCGATGTAACTCGAAACCCACTCGAAGGGTCTTTCGATCATTAAATGGACGTCAAGAGGTCGGGGCGAAATTTTTTTGATGGCTTTGATGACCGGAGCGCCAAAAGTCAGATTCGGAACGAAATGGCCATCCATCACGTCACAATGAAAATAATCTACTTCATTAGCGACCTGCCTGACACTTCGATCAAATCGCGCCATATCAGCAGAAAGCAAACTGGCGGAAATTTGTACGCGGCTATTCATGCTCAGAATCTCTGTTAATCAAAGAGTCGATTTGCATATTTAAACTGTCCATCTCCTCCAAAATATCGCCAACCGGAGCGACGGCAATGCGAACATTCACAACATCGATCTCCCCGACCAGCTCACCGGGCAATCTGGATTGTTCGATTACCGTACCGGGATGATGAAGGCGATCCGGATATTTAATAACATCACCCAACCGAAGCCCTTGCTTACGTAACATCAGACCAACACTTTCGATATTGACTCCGATCAAGTCCGGTACAATTGGATTTAACGGAGCCGATCCCAAACTTACCGTGATCCTCAATTCCGAACCTCTCATCAAGCCGGTCAATGCAAATGGCGATTGCTCAACGATCACACCTTCTGGATCTGTCTCCGAAAAGCGGTAGCGGATAGCTTCAGTGTTCAGCCATAGTCCCGATGAATCGGCAATAAGTACCGCCTCACCGGGAGATTTTCCTTCGACATCCGGACACGCGATCAGCCCAGAATTTCCACTGACAACTACTTCAGCTCGTCTGCCGGGCTTGATGGTGGAACCTGCCTCAGGATATTGATCTATCACCACCCCGGGTGGAATTTTGTCATCAGATCGAATTCGCGCCGGCAGGAGTTCCACATCTGAAATCTTGCAAACGCTGTCGGCTTCGGGGAAGCTCATCATCCTAAGATCGGGCATCGATAGCTCGATATCAGTGCGGCTGATGAATGGCAATAGTACCCTGTCTATAAGCCCAGTCAACCAAAGAAAACTTATCATGATGACAAGGACGCCTGCGACAAAGTTAATGCGCGCACTTTTCACCACTCCTTCACCTCCAGAATTTTTGCTTGAATTATTCCGGAATTCAAGAAAGATCACTTCTTTCTGATAATAGCGACAAAAACGCCATCGGCTTTGATTTCTGTGCCCCACAAGCTCAATCTGGTCGATTGAATATTCAGATTTGCCGGAAGTAACTCGCTTACCGGGACGTTCTCGAAATCTGTTCTCTCGGCAAGGAAACGATCTACCACACCGTCATTTTCTTCATTTTCTACTGAACAGGTGCTGTAAATAATTCGGCCTTTTGGTTTCAGTCGTTCTGCGGCGTAATTCAACAACGAAAATTGAACAGAAGACATTCTTCTGATGTCATCAGGAGATCGTCTCCAGCGCAAATCTGGACGCCGTGCCAGAACTCCCGTTCCACTGCAAGGTGCATCAACCAAAATTGCGTCGAACTTTTTCTTCGACTTCACAATCTCATCATAGGCCACAATTTTAACGTTCTCGTAACCATTCCGCTTGACCAAATCGTGAACTAATTCGAGACGCTCTTCCGCTTTATCAGTTGCGAAAATTCCTGCATCGGGCGCTAGTTCGGCCAAATGTCCGGTCTTGCCTCCAGGCGCGGAGCAGAAATCGAGGATTTCTTCACCGGGTTGTGGATTGACAAGTTTCGCGACGATTCCTTGTGAAATGTCCTGAACTGACGCAAGCCCAGCCGTCATCGAATCAATCCACCCAGAATCTCCGCTATGTTCAATCGAGATAAATTCTGGAAAATCTGGATGTAAAGAAAAGACAACGCCCTTTTCGGTGAGTTTTTTGGCAAAATCTTCAACTGTTGATTTAAAGCGGTTGACTCTTAACGTCAAATGGGGACGACGATTACCCCAAGCAAGAAATTCTTTTAATTCTTGTGGTTTAAGTTGGTTTGCCCAACGTGAAACCATCCAAGACGGGTATGAATATTCTACACTAAGACGTTCGTCCCTGCTGGTCACTCCGGGGTCTGGAAGCATCGCCAATAATTCATCCCGATCCACCGAAGCGCGTCTCAAGACCGCGTTGACCCACCCGGCTACAAGTGGTCCGCCGATTCGTTTGGCGACTTCGACGGAGGAATCGACGATAGCATATTCCGGAACTCTGTCGAGGAAAAGAAATTGATAGAGTCCAACTGCGACGGCCGCTGTCCCGGCTGGATCCGGTTTGTCCCGTGTGGTCGTCATTCGCTTGATCAGCCATTCCAAACGGCCATGTTGTCGAACAACTCCATAGATAATTTCATGAAACAGAGCCTTATCGCGAGGCTCCCAAACTGCACGCTTTAGTTCCTTCTCTACTGCTGTATCGATACGCGTACGCAGTTTCAGCCAGCGCATGTACGACCAGACGGCGGCTTCTCGTGGTGACAACTGCTTTTTTCCACCTTCCTTGAAGGCGGGAAAGTCACTTTGAGGTGGAAAAGACGAAATTGATGGCTCATTTCTTTCGCCTTGCTCTATGCTTTTAGGCTCAAATCGCGATGTGTTGCCTTGCGAGCGAAATTCACTTGAGTCTCTCCCCTGATCACGGCGACCTTCGCTGAATGGTCGAGCATGTCGGTCACTACTGAATGATCGAGCTGGACGATCATCGCGAGGTCTGGGCGGGCCGTTCGGGTTGAAGTCTCTCCCTCGATCCCGACTGC
>CAYHEC010000005.1:0-148004 GCA_964355675.1 uncultured Caldithrix sp.
CCATGCAGACTGGCTTCGGCCGGATTACGGTAAGGATCGTCGGTCTCGGCGTAAGCCGTACCGTAGAACTCACCCGACGAAACTGGACTGAAGAACGCACGTACATCAACCGATTCCCCAGGCTCTAACGTCACCTCGCCCGCCGGTGGATCGATATGCGTCACCCCGGATAGCGACAACACGCTGAAGCCGTTGCCTGTCCAGCCTTGCGGACCCTCGGCAAACGTCGCCGAAGCCGGGTACTCAACACCCGTTACCACATCGAAGTAACGGAACGAGAACCCTTCGTTATCACGGAAACCATCGATCACTTCGGTGTTCTGGTCGTCGCCAAATGCCGCTACGCCTACCGTATCACCAGCTACTTCAATTATATACGAACCACCACAGACCCCGCCCGGTGTGAACACGCCGATCTCGCTGCCTTCCGAAAGGTCAGCGCCGTCAAGCGTAGCACGATTTAAAATCAAGCTATGGTTCTGATCGGTAATGACATACTGGAAACGACCGCCTTCCCCTACACCGCCAGGAACCAAACGCCGCACCGAACGGACCGATACGTCGCCCACCGTGTTGGCTACGTAAAGGCCGTTGCCGCCGCCAAAATCACCTTCCGCCTGGTACTCAGCCCCCGCCGCACTATCCCACAAGCGGAACCGAATCGCTTCACGCTCGCCAAACCCTTCCACCACGTCTTCCGTCGCCGCGTCGTCGCCCCAGGCCGCCATCCCCACCGGATAGCCGTCAACCGTCACTGCGCCAAACCCGGCGCAGGTCCCGCTCAACGTGAACACGCCGATGTAGTCGCCCTCGGCAAGAGAATATCCCTGGATCGTCGCCGAAGAGATCAACAAACTCATGTTGTTGTCGGTCTCGGTGTAGCTCCAGTCAAACTCACGAGGTTCGGGAGTCCCGGCTACAAACTCAACCGAGAACGGCGCGCCGGAAGTCGTCACGTTGGTAAGACGCAACGTCGCGCGACCCACGTTCTGAACCGTCAACGCACGCTCAACCGTCGATCCGACCGCAGCTTCACCGAACTCGATGTCCGACAACTCCGCAACCGGGAACCACAAGCCGTCACCGGAAAGAGTTACTACCGAAGGACTTGCGGGATCGTTGGACGAAATCGTCACTGTCCCGTCGAAGCTGCCGCCGTCTTCCGGCGCAAAAGTCACCGTCACGTCGGCGTACTGGTCTTGCGCAAGGCTGAAACCGCCCTGGTTGTCTAGTCGATAATAAGCGCCGCCAACCTCGATTCCGCCGACTTCCAGAACCTGCTGCCCGGTGTTCGTCATACGGAACGTCCACGACGTGGACTCACCAACATACAAACCGCCAAAGCCATGACTGGCGTCGGAAAGCTCGAGCGACGCCGGGCTGAAAATACCATTACCAGTAAGATCTACCGTAACTTCAGGATTATATCTGTCGTTAGAGATGATGGTGAGAGTGCCTTGCTGGCTACCTTCTGCAACAGGTGAAAAATAAACAAGGATGTCGAGCGATTGGCCAGCAGGAATGTTAGAATTAGTAACTTCCTGAGGAGCAAGACCTCTTCCAGCCGAAGTAAGTATTACGGTTGCAAAGGCGTTACCTTGGAAGATCCCGTTACCATCGACATATTCAGGAGTAGCGGAATATTCGCGCCCGGCGGCGGTATCCCACAGCCGGAACGAAAGCGCCTGACCGGCAATAAAGCCTTCAACCACACCTTCGGTGTTATTGTCGTCTCCCCAAGCCGCAAGACCAACGGGATAACCAGCATCTGTCACAGCACTAAAACCGGCACAAACTCCAGCAGGCGTAAAGACACCGATGATGTTTCCTGCACCCAATTGATTACCGCGAAGAGTAGCATCATCAATGAGCATGGACATGTTGTTGTCAGTCTCAGTAAATGTCCAGTAAAAATCTATAGGCTCAGGCTGGAAACCGACTGAGAAGATATTATTGTCAATCACCATATCGGTGATTTCGAGGTCGCCATCGCCGGTGTTGCTAACGGTTAGAATTTCTGCGCCGAGATCACCGATCATGACATCGCCGAAGTTTATCGCGCTTTGATCAACGACAATAGACGGACGAAGAACTATGACACCGGAACCAGACAAAGCAATATCGATATCTCCATTATCTGGATCGTCGGAAACAATTGATAATGTGGACGCATAATCAGCAACTTGCGTAGGATTGAAAGAAACATTAAACTCAACGGATGAGTTCGGGAAAATGGTCAGTTCATCTCCGTCAAAATCGACAGCGAAAGCGTTATCCCCGGCAATCGAGATGTTTGAGACATGCAACCCCGCACTTCCAATGTTCCTGATGACCAGAGTCCAAAAGGCGGTCGTGTTAAGCTCAACCGAACCGAAATCATGTGTACTGGCATTGACGGAGACTATCGGACGTCGTCCGCTAAAGCCGTTAAGAGTGAGAACACTAAAGGCATTGACGGTATATACTTCGGGACCTTCGCTGAAGTCAGCTTGGACAGAAATTTCGATATGAGCATTACTATCCCAGATGAGGAACCTGAACGCCTCACCAGGCTGGAAACCTTCAGTAACGTTCTCTGTAGATTGGTCATCTCCCCAGGCGGCGGTACCAATTTCAGCGCCCGGAGTTTCAATGATGAAGCCTCCAGCGACGACTCCGGCGGGAGTGAGAATACCAACCTCATTACCTGCCAGGAGAGGATCCCCATCGAGATTGACTGTGGTAACGATGAGCGAATGATTGTTATCAGTCTCGACAAATTGGAAATGGTTGCCTTCTTGTGGAGTAAATGACGTCAGCTCAACAAGCAACATTCCGTTATTAGCAAATCTGCCGTCACCTTGCAACAAGCGTGCGGATGCTTCAAATTCAATATTTGCAGAGGCATCCCAAATGCGGAACGCAAGTTGTTCGCCAGTGACGAAACCTTCGATAATATCCTCTGTGGCAACATCATCTCCCCAAGCGGCAAGTCCAACAGGGAAGCCATCGACGCCTACTTCGCCTGCACCGGCGTTAGTTCCATTTTCAGTAAAGACGCCAATCTGGTCACCAAAGCCAAGAGACTCACCATCAAGAATAGCGGATTCTACCAAAATCGACATATTGGCGTCGGTCTCAGTATAAGCCCAACGAAGGGCTCCCCGGACGCCGATGCCGGTTAGCTCAATAACGAGAGGATTACGTTGCATATCATTACTGACGATGGTGATGTTCCCGGAAATGTCTCCCTCAGCAGTAGGCCTGAAAATGACTGAAAAGTCGCTCGACTCACCGACGCCTAATATTAAACCGCTCAAGTCATCGACCAAGAAGTCTTCATTGTCAGAGACATTGGATTCTATGGTTAGATTAGAACCTCCACCGTTGTAAATAGAGAACGATGCCGAAGATGAAAGTCCCATCAAGATTTCACCAAAATCGTAAGAAAGAGCGGATAGATCGATGACCGGCGGCCCAGCCTCAACTCCGATACCGGTTAAAGTGATCATTAATTCAGGGGTATCTGAATCATTTGAGAATATCGTAAGAGAACCACTGAAATTAGCGGCGGCATTCGGACTGAATGTCGCAATCACATCGACATGATTTCCGGGTGTGAGAACTATGGCATCACCGCCGAAATCAGTGGTGAAAACGCCATTGTCGCTTTCGATACCGCTAATAGTGAGATCAAGTTCACCGCGGTTGAGAATTGAGAATGCCCAGTCACGAGAAGTGCCGACTGGCAATCGAAGGAAATCATGATTACGTTCCGATACGAAGATATCCGGAGCCCGTCCAGACCGACCAGAAAGACTCAGAAGCGTAAATCCATTGTTCGTCCAAATCTCGGGACCATCCTCATATTCAGCTTGGGTATTGATTTCACGATGGAGTTCTGCATCCCAATAACGGAAAGCAAACGATTCGCCCGTTTGGAAACCATCTACTATCTCAGTGTTTTGGTCGTCACCCCATGCGGCGACACCAATTGATTCGCCAGGATTTACAACCGCCGCCGCTCCGGCGCAAAGCCCCTCGGGAGTGAAGACTCCTATTTCAATGCCAACTGTAAGCGCCGATCCATCCATCAAAGCACTGGTGATCAACAAGGAGTGATTGACGTCTGTTTCTGTAAACCGGAAATGGTCTCCTTCTGAGAAAGCCGAAAGTGTCAGCAAGGAAAATCCATTGATCGCATACGTTCCATTACCTTGACTATATTCAGCTGTTGCAGAGATTTCTAACTGGGCGGACTCATCCCAGAGTTTGAAACTCAATCCTTCTCCGCTAACAAAACCCTCTACAATCTCCGTGTTTATATCGTCACCCCACGCTGAAAGGCCGACTGGGAATCCGCCTTGGATCACAACCGCTCCAGCGCAGTTGCCTTCTGGTGTAAAGACTCCAATCTGGTCACGGGTCACGAGAGATGATCCGTCAAATGTAGCGTCTTCGATTAAAAGGGACATATTGTTGTCGGTTTCTACATAACCCCAATGGTTTTCGCCGGCAAGACCCTGACCTGTTACGTTCAAATTAAGTGTAGGGTTATCTGGATCGTCTGAATGGACTACAATCAATCCATTGTATTCCGAAACATTTTCAGGAGCGAACACGACAGCGATGTCTCTTGTTTCACCTGGCTCGAGAGTGAAATTATTTTGATCAACCAGACTGAAGCCATCCCCAATAGATTCAATCGAGCTTATTTGGAGGTTTTCGCCACCTTCGTTACCGAGCACAAAATTATGAATTTGACGCAAACCGATCAGGACTTCGCCAAAGTCGAAGCTTCGTTCACTGACAACAATTTGAGGCGGTCCTGGTTCGATTGCCACTGCGTAAAGCGTTACCGGGAAAACGGGACGATCGGGATCATCAGAAATTATTTCAAGTTGACCAAAGACTTCGCCTTCGGCTTCCTCAGGAATGAACGTTACTACGGCAGAGCTTGCCTGTCCGGGTGTGAGCGTAAATTCGCCCTCAAAACCAACACTAAAAACGTCAGATCTGGTAGTTACTCGGATATCTGAAACCACGAGATCCGCATCACCAGTGTTTTGAAAGTCCAAGGTTCTGGGGCGGCTCGAACCGGTCGGAACTCTTCCAAAGCTAAGAAGATCTGTATCGACGCTGAGTTGTCCTGAACGACCAGTACGTCCGGAAAGTGATAGAATCGTGAAGCCATTAGTTGTCCAAACTTGTGGACCCACAACATATTCCGGCGTTGCGTTATATTCGCGGCGGGCGCGACTGTCCCAGTATTTGAAAGCAAATTCTTCACCGATAGCAAATCCAGTAATCGTCTCATCACCAGATTCGTCTCCCCAAACGGCAAAACCAACCGGGAAAAGCCCGTCACCGGCATCAACAAGTGCGACGGCTCCCGCGCAAAGGCCATTTGTCGTAAATGCTCCGATTTCATCCCCAGATATGAGTAACTCGCCATCAAGTAGTGCACTTTCGATAAGCACTGAGTGGTTGGCGTCAGTCGTTACGAATCCGAAATGCGGTCCACCGGCGAATACTGAAAGACTCAATAATGCGACGCCATTGGGAGTAAATATCCCCTCCCCTTCGGCATATTCTGCCTGAGCAACATATTCCTGATCTGTGGATGCGTCCCAGATTCGGTAGGAGATCGTTTCACCCTCAACAAAGCCTTCGACAACTTCTTCCGTTGTGACATCATCGCTCCAGGCGGCGACTCCGACTGGAAATTCATTTTCGACAACTGCTACACCGGCACAAATGCCATTTTCAGTAAATACTGCGATTTGATCGAGTGACTCAATGGAACGCCCATCAATTTCAGCGGCCTCGATCAGCAACGACATATTGTCGTCGGTTTCGACAAATGCCCAATGGTAGCTTCCAAGTGTTCCAATACCCATTACTTCAACATTAATTCTCGGCTGGTCTGGATCATTGGAGTCGATTATAACCACACCTGAGAATTCGCCCCTTGCAAACGGCGTAAACGTAACAGTTGCAACTTGTGACGCTCCGGGCTCGACTACAAATGCTTGATCTGGAGTAACCGTGAACCCGATTCCGTCAAAAGTCAGTCTATCGACATCAAGATTCTCGGCGCCTGCATTAGTGATCGTGAAGCTCCAAGCTTCACTAAGTCCGACAAATACTTCACCGAAATCATGAGCGTTTTCCGAGAGTTGGATTTGAGGCGGACCAGCTTCAATTCCGGTACCAGCGAGACTCACATCAAGGCGGGGTTCGTTTTCTGCGTTCGAGAGGATGGTCATTGTGTCGAAAAAGTCTTCGGCATCCTGTGGAGCAAAGCTGATCGTGATGATGAACGACTGGCCGGGAGTGACAGTAACTTCACTTTCGAAATCTGTTACGAAGGGATAGCCGCCGATCTCTACGCCGGATACCATCAGGTCGGCGTCACCGGTATTGGATACAGTTAGTTCATGCTGGCGAGTTACACCAATCGGGGTACGGTTGAAAAGGACTTCTCTTTCGGAAACATCTACTAATGCTACTGCCTCTGTGTAAGAGGAGAGTGAGAGAATGGTAAAGCCGTTATTGACCCAAGTCTGTGGTCCATTCGAATACTCTGCTTCAGCTTCATGTTCTTGTCTGGCGGACATATCATAGATTCGGAAAGCAAAACTTTCGCCTCCACTGAACCCTTCGACAACATTCTCGGTTCTAATATCATCTCCCCATGCCGCAAAACCGGCTGGGAACAATCCTTCTCCTCCTGCCGAAAGCACTACTCCACCTCCGCAAGCGCCTGTTGAGGTGAAGACACCAATCTCGTCACCGCTCTGCAAACTCTCTCCATCAAGCTCTGCACTGGAGACTAACAACGAGTGGTTGACGTCGGTAGTAATAAACTCAAAATGGGGGCCGGGCTGGATTCCGCGTCCGGTAAGTTGAACCATTGCGGGATTTTCGTCAGGGTCGTTCGAGGTGATAATTACTTCCCCAGAGTAGTCACGAACCTCTGTGGGTGAAAAGAAGACATTTATATCGACGCCTGAACCGGGATTGACAACTGTTTCACCCTGCCAATCAACTGAAAATCCAACGTCTTCGATAAAGACATTGTTAACCGTCAATCTGTCGTTCCCGTCGTTGGATATCCGCAGGCTCCAGACAGCCGTATCGTATGCTTCGACCGAGCCAAAATCGTTTGAATTTTGGCTAAGTGTAATATCCGGCTCGCCTTCGGTGACTCCTGTGCCGGACAAGGTTACTGTAACGGGGTTTTCATCTATATCATTTGAATAAATGGAAAGAGTTCCTGCATAGTCTCGCTCTGAGGTGGGTTCAAAGAATACATCAAACGAAATAGTCTCGTTCTGAGCAATACTAATCCCTTCCTCAAAGGGAACAGTGAAAGCGTCTTCTTCCAAAGTAATGGCAGTAATATTTAACGGGAGGTAGCCTCGATTGGTTATCTCGAACTGCCATGAGGCAACGTTTCCGATAGAAATATCGCCGAAGTTATGTTCATTTGCAGAGAGATCAATATCAGGCGGCGGTTGAGGAAGACCCGTACCGACGAGACTAACCGAAACTGTTTGATTGTTCGGATCGTTGGAAGTTATCTCTAAACTACCGTTGTATTCGCGCTCTTCTTCTGGTCTGAAGCCAAAGGAGACAATATAGCTTTCACTCGGAGCAAGCTCGAATCCATTCTCAGCATCCATGGAAAAGCCTTCGCCGGACAGAGCCAATTGGTTGACTGTCAAGGTTGCGGTTCCGCGGTTGGAAATCGTCACTTCGCCTTGAGCCGCCTCAAAGATGATCACGCCGCCAAAGTCTATCTGGTCTGTGGATAGTGCAATCTGTGGACGTGTTTCATGCTCTGCAATAAGCGAGAGCGATGTAATGTTGTTTACACCCCAAACTTCAGGACCATCCTCATAGTTCGGGAACGCGACGATCTCCTCCTGAGCGGAAATGTCCCAGAACTTGAACGAAAATGCTTCGTTAGCAAGGAAGCCTTGAATACCTTCCCGTTCGCGGTCGTCACCCCAAGCTGGAAATCCTGCTGGGTATATCTCACCATCTTCTGAAGCGAGGATGATCGCGCCAGCACAAACCCCGCTCGGCGTAAAGACAGCTATTTCATCACCTTGGACAAGCAATTCGCCGTCAAGAGTGGCGGCGTTCACAAGAAGCGAATGGTTTTCCCCTGACGTGGTGAAATCGAAGTGCGGTCCGGCTGGAATACCAATGCCAACGATGTTTAGTACAAATTCGCTTTCGTCTGGATCGTCTGAAATGATCGTAAACTGCGCCGTCCGTTCACCAAGATCGGAGGGGCGGAAGGTTACGTTAAATACTTCAGAAGATCCAGGATTGATCTGGAGAGCCCCGAATGACGCACTGAAATCACCATTTTGCAGTTCGGCGCCTTGAACATTAAGCATGTCATTACCGACGTTGGCGATAATGAACTCTCGTGTCGATGCGGAATATAGTTCGACTTCCCAATCAGAGTTGTCGCGCGCGGCAACGTCGATGTCAGGCGCGCCTTCAGAGATTCCGGAACCAGAGAGGGAAATTTCAACAGGATTCTCGTCGGGATCGTTCGAAGCGATATGGAGAGTGGAGTTATAACCACGTGCTTCTGTCGGCGCAAAGAAGACATTTATCGAAGCAGATTCGCCAGATGCTATGTTAATTTCACCGTTAAAATCGGTAGAAAAGGCACCATCGTCGGAGGCAATATTGCTAACAACAAGAGGAAGGAATCCTTCATTGCTGATATCGATTTCCCAAGTGGCGGTATTGCCGAGGGCAATTTCACCAAAGTCGTGAGCGGTATTGCTGACTGCAATATCGGCGGGTGGTTGAGCGAGACCAGATCCAGAGAGATTTATTACGACTGTTGATTCATCGGGATCATCCGACTCAATAGTCAACTCCTCATTATAATCGATCGCTTCGGTCGGCTGAAACACTGCCGCGATCTCAATGCGTTGTCCAGGAGCCAGAGAGAATCCTCCAGTACTGCCAGGAGTGAAAACGCCTTCCGGACAGGAGATGCTGGTAACATTCAGCTGGGCCGTCCCCATATTGGTGATGAAGAAGGATCGATTGGAAGTTTCGCCGACAATCACTCCACCAAAATCAATCGCATCAGGCGAAATGGCAATGTCCGGACGGGCTTCATGTTCGGCAACCAGCCTAAGTATAGTGAAGCCGTCGCCGACAAATCGTTGCGGACCCTCGAGGTAATTGGGAAAGGCACTGATCTCCTCTTGAGCTGAGAGATCCCAAATCTTAAACGCGAAATCTTCGTTGGGGAAGAAGCCCTGTCTGCCTGCTTGATTCTGGTCGTCGCCCCATGCGGCAAGCCCTGCCGGATAGAGAGCTCCACCTTCAAGCGGAGTCAGTACATATCCACCTGCACAGAAGCCATCAGGTGTAAATACACCGATTTCGTCCCCTTCGACGAGAGACTGTCCATCGATTGTCGCGCCACTAATAAGGAGAGAGTGGTTCCCGCCGGTCTGAGCAAAATTGAAGTGCGGACCGGGCTGACCGCCTCTGCCATACAGTCCACCCTCAAGAGATCCTTCGTCTTCGTCATCAGATGTGATAGTGAAGACGCCGCTGTAATCGGTGATTTCCTCAGGAGTGAAGACAAAAATAATGTCAGCGGTTTCACGGGCGGCAATGATTAGTGAACCGTCAAAGTTGGCAAAGTTGGTTGTGAATACGCCGAGATTGGTCGAAATGTCGGTTATTGTCAAATTGCCAGTACCGACGTTGGAAATAGTCAATGTCCAGTTGTCGCTCCGCCCAACTGGGACTTCGCCGAAGTCGTGGTTAAGATCGGAGTAATCGATTTCAGGAACAATAACACTGCTACCTACGCCGCTCAACTGACACTCGACTTCCCCGTTATCGGGGTCGTTAGAGGCAATGACCAGCGTGGCGGAGAAGTCGCCTGCGTCCGGCGGGGTGAAGTAAACATTCAGAACGACGGACTCGTCGGGCGAGATTTCGACAGCGTTGCCAAAGTCGGACCAGAAGGCTTCATTGTCGATTGAGACGGAAGTAATACTTAGGTCAGCGTTTCCAACGTTTAGGATGGTCACTACCCAATCCGCAGTCTCGCCTATTCCGACCTCGCCGAAGTCGTGGACATTTTCGGAGAGCTGAATAACCGGTCGCGCTTGAGTGTAGGCAAACAATCTCCCAATAATAGTCAACCCGCCGTTGATCCACGCATGAGGACCTTCGGAGTATTCGATTTCCGCATCGATTTCCAAATCGGCAGACGCGTCGAACATCTTGAAAGCAAATGCTTGACCTGAGGTAAATCCAGGCGTTCCACCATCAGCGCCAAATGCCGCAAGACCTGCAGGGTAAATTCCGTCTTCGCTGTCGATAAGGATAACTCCACCGGCGCAAGCGCCGCCGGGTGTGAAAACGCCGATCTCGTCTCCAGCTACCAATTGGCCATTATCGATTAATGCGGAATTGATAAGGATCGAGTGATTAGTGTTTGTTTGACCAAACTCAAAGTGACGAGCAAGCACTCCAGCCCCGGAGAGATTAACTACAATCTCGCCCTCATCAGCATCGTCAGATTCAATGGTCAGATTGCCTTGGTATTCCTGAACCTGAGTTGGCGTAAAGGTAATATCAATATCCTGCGAATTTCCAGGAGTGATTACATTACTCTCGCCGTTATCAGTCATGGAAAACCCTTCTCCACTTAGAGTAACCGCTGTCAGAGTTAAATCGCCGGTTCCATTGTTAGAGATAGTGACGGTCTGCGTCGAATTACGACCAATGGCGATGTTTCCAAAAGCAAGCGACTCGGGAGCAACTGCAATGTCAGGAATTCTCTCTTCCGTACCCGTACCGGTAAGGCTTACTGTAACTTCTGATTCATTGCCATCATTAGAAACAATCGTCAAAGTCCCACTGAAGTCGCCCGCGGCATCAGGTCCGAATGTAACATCCACGGTCAAAGCGCTATTGGGATCGATCGAAGTTTCACCACTGAAGTCGGTGGAGAAAACATCATTATCATTCGAGGTCACAGAATAAATTGTGAGAGTAGCGCCACCAATATTTTGAATATCAAATGCCCAATTCCTCAACGCGCCAACAAAAACCTCGCCGAATTCGTGGCTAACGGCTGATAAGTCGATCTCCGGAGCCGCCTCTGACTGCGCAGAAAGTCTAACCACTGTGAATCCGCCGTTCAGCCAGGATTGCTGACCTTCGACAAATATCACGGTTGCGTTAAATTCTGCGTCTATGGAAGCATCATAGAGACGAAAGGCAAATGGTTGTCCGGCAGTAAAACCTTCGACTGTTTCGGTGCCATTATCATCTCCGAATGCACCAAGCCCGGCAGGGAATATATTGAAGTTCACGTTTCCTGCACGCCTTGGCGGTGCGCCATCCCCACCGCGATCCGCAAGAATCACAGCTCCGGCACAAATACCAGCGGGAGTAAAGACGCCGATCTCATCGCCGATGACCATTTCCTCGCCGTCAAGTTCAGCAGTGTTGATCAATAGGGAATGGCTTGTCCCGGTTTGTAGGTAGGTAAAGTGAGGTCCGGTGAAACCGGTACCTGTTAGTTCTACATCGACGACTGACTCATTATCGTCATCAGAGGAAATCCGCAATGTTGCGAAGAAGTCGCCGTCCTGAGGCGGAGCAAACGTGACCGTTACATCGACCGATGCACCCGCCGTTAATTCGCCGACTTCGCTCCAATCAAATGTGAACCCGTTTTGTTCCTCTGTAAATCCGATGCTGGATATAGTAAGTGCACCAGTACCATCGTTGGTGATGGTAACAATCTCAGAAGCTTCGTTTCGAGTATCGACGTCGCCAAAATCAATTGATAGAGGCGAAACGGTAATCTCGGGAACAACGATTAATGTGCCGCTACCAGATAGATCTATCTGAATCGGGCTTTCGTTTTCGTCATCGGAAGCAATCGTCAAGACATCGGTGAAGTCGCCGGAACCTGATGGGGTGAACGTCACCGTGAAGACCGCAGATTCATTCGGGGCAATTTGAACGGCTTGGGCGAAATCAGTGCCATACGCCTCATTTTCAAGCGACATATTCGATATCGTCAACGGGGCGCCGCCAATATTATTGATGGTCAACTCCCAGTCGCGAGAATCGCCTACCGCTACTTCGCCGAAGTTATGAGCGAGATCACCCTCTGCTATATCGATTTCAGGCGCCGCCTCGGACTGGGCATTGAGGCGCAATGTGGAAACGCCGCCGTTTTGCCAGTTTTCAGGGCCTGAGACATAGACCGGTGTAGCATCGTACTCGGTATTGGATATATCATCCCAGATAGTGAAGGAAAATGCTTCACCAGCCGAAAATCCGTCCACCTGCTCCGTGCCTTGATCATCACCGAATGCGGCGAAACCGGCGGGGAATACTCCGTCTGCGTCGTCAAGAATCGTCGCTCCGGCGCACAATCCAGCAGGAGTGAAAACACCTATTTCAGCGCCAGCCTCAAGGCCCATGCCATCGAGTTCAGCGCTATTAATAAGGAGCGAATGACTCGTCCCGGTACTGGCGAAGAGGAAGTGTGGACCAACAACACCGGAGCCTGAAAGCGAAACATCGACAACGGATTCATTCTCATCATTAGAAGAAATCCGCAAAGTCGCGGAGTAGTCTCCACTTTCGTCAGGGGCGAAGGTTACACTAACATCCCGCGAGTCACCGGGGGCGACTGAAGCGTTATTATTCCAGGAAAGGCTGAAGCCTCCCCCACCGCCAACTACATCGACGAGTACGATGCCATCGATAGTCAAGTCCCCGGTGCCGTCGTTGGTAATCGTGACAACTTCCGTCACCTGATTTCGAGTATCGATCTCACCAAAGTTGATTGCAAGAGGCGCGACGACTATTTCTGGAACGATGACTTCGGTCCCAATTCCAAACAATGAAATATTGATCGAACCCTCGTCAGCATCATCTGAGGAAACCGTCAATGTAGCGCTGAACTCATTAGCGCTTGGCGGAGAGAATGTTACGGTAACGGCAACAGAGCCATTCGGTTGAATTATAGTGTGAGCTTCGAAATTGACTGAAAATTCATCAGCGTTGGAGGTGATTGAGTGAATCATTAACTCGGCGCCACCAACGTTCGAGATCACAAACTGCCAACTCGAACTGCCGTTGACCGCAACCTGCCCAAAGCTATGCTCAAGGTATTCGTTAGCAATATCTATTTCAGGAGCCGCAACCGATTGGGCGTTCAGATGGAGACTGGTAAAACTTCCGCTCTGCCAGACTTGCGAACCGTTGTCATATATGGCAATTGGTTCGTATTCAGTGTTCGTTGAGGCATCCCAGACCACGAAACTGAATGCTTCCCCAGGTGTAAATCCATCAAGCGCTTCTGTGTTCGGATCGTCGCCGAATGCACCTAATCCTGCCGGGAAGACTCCATCAGCCGCATCGAGAATCGCCGCTCCAGCGCAGAGTCCTCCTGGTGTAAACACGCCAATCTCATCGCCTATGGCGAAGGGCTCTCCATCAAGGAGAGCTGAAGTGACCAGTAAGCTGTGGCTGGATCCGGTCGATGCAAAGAGGAAGTGCGGACCGACGACACCGACGCCGGAGAGTTCAACAGACACCGTAGCTTCATCTTCATCATCGGAAGTAATTATCAGCATTCCGCTGAATTGAGCCGCTTGATCCGGTGCGAACGTAACAGAAACTTGCCGGGATTCATTGGGTTCGAGTGTCGCATCTTGGTTCCAGTCAAAAGAGAATCCACCCATCTCACTCTCAACTGAAATCCCGTTCAAGGTCAAAGTGCCCGTGCCAGTATTCGTTATGGAAACGTCACGAGTAAGTTGATCGCGAGTATCGACACTACCAAAGTCGATACTAAGCGGATCCACAACTATTTCAGGCACAATTACTTCTGTGCCTATTCCGAAAAGAGAGATGCTGATTTCGCTCTCGTTGAAGTCATTGGAAGCTATCACTAATGAAGCGCCAAATTCGTCTGCATGATCAGGTGAGAACAAAACCGTGACAACTGTAGTCCCATTCGGATCTACAGTGATTGGCTGAGTGAAATCTGTGGTGAAAAATTCGCTATTAGTGCTGATGTTCGAGATTACGAGATTTGCACCGCCCAAATTTCCAATGGTCAATTCCCATTCCGAGGTGGCTCCGACCGCGATCTGATTGAAGTCATGAAGCATATCGCCTTCGGCAATTTCAATCTCAGGCGCGGCGACAGACTGGCTGTTCAGGCGAAAAGTACTGACTCCCCCACTTTGCCAAGTCTGGGGACCGGAAACAAATATTTTCGTTGAATTATATTCGTTTTGAGATGAAGCATCCCAAACTCGGAAGTCAAACGCATCGCCACCTGTAAATCCCGGTGTTTCGCCATCAGCTCCAAACGCCGCAAAACCGGCAGGAAAGAGATCCTGAGCGGGGAGCGTAATTGCTCCGGCGCAAGTTCCACCGGGAGTAAAGACACCGATCATATCTCCGGTCACTAATGACTGTCCATCGAGAATCGCTTCATTGATGACGACACTGTGACTCGTGTTTGTTTGTGAAAATCGGAAATGATCACCGATAATACCTGAACCGGTAGCCTGAACAACTATGACCGCTTCATTATCATCATCGGAATCGATCTGGAGATTTGCGCTGTAATCACCAGCGTCGCCAGGGGCGAAAGTCACCGTAACTTGACGAGATTCGTTAGGTTCGATAGTCCCGTCTTCATTCCATGCGAAGCTGAACCCCCCGGCTCCGCCAACCACATCGACGAGAGAAATGCCGCCAATAGTCAGGGTTCCGGTTCCAGAATTAGCGACGGTTACGACTTCCTGAACAGTTTCGCGCGTATCGACATTGCCGAAAACAATACTGGCAGGTGTAACATCAATTTCTGGTTCGATGACTTCTGTGCCGGATCCAGAAAGCGATATATTTAAGGGAGACTCATTACCGTCGTCAGAATTTACCCCAAGAGTGGCAGAAAACTCAGTAGCGGCATCGGGTGAGAACCTGATGGTGACATAAAGTATTCCGCCATTTGCCGCAACTTCAGAATTCTGAGAAAATCCAACCGCGGAAAAAGCATCCGCATCCGCACCAGAAAAGTCTAAATTCTGGATCGTCAAAGGGGCTCTACCGGTATTTGTAATGACGAAAGTCCAATCAGCAGAAGCGCCGACCGCAACGGCGGTATAGTCGTGAGCCAAATCGTTAAGGAGTATCGAAAGTTCGGGCGCCGCGTTCCCTTGGAAAGTCAACTCAATTTCTGTAAAGGCGTTATTTTGCCAGGTCTGTGGACCATCAATGAAATATGTGTAACCTGTCCATTCGGTCTCAGAATTCGGATCCCAAAGTCTGATGTCAAAACTTTCTCCTTGCGCAAAACCATCGACAGCTTCAGTGTTCGGGTCGTTGCCGTATGCGGGGAGACCAACTGGCGGTTGATTGACGCCAAGTTCAACAGATCCCGCACAAACACCGCTTGGGGTCAGAATTCCAATCTGTAATCCCTGATCGAGGGGAGCCCCATCGAGTTGGGCAGATTGAATAAATATGGTGTGGCTCGTGCCGGTTGTTACAAAACTGAAATGGGGGGGGATTATACCAGTTCCGCTAAGAGAGGCGCTAACGACGCCTTGAGGATCGTTAGAAGTTATCTCCAAAGAGGCTTCATACAAGCCCGCGTTCGAAGGCGTAAAGGTGAGTTCGACATCGATGGAACCGTTAGGATTGATGACTGCGCCATTCTGATTATCGAAGTCGGTTGTAAAAACTTCCGCTTCCTGATGGTTATCAGAAATGTTAGTGACGTTCAGATTGGCCGAACCTGTATTGGAGATCGTCAACGTAGCAGTACCAAACGAGCCGATATTAATTTCGCCAAACCCAAAGGAACTCGACGAGAGAGATATATCTGGAGCGCCAGCCGCGACGCCGACGCCTGTAACTGATAGATCGATTGTCTGCTCATTGCCATCGTCAGACGAAACTGTGATTAACCCGCCGAATGAACCTTCTCCAGTGGGTGTAAAGGTCACCGCGACCGCCCTCGATCCCTGCGGGGAAACAGTCCCTCCATTAGCAAAGTCGGTCGTGAAGGCGTTGTCATTAGAGGTTACTGAGCTGACATGCAGATCAGCTCCGCCGATATTCAGAATATCGAAAGTCCATTGGGACGAGCTCCCGATTGAAACTTGGCCGAAATCATTCCCGTCCGGATCCGATATTTCGATTTCCGGGGCCGCTTCACCTTGAACAACAAGAGACACCTCTGTATTGCCGTTGGCTTCGAATTGAAGTCCAGATGGCGTCGAAATCGCAACAAATTCAGTATTGGCAGAATTATCCCATATACGGAACTCTATCGCTTGCCCGCTTTCAAAACCAGGGTTTTGTTCATCAGCACCCCAGGCGGTGATTCCGTATGGAGCATTCCCCGATACAATAACAGCGCCGGCGCATACAGCACCGGGAGTAAAAACGCCTATCTCGTCATCGTCAACGAGCGCACTGCCATCGATCTCTGCTGAGATCACGAGTAATGTATGTTGTGAACCATTGGTTTCAACAAATGAAAAATGCTGCGCTAAGGCGGTGGATGCAAATAACAAACTTCCGAGCGCAAACAGGCTTGAAACGGTCGCGGTGCGTTTCATAACCATCACCTCAATTTTTTGTAGTGGTAGAGTTTGGGGGACAAATTTTCGTCACTGGTAGGTGACACGGCCCGTTGAAATTGGATTACAAAGGTGGGTGAGCCGCTATAGAAAGATAGGATTCTCATTCAAAACAAAGAGAATCCCCATCAGATAAAACAGGCTCCCAAATATAGCAATATTTGCGCTTAAATGCAATACGTGCATGGGGCGATTCAAGACAATCAAGCGGATAAGCGGAGCCAGAAACGATGTGTGAAGCCATCTGTTGATGCTCACACTCTGATTAACGTGTCAATGTAATGCGCTCTTGGTGGTTGTAAATTGACGAAGATCACGTTTGCAACCATTGAAAGAACGCATATTTTGCGCATCTGGTCAGGTTTTACTGAAAAAATCGAACAACGACAAAGTTATTCAGGCGGACACCGGCTTGAAATCAACAAGACCTTTTCAGCAGGCCATTAGAATCAACACATTGTCATTTCGATTGATAATTCCTATCGTAAACAAAGGAGTCAGCGATTCATTGCTGGCTCCTTTGTAGTAAATACGTTGCCAATCTATGACTGTTGACAGCGCATACGATTATTTTGCGATTTCGTCCTTCTAAATAGTCTCGATTCTGCCGGGACTACTTTAGAAGAACTGTTCGGACAATCCGACTTGCTCCTTCAGCTTCTAACCGGGCAAAATAAATTCCCGAGCTGAGCTTATCAGCCTCCCAGACGGTGATATGATGTCCAGCTTCCATCCGGTCGTTAATAAGCCGAACGACCTCCCTGCCCTCAATGTCGTAAATAGCCAGCGTCACGTATCCGGCGAGCGGCAGCGCAAAACTCAATCTGGTCAAGCTGTTGAACGGATTGGGGTAAGCTGGACTCATTGTCAATTCTGTTGGGATGATTTCAGGGTCGAATACTCCTGCTCCGGGTCGTATTAAGAAATTCACCGGAATGACAATGGAATCGGCCAACGCGTTGTGAAATGCAACCAGTGAGTAACGATAAAGGCCTTCTGGAATTCCCAAAGAAGAGAAATTTATCGGTACTCGAAGCGGCTCCCCCGGTAAAACGCGATGCAAACCGCGGTCATAATCGACCCCTCGAGTGTCAGGACCTAATTCTAAGACATGAAGGGAGTCATTGCGACCTTGATCGCTCGTGACGACTGCGGTTACGATCGTGTATCTCTCCCAATCATACCCAATTGCCAAGCCAGATCCCTTTTGGCCAAGGTAAGTGGAGAGTTGCTTAACCTCTTTCGAATCAGCATAATTCGTCTTGGCGAGTAAAACCGATTTCCCATCAGGAGCGTTTTGGATCATCGCATAAAGCGGCATTCCGTCGATATCTCCGGAATTCCAAGCCAATCCCCGAATGTCTGGAATGTGGCGTGGCAATGTAAATCGATGTGTACCCACGATTTCTCCCGCCATATTCATCTCATATACTGGAGATGTACGATTTGCCATCATCAGAGTCGAATCTTCCCAATTCCAGGCAAGCGCACCCGGTTGGGCAAGTGAATCGCTTGCTCCATCTCTTTGCCAGACAGGAATTCTTATCGATCGATGCACCCGACCCTGCAAATCGAACTGAACGACCATGGAATCCTCTCCACCCCATAGGAACGTTCCATCGTAGGCTAAATCCTTAAATCCCGTCCCAGATCGGGAAGGTTGCTGGAATCGCCTGACTTCCTGTCCTTGCTGATTGAGGACTATGATATAATTATCGCTGGAGTCGCCCAGAGCGCCATCAGACGTCACATAAACCTGATTGCCGACAATTTCAAGTCCTAAAAAATTGGTGCGACCTTCGACCATTGGCGTCAAATGTTTTACCAGCCGATGCGGCAACTGAGAAGCTGATCCATTTGTATAACGTAGAGCAAGATTAAAATCGAGCGCTCCGTTCCCGGTGTTGCCTACTTCCAAATAAAATGATCCGTTTTCGTTGCCCGGATTAAGGTGTGCTTCCACCGAAGCTTGAGTTATCAGCGGAACTGGATGCGTTAACCGCGCATTTGCCTCTGCGTTCTCACCCTGTCTCACCGTGACCGCAACCCGTCCTTGATTATAGCCTGTCTTGTTGAATGTTACAGTGTATTGACCAATAGGAACGTTTTGCAGTTCGAACCGACCCTCAATATCAGTCAGCATTGACGAAACACCCGGTATAACAACCCTGACCCCCGGCATGTTTTGATTCTGATTTTCGAAAAGTGTCGCCCGACCCGATACTGATCCGGTGATCAGTTCGAGGTCGGTTGTAAACAACAATGCCGTCCCGTCCACGATTCTTTGAACACCTTGATTTTCAAAGTATTGATTCCAATAGGTATATTGCAAACCGTCTGTGCCATTGGTGTTTTTTATACCAATCGTGCAGTATTTGTTGTCCGTACCGTTTCCGGATGCAGGGTTGAAGGTTTTGTATTGATACAAAATCTCGCCATCACCAGAGCGGGTGGGCCATTGGGCTGGATTTTTTAGAATGAGCTGAAATTCTTGAGGCGTCGCGGATGGATCTTGGAAAACCTGCATCTTCGACCACTCAACGATAAATATCTGCTCATCTTCGACGTAATGGGCATAAACTCCACGTCTACCCCAATCTGCGTTGACGATCAAGTCGTCCCACATGACCGCAAGTTGTGCGTCTGGTCCCAGCACTCCAGGAATTTGAGTATTGCGGAAATCGATGAATATTCCCTTGTCAGCGCCAAAGGCAACCCAGCCGTTCGTGCAGACCGTTATCTGTCTGAATTCCTCGCCGTAGTAAATGAATGGAAAGGGTAAGTCCAAAACTGTGGATTTATCCTCATCTTCGTTCCAATCATTCATTGTGAGGTCTGTTCCCTCGAATTCAGCGTCCCCTTCATTCGGATTGATCTCGCGCCAGTCAAAGGTCGGGTGCTTCGGCCATGATCGATCATTGGAGTCAAAGCAAAGATAACCAAACGCGTCCGGACCGAGTGGATCTGTCGCAACTCGCTGTCCAATCGGTATGGAAAGCAATAGAGTGTCCCTGAAAGCATCGTTCCCGCGAGCGCGCAAGATAAGATCGAACAAGGCGCGATTACCAGGTATTGCGGTAGAGTCGAGGCTCACCGTAAATTGCCCGGTGATATTTAGCCTTTGGGTTGGATCGACGCCACTGTATTGAGCATGGGCGCCTGTCACTACAAAATGTTCAGGATTATGACTTATCAATTCGGCGTCAACCGGTACAGAAGCGACCCAGCCCGTATTTCGGAGCTGGGGCAGAACCCGGCATGGCGGCCTGCCTCGATCAAACCTGTCCCCATTGCCAAATATGATACCGGTCTCGGTGATCTCCGCCGCCGAAATCATGAACTCAATCGATTCATCCCATGAACGATTCCCTGAGACAAGGTGAAGGTTGATAAGCACCATCTCACTGTCCGGAGCTGATCGGTTCAGTATTACCCTGAATGCCGCCGCCCGATCACTGTTTGCCGCGATATTTCCGAGGTCAAGGGCGTTCGGCTCAAAGGAGACCCACGGTGATTCACTGCTAAGAGTTAACGAAACAGTATTAACAGCATTTTGACTTGGATTATGCACAGCCGCGCTTACCGAAAGCGTTTCGCCCGCTTGATAAAGCTGGTGAGCGCCTTGGATATCGTAGCCCCCGAGTGTCAAATCGACACCCTGAACTACGACTGGGACATTGCCAAAATATGGGATGGAATTATGCGCAGTTACTGCTATGGTCAGATTGCCCTCTGCCAGCCCATCAGGAAAATGGAATCGGGCGACTCCATCCTCACCCGGTATCGCTACAAAACTAAGATCACCTTGTCTTATGCAGACAACACCGTCCGGTAATATTTCATTGTTTTTAGTAACGTTGATGTTAAAGGCTGTTGTGCCGGGCGTCAAAACGGCGAGATGTTCAGCGTGAATTGAATCGGGAGTATCGGTGAACACATCGACAGTTGGGTCGCCCATGAGTCGGTAGGCCCAGAGAAGAAGGTTCACTTCATCCAAAGACTCTCTGGCCATCGAATAATCAGACCAAAGTTGTATCTTTGAGAAGTTCTGAATCACCCCGGGCTGGGTGTAGCCGTACTGATACATTGCCCTTAATTGACCACCCATTAGACAGTTGTTCGTCTTCGAGTGCGTCAAAGTCCAGATTGCCAGATCAGCTATCGGACCGGTGCAAGTGTTAAGTCGAGTATCGCGAAAAAATGGTACTTGTGTCTTTGATGAAAGACAGGTAATAGCCGACACAAAGGGATTGCGACGACCGGTTATCACCGCAGTTCCATCATCTTCGAGACATCCATCCAACCACCCCCTGCTGATGGCGAAGGACACTCCCTGAGTTCGTAATATATTGCGAACTATTATGCTTACTTGATCAGCTTGCGCCGAATCTCCTCCAGCATAAAGCGTGTCGATCGGATCGTAACCCATCTGCCCCCAGCGATACCAAATCCACCTGCCAAGCTGAATCATCGAAGGGACAAACTGCCCTCCAGGCGCGGCAATATTTTCAGCCGTGTACAAAGCATGGTGGAACCACTCTTCACCGCCTTGAATCCATGGCTGGCGCTCATACAAAATCGAACGTTTAACTACTCCGCGAAATTCAGTGCTTGAAAGTGCGTACATCCTGCCTACAGTTATATCGGAGAGCTGTTCGCTATCTCCGTCCATTAGTGAATAAAAATGATCGCCCTTATCTGGGTGAGGCGGAAAATATGGAGTCGAATTAAGGGAATCTCCCCCGATTAATATCAGGTGGCTAATCGGGTCATCGACTTCATTATAATAGTTTGCCCGTATAGAATCGCGTACCATAATGTGACTATACTGCCCCAAATCAATGGGCCATACCGTAACCTTGTAACCCATCTGCCTTTTCCAATTGGCAAGGCTATCGACATATCCGACTACGAAGTTATCTACAGCTGTGGAACGAACGATTAGAATATGTTCAAGGTACTCCGACTGTCTCTCGCCCGGGTCCCGTGCTGGCTGATTGATCACCATTTCGTTCAAAAGACGGGTCGCCCGGCTCCCTGGGATGTCCCGAACACGAGTAGCCTTCGGGGCGGAAGCATCCGCGTGGAATTCAACCGACACATCGATTCGGCTGTTCTCAATTCCGGATCCATCTTCATTCAGCTGAAGCGGGTAAAAGGTAATCGCCGCAATAGGCACACCGCGATAGACCTCGACCGTACTGATGCTGAATGGCTCAGAAGGCCATAGCTTACCGTTATAATGTTCGTTTCGGGAAATCTCTGTCAATGGCGTCCCGTCAGAACCGAGGCGACGAGACGAATGTTCTCTCAATGTTACCGAAGGCAGTGTACCCTCTGGCAGAGCTATCCAGCGGGTGACTGTTGGAACACCGATCTGATCCTGATCGTCCTTAAACAGAACGGAGGTTCCAGCCAGTGTCGGCGACGCCACTATTTCTGCCATCGTCGGCAAATCTGCCCTGAGCGATAGACCAGCGGCGCTACTGCGGGTTAATTGGATAACAGTTTCTGGCGTAAAATTCGCTGAGGCTGTTATCGTAATGACTAATGTGGCGAAGGCGGCTGTTAGTATTCGAATCATTGACGACTCCGTTAAGACGCGATCGTTCGGAAAAACTCTCCGGTAATTCAAGCTATGAAAACCTCTATGGTTCGATAAAGACAGTAGATATACTGTCCTCAATATTGTTGTCCAAACTGTAAACTGCATTCGGTGTAATATACGCACAAGACGTGCCATCAAGTAGCCAAGCTGAGCGCAATTTCTGTCTCACTCTTGTTGAAAGTGATACGTTGCTGTATATTGTAAAGATAGGTTTATTCTCCACTTTCTTGATGTCTGTCCATTCGGTGCAATCGACATTCACGATGCGCAAAGATTGCGCACCGGAAATCGATTCTCCGTATTTTTAGAACAGATATAGTGAAATTGTTCTTTGATACCAGGATAGAATCCGACGATTGCGAAACTGATTTCGCGTTATAAATACAAACAGCTCCGCCTGTATCTTTTCGAAAACTCAGGCAAAGCTGTTTCGAGCCAAATGATGACTCTGCTTTGGAAAATGCCACAAAATCAGTGAAGATGGATTATTTCACTGATATAGATAAAGTCTATTGTTCGATGAAATTCCCGCTCCGGCTTACGAACCTTCCGCTTCGTACTTTGAAAGCATTTCTTCCATCTTTTGCCAAGCTGGCTCGAGTTCCATCGTCAGAACGATCAGGTCGTGATACTTACCGTTCCGATCTTTGACCCAATCATTCAATGTTGCGGCAATTGTAAATCCAATATTTTTAAAGTGTGATATCGGACCCTTTTGAGGGCGGACAAGTTCAAGAACAACTCTTTCCATGTCGAGCTGAGCCGCGAGCGTCAGTAATTCCCTGACTATGACCGTACCAATTCCTGACCGGCGCATATCAAGTTCTACAATTCCCCAGATGTAACCGAGGTGCCGTGTCCATCCATGATCTCCAAAACCGAGCGTCCATACCGAGACAATCCGATTATTTTCCCAGACTGCCAACGGTATGAGGCGATTGGCTGAAACTGGTTGTGTCCATCCTCGGATTACTGACGGATCGTTTGGATCATCCCATAGATATTCCTGCTCGTTCTGAGGCAGTCGGGACAGGAATGCCATTGCGGCGTCTCGATCTTCATCTCTTAAAGGGCCAATGGTGACCTTATGATTGGTCTTTAAAACAAGTGTTTTCGGGTACACTGAAAGATCCAGCATTTCGCCCTCCAGTTAATATTTAACGGCTTTGCAGGGTGATTCGTAAACAAATTCACTTAAGATATAATATATCTCTTGGCTTCAAAATCCAAACATGAAATAGACAATCCTTGAAAGACCAAATCGAAAAACCGGGAGTCCCTCCCTATACTCGCGGAATCCATTCGGAAATGTACCGTTCGCGGCTCTGGACTATGCGCCAATACTCTGGCTATGCGTCCGCCTCGGAAACGAACGCACGTTTCCGAAACCTTCTGGCCGATGGCCAAACCGGCTTGTCAGTTGCATTCGACCTTCCGACTCAGATCGGTTACGACGCCGACCATCCATTTGCTTGCGGAGAAGTCGGTCGCGTCGGCGTCTCAATTTGCAGTCTTGATGACATGGAACGACTCTTCGAAGAGATTCCTCTCAAACACGTCTCTACCTCGATGACCATTAACGCCACCGCCGGAATACTTCTGGCACTATACATCGCAGTCGGTAAGAAACAAGGCGTTAAACCCGAGGAACTCCGCGGTACGGTCCAAAACGACATCCTTAAGGAATACATTGCTCGCGGGACATACATTTATCCAGCGGCCCCCAGTTTGAGGCTCGTGACCGACGTGATGAGATACTGCCATCAAAACGTACCTCAATGGAATACTGTTTCGATATCTGGTTACCATATTCGCGAAGCAGGCTCAACAGCGGTACAGGAACTTGCCTTCACATTTGCGAACGGGATTGCTTATGTCGAAGCCGCTCTTTCTGCCGGACTGAATATCGATGAATTCGCTCCGCGACTTTCGTTCTTTTTCAACGCCCAGATCAATCTTTTCGAGGAAATCGCCAAATTCCGCGCCGCTCGAAGACTTTGGTCTAACATCATGCGTGATCGATTCGGCGCTAAAGATCCAAAAAGTTGGATACTACGTTTCCATACTCAAACCGCTGGTGCTTCGCTGACTGCTCAACAGCCCGAAGTTAACATTGTCCGGACTACCCTCGAAGCCCTTGCGGCGGTATTGGGCGGTACACAGAGCCTCCACACTAACAGCTTCGACGAAGCGCTTGGGCTTCCTACCGACCATTCGGCGCGCCTCGCGTTAAGAACTCAGCAGGTTATCGGGTATGAATCAGGAGTCTGTTCTGAACCTGATCCTCTGGGCGGAAGCCCCTACATTGAAAATTTAACCGATCGAATGGAAACTGAGGTGTTAGAGGAGATCGGCAAAATCGACGCGATGGGCGGAGCGGTCCATGCAGTCGAGAAACATTACTTCCAAAACGAAATAAGCCGGTCAGCTTACCGCCATCAAAAAGAGATCGAATCAGGCATCAGGACCGTTGTTGGCGTCAACAAGTTTAACGTTACTAACGAACCCCTCCCCACCATTCAAAAGATCCCTTCTGCGACGGAAGCTGAACAGGTTGAGCGCTTGCGAAAAGTGCGAACCCGCCGAAACAATACCACTTTGACGCGTTGCCTTAACCACCTTGAGGAGGCGGCAAGGGCTCCAAATGCACCTTTGATGGAACCAATCCTTGAAGCGGTCGAGGCTTACGCAACCGTTGGCGAGATTGCCGGATCTTTGCGCAATGTCTGGGGTGAGTACAAGGCAACGTGAATATTACAACGTGAATATTACAGCGTGTTTCCCGCACAGCTTTGCTGGGCGGAAGTAGCGTGTAGTCCGCACAGCTTTGCTGGGCGGAAATGTGGAGTCCAGGCGGACGCCCTCGTCCGCCCTTTTCAATGTTGATCGAATGGCGGACGAGGGCGTCCGCCTCGACACTTTGGTTATTATCCAACGTTTCGGCCGACACAATTAAATTTAGACAATTCAGCAACCCGATACCCCCATGCCCATTTGCCCCAAAACTTCACGCGGTCTGATCACTCCCGAAGAATTTCTGATTCTTTCAGCAGAGATCTCCTACCAACTTACGCCTCGCAAACCAAACTTTTTGGCGTTGACCCACTTAATTCTCGGGCCAGCAGTCATCCCAGAGACGACCCCGATTACCGACGCCATCGAATGCCTCCATATCGCCTATGGCAGGCGTCTGCGGAAGTTAGGCCCATTACAGCTCATCCACCCGCTCCGCACGACCGCAATCCTTGCCCGTTCGATGCTCGAACCAACAACGCTTGATATCCTCGGCGCTCTGTTCCACGATAAAGAGGAGGATCTGACTCAGGAAAAGCTAACCGAGTCCGAGTGGACCAAATTCACCTACAAGTTCAACGCGCTTCTTGAAAAAATCGACCACAATCATCAGTGGTATCTTGGGGAACGGATCAGCCTCCTCTGTCGCCATCCCGGTGCGTCGTACAATGAGTACATCGGCCACATTCTCGACCACTCGGTTGAGATGCCTGATTTACTGCATGTCAAGCTTGCCGACCGGCTTGACAACACCTTCGACACCCATCTTCAGAATTCCGGCGTCAACCAGCTCAATTTTTACCGGAGCCTGTTCGATATATTGTTCGTCCCGAGCTATAAGGGCGTTCAGGTCAATGACTTTCATTTTCTTCCGGGCGAAAACGACTCGGTATTACTCCTTTCGCAACTGTTCAAAAACATAATCTTCCTCTCACTTAGTCGTTCTGAGCGGCGCGACCGCATCGACAAGACAACTACCCTGCTCTTCGACGCGGTGGCTATTGCCGGTATCCGTGAAGCGCAGTGGATACTGCTTGAGCTATTTGCCTCCTGTATCACCGACTTGAAGGACCAGTGGCAGATCGTCGCCGAGACGTTGGAATACACCCACCATGGCGGAGCTCAGCAGATCACACCCAAAGCCGGTGGCAACATCCTTGACGGAATCGTAACCGAATACTTCGGCAATATAAGCGACCTCGAGCGCAAAGTAAGGCTTGCTCTGTTATTCCAGGACAAGGACAAGCTTGCGCGAGTGATTCTTGCGTTTATCGTCGTTTTTTCGAGCTTTCTGAACGACGCTGATTTTTATCTTGAAGGAGTCGAACGGACGGGGATAAGGAATATGAGTGAAGAGGGGTAAAAAATCGATCACTTCAGTCACCGAGCGGCGTATTTTGTTGCGCTGCAACGAGAAACTCTGTGATCGATTGGTGATCGAAATAGTTATTTTATGAGATCGGTCACTGCGAGTGTAGTGAAGCAGTCTCTGTACGACGGGGCTCCGTACCCGCCACCTTATTAACTTGGATTATGGAATCCATGAAGTTATATTATTACAATATATCGACTCAAAAGGAAATATCATGCGAAATGCATATTCAGTTAAAGTTGCTATCCTGATGATGACTGTTACACTATCAGGTTGCTCGGATTCGTCTCCCGATCCAATACGAAGCAATCCGTGGGACCCGTACAGTCCGTACCCGCCCCGGTCGCCTATTGACCTGACCGCGACAATTCTCTCCGCAAGTGAGGCCTTGTTGGAATGGACAGATATGTCCGGAAACGAAGAGGGTTTCCAGATCGAGCAAAGCATTGGCAACAATCAGACTTTCGTCTTGCTTCGCAATACGTCTGCCAACGACACTACCACGTCCATACCGGGACCTTTGCCGAACACTGTCTATTACTATCGCGTCTGCGGAGTCAACCGTTTTGGCTCCTCGCTGTTCACCAATGAATTGTCAGTGCAAATCCCTCAACGAATCCCGATTGCTCCGACTGCTTTGCGGGCTATTTCTCTCTCCGAAAGCCGAATTGATTTGTCATGGCAGGATAATTCGACGAACGAAGCGAGCTTTATCATCTATCGGGTTGAGCGCCCGGATTCCGTCTGGCAGATTCTTGCTTCAGTTGCTTCAGATACTACCGTTTATAGTGACTCTTCGCTATCTCCCCACGCAATATATTCCTATCGCGTCAAAGCTGTCAATGACAGTGGAGCCTCTAACTATTCCAATATTGCCACCACCACGACTTCGGATATTGCGCCGTTGGCTCCAACGGGACTTCAAGCCGGAGCGCTCTCGTCCAACAGAATACGCTTGCGCTGGAGCGATAATTCCAATAATGAAGAGGGCTTTGCGCTTGAAAGAAAACTTGGGCTGGCGGGTAACTGGGACAGTCTTGACTCGGTATGGTTCAACGATACGGCGTACATCGACACCTCACTTTTGATCGACACAGTTTATTTCTATCGGATTCACGCCTACAATGCCGTCGCACGGTCTGAAAACAGCAATGAAGCAATGATCTCGACAAACCGGACTCCGCCGGAAGCTCCCACCAATCTTGAGGCGGTTGCGGCAAGCCCTGAACTGATCGATTTATCATGGCAGGATAGGTCGAGCAATGAGACGGGCTTTGGCATCGAACGACGAATCGGAGCGCAGGGGATTTGGGAGTTGGCTGCCAACATCGAAGCAAATTCGACCTTCCATCGCCTTGCCGGAAATCAGCCCGGAACAACCTATCAATTTCGAGTCGGAGCCTTCAATTCCTACGGCGAATCGGAATTCACCAATATAGTCACCGTCCAGACTCCAGACAGATTGCCCGCCGCGCCTTCAGATCTGGTGGCAGTGGCGATCTCGCCGCACCAGATTAACCTGACTTGGAACGATAATTCCGCTAACGAGGACTGGTTTGAGGTTATGCGGCATGGGGAAGGCAATCAAGACTGGCAACTGATCGGACGAACCGGGGCGGGAGTGGCGTCGCTCTCTGATTTGGGACTTCAGTCGAATTCTGAATATACATACCGAGTCGTAGCGGTAAATGAGAATGGCAGTTCCGATTTTTCCAATGAGGCTTCGGTCAGAACGCAAGGAGAGAGACCGGTTGCTCCGTCCAATTTGCAGGCTGAGACAGACCCGGATCGAAACGTCATCCTGACATGGGCGGACAACTCGGAAACGGAAGATGGCTTTGTAATTGAGAGAAAGGAATCCGAGGGCGAATTTGAGGCTTTAGACTCGCTTGAAAGCAGTTCCGTCAGTTTCACCGATACAACTACCTCATCCAGCAGTTCTTATACCTACAGAATCTATGCCTTTAATAGTGCAGGGAATTCGGAGTATTCGAATGAAGTGACGGTGACGCCGACGTTTGTGGGGCTGGCGGCGCTGGTTTGCAATGGTCAATATGGTTTGTGGGCAATTGATGTTAGTAACCAAACCGATCCGGTATTGGTAAACCAGTCACTTCTCAATTCTGATAAAATCGTAATATCTGGATCGACGGGCTTTGTCTATGCTAATAGCGGAATTTTTATAACTGATATTTCTAATCCTCAGAATCCACGAGTAATCGGATATTATGGCGCAGACAACTATAGAGATATGGTGATTGAAGGGGATTATCTATATATACTTTCAGATAATAGGCTTCAAGTTGTTTCTGTTGTAACACCGTCACATCCCTTATTAATAGGTGAATACAATAATGGCCAAAATATTTGGAGCTCTCCCCTTAATATTAGTTTATCTGGAGGTTACGGTTATATCTCGGCTGGTGGTCGTGGTCTATGGGTTATGAACCTCGAAAACCCATCCTCTCCAACATTCGTCGGTCAATATAATAATTTTGGCGCAAACATCTATGCAGTCGTTGCAATCGGTCAATATGCCTATATATCGACCAGTGATTTTGGTTTTAGAACCTTGGATATTTCTGACCCAAGCAATCTTCAGGTTTTGGGAGATTGCAATCGCAACATCGGGGAACAGCACGACATAATCATCAGAGATGACTTTGCTTATGTAATAGCTGGCCAGGATGGTTTGAGGGTAATCTCTATCGGTAATCCTGCCTCGCCTCATGAAGTAGGTTTCATCGATTTCGCAGATAATCTAACTCGATTTGACTTAGTTGGGAATTACGCTTATGTCATTGGAAGTAACGTTGGTTTAGGAATAATCGACATTTCGAACCCGATTGATCCGGTTGAGGTTGGGCGATTTGACCTGCCTCAGGCAAATGACATCAAGGTCGTGGAGTACAGGTAGGCAGTTGAGTTGCCGCAGGGTGTGGACACCCTGCGGCAGACAACTGACGCGCCCCGCAGAGCTGCGACAGGGTGTCCCCACCCTGTCGCCTAATACACGGTTAGTGCAGCAGGGTGAGGACACCCTGCTGCAGGTGACTTGGGACAGGGTGTCCTCACCCTGTCCCATAAATTAGGGAAAGTCTTGGGAAAGCGAAATCGAACTCAAATCAAAGGCCCAATCGCCGCCTTTGTCACCACGACGCTTAAAGAATGGACTCCTCTTTTCGCCGAGCCTTATATGATGGATCGCGTCGAAAAGCAACTGTTTCAACTCTTTCCCTTGAAAGCCGATGCTCTGATGGGTTATGTGCTGATGCCGTCGCACGTTCATTTACTTGTCGGTTGCAAAGATGGGGGCGCACAACTATCAGAGTTTATGCGCACATTCAAATCGCTCACCGCGAGGTTGCTCTTCCCGGAAATGGGTTCTGTATGGATGGATGGGTTCGACGACTTTGTGATCAGGACGGAAAAACAGTTTTGGGTTAAGTTGAATTATATACATGAAAACCCTGTCAGAAGCGGACTTGTGAAATCGTCCGTTGATTGGAAGTGGTCGAGCGCAAGATTCTGGTTGGAAGATGATATCCATCCTGTTTTGGCAAAGACGTGGGATTGGGCGGAGTGATTTACCGCAGGGTGCGGCTTATGCTGTGATTTGCCGCAGGGTGAGGACACCCTTCGGCAAGGGCACTGCGACAGGGTGTCCGCACCCTGTCGTAAAATACACGGTTAGTGCCGCAGGGTGAGGACACCCTGCGGCAGATCTGACCCCTGCGGCAAGGGCACTGCGACAGGGTGTCCTCACCCTGTCGCTCAAGTGCAGCAGGGTGAGGACACCCTGCTGCAAATCTGACACCCTGCTGCAAAATGCCAGAGAAATCTAATACAACCTAAAATCATAAAGACCGAGTCGGACTATCGGGCGGTGCTCGCGCATATCGACAGCTTGATGTCAGACGCACCGGGGACGCCTGAGTCCGACGAGCTTGAACTTTGGGTTCATCTTGTCGAGGAATACGAACAGGCGCGCTTCCTTATTCCTCTGCCCGACCCCACCCAAGGCATCCGTTTCCGCATGGAACAGCAAGGACTTAAGCAGAAGGATCTGATTCCATTCATCGGCAGTAAGAGCAAGGTTTCGGAGGTGCTGAACGGCAAGCGACCGGAGTTTAGAGTTCACGGCTTTAGCGTGGGTTTAATCGCACTATCCAAAGAGAACACGCTAAAGCTGTGAACTCAAACCAGACAATTAGAAGGCTCGATAGTAAGCACGCTGAAGCTGTGAACTCAAACACGAACAAACTGAAGTTTGAACTCTGAACTTCAATAAAGATTGCTTCCTCACTGCGTTCCTCGCAAAGACGGCGAATGAATTCTCTGGTACTCGGGCGGGTACAGAGCCCCGCCGTACCGACCGGCGGATTCGGCGATCCGTCCTACGCAATCGGCGGATTCGGCGATCCGCCCTACGCGACTTTCTACTTTCCACTTTCTACTTTCTACTTTCTACTTTCTACTTTCTTCCTACCTCTTTCCTCTTTCCCATCGTATCTTATACCTATTCAAATTTTAATAAGACTCTTCACTTCGTTCAGAGTGACCTCCACAATTTCAACCGATCAAACATACACTCCCCGCCAGAAGCGACTGATCCTGACTGGCTTGATGCTCGCCGTAGCGCTCGCCGCACTCGACGTCACTGTCGTCGCGACCGCCATGCCGACCATTGTCTCCGAGCTCTCTGGCGTCGCTCTCTATAGCTGGCTCGTCTCGATCTATCTGCTTGCCGCAACCACCTCGACGCCGCTCTATGGACAGCTCGCCGACAACTGGGGCCGCAAGCCTATCCTGATTTTTGGGATTCTTCTCTTCACCGCCGCCTCGTTGCTCTGCGCCCAAGCCACAACCATGACCCAGCTCATCGTCTTCCGCTGCTTGCAAGGTCTTGGCGCTGGAGCCGTCATGCCGATGACCATGACTATCATCGGTGACCTCTTCCCTGTCGCTGAACGCGCCAAGTATCAAGGCATCTTCGGTGGCGTCTGGGGCGTGTCGAGCATCGTCGGTCCCGCCCTCGGCGCTATCATCCTGAAGTTCTGGAACTGGCACGGCATCTTCCTCATCAACCTTCCGGTCGGTTTGGCGGCTCTCTTCATGATCACCAAAGTCTATCACGAACACAACGTCTCCAAGCACCGTTACGTCGATGTCTGGGGAGCTCTGTTGATGACCATCGGCATCGCATCCTTAATGCTCGCGCTGGAGCGACACTCGCCGATCAGCTCCGGCGAGTATTGGCCATACGCACTCGCGGCGGTGTGTTTTGGCTTACTGATACCGGTCGAGCGGATGGTGAAGTCGCCTTTTCTACCACTCCCCTTGTTGAGAAGAAGACTCATCGGCGTCGGTTATCTTGTCGCTCTTTTTGGCGGAATGGTTCAGTTCGGAACTTCGTCGTTCATGCCGCTCTTCGTGCAAGGCGCGATGGGCGGCACGCCAACCCAAGTCGGGCTGACGATGGCTCCTGTGGCGCTTGGGTGGCCTCTGGGTAGCTATCTGAGTGGCAGAATGATTCTGAAGATGGGCTACAAGCGAGTGCTTGCATTAGGAATGGGGATCGGAGTCCTTTCCTCGGCAATGTTGTTGTTGTTAAACGACCAGAGCCACCTTGCCTCGGTGATGGGGATTGTATTTTTCATCGGTCTTTCACTCGGGCTTACGGC
The DNA here is from genome assembly GCA_964355675.1 of uncultured Caldithrix sp. GTDB lineage: Bacteria > Electryoneota > AABM5-125-24 > Hatepunaeales > Hatepunaeaceae > CAMBDS01. The sequence continues at coordinate 32,137 of CAYHEC010000005.1, forward strand.
AACCCCGATCATCATTGCAGTACAGAATGCTGTGGAATGGAACCAGCGCGGAATTGCCACTTCGCTCAACATGTTCAGCCGAACGATTGGTGGGGTGATTGGTGTGGCGGTGATGGGATCGATGCTCAATTCACGACTTGCAACTTATTTAAGCGGTTCGACGATTGGCAGTGGGCACAACGCTCAGGACGTGATGAACGACTTGCTCGATCCCGCCAAGCGGGCAGGATATTCCCCGGAACTACTTCATAGCGTCCGGCATGATTTAGCGAGTGCACTCAATATGACTTACATTCTGCCGGTCATAGCCGCGGGAGTGGCGCTGGCGCTGATTGTTTTTGCCTTTCCGGGCGGGAGGGTTGAAAAGCATGCGGGGAAAGGATAAAGGATGAAGGATAAAGGATAAAAATGGAAGATTTAAAGAGTCGAACCAAGAGATTTGCTCTTGCAGTCATAACCTTGTACTCGGTACTCCCAAAACGTGTTGAAGCAACAATTATTGGAAAACAACTACTGAGATCGGGAACTTCGGTTGGTGCGCAATATTGCGAAGCATGCCGATCAAAGTCTAATGCCGATTTCATAAGTAAGTTGGAAGGATCTTTACAAGAGTTAGAGGAGTCACTATATTGGATTGAGCTACTTGAAGAAGCCAAGTTTCTGAATCATGAGAGAGCCGCACCTCTCAAATCGGAATGCAGTGAACTAAATGCAATTTTCACAACGATTGTGATCGGTAGAAAGAAAGCGCGGTAGCGCTTTATCCATTATCCTTTATCCTTTATCCTTTATCCATTATCCTTTATCCATTATCCTTTATCCATTATCCTTTATCCTTTATTTCCAATGCACTACGTCACTATTCACGGCCACTTCTACCAGCCACCGCGCGAAAACCCTTGGCTGGAAGTCATCGAAGTTCAAGACTCCGCTTACCCTTATCACGACTGGAACCAGCGCGTTACTGCAGAATCCTATCGCCCAAACGCCACATCCCGAGTGCTTGGCGACAAAGGTAAGATTGCTCGCATCGTCAATAACTATTCCAGGATGAGCTTCAACTTCGGCCCGACACTACTCGACTGGTTGAAAGAAGAGGCATTCGACGTCTATGATGCAATACTTGACGCCGACAGGGAAAGTATCGTGCGCTTCGGCGGGCATGGCTCGGCAATCGCCCAAGTCTATAACCACATCATCATGCCACTCGCCAACCATCGCGATAAGGTGACACAGGTTGTCTGGGGAATAGAGGATTTCCGTCATCGATTTTGCCGTGAGCCTGAAGGGATGTGGCTTGCCGAGACGGCTGTCGATACCGAAACGCTGGAAGTGCTTGCCGAACATGGCATCAAATTCACTATCCTCGCACCAAGGCAAGCACAAAGAGTGCGGGAAGTAAAGCATTTGAGCGCTTCAGTCGCCCCCCTGCGGGTGACTGATACTCAACCTTCTTCTGTCACCGACGGGGCGGTGACAGAAGAGACCTACGAACCAACCGGCAACTGGCATGATGTATCAGGCGAATGGATCGACACCCGTCAAGCCTACCTCTGTCGTCTGCCTTCTGGCAGGACAATTAGTCTATTCTTTTATAACGGAGGCCTCGCCAAAGCCGTCGCCTTTGAAGGTCTCCTGAAAGATGGCGTCAAATTCGCCGATTACCTTCTTGGCGGACTCGATCATAATAACCCAAAATCTCAACTATCCCATATCGCGACTGATGGAGAGACTTACGGCCATCATCATCGGTTCGGGGACATGGCACTCGCCTTTGCCCTGCGGCGTATCGAAGCTGATCCCAATGTAAACCTCACGAATTATGGGCAGTTCCTCGAGCTCAATCCTCCCACGATGGAGGTAGAGATCATCGAAAATAGCGCATGGAGTTGCTTCCATGGCGTCGAACGCTGGCGCTCGGATTGTGGTTGTGCCACTGGCGAGCACCCCGGCTGGAATCAGAAATGGCGGAAACCACTTCGGGAAGCGCTCGACTGGCTTCGAGATGAGATTTCACCCAAGTTCGAAACAAGAGCATCTGTTCTTTTCAAGGATCCATGGCAAGCCCGTGACCGATATATCCATCTGATCCTTGAACGTTCGGATACGACACTTTCGACTTTTCTTCTGGAAGAGACCGGCAGAGAACTCGACGAAAGTGAGAGCACCGACGCACTCATGTTAATGGAATTACAGCGCCACCTGCTGTTGATGTACACATCTTGCGGCTGGTTCTTCGATGATGTGGCAGGCATCGAGACCTCACAAGACCTTGCCTATGCCGGGCGGGCAGTTCAACTGGCGCAAATGCTCTTGGGCTATCCTATTGAAGAACAATTTGTTGCGATGCTCGAAAAGGCGGTCGGCAACAAACCTGCCATCCCCAACGGGAGAGCGGTTTATGACGATTTCGTCTTGCCGGCGCGAGTCGATCACACCAAGCTTGCCGCGCACTATGCGATGACGGGGATGTTCGAAGAGCAGAAAGATGTTGCTGAGATATATCAGTATAGGGTGAAGCGCTTGAATGGTCGGAATCTTGAAGCGGGGCTTTCCAAGCTCTCTTTTGGGTTTCTGGACGTGAGTTCACTGCTTACTTCCAATGCGCGTCAGGTCTATTTTGGCGCCGTTCATTTCAGCGACCATAACCTGTTGTGTGGGGTAAATTATTGGCAGGGCAAGGAAAAGTATCAAGCGGTCTGCAATGACCTTACGGAAGCATTCGAACGAGCGGATACCCCCGAAATGGTGAGACAGCTCGACCGGCACTTTGGCGAGAACATTTACACACTCAAGTCACTCTTCAGAGACGGCCAGCGCAGACTTCTGAAGAAACTTCTGAAGCAAACTCTCGCCGACGCTGAGCGCCGCTTCCGCGAGATATACGAGACTCGCTCGCCGCTGATGCGCTTCCTTGAGGACATCCACGCGCCGATCCCGACGGCATTTACGACGGCGGTGTCGTTCATTTTGAATGGCGATTTGAAGCGAGCGGTAACGAAAGACGATCTCGACGTTGAGCGGATCATCGAGATGCTTGCCGAGACGATACGCTGGGGCGTCAAGCTCGAACTGCCCGGCTTGAACTACAAGCTGACTCAGACGACTGACAGATTGGCGGCGGACTGGGAGCTGACTTCGGGGGACTCTGAGAAGCTCGAGCGGTTGACGCGGGGAGTAACTTTGGCAGACGACACGGTGCTTGACGTGAACCTCTGGAACGCGCAGAACAGTTGCTACCGGGTGTTGAGGAAGTCAACCGGCGGCGAGGCGGCGGAATGGCGGGAGAAAGTGAACAAGCTGGCGGAGCTGTTGGGGGTGGAGACGTGATGCTGACGGGGAGGGGCGACATTTCTGTCGCCCACCTTAACATGGGGGCTGTTTTTTGCGTCACATCGTCACATTCGTCACCGCGCCTGTCTGACAGGGATTTCGGGACTTTCTGGAAAAATATTTCCGTCACAATCGTCACAGGGTCAAGTTGTAAGTTGGAGAAATCAGTTGTTGATAATATACGACATTTTGAAGGGGAAGTCAAGAGGGAAAGGGTTTGTGCGGTCAGTGACGAGAAGATAGGAAGCGAGTGTTCTTGAAGTAATTTAAGCCAATGAAAGCGGTGGGCTTGGGTCAGGTTCAGCGTAATCAAAGGAAGCAGCAAAATCTTTTTTGTAGGTTTCTTTGACTTTCTGTAGGTCGGGTGTCTTTGGATAGCGCTTCGAAGTAACAATCCAACATTTCTTTTTCAATCCGGCTACCAATCTTGCTACAACATCATGTCTCATTGTTTCTTTGAGTTGTTCGTGACCGTGTCCGATGTTGGTTTTGTGCTTAAATTCAAAAAAATGAGAACTTGAATAACCTTTGCAAACCAATAGGTAATCGCAACGATTCCCACGATCCCCGTCTTTGATCGCACAGTGATCTATCTTAATTTTCTCGATTTTGTGCTCAGCAGGATTCAGAAGCCTGATGCTGACACCTTCATCCTCAAGAACAAATGATATATCTTTCGTGAACTCACTGCATTCCTTGGGGAAGTTCTTTGATTTCAATGACCATACTCCAAATCGAGGAGTTCGTCAAATTGTTGAGCAATCGATTCAGAGGCGGTGTCAATCTCGCTGGCTCCGATCATACCTGTTTCGGAATCAATAATGGAGCGGCAGGTTCCGTTCTCAAAGATATAAGCCGCTACATTGTCAGGATCAAGCCATAGTTCTTTAGGAACTATCTTTTTCAGAGCCTCCTCGTCAGTTGACTCATGTTTCGCCAAGTGACCGGCTTTCATAAGGTTATTGAAGGAAGTTAGGATGTAAGGGGAATGGGTGGTGATGACGAAATGTGCGCGTTTTTCTGTCTTGTTAAACAACTTTGATAACAAACGAACGACTTTATTTTGAGTCGTTGGAAAGATATGAATTTCTGGTTCCTCAAGATATACTCCATGATTCGATTCAAATCTTGTAAATGCTTCAATCATAACAAGTGGTGCTAACATCAATAGCAGATTTTGTTGTCCAGACGAAGTAAAAAGTAAGTCCACAGTTCGTCCGTCAAAATGTCTTATTGCATCTTCGCTATTTATATCTATCAAAGTGCCTTTCATCAACTCCATAATTTCATCTTGAATAGCTAAATCAATATATTGAACTTCTTCTTCATCTGGGGATTTAAAACTTTTTAGTAAACTTTCATACTTGGCACCGAATTCGACTAACGAAGGATCAATGCCAATATTTTCTCGCATAAGTGTGAAAATAGCTTTCCCGATCTGTGGGAAAATAGTTCGGGATGATGCGATGTAGTCCTGAAATGAAAAGTGGTTAAATTGATTGTGATTTGAGATAAATTCAGTAATCAGGCGATCTTTTTCGAAATATTGTTGAATTCCAGTTATATCTAAATTTCCTTTTCTGGCGTCTGACTTTTGTTCAATTTTATTTACTGCCCCTTGAAATTGACTCCATACATCAATGAAATCGTTCGGAATCGAGAAAGATCTGCCAGTTTTGGATGTTCTAAACCTAAATGTTAGCTTGTCGTCTGCTTGAAATGTTATTGAGTAATTGTCACCTTCAGTAAATTTTAGTGGAAAGAACTTTGTAAATCTTGATTGTATCTCTGGAATGCCGTAGGATTTGTTTTGATTTTTCAAGATTGCTTCAAACCCATTTTCAAAAATACCTCTAAACAAATACACCAATTTCGCCGCCACGCTTTTCCCAGTAGCGTGTTCACCGATAAAGATGTTAATTGGCTTCAAGTCGATCTCAGCGTGCTTGATCCCGGCGAAGTTGTCTATTATCAGCCGTTCTGCCATTTTCCTTGTTCCTTTGATTTGAAGCGGGTGTTGCCCGCATGGTCGATTAACCTTAGAATATAAGATTCGTCATCGACTATTGCAAGAAATCGAAGCGAATGTTGGACTACCGACCGCGGCAGGGTCGGCAGTGGATTGGTTTGCGGGCGGAAAACTGTCCGCCCTACTGCCCAAAAAAGACCGGCGGGACGCCGATCCTACGCGAGTCGGGTTGATTGTCAAACATGGAGAGTCGGGCTTGGAAGCCCGATCTACGCGCTCCGAATTCCTAATTCCCTTTCACATTCCCGCATACCTTGGTCCCCCGCCGCCTTCCGGCGGAACCCAAGTGATGATGCCGTAAGGATCGGCGATGTCGCACGTCTTGCAATGGACGCAGTTGGAGGCGGAGATTTGCAGGCGGAGGCGGGGAACTATATGCGCTTCCGCCGACGCCCTGCCGTCGGCGGTTTGTTCTGTTTCCGTCACCCGCGGGGGGGTGACGGAAGAATCAATATGTTCCCCTTCCGTCGCTCGCGGGAGAGCGACGGAAGAATCAATATGTTCCCCTTCCGTCGCTCGCGGGGGGGTGACGGAAGAATCAAGCGGAACCATCTCATATACTTGCGCCGGGCAGAACTTCGTGCAGGGATTGCCATACTCAATGACGCAACGAGTTGCGCAAATGTTTGTATCGGTAACGTGCAAGTGAGCAGGCTGGTTTTCCTCGTGCTTGGTTCCCGAGGCAAAGACATCGGTAAGTTTGTCAAATGTCAGTTCACCATTGAACTTGGAGGGCGTCAGTTCACCTTCGGCGTCGATATCGACCTTGTGTGCCATGTGGATGTGATCCTCCTTAGACCATATCCTATCAGTGAATCCTCTCCCCCCTGTCACCACTTGTGCTCCGGTATTGATCATCCCCCATAGCAAACCCTTCTCGTAAGGCTGGTGGAAGTTGCGCACTCCATGGAGTTCGTTGTAAGCCCAGCTCTGCCGGTAGCGGTCGTCGTAACCTTTCAATGTTGCCATGGAGTAATCTCCCTTGGAGAGTGCCTCGAACGCTGTTTCCGCCGCCATGATGCCCGACTTGATGCCGAGGTGAATGCCCTTCAGTCTCATCGAGTTAAGAAATCCCCCCGACTCCCCCACCAGCATCAACCCGTCACTGTAAAGCTGTGGCATCGCCCAGAAACCACCCTCAGAGATCGTCTTCGCGCCATATTTAGTCATCTTGCCGCCATTGAGCAGTGCGGCGACGGAGGGATGTTGCTTGAACATTTGGAAATAGCCATGCGGGTCATTGCGCGAATCGCGGGCGTTGAGCGCTGTCACGAGACCTATCGAAAGCAGTTTGTCTGAGAAGGCGTAAATCCAGCTTCCGCCAAACGTCCCCCAACCGTGCGGGTAACCGAGCGAGTGGATGACTGTTCCGGCTTTGATGCGCCCCTTGGGGATCTCCCAGATTTCCTTGACGCCGGTGACGTAGCTCTGAGGGTTACGCCCATCGTCGAGCTGTAGTTGCGGGACGACGACCTTGGTCAACGATCCGCGAGGCCCTTCACCGAGCACGGTGATCTTGGAGCGTAGTTCGTAGCCGGGCTCGAAGCTACCCTTTTGCGTGCCGTTCTTGTCGATACCTTTGTCATCGGTGATGACGCCTTGGAATTTGCCGTCGTCGATGATCGGGGAGGCTCCTGCCGTGCCTGTCATGATCTGGATGCCTTTGTCTTCAGCGATTTTGCCGAGCCACTTGGTGAGACTGCTAAGCGCCACTAACGGGTAGCCGTGGTTGTGCATCGATGGAGGAGCATAGGGGACTTTGAAGCGACTGGTTTTGGTCAGCAGATAGAGGCTGTCGTCGATAACAACCGGCCCGAGAGGCGGGTTCATGCTTCGCCAGTCGGGAAGGAGTTCGTCAAGGCCTTTGGGATCCATTACTGCGCCCGAGAGGATATGGTCGCCAACTTCGGCGGACTTTTCGATGACCATCATCATGAAGTCGGGCGAGGCGGCGGCGCCTTTCAGTTCGCCTCGTTTACGGGCGGCTTCGATCAGGTCGGTGAGGTGGATGGCAAAGGCGAGTCCAGCGGGACCGGCTCCGACGACGAGGACGTCGAGGTCCATTTGTTCGCGTGTGATTGGGGGCATGGGAATTTAAGATTTATGATTTAAGATTTCAGATTTCAGATTGATATGGTCAATGGTCAATGGTCAATGGTCAATTTGAAGTTATTTGCGATTGTAACGAACGGGCTGAAGGCGTGTCATTCCCGCGAAGGCGGGAATCCAGACGTGAATTATGTTTGGTAAGCTACTGTCACATGGCTTACTTCCTCATTCGTGCTACATGTGCCGGATGGTGGCTGGATGCAAAACTTCGTTAAATCTCTTGCTCACAGTCTCTCGGAACTCATCTCCAAACTCATTTAACGTGGGATTACTTGCATCCCAAAAACTATAGAATTCGCCTTTTCCATAGTATTGTTCGAGAACACTGAAATAGGAGAGCCAATCATTTTTGGATATCAATCCATCCTGATAAAAATCAAAAGCCTCCTCAACGAAACAAAGTAATCGATTTAGATAAATTTTCGTTCGTGGGTCGGACTCTAGGTTAATTGCGGCTAATTTAACCATTTCATCCCACTCTTCCATAGAGGTACTCAGTTTATCAAGTCTTTCATTGAGTCGAGATATCAGAGTGGCTCGTTGGACACGCTGATTCAAATCCGCATCTTTTTGTGACTGATCATAAGAAGCTTTTGATTGTTGAAAAGCTCTATATGCGAAATAACCCGCAACCGCTGCTGCAATTGCAGCTATCCATGTTCCAATTGCTCCGAAGGCGTTCCAGTTAATGCAACAAAACATTACTTATCCTCCTTTCGGTCGGATTCATCCCATCCCATTTCCTTTTCAACCTCTTCAAGTGACTTTGTACGACCTTCTTCATATTCCTTCCGTGCCATTCGGATGTCGTAAAGAACAGCTTCATCCTGCAAGACTTCGACGGTCTCCTTGAGAGTCTCGTATTCCTCAAGTGAGATGATGACCATCGGCTTCTCAGATTCGACCGTAATTTTAGTCATTTCCCTTTCCTTCAATTTCGATGAAGTTTCTCATCATTTCCTAAGCGCTTAATTATTCGCTTGGCGAAATGATCGTCAATCTCTTGATGCCTCGGGATGGGTTGAGATGCACCGGTATTAAGGTTCTGATACCAATCGTGATTGCCGCCGTGCCGGATCAGACGACAACCGAACGCTTCTATCAACCTAATCAAATCACCCCTTTTCATTCCAGCACCAAGACAGATCGATGTCTAACAAAAGGAATTAGATCCAAATTAATATCCGTAAGAATATCTCTCAGATTTTCCTTCAGCTCGTCAAGCGTCTCGCCCTGTGTCCAATAGTCCGGGTAGTCTTCCATCCACCCGACAAAGTACTTATCGCCCTTGTAGTAGGTAAATTCAAGTTCTTGCATTATTTCTCCTTTTCCTTCAAACTTTCATCCGGGTGTTCCGGATCGAAGGGCTTCACGACGCCAGTCAGGATGTCTTGCAAGCCGGGCTTCAGTTCCTTACGCACATCAGCGGTGACGCGGTCGATGAACAGCACACCGTGCAGGTGGTCGAGTTCGTGCTGGAAGACTCGTGCCGGCATACCGACCAGAGTTTCCTCGACGGTTTCGCCTTGCAGATTCTGGTAGCGCACCATAACCTTGTCGGGACGAGTTACGTCGGCATAGACTTTGGGGACTGATAGACAGCCTTCCTGCTTCGAGACATTGTTGCCGGCTTTTTCGACGATTTCGGGGTTAATGTAGGCGACGGCTTCAGGGTTGTCAACACCTTCATAGACTGCCCAGTCGATGAGGAACAACTGCCGAGACACGCCTACCTGTGGAGCGGCAAGCCCCAGTCCAGACGCGGCGCGCATGGTCTCGGTCATGTTGGCGGCGAGGGTGCGCACCTCGTTATCGACGGGGTCAATGCGGGTGGATTGCTTGCGAAGAAGCGGATCGCCGTAGGGTGTGATTTTCAGGAGCATGGGCACCCGGGTCCAAACACGAAGGGACGAAGGGACGAAAATTTAGAAAATATATTACTTCGTTTCTTCGTCTCTTCGTGGTTAATTAAGCAGTTGTGCACTCTTTCAGGCCGCATCGGGGATCTGCTTCTTTTCTTCGGACTCCTCGAAGCGGAATTCCTCCCACGGGCGTTTTTTATCGACGCCCATAAGGAATTCCTTGGTGAAGATGATGTCGCGGGTGTAGCCGGAGATGTTGAAGTCGTGGACGTCCATGCGGATGGCGTCAACCGGGCAGGCTTCGGCGCAGAGTCCGCAGTAGCAACAGCGGAGGATGTCGATATCAAACCGCTCGGGGAATTTCTCGACGTGCGGGTCGGGCGATTCGCCGGGGGTGATATGGATGCAGTCGCACGGGCAGATCGTCTCGCACAACATGCAGGCGGTGCAGCGCATCGCGCCGTTCTGCTTGACGGTCAGGCGGTGACGGCCTCGCCAGCGAATGTCGATCGGGCGGATGACTTCGGGGTACTGGTAGGTCGCCGAGGCGACTGCGCCATTCTGTTTGGCGCCGAAGATCCGCGCGATGTGAAATGCCAAATTGCGCCAGAAGTGGCGGTTGGTGATCCAGAGGCCCTTGATGACCTCAATCCAGTAGATCTGCTCCGCGACGCCGGGGTCGAATGAGACGGTGGTGATTTTTTTGTTCATTGTATGTGTTAAGGTGTTGTTGTTGCGTGTTCGCGTAGGTTAACCGTCCCGGTTGACATCGCGTAGTTAACCGTCCCGGTTGACAGACAAGCGAGACGCTTATCCTACGCGTCAAAGACCGACCAAACCCATTGATAATTTGAAATTCCCGACCATTTTCTCATTGGATTTGTTGTAATGTAACCAAGCTTCTCATTCAAATCTATTTCATTTCGAATTAAATGGTCATAAGATTCATGCTGCCAAACTGAGCCGGATCGGTGACATACCTTTATCAATTCGTGTGCTGTAAAGGATTTCCATGAATGCAGAATTTTCGCCAATTTCCATTCACCAATAGGACGAAGCAACACATGTACGTGATCGTCCATGACCACAAGAGCAAGCAACTCGTAGCGTGATCCATCGAAGAAACGCAAAGCTGACACTATAATATCCTTCACTGCATCGGTTAGGCTCTTCTGTTCTCGAAATAGCCGCCATGTAATGAAGTATGTGCCTCCATCAAGATTGAAGTGAGGTAAGTGTCTTTGCTTAATAGTGAGATCAGTCATTTTGATCCTTGTCAACCGAGACGGTTAACCTACGCGATGTCAACCAAGACGGTTAACCTAAATGATATCCACAATAATCGCACACGCCTCTCGTAGGATAAGCGTCTCACTTGTCACCCTTATTTCGTCTCTGCTTGCCACGCTTCTGGAATTGAAGGTTTGAATCTTCCCGATTCCATCGGAGCGACAATCTTTGTAATCTTATGGCTCCTAGCGTCATTGATCCTCAGGAAGGCTACGTACATCGCAATCAGAGCGATCAGGCCTTCCCCAATGATGTGCCACTTGGTGTGGTGGCGAGCAAATTGGATCATTACGCCATCACCCATTCGGCTCGGGCACTTGGCACCGGAATCGGCAAGCCGTCTTCGCGGAGTCCTTCCAGATGGAACTTGATTGCCTCCTCCATCTCGCGTTCCGTTTCTTCAGGTGTTGCGCCAGCCGCAACGCAACCAGGAACATCAGGCGAGTAAGCGCAATAGTTGCCATCTGCCTTTTCGATGATTATAAGATACCGCTGCATTTCAGTTACTCCTTAATTTGATCTTGGCTTGCCTGAAGATGCTTGCAAATGTATCATCTTTCATATCATAACCTTGTTTCCTCTTCCAGGGTGACTTTTATACCTTCCTTCCTCGCGATCCAGATGATTGGCGTGCCGTTATCCTCTTCCCATTGACGCTCACCGCAAGGGATTGGTTCGATGCGCGAATCGATGACGCCGGCTGTCCCCCATAAGTGTGAGACATCCTTGTGTTCATAATCGCCGTCAAACTTGGGGGCAACTACTACCAAGTCAATGTCGCTCCACCTGTGAGTGTTGCCTTTCACCTGGGAACCAAAGAGGACTCCGAATGACAATTCAAGTCCCTCATCGATAAGTGTTCGCAGATAGAGCCGAACGCTATCTAATATTTCTGCTCTAACCATCTGAATAAATCACGAGTTAATTGATGATACTCCTCCGCTTCTGTTAAGGGAGGTAACTTTGGCAAGGGCATATTATATCTGCCTGTTATGTTGAACTCGTTTATTTTCCCCAAGCTCCGCTTCTGTTCTGCAACAATGTCCAATTTTGCAAATTCCGCCAATTGTATCAAGTCGTGGATTTTTGGTGGTTGATCCAACGTAGTCTTACAGACCAGACCTTTCAACACTTTTTCCAAAGCAAGATGGCACAAGAATAAACCAAACTTGATTTTCCCGCGTTCAAAGCACTCATTGGCAAATTCGATGTCTTCTTTGGCATCAGCTTTCCAACCTAATGCTTGCTTTTCCGCATCGAATGTCATCTCACTTCCCCACCAAAACGATAACCACCCCCGTCAACACCAGATTTATCAGCGCCAACGGCAGAAGATAGACCCAGCCCAGCCGCATTACTTGGTCATAGCGGAAGCGAGGCAGTGTCCAACGAACGAGGGTGAAGAAATAAATCATCACGAATGTCTTGAAGAAGAGGGCACCGGCTTGCAAAAACACTATGAACCACTTCCCAAGCAGGAACGTTCCGCCCCATGGCCAATGGAACCCGTCCCACATCAGATAGGGAACCTGCCAGCCGCCTAAAAATATTACGCTGAATAATACCGAAACGAGGAACATCTCGATGAATTCTGTCATCATAAATAATCCACCCTTCAACCCCGAATACTCGGTGAAATAGCCGATGATCTCAGACTCGGCTTCGGGGATGTCGAACGGGATGCGCTTGTTTTCGGCGATGGCCGCCGGGATGAAGCAAAGCGCGCCCAACGGCTGAAGGAAGATCCCCCAGCGAGGAATCCAGCCGTACCAGTTACCGCCTTGTTCGATTATCATTTTCCCAAGGTCAAGTGTTCCGTAGATCATTACCGCCCCGATTAGCGACAACCCGAGACAGACCTCGTAGGAAATCATCTGCGCCGAAGCGCGAATCCCACCGAGTAGGGCATATTTGTTGTTCGATCCCCAGCCGCCAAGGACGGCTCCATAGACCGCCAAGCCTCCAAACGCCAGAACATAAAGCAATCCGACGTCGATCTCGGCAATTTGCATAGCGATTATCCGACCGCCAACCTCGATCGGCGGTCCGAATGGTATCGCCGCAAAGACCAACAATACAGGCACGAAGGTAAGTGCCGGAGCCAACATGTGGATTGTTTTGTTGGCGAATGGTGGGATGTAGTCCTCCTTCGTCAGCATCTTGACGGCATCAGCGATAGGCTGCCAGAGGCCGATAATGGTTACGCCAAAAATGTCGGCACGGTTGGCTCCAAGACGGTCCTGAATGAGCGCCGATTGTTTCCGCTCGACCCAAGTTAAGAGTGTGGCGACGCCCATCACGATTGAGATCATGGCGATGATCTTGATGGTAGCGATGAGGATGGTAAATGTAAGGTCGTTCATGGTATTAGTGTGAAAGTGTGAAAGTGTGAAAGTGCGAAAGTGATTCGCTGTCGATCACGACGAGTAATTGCGTAAGCTGTCAGCTCTCTGGGGCTGACAGCTTTGTGTTGTTTTTCCGCCAACCCCTGTAGGTTGACGGCTTGCTTTAGCCTGCTTTCAGTGCCGTTACAATCCCCAACGTCATACCCTCATCGCCGAGAGTCTCCCAAGTCAAGCTGGAGTAAAATCCTACTGTCTGGGAAAGTTCGTGCAGAACTCCTGAGTGCGTTTCTAAATTGAGTGGTTTCTTTAATTGAGTTGAAAGCTCGGATACAATCTTCCAAACGGGCTTAGATTCGCCAAGCGGTTCGAACGCGACGTCCAGTCGCTGAGTTCGACCCCGAAAATTCGTGAACGTCCCGCGGTATTCGCCCCAACTAGCCGCAGGAAAGAAAACATGACCGAAGGATTTTAGTTCTTCAGGCAGGTTTCTTACGACAAGATAGACACGCTTCAACTTCTTCAGAGCTTCATCGCTCAGGAAGGTGCGCGGATCGGCGATAAAAGTAACCAGCGTGTCTATCTTCCCGGAATTGACAGCCTCTTCCAGACCATCGACGCTTACGCCACCTTCGCCCGGAATTACTCCGATCCACTCAGCTCCCATCCGGTTCGGAAAGGCGTCCGGTGTGCGGAGTAGATCGTCGCCATACCAGCTCGAGTCGGCGGGCAGTCGGTGATCGAGGCTCGCAACTTTGAGCTTGTTGCGGAAAAGACTCCAGACAGCGAACAGTTCCTCGTTGGTCAACTTAGGCGAAGCGACAACGGCAAGCTTTCCACCTGACAGGCCGGTGGTGATTCCTGAGGCGACAGTCTTAAGAGCCTCGTTCCACGAAGCCTCTTTCAACCCGGAGTCACCAGCTATCATCGGAACCAAAAGACGGTCGGAGGCGTCGGTTCCTTTGTAACCGTACCGTCCCGCATCGCACATCCAGTGGCCATTGACGCTGTCGTTGAAGCGCGGTTTCAGCCTCTGAATACGCTGATACGCGGTCGCCGGAGTGCGGTGAGTCTTCATCTGAAACGTTTTCTTGTGTTCATGGAACGGATTAAGGTCGTAATCGATCCGGACGTTACAACCACGCGAGCACCCCTCGCAGACGGACGACTTCGATTGTAGGAACCAGACGCGCCGTTTAAAGCGGAAGTCCTTGTCGGTCAAGGCTCCGACTGGGCAGAGATCGACGACATTACCAGAATAGTCATTATCGAGCCGCAATCCCGGAGTCAGCGCCAATTCCTCAGCATGCCCCATGCCGAAAATCCCAAGTTCATTGGTCTTGGTGACTTCCTGGCAAAAACGGACGCAACGACTGCAAAGAACACAGCGCTCGTTGTCGAGCACGACAGACTTGCCGATGTCGGTCGCTTTGTGGCGTTTGTGGTGCTTGATTTCATGCAGATGCGACTCGTGCCTGCCGTACTGGAGGTAGTAGTTCTGCAGATCGCACTCACCAGCGTCGTCACAGACCGGACAATCGAGCGGGTGGTTGGCGAGCAGGTATTCCAGCGTCATCTGCTGTTGTACTTTCACCGCGGGGGTGTCAGTATTGACCTCCATGCCTTCAGCGACGGTGGTATTGCACGAGATGTCGATGCGGGGCTTGCCGCCCTGAACGATTTCGACCTTGCACATGCGGCATGAGCCGACAACTTTCAGTACCGGGTGGTAGCAAAAATGCGGCACATAGACGCCGGCTTGCTTGCAGGCTTCGAGGACGTTCATCCCGTTGGGGAAGTCGTGCTCGAGGCCGTTGATTTTTACTCGGGGCAAGTATTCTCCACTCTAAACCACGAAGGGACGAAGAAACGAATTAGATGGACGGATACGGATATCCGTCCTCCTTGCCTTCGCGTCTTCGTTTCTTCGTGTTTAATTCTACCTAATTAATGCGACTTTGCTCGTCCTAATTCCGAGCGACGTACTCAATTTCACAAGATACACTCCCGAAGGCTGATTCGAGGCACTCCAAGTGATGGAATGACTGCCTGCGGTGTAATTTCCGTCTGCAAGACGGGCGATCTCCCGACCGGAAAGATCGGTGATGATAAGACTCACGCTATTCGCTTCGGGCAGATCGAAACGGATCAGAGTCGTCGAGTTGAAGGGATTGGGGAACGAAGGATAAAGGATAAAGGATAAAGGATAAACCGATCTGTCACTATCAATCGCAATAGACCCTTCCGCAAATCCATCGGTCTCAAACCGTACGACAGGCGTCCCCGCCTGTCTATTAGCTATAACAGGCAGGGACGCCTGTTGTACGTATGCAATGGATGCCTGTTGCACGGGTGTTTCATTCTTCATTCTGAATTTAGCATTCAGTTCTTTCTGTCCATCCCAAAGCCTAAAGCCCAAAGCCTCTCCTTCCACTGCTCCGTCGATTTCGGGGGTAGTGGGGTCGTCCGCCCAGACGGCCAACCCTATAACGGTAGCACCGCCCTCGGTGGCGGTCTGACCGGCGGAGACGCCGGTGCTACCGACGCACAGCCCATTCGCTGTGAACGCGCCGATTTCTCCGGTTCCATTTTCCATTTTCCATATTCCATTGAGAAGCAGACTCATATTCCCGCCGGTCAGCTCAACCGGCTGGAAGTGCGAGGACTCTTCCGCCGACGCCCCGTCGTCGGCGGAGACTTTTCCATTCGCCGTCACCCGCGGGGGGGTGACGGAAGCAGAGCGAGACGGGGCGGTGACGGAAGAGAAGCGCCGCTCCCCCGCCGGATAAACCAACTCTACCGCCCTCGAGACGTTCGCCTGATACCCCTTCCCCCTGCGCAACAGCGCCATATTACTGAAGCCTCGTGCTGGGATGAAGAACTGTCCCTCGATGTTCTTGACGATAATGACGTCGTCGATGATATTGGCGAAGGCATCCCGCACGTCAAGCTCCGCCTCAGGGAAGTACGCGACCATGTTCCAGCCCTGCCGGAGGGGGATGGGCGTCTCGCCCGTCACCGGCACATTCACAATCACCAGAGTATCAGCCTCGTTCAGTTTTGCCATATAGCCTTGCCGCACGTCCCACGGAGCCATATTATTGAAGGCTCCTGGCATGTAGAATTGACCCGACTGGTTCTTGGCGAGGTAGAGATTGCCGCGCGAGACGATCTCCGACCAGACGTCGGGCATGTCGGATTGCCGAGGCTGATTGAAGGAGGAAATCAGGTTCCAGCCTTGTCTTAAAGCTATGCGGTGGAACGTCTGAGTAACCGGGAAAGCTCCCATATCCGCTCGTGTCCCATCGGAATCTGTGGCGGAGTTTGGATCTCCAGCGTCGATGCAGGGCGAATCGGCTGCGAGGCGGAAATCGCCGTTGTCGGGATCGAGGAAGAGGGGGTCGGCGTCGATGTTGCCTTCGCCCTCAAAACCAGATTGGATGTTGGAAAAAGTCGCCGAAACATCCCCGTTCAGGATAAGCTGACCGTTAAAACCGCGCACGATCGAGTTGGAAAGAGCCACGCTCGACGCATTGAAGACGGCATAGTTGGAACCGGTATAGATTGTAGTATGATCGACAAAAAAATTGGTAATCCATGAATGCAAAGCGTGTCCGTCGCTATTCCAGATCACCAGATGCGAGAGCTGGATGTTCCCGGCGTCCGAGCCCCATATCGTCCCGCGTGTCCATCCCCCCATGACGGCATTTTGGATAGTGAATCCTTCGAGCCGTGTGCCGTCCGTTTCGGGGTTGATGAAGCTCACCGCCGTAATGTTTCCATTGGCATCGATCACCACGTTTTCAGGATGTTCCGGATCGCCGATGATAGAGATGCTCTTCCCGTCGATGACGAGGTTCTCGGTGTAGGTTCCGGGGGCGACAAGGATGGTGTCGCCGTCAGTGGCCCAATCTATCGCCTGCTGGATCGTCTCGCAATCTTCGGGGACGTTAATTGGAGAGATGGTCGGGTCGGGGGTGGTCTTAATAAGACAGGGACCGCCTCCTCTGACGCCGCCAGTTAGAAATACACATCCTAACCCTTCAGCAGAGACACCGGGAGTCAATGAGTCGTTATTGCTCGAAAGCTCCCAGTAGGAACTTAGGTCATCCGCCAATCGCCTAACATTAATATTGTGCCCATTTTCGATAAAAGACCAAATAAAACCCGTTGTTGACGCCGAGGATATGAATCCACGTAATGCGACCCGTTGGCGTGCCAAAGAATCGCCGGTAGAGTTCCACAAAATGAAATTGTACAATCGTGGATTATCGTCTGACATGGCTGTAACCAAGATATTGCCGGACATAGAGCAGGTAACATCCTGACCGAAGTCATCTCTGTTTTCCATGATGTCACATGTGCGTTGCCACTGAACCTGACCATCTTGATCTACTTTTATCAAGGCGAGCAAAGCACCCGTCTCGCCGGTATATCTATATCCAGTAATAACGAAGCCACCATCGGGAGATGCACACACAGAGGCAAATATATAACTCTCATTACCGTTGTTCCCAATACCGACTGATCTTACCAGTTGTAGATCATTGTCCAAGATGAGTATCCAGCCGACAGTAATTGCTCTATTGTTTGATTGTTGAGCATACCCAACGGCGACAATTCGGTTTTGGGAAGCTGCAACAGAGTTAAGCTCGTTGGTCGCCCAGCCTTGCTGATAAGTAAAATTCTGACTCGCGGCTATATTTCCGTTTATGTCTATCTTCGAAACATGTCCCCAGCCAGCCAAGTAGAAATGCCCTCCGTTGCCGGACACGCCCATTACAGGCATGCGGCCATATTCATCATCCCCGAGATACACGTTTCCTTGGAACTCTCCCTCTTTGCTTATGCGCGAGATATAGATACCGCTCTGACTTGTTGACAGTAAATCGACTCCGTCTTGGGAGAATAGAAGACTTTGTCCAGCACCCCCAGATTGAGGATAACCTCTCGCCCATTCCACTTCCACCTGTCCAAACCCGACCTGCGCCGCCCCCAAAACGAGCGCCGCCGCGAGGAGGAGCTGGATTCCTGCTTTCGCAGGAATGGAAAGCAAAGTTGGTATGATGCGTGATGTTGTTTTCATTGGTCTGACCTTTCGATTCGTTTGTTCTTCTTATTTCAGAAATTGATTAAACTCTTCGACACTTAAACCGGTTTGTCGAATGATGGCTCTCAGTGTTCCCGGCTTTAATTCACGGTGCCTCGGAACAGTCACCCGCCGGTAGGGATAGAATTCGCACCTTAGAATGATATGGCTGCCGGTTTGGTGATCGACTTCGTAACCAAGCCGTTTGAGCGCTTTAACAGCGGTATCACCAGAAATTGTCGGTAAGGGACTCACACGCCAACCTCGACCAGCTCCTCTTCTATCGGAGGCGGGATGGCTTCTCCGTGCTTGGCGAGGCTTTCGAGGTAACCATCGATAGCATCCTGTATATTTGACACCGCTTCGGCTCTCGTTTCGCCTTGCGAAATGCAGCCCGGAAGAGCCGGACACTCGGCGACAAACCAGCCCGATTCGTCTTGTTCGATCAATACTCGGTATTTCATGATGCCGCCCCCAAAACGAGCGCCGCCGCGAGGAGGAGGCAGATACCGTTTTTCAACGGTATGAGAGAAGAATTTGTTTTCATTGGTCTGATCTTCCAATTCATTTAAGATTTAAGATTTATGATTTAAGATTTGGACAAGCGGGGGACGCTTTTTCTACTTAACGCCCTGATAGATTGCCGGTCGATATCGAGGGCGAGGCGTGCGTTTGCCGGTTATCTTTGCCGCTTCAAGCCATGCCTGCCGGGCTATCTCAACCTCAGCCAGAGCCTCTTCCGGCGTTTCGCCAAACGCTGAGCAGAATTTCAGATCGGGAATATCAGCCACGTAACAGCCGTCTTCCTCGCTGTAAAATATATTGATGTGGTAGTCTTTCATTTGTCGTCTTTCATGGATAGGTTGTAAACTTCGACCAGTTCGATGAATTGATGTATCTGATAGGGTTTTACTTCACCCTTTCTCGGCTGGAGATTGAGCGACTCTTCGACCTCCGGGTGTTTGTAAACTTGATGGCTTCCATTGGTTGTAATATGCGAAAACCCGAACGCCTCAACCAAATCGATAAACTCAGAAAATGCAACATTGTTCAGATGCCCGTTAAGAAGCCGTCGATATAAGACCTTTCGCTTCATTCGGAACACGTCTCCAAAACGAGTCCCGCCGCGAGGAGGCAGAAGATACCGTTTTTAAACGGTATGAGAAGTGATTGCGTTTTCATTGGTCTGACTCTCGATTCGATTATTAATTAATAACCTACTCTTTTGTCCACTTCTTCAACGCCTCCGTCGCAAGCCTTTTCAATACGGTGTCTTGATCGGAGATTGCGATTGTCAAGGAATTAAAAACACGTTCACTGACGCCTTCCTTGTCACCAAGCAGTCTCGCCGCAAATCTTTTTTCAAGCGGATCACCGGTGACAAGCAGTTCAGCAAGAACCTCCGGGTTACGGAATTGCTGGAGAACAGTCTCAACCTGTTCCTTTCGGCGGGTATCCTGCCAAGCCTTTTGTTCCTCAGGATCGGCGGGCATGACCTCCGGGGGAGTGGATAGCGATTCAGGAACCTGATTCTCCAACTCCTCCAAGAATTTCAAGTCATCTTCCTGCAAGCCTTTGAACAGAACGTTCTCGTCAATTTCCCCCATTTCGTCGATGATATCCGTGCCTGCCAAATCCTCAGGCGTGAGTCCGTTCAGAGGGGCGGTTACCTCTTGAAGGTAGTCCTCGAACTCGTTAGTCGGCGCACCTAATGACTTTAGCGCAAGAATTGCCGCAACGCGGACCTTTGGCATAGGATCGTCAGCGGCAAGTTTGGTCAGTATAGGTTCAGCCTTTGAGCGCGCCGATTTGCCGATAGACCCGATAGCTTCTGCGGCTTCGACTCGGTACACGGATTCGTTGTGGCTAAGCTGTTTTATCCAGACTCGCAAAGGAATGCCGTCCTTTTCGAGTTCTTTAGAACAGCCTGTAAATGTGGCAAAGAATGACAGCGCTCCCAATAGTACTAACTTGGGGAGGGTATTAACAAAACTTGTCGGGCGAAATTCAGTCCGCCCTTGAGGGCGGGTTAAAACCCGCTCTCCAAGAGTCTCAAAACCAAAACCTGTTAATGCTCTCTTCAAATTTAGTTTCATCATCGTCTCTTAGTAAATTATTAACTTTTCGAATTCTTCGGGGAATTTTTTCAGCATTGCTTGGACAGGCCACGCGGCGCCCGGAGCAAGTGGACAAATCGTTGTCCCGTCCATGTTGTTGGCGAGGTTGAGCAATTGGTCGAGATCGCCCTTTTGCCCACGTCCATGGTTCATGCGATGCAATATATTGTAGATCCACGCCGTTCCTTCTCGACAGGGCGTACATTGGCCGCATGATTCATGCGCATAAAAGCGGCTAATCACTTCCAAAGCTTCTGGCATCGAAGTCGAATCATCCATCACGATGACTCCACCCGAACCAAGCATCGACCCAACGTCTTTGAGAGACTCGAAATCCATACCTATGTCAATCTCGTCAGCTTTCAATAGCGGCATAGACGAACCGCCGGGGATAACGGCTTTCAGCGCGCGTCCGTCACGCATTCCTCCAGCCAGTCCGTAGATCATCTCTCGCAATGAGTATCCCATTGGAAGCTCCCAGACTCCGGGGCGCGAGACGTGACCCGAAATACAAAAAAGTTTACTACCTGGTGATTTCTCAGTGCCGCGCTTGCGATAAACATTTGCGCCAAATTGGATTATATAAGGGATGTTCGAGAGCGTCTCAACGTTATTTACTACGGTTGGTCGCCCGAACAGACCTTTCAGCGCCGGGAATGGAGGCTTAATACGCGGCCAACCTTTTTTGCCCTCGAGCGACTCGATCAGCCCCGTCTCTTCGCCGCAGACGTAAGCGCCAGCGCCGGGATGTGTATAGATATCAAGATCGAAATTGCTACCAAATATATTCTTGCCCAGGTATCCTGCTTCGTAGGCTTCCTTGATGGCATAGTCGAGGATTTTATGC
The DNA here is from genome assembly GCA_964355675.1 of uncultured Caldithrix sp. Lineage (GTDB taxonomy): Bacteria > Electryoneota > AABM5-125-24 > Hatepunaeales > Hatepunaeaceae > CAMBDS01. The sequence goes on from CAYHEC010000005.1 coordinate 53,155, forward strand.
GGTTCATAAAACTCGCGACGGATGTAGATATAGGCAGTATGAACGCCAATTGCCTTGCAAGCCGTAATGATGCCATCGATCAATCGGTGCGGGTCACGCCTGAAAATTTCACGGTCTTTGCAAGTGCCTGGTTCCGACTCATCGCCGTTAACGCACAAGTACTTTACCCATAGGGTGTCTCGTGGCACGAATGACCACTTCAAGCCGGTCGGGAATCCCGCACCACCCTGGCCTCGCAAGCCAGAATCTTTTACCTGACCGAGGATTTCGTCTGGAGTCATGGCAAGCATGGCTTTTTTCGCCGCACGATACGCGCCTCGCTCCTCAGCCACCTTGATGTGATGCGAATCTTTAATCAAAAAGTTGCCTGAGACGGCTCCATCGACAAGCGGGTCGGTTGGTGTAAGTGGGGTATCGTTTTCGATTTCCTCACCGACCTTGAGTTTCTGACAGATCGTCTTGACCTTCTCTTCGGTCAAGTTGCCGAAAAGCTTATCGCCGACCAGCATCACCGGCGCGTCGCAACAACAGCCGAGACATTCGGCGCGCATGAAAGAGACATTTCCGTCGGGGGTGATTTCCTTTTCATCGACGCCGAGTTCGCGCTTCAAGGTCTCGATTATGTGCTCGCCATCAAGCAGACTGCAGGAGATATTGTGGCAGACCTGAATGAGGGTTTTGCCCACTGGTTTCTGGAAGATCAACGGATAGAAAGTAGCGGTCTCGTGAACGGTGCGATGATCGACGCCGAGAGCTTCAGCAATTTCCAGCTCATCTTCGGTTGAGACCCAGCCTTTCCGTCCTTGAACTTCGAAGAGTGATGGGACGATGGCGGCGGTAGTACGTTCGTAACGGGTCTTCAGATCGGCGAAGACAACGCTTAAGGGTGTTTGTAGGGTTGTGTCGGGCATAGTGTTATTTTTGGTAGAACGGGCGTCTCGCCCATTGGTGATTCAGGCTATTTGCCTGCGATGAAAGTCAATTTAAATTAATTTAAATTAGTAAATAAATCTGATCAATTTTCTCATATCAATTAAGAGAGTGATCGGTAGAGTCTTAAATGCTGTCTTGCCGTCGAGTTCAAATCGAGTCGTCTTTGCGAATAACGGATGCAACGCTCCGACCATTCCGGCCAATTCTGCAGTACAAGATCAACCTTATTGTAGTCATCGGGATTTTCCGGATCGACAACGACCCCGAGCCGCTTCGACTGGATAATTTTCAGCGGCAAACCGATCATGCTTTTATCGACGATCAACGGAATTCCGGCGGCGAGATACTCGGCGATTTTAACAGACCAGAGCGAATGAACGTTGACAGCACAAAAGATCAAGCCGAATGTCGCTCCCTGCATTGCTTTGGGCATTTCTTCCGGGCGACGACTTTCGAAAGTGACTCGCGGACTATCCACTCCCGCGTGACTCAGCATCGCTTGAGCCTTTTCAGGATTTGCCGTAGTGATCAAGCGGAGCCTTGCATCAGGAAACCGACGGTTCAAGGCAACGAAATGCCTGCCGACTACTCTTGGATCGTTCCAGACGGAATGAAGTTCGCCGATAAATAGTAACTCTAAGTCAGTCTTCTGTTCGTTGCTGCCGACCACAGGGGGTCGGCAGAAGATACTGTTCCGTTCTCGGATAGATGCTTCGGCGGCTTCGCGAAAAGCCTTGGTATCAGTTCTATTTGGGATAAATATCGCCTGTTTAACGTCACGACTGCGGAATTCATCACGATACTCAGGCGTTACGCCGATGACCACATCAGCAGTTGCGATCAGCCTTGCCTCTACCTTTTTCCAGAACCGCTCCGTTGACGATCCCAGTCGCCATATCGAGTTCATTACCATTTCGGCAGGGTAGGGTCCTCGCGGATCAAAAACGGTATGCAGGGAGAGAAATTTCGAAACAGTCTGGGCGATCATCGCGGCGGGGTAGCCTCGCGAATGAATAATGCGACAACCTGTTAATAGCGTCACAATCCAAGTCGGGATAACCCATAAATACATAAGTAACGGAAATGGAAGTTTCCATTTGGCTGGAATAAGCATCGGGAGTAAAATCACGGTTATTCCGCACTTTGCCATCTTCTTCTTGAATGGAGAAATTCGCTTTCGTTCCCTCCAGAATGTTTGTGGTGAAAGATAACTGAGAAGTACGATCCGTCTTAACTTACCAAGCCCGGCAACCTGCTCAAGCATCTTGACCACCTGGGTATGCAAAATCCCGGCGCGAAGAACGTTTTCATGATAGGTCAGATAGAGCAGAGCCGGAAGTTGTTCCTGCCTATGTTCCATTATTTGAGTCTATTGAAAAAATCCGCAAGGGTCCAGACGGACGCCCTCGTCCGCTCTTTATACAAGCATAAATCGTCGGCGGACGAGGGCGTCCGCCTGGACGAAGGCTGGGGCTTTGGCGGCTTTTTCAACAGGCTCAATTTACTTTGGATCCTTCTGACCTTCGGTATCCCGTGTTGCCATAGCTCGAAAAAAATCCCCCTTTAACAGACCGACAAAGCTGACGTCCCTGAATTCGCCATTTTGATAAAAATGCTCCCTTAGAGTACCTTCTTCCTCAAAGCCGAGATGTCGGCAAAATGTTACAGCCGCTTTATTTATGGCAAACTGGTCACCGCAAATCTTATGGAGGTTGAGGACGTTGAAGCCATATTCCATCAACATTCGACCCGCTTCGAAACCTATCCCCTGCCCCTGACATTCCTTGGAAAGTCTCATCCTGAAGGTCGCCCGCTGGTGGCGTGTATTGATGTCGTAAAGGCCGATAGTGCCTACCAGCTTTAATCCTCCATCCTTTTTCAGCAGTACCGACAGCGCGAGATTCTTTTTCGTATTCAATCCTTTGAACCAGGCAAGTTGCTCGGACCTTGATACTGCCTCGTGGAGGGAGTAAACCATCACATCCTTATCCCAACGGATTTCAAGCAATTCGTAAATGTCTTCTTCTTCTATTGGTCTAAGGAGGAGTCGTTCAGTTTCGAGGATTCTCATGATTCAACCTGATTTGTCTCCGCGAGGGAGAGTTCGTAAAGCTCCTTTAGTGACAAGGATTTATATCTTTTGCTAAATTCCAGAACTTCCTTCATAAAGTCTTTGATACCGTGATCCCGGTTCTTGGAGTTTTCAATTATTTCGAGGCTCATAAGATTATAGTCCTCTCGCGAAAGGGAGTCTTTAATCGCGCGCATATACTTGATGGTTGGCGGATTGATGACCCAATTCATCGGGTGGATGCTGATTATCTTTATTCCAGGCGTCTCAAGGCAATGCTTGAACTTTGGTACATTCAGGTCCATTGTGTGAAAAAGGTGCGTCCCGTCTTCCAGAAAAACCGGGAAGCGGACAAGACCGGACTCTAACAAAATAGGTCTGATGTGAGACTGCATCAGGGTTATTGCATTGGAGTCGTACTCGATACCATACGAGGCGACCAAATGAGTTGAATCAGTTGAATCATACCCTCTATGCGCCCGAAAACACTTCGTTTCAGGGGCAAACGCCATGACTTTATCGAGAATTTCATTCAGAGTTGTTCCGTGGGAACTTCCCGGCAGAAAATTAGGATGAAGTCCGCGGTCGATTTTACCTGCTTGAAACTGACGCTCGATGACGCCGCTCGCATTGGTGACGAAAATCGTCGGGCGGAGATGGAACTGAAGAATCTCAGCGAAGAATATCTCCAGCGCCGCATCAGAAGCCCAGTCAACATCGGCAGTAAGGCAAAAGACTGGTTCCGTTTCCCAGATTCGCTTTGTGTTTATTCTCCGCCACATCTCTTCGGGACGATAGCGCATCGAGGAGGCGAGGGCGGAGGGGTGCGGTGTATTCAATTAAGAATTAATAATTAAGAATTAATAATTTAAGAGTGTTCTTGGAGGGCGGACTTCCAGTCTGCTCTTACTTCGCGTAGGTCGGGCTTCCAGTTAGGGCAAGAGCGGACTGAAAGAGTTCATTGAAATATTCAATATTTGCGCTGACTTGTCCACGTGGACGCCCTCGTCCGCGCTTATTTTGTGCTTAAATGTTCGGCGGACGAGGGCGTCCGCCTGGACACTTTTGGCATTCTATCGAATATTTCAAAGAACTCTGAAAGTCCGCCCTCCAAGAGCCTGATTTATTCCCACCGCTTTATATCGACGAATGGAGATTCCTCAAGATAATACTTTCCGCGATACTGCATAACATTGGAAAAATAGTATTTGTACTGTTTTCCATCGCGCATTACGGTAACAACTACCTTGCTGACCTTGCCATAAGGTTCGGCTGACCAGACTACGTTCAACGGTTGTTCAGGTTCAGATTGGAGCTCCAGCACGCCGATCTTGAAGCCTCCGAACTCGGTGGCATGGCTGAGGAAAGCCTTCTCAAGAACTTGCAGTTTCTCCGTGGCAACCTTACGGAAGGCTTTCTCATCGGCGCGGTCGGCTTCGTTATAGACGCCCCAGCTCAGATCGACTGGGACGAGAAGTTCGTAAAACATCTTGACGTCTTTGGTCGAGAGGGCATTGAAATAGGTTAGCATCAGCGCATCGACCGAACGGGCGCCGAACTCACTCTTCTTTCCACATGCACCCAATCCCAGCACAAGCACAGATAGCAAGATCGGCGCGAAATTCCAAAGCCTAAAGCCCAAAGCCTTATTCACCGATCCAATTCCCCGCCGATCATATTGACGCTCCCGAATATCGGGATCACATCCGAGATCAGAGATCCGGTGACCATCTTCGACATCGCCGCGACTAAAGGGAAACAAGGCGGCCGACAGCGACACTTATAAGGCGTATCTCCGCCCGTTGAGACAATGTAAAATCCAAGCTCGCCATTACCACCTTCGACCGCCTGATAGACCTCGCCAGCCGGGACCTGAATGCCATGCCCGTCCATAATCAGCTTGAACTGATGCATCAGGCCTTCGATGTTGCCGTAAACGTCAACCTTGGTGGGCAAGGTGATCCACTTTTCGGGAACAGAGACGGGACCCTCTTGCAATTTCTCCAGCCCCTGTTCGATGATGCTGAACGACTGCTTAAGCTCAAACATCCGCACGAGGTAACGGTCATAGACGTCGCCAATTGTGCCGATAGGGATCTCGAAATCGTAGTCGTTGTAGCTCAGGTAAGGCTGATCGCGACGCACATCGAAAGGTACTCCCGACGCCCTCAGCAACGGCCCCGTAAAACCCCAAGCGATGGCGTCTTCCTTCGACATCGTACCGACATTGCGGAAGCGGTCAATAAAGATACGATTCTTGGTGACCAGCTTATCGAATTCTATCCATGTCTCGCGGATTTTGGGAAGACGATCTTTAACCGCTTCGACGAATCCGCCCGGCACGTCTGCCATCAGACCTCCGACTCGGGTCCAGTTGGTGGTAATCCGAGCGCCACAGGCGGCTTCGATTAACTCATAAGTCCACTCTCTGGCGCGCATAAAGTAGAGGAACGCCGACATCGCGCCGGTCTCCATGACTTGAGCGGCGAGGCAGGTCAGGTGGTCGTTGACGCGGGCAATCTCGGAGAGGATGACGCGCAAGGTTGTGCAACGTGGCGGGGTCTCGACGCCGAGTAACTTCTCGACCGCGAGGCAGTAACCGACGTTGTTGATCATCGCCGAGACGTAATTCAAGCGGTCGGTATAGACGATGGCTTGATTCCACGGGTGGCGTTCGACCATCTTCTCGAAAGCGCGATGGAGGAATCCGACGTCGGTGGTGGCGCTGACGATGATTTCGCCGTCGAGTTCCAAGTTGAACCGGACGATGCCGTGCATCGCCGGGTGGGATGGTCCCATTGCCAGAGGCATTGTGCCGCTGGCCGGGAGGATGAGTTCGCGTTGTGTGAGAGGCATTTGTAATTAATAATTAATAATTAAGAATGAATAATAATGCTAAAAATTGCTCTCATACCGGCGAAAGCCGGTATCCATTTAAGATTTAAGATTTAAGATTTTAGATTTCGCTTTTCAGGCAATTTCCATCTTCGTGCCTTGGTGAAAAATCTGCTGCCAAGTGCCGTCGGTCAACCGGTAGATGGTGCTACGGAGGCTCTGGCGCAGGATGTCTCCGTCTGGAGTGACCATATCGAGCCTGTAGGTAGCAAGCGCAAGATCGGGCGCTAATGATTTCACCACGAAATCCTCGATGACGAACTTGCCAGAGAACGGCTTCTCTGCCACGAGGACTTCGACGATCCCCGCCTTGTCGAAGACCTTGCCGTTGGAGCCGAACTCGAGGAAGTCGTCGGCGAAGAGCGGAGCACAAAGTTCCGGCGAGCGGCGGACTTCGGGGGTATAGACCTTGGTCTCGAGGGCAAGGAGGAGGTTGTGAAGGTCGTTAGACAAGGGTTACCGGATCGAGTTTGGACTTGACGAAATTGTAAATTTGTTCAGCTTTGGCGACGGCTTCTTTGGCTTCTTTCAGTGTAACCGGCCTACTGTCATCGGGATAGCGCGGAATTACTGCAAATGGAGTTAGCATATCGGCCAGAAATCTTAGTGAGGTGAATTCGGGATCGATTTCAGCGCATAAAGTCACCAAACGCGTCAAGTCGTGAACTTTCTCTATATGTTTTCCATGAGCGCTCAGGAATGCTTTCAAAGCCTTCTCGCTCATCTGTTGGGCATGAAAGCAGATTGATCTGCGCACACCAGAACCGATCTTTATCAGCGATTTCGCTGCCAAATAGTCGTCATCCGCAACGTCGAACCATGCCTGAACATTCTCGTTGAAAGGCTTAACCATATATCACAGTACCATTTTCATTGACCTCACGGGCGAGAGTATTGGCAACTGATTTATAGCGTTCCATTTCATCACTGCTCAAAACGAAAACATCCAGAGCAAAAAGCCGGGGCCAAAACTCACGACGGACTGCCAGATCGATCTCGCGTTTTGGTTTTCGACCATCATAGACCACTAACAGATCGACGTCGCTTTCGGGGTGAGCGGTTCCGTTGGCGCGCGAGCCGAAGAGGTAGATGCGCGTCGGGTGAACAGCCTCGACGATGCGGGCGACGATGGAAGATATGTCAGGTACTTGGGGCAATTTTGATTAAATTCTTAATTTTTAATTCTTAATTTTACTCGCTGATCCGCTCGAGGTCGAAGCGGGCGGCGATCCGCCTGACGAGGGCGGCTATGTCGTTTTGAGTGACCGTTTTAACCAAATTTAAATTGTCGCGCTTATTTATCTACGACATCATCTTGTTACAATACACGTTCAAGATTAGTAAATCCAGCGACTATTTTATTAAACCGAGCTATTGTCAGGGAAGGGGCATCTAATGAGGGAGTAGTTCCTGTAATATGAGTATGAGCACAAGTATCACGTTTCTGTTTCAGGTTTTCCAGCTCACTTACAAAATTCAGATATATATTTTGATCCGTATTTCGTTCGTATGCTTCAAGATTTGACACTCCGAGTAGGATTAACAGTAGCGGTCGAAGGTGCTTCTTGTACCCAAAACCAAACGTCTTATCAAGCCTATCCTTGAATAATGCAAGTAGTTCCTTGTTTTGAGTTTTATTGTTTATTGAAGTATTCAACAATTCGTCAATATTCTGCTCAATCCAGCCGCAAGATTCAATAATTGCGAGCTTTGAGTAGAGATTTTTTGTCTTTACTTCAGTCGTTGCGTCGAACGCATCGTTCATCGAGGAAAGTGTTGAAGTTATATCAGTAGAATCCAATTCATATTCCTCTAAAAACTCGTACAGCCTCATTAAGCCTCCCCAACACCCTTTGAGGCTTTAACAAACCCGCACTTAATTTCTCATCTCCAAACTCATCATTCGAAAGCATTTTGTTAAATCGGCTTAAAACCTCGGACTTCGGCAACACAGAGAGTGCGTCATAATTACGAGCAACACCCACCATGGCCGCTTCAAGTTGAATGATTGAACTTCTCTCAATAGTCCCTGTGCTAAATATTGTAGTACTCAACAGATTCACTGTCCGTTTGAACATATCTGATAATTGGTTCCTTTGCGATTCGGCAGCATTTCGCCTAATATTCATATAAGTATTCAGAAATGTGGCCAGATTTTCTCCATACTCTTCAAACGATTCGTAGAACGCGAAAAAACGCAGTACCAGTTCTTGGCGACGAAACCGTTCATCCTTGACACGTGCAAGAGTGCATAGATGCGCCCAATCTTTTTTCTTAGCGAGATCATGCAACAGATTATTGAAACCGCCCGAATAGATGCAATTACGGATCTCTTGATTCGTTAGTCGGTATCCACCACTATTCAGCCTGTTGAATATTACGAAAAGATATTCCATATGTTCAGGCTTATTGTAGTCACACCTTAACACAGTAACAGGTATAGTGAGGTTCGAAACAATCCGGAAATACTTGTATACATTTGAATCGGGATTGTGAAAATCAGACACGGCTTTGCCGCGAATATCCTGATCCACATCAGTTAAGTTTGAAAGAACCCATTTTGAAGCAGGGTCAAGAAAGCTGATTATACTGCTCATCCGTTGTAGACCGTCAATCACCTGCCATTTTTGCGTGCCATAGTCGACGCTGAAACACATACTCGGAATTGGAAGGCTCTTTATAAGCGAATCAATGAACCTTGTGCGTGAAGCATCAGGCCAAACTACGCTTCTCTGGAAGGTTGGTTGAATCTCCAAATCACCTTCACGCTGCATCCGAAACAGGTCAGCACAGGAACGCAACTCATTGTAAGATACAATATCAGCGGGTGGCAATATGGGTGATGGTTCTTCTTCAAAAGTCGCAAGCTCTTCATCGCTCAAGCTCAATCTCTTGATTAGCTTTCCGCCTAAGTTTTGGTTCATGATAAGTTTCTTTCATCTTTGGATCAGTACGAATTCTAATCCATTGTTTTTATTATTTGTTAAAAGGATCATTCAGTAAAGAAATAGGATTTCAACTGATCGAAAGCGATATACCTACTTGCCTGTCGCAATTGCGCCCGACAAGTTCCTGCGTCAAGCTCCGGATGCAATGGGACAGTGAGTGTCTCTCTTTCGCCCGAATTTGAAATCCGTCGCATCTTGGCATGACTGCCACGAACCGAAACGACCTCAAATCCGAATTGTCTGAAGATTCCGACGACATCCCAACCGGAAAGAACCTTAAGCCGCGGCAATTTCCGGTTCCAGTTCGTATGTTATGACTATGGTCGGATTCGCCGCCAACCCCATCTCAGCCAAATCCTCGCCTTCCAGATGCAGTTCAACCGCCTCTTTAAGATTTGCTGTCGTCTCGTCCAGTGTCGCACCTTGAGTCACTACCGCTATTTCAAGGCACTCCGCCACATAGCCAGACGTATCGCCTGGCCGGATAACGGCTTTGATCGTATGTTGTAAGGTCATTGTTTTCCTTGGATTATTCCTGTCGGGCTCGGCGGCCCGACTTACGCGTGTCAACCGGGACGGTTAACCTACGCGCCGACCCAACTTCCCCGTCCCTGACTTCCCTTATCTGCCCTTTATCCAATGTGACTACCGCGATCAACTCACCCTTCAGTGTGACAAATTCCACGTCGAACTTCTCTCCTCCCGGATGGACAAGGACAACATTCCCAATATCGCCCTTAATCAGCCCATGCTCCGGGAGGTCGGCGTCAAGAACGGTGATGAACGTCTGCCACCATTTGCGGGGTTTCACTTCACCGACTCCCACTCTGCTTCAGAGATGCCTGTCTTTCTGAGGATGTCCTTGAGCAGACCGACCGAGATGTCTCCCTTGTGGGATTGGGAATCGTCACATACCGTCCGCGAAAGTCCATGTGAGGATGCTTTCCGCCAAATTCCGGTCCCTTCCCTCCCAATCGTCGAAATCTGGCAACCAAGTCGCGCCAACTAATCGACTGCAATTGCATTCCGAACTTGACGGCGGCGTGCGGGTCGCTGATTGAGATTGATCCGATCTATGACTGGAATATCGTAACCCTTTCTAAGTGAAAGTATTAACCAGCCATCCAAGACCTCTTCAAGCTCATCCCGGCATGCTTCGAGTGTTTTTGAGTTTGCCCAGACACCGGGGATTTCAGGAATCTCGCCGAATATCGGGTTGGGGTCTTCGATCATTTTGTAAGTCGCCCGCTTCATCGCGGCTTTGATATAGGCTGTAAGCATTATTTCTCCAGATAGATTCCCGCCTGCGCGGGAATGATGATGGGAGGGGCGCAATGCCTTGCGCCCCTACGCGACAGGTTGAAAACCTGTCTTACCCCTTCTTCCCACCCTCTTCCGGGCAACAGCTACCTTTGTCCGGGCTTTCAGCGCCTTTATCGGTGACTTTGACTTCTTCAATCTGCATCACCGGCAAGTCGTTGTAAAGCCTCCCAGATATGACCGTCGTCGCGCCGGTCTTGACATCGATAAGCCCTTTGGCCGCTTCGTTGTCAAGGCAGAAAAGCGTCGTGCCGACCAGATTGGCTCGCTCTTCGCCGCAGAAGGATTCCGCCTTGCTGACCTTGACGCCCCAGCGATGGCCGGTCTTGCCACAGTCAACATTCGCGCCGAACTCAGTCTTTAGGGTGCAGTTGATGCAGTAAACGGTCCCGGTTGCGTGAACCATCTCGTACTTGCCCGGCTGGCAGGCGTGCTTGCAATCCTCGACAGCGCCCTCTTTGGCAAAGGAAGGCATGGCTAAGGCTAAGGCTAAGGCTAAGGCTAAGGCTAAGGCTAAGGCTAAGGTTGAGGTTGAGGTTAAGAATTTCATTGTTTTGAGTTCCTGTTTTATTGTTATTGAAAGATTTCTATTTAGCTGAACAACGGATTTAACGGATTTAACGGATTTGAAAGACGGGTACGGAGACCCGTCCTCCTTCCGTTTAACTATTAAACCGTTGAACACTTAAACCGTTCTAAGGCCGATGTATCTTTGTCGCTTCCTTCATCTTCACCTGAATGTTCCGTACCGGCCAGCTCTCCTCGATCAACGGCTGTCGTTTGTCGTAGGGATAGTCCTTGCGCAGAGGGTGTCCCTTGAATTCTTCGTACATCATGATCCGCTTCAGGTTGGGATGCCCGGCAAACTTGATCCCGTAGAGATCCCAAACTTCGCGCTCGTACCAATCAGCGGCAGGCCAAAGCTTGGTCGCAGTCGGTACGGCTTCACTGTCATCGACCTGTAACTTGATTCGCAAGCGATGGTTGTGCTCGACAGAATAGAGATGGTACACGACGTCGAAACGCGGCGCTCTCTTCTCAAACCAATCGACGGCGGTCAAATCCATGAACAACGAGAAGGCGTAATCGGGCGTGTCCTTTAGAAATGAAAGCAGTTCGGGGAGCTTCGACGGCGCGATTTCGGCGACGGCATGCTCTTTATCGACCCGGCAAATGAGGTTCAAGCCAGGCAGATCGGTGACGAGATGGGAAATGAGTTCTTCTGGTAGCATAGGAATTTAGAATTTAAAATTTAGAATTTGGAATTTAAAATCAGACCAGCGGATGCTTCTGGTTCTGAATTTTCTCCTGCAACTTCATCAGACCGTCAATCACCATTTCGGGTCTTGGCGGACAGCCGGGGATGTAAATATCGACAGGGACGATACGGTCGATTCCTTGCAGTGTTGAGTAGTTATCGTAGGGTCCTCCGACTGACGCGCAAGCGCCAAAGGCAATTACCCACTTCGGTTCGCACATCTGGTCATAGACACGCCTCAGGATCGGAGCGAGTTTCTGACTGACCGTACCGACCACGATAAGGACGTCAGCCTGTCGTGGCGAGAAGCGCGGCAACCCGGCTCCAAAACGGTCGATATCGTAATGAGATGACGCAACCGACATGTACTCCATACCACAACAGGCGGTTACGAAGGGGTACATGAATATCGAGTATTTCCTTGCCCAGCCGAGCGCTCGGTCGAGTTTGGTGGTATGGTATGCACCCGGAAGAAGTGTATCGCTCATATGAACATAATCCCAATGCCGACCCGCCGCGGTCGGCATGACAATGACAAGTATAACTGCCAGCCACGGCGGGCTGGCAGTGGAAAACTTTATTTCCAATCCAAAACGCCGCGCTTGATCACGAAGACCAAGCCAAGCGACAATATAGCTACAAAGACCAGCATCTCTACCAGGCCGAACAATCCTAATTTCTTAAAAATCACCGCCCAAGGATAAAGAAAGGCAATTTCCACATCGAATACAACGAAGAGAATCGACACAAGATAAAAGTGGACGGGAAATCGCTGATGAGCGCCGCCCGGTGTCGGCAAGTTGCCGGTCTCAAAGGGCAGTTCTTTGTCTGGATTGGTCTTTTTCGGTCCGAGGATGGTTGTCAGCGCCAGAATCAGCGCCGCGAGTCCGGTTCCCATCACTATCAGAAGAAGGATGCCAATGTAGTCTTGCATGGATTTGATTGAGTTATATGCTTGTGATTTCCCGCGCAAAGATCGTCGTTCTTCACTTAAACAGGAGAATCAGCCTAATGTGGTAATTTAATACTGAACCGGCGGTTCTGCAAACCGGTTTTGAGGTGTGTGTGGCAGGTCGAAGGTTAATCTAATAAAACGTACAATTTGTTAGGAAACTATTCCAGAAAAGAGGTCTGTTTCATCGTTTTGAGATGATCGCTCCTTATCGGTAAAATCGCTTTTGGGCAGATCTTCAAGCGAATCAATTCCGAAGTGTTTCAAGAATTCCGTTGTTGTTCCGTAGAGCAAGGGCCTGCCGACCGTCTTGGCTTTGCCGGTAATCCGGATAAGTCTTCGATCAAGCAACATTCTCAACACACCACCGGCATCGACGCGCCGATAGGATTCGATTTCTGCCTTGGAGATAGGTTGCCGATAGGCGATTAATGAAAGGGTTTCGAGCGAGGCGCGCGTCAATCGCACCCGCCCTGATCCGACTAAAAGTTTTCGCACCCAGGGGCTGTACGACACCCGGGTCGCAAAACGATACCCACCCGCGGCACGAACGATATGAAAGGCGTGGCCATCACGTTCGAACGACTCGTTCAGTTGGGTAATGGCTTTTTCGACGTCATCCGCCTCGCAATCGCCAATGACCTCGACCATACGCGAAAGCGGAACAGGTTCAGGTGAAGCGAAAATTAACGCTTCGACCATCTGAATAAAATCGTCACGCAAGATCTTTCTCCCTCAGGACAAGCCACAGCGGACCAAACGTCTCCTGCTGACGCACAGAAACGCGTTTGAGACGGATTAGTTCAAGCATTGCAAGGAAGGTCATCACCACAGCCAGCCGTGAGTCGAGCGCCTCTGCAAGTTTGGCGAAGGCAATTTTCTTTGCATGAGAAAAATATGAAAGCACGAAAGCCATCTGACCTTCTATGGTGTAGGGAATTTGATCGACGATATGAGTCGGTTCAGCAGGCAAATTCTTAATTAGATCACGAAAGGCGAGGGCTATGTCGTAGAGTGAAACATCGGTCAGCATTTCACCGGTTAGCTCGGCTTCAAGACCAGTGATCTCCACCGATCCTCGGTCGAACAAGCCAATTTGTCGTTCTTCCAACTCGGCAAGTTTCTTGACTGAGGCTCGTAAGGCTAACAGATCGACCAGCGATCGCTCGCGGAAAGCCTCGGTCAACTCTGCTTCAGTGATCTCTGGTTCTCCGACTTCAAGGAGTCCATCAGCTTTAAATTGAAGCAATGTTGCGGCAAGAAGAAGATAATCACCCGCATTGTCGAGATCGACCAAATCGGTGCGTTCCAGCCAGGCAAGAAAGTCTGCGGCGATAGCGCTTATAGAGATATATGCGACGTCGAGTTCGCGCTTGCGAACCAGATAGACAAGCAGATCCATCGGGCCGGCAAACTCAGGAGTGACTACAGCGTAATTGTCGGGCATGATAGTTTGCGTTTACGAAAATCTTCCGGATTGGTTGAACGAACACTACTCAGCGAACTCCTCGATTTCGGTCAGAAGTATAACTCGCTCTACTCCTTTGCCTTCATCAATGAAATAGGAATTCATCTGCAAAGGCGGATCCGATAGTGAGAGATGCTCTCGCAACTCAATAGTCTGTCGAAGAAGTTTCAACTCAGGCTGGGCAGGGCGCGGAGGATAATTTATGCCTTCTGAAGCAGTCCTGATTTTGAGAAGTCCGTTATCGTATATAGTCAATACAGCCGGACGAAACTGTATCCAGCGCCGGGCAACTACCTCCCACGAAGCATGGGGGTATAATTTACGTAGTTCGAAAAAATCGAATTTCGCCATGTTCTCGCGGAATTCGGGTTCCGGCAACATCAGATCGACAGCAAACCTGTCGGCGTCCTGTTCATCCTTGCGCCTTTTGGTAGTTCTATTAGTATGTTCGAGCAGAATATGCGCTAACTCGTGACAGAAGATGAAGTTTCTGCGTGGCGCATAGAGATCATCCGCAAGCACAACAGTTCTGCCTGTTGAGTAGCCGTCAGGGCCGGGTCGGTTGATTTTCTCGATACGGACATCAACACCATAACGGTTCGCCAAGTCTTGGATGAAGTCTATCTCCGTCCTCGGCGGATAGCGAGTAAAGCGTCACGAAAAAATCGTTTGTCAGGTCTCATAATCCCACGGAAAACGATTTTTTTTAGCTCAGCGATTTCGTCAGCGGATGGCTGTGTCAGCATAAGCTCATCATTATCATTCAGAAAGTCGCGTAACCCATCGCACATCTCGTACTCTTCTTCGGTATCGTACGTGAAATGTTTTTCTTCGATCTCTGATAGGAGCGTCCAGACATTGACGCCAAGAGCTTCTGCCAACCGCTCCAGGACATCCACAGTAGGAGAAGAATGGCCATTCTCGATCACTGAGAGGTAGGAGCGATTAATATTTGCGCTGTCAGCAAGTTCTTCTTGAGTTGTACCGCGTTCTTTTCGCAGTTGTCTTAATCGGTCACCAAGCATTTGTCCTCCATAAATCCGGTAGGGAGATTTTTATCCGCCTTACTTCCGGTAACTTTCGCCTCTGTCGTTAATATAGTGAATTTATTGACGGATTCAATAGCTATGCGAACTGGTATGGGTGATTTGACTATTATTCCATGCAAGTTATTATACTCATAGAAGGAGGATTGATGGGAATATACAATGCAATAATTAGGGTCGGCTAAAAAAGCTCTGTTGAGTTTAGGTGGACGCCTCCATACATCGACCGTGCGTGCGTAGGTGAGGCGGACAGCTGTCCGCCTCACCAGAACTATTTCAACAAAATCAACCAAAGTCCAAACTTCAACTTTAAACTCGATCTTAATAAATGTGATTGTCTCATTTGATATTTGAAGTTATTGTTCGTATAATAAACAGGATGGAGGGATTCGGAATTATCAGAGCACGAGTCATCCTACATCACGCCTCATACTCCCAGCATATTCAATAGATTAATTATTTATATACCGTCAAGCTCGACAAGACTTCAATTCTGTGTGATCGGTGAAAATTTTAAGATGTTTTACCACTCGGCAAACTCGCACTGAAACATAAACATTATCGAAATTTCCTACCTCTCATTGGCATTGAATTAGGCCCACACCACTGACAAAGCAGAAATTAAAACCATGAGACTTTCAGGTAATTCCTTTTTCGCGTTGCTGACCATCGCATCCACCTCCTTCGCATCACAGGGCGAACAGATGCAACCGAGCAACTGTGTCCAGCTTCTCTCCTCGACACCTAACGCTATAAACATCCGCTGTGACCTGACCGACCTCAAAATGGAGGCCGTCGAAGTCGATAATGAGCTTAAGTCGTCTATTTCGATTGCGGGTGAGCCGACCACCTACTATCCCGGTAAACCGGTTCTGCCAGCCGTCACGCGGTTTGTAGTAGTTCCGGCAAATTCCAATCTTGAGCTTATCGTCACCCCCAGCGAACCAAGACGAGTGAGAGGCGAACACCCTCCGCTATTGCTGAAAGCTGAAGAAGGCGAAACAGCGGAAGTTGAGATTTCTGAAGGCATTTTCCCGCCATTGGTTGCCGAGATGGAGTCACCATTCATCATTCGCGGCGTTCGCATGGTAAAGATCACCTCCTTCCCGGTACGCTACGACTTCCGAACCAACGAATATCTTCACTATGAAACTATAAATACTGAGATTCGCTCCGTACCCGGTGAAGCAGTCAATCCGTCACTTAATCCGATCCGCAAGAACCGAAGTCGGGAATTTCTCAGTTTTATCAAGGATTTTGCCATCAATGGCGACCAGGTTGGTCGTGACGATCCCGATTTCGATAGCGCGCCGCGCTATGCCGGGCACTACCTTGTTGTAATGCATGAGAATTGCCTTCCCTTTGTCATTCCATTTATCGAATGGCGTCGCAAAGCCGGGTACAAGATGGATATTCTTTCTCTAAGCAGTGGAGACGCTGGAAGCTCCGGTACTGTCAGGGCTCGCATTCAGGCTCGATATGACGCTTATATCGACAATCATGAAGATCCCTTTGAATACCTCCTTTTGGTCGGAGACAGAACGAACTATGAAAATGCTCCTGCCGCACAATGGATTCTTGAGTCGCCCACAGGGGTCAGCAATTGGGCAAACGCTTTTCATGGTGAATATGAATATGCCTGCCTTGAGGGCAATGATATGCGCCCCGACGTCGCCTGGGGTCGTTGGCCTGCTGGGTCGCAAGCTCCCTTAGAGTTGGCGGTTGGAAGAACGCTCGGTTATGAGGCGACGCCAGATATGGAGCATCGTGACTGGTTCACACGCGGCGCTGTCTATTCACAGCATTGGGGAAATACTGCCGAATCGGCCTGGCATACTTCTATTCCGACTAACGTTCGCTGGGGCGCAAGTGTACTTAAGCAACAAGGATTCGATGATATCCGTTTCTATGAAAATTTTGATTGGGATCGTATCGCTGAGGCATTAGCGCCTTTCCTCCGCCGGCAATTCAACGAAAGAACCAATATTATGATCGGTCGTGCCGAAATTTATTGGTGGACAACCCGTGGCGGTGGTCATAGTTTCAATGATGATATTAACGCAAACACAGTGTTCCCGTTGAATGTCTCATGCAGTGGTCACGGAGAGTGGGGCGCTGAGGTTATGTACAGGACCGGTAATGGTCAGAATCTGAAAGGCTACGTCACAACCACCAATGGGTGGGGCGGAGCTCCTACCCAGCCGTGGAACTTCTATTGGCTCGAAATGGTAAGCGGCATTCTACAGAGGGGATTGTCAACCGGATGGAGTTACAACCGTGCTTTGAACGTGATCGAGAAGTACTTCCCACAAAATTTTCAAGTTAACGGCAGAGACGGTTTTCAACTGACCAGAACTGACTTGAATCACTTTGGCGATCCTGGGCTTTTGGCATGGATGGGAGTTCCTCGTGTGGTGCAAATGGAAGTTACACGGACTATCACTAACGAAACCCGTTTGGTGGAAGTTATTGTCCACCTTCCCAACAGCGAGGAACCTGTTCCCGGCGCAACAGTAACCTTATACGCTCCCGGAAATATCCCGTTAGGAAATCCCGGGCAATACGCAAACTATAATCAGATATTGTCAATGGTTTCGACAACCGACAACAACGGCCGGGTAAGTTTCGTTTTGACCGGAAACGAACGGTTCGTAAACGGATCGAGAGTATATCTCACTACCACCGGTCGGGATATCAAACCGGAATTCAGCAATGTAATGGTCGCCGTCCCTGATGCGACAATCGATCTTGGAGCGTGGAATTTAGATGAGATTACCGGAAATGGCGATGAATTTGTAAACCCCGGAGAATCATTCTGGCTCGGTTTTAATGCCAGAAATCTTGGCAATCGGAACGCTCTGCAAGGCGTCACAGCCACAGTCTTCAGCAATTCGCCCTATGTTCAAATTGACGATCACAATCCAGTCTCGTTCGGCGATATCGAAGCTGGTGGAAATGTCGAAGGCGATAGTCGTGTCGTTTTGACTTTCTCTCCAGTTTGTCCTGATGGCGTCGCCAGACCAATAACCAAACCGCTAATTGAGGTAGTATTCAGATCTGGAGACATTGAATTCAAGTCTGCACTGATTATTCAACCTCGAGCTCCACATCTCGAATTTCGGCGAGTCTTCATCGGCAATAACCCTATCACTATAATCCCTGATTCCCTCGCCCAAATCGACATCGAGATTGCCAATATCGGCTCGATTGCCTCACCTGCCGATCTTGTCGCTGAACTTCATACTCTCGGGATGGGTGTGACTGTGATCGAAGGAGTCGCCACATATCCGGGCATCGGCGCGGGTAGAACCAGCCGTCTGGGAGGCAACGCTCGTTTCGATATCAGCGGGAACAAGGTGGTCGTCCCCGGATCTAAAACGAAAATGATGCTTCTTCTCAGAACCGATAACGAAATCCTCGACACAACCTACTTTGAACTACAGGTCATGCAACCACGTAATAATGCTCCAATTGGACCTGATCCGTACGGATATATCTGCTTTGATGATACCGACGCCGGCTGGGACGTTGCACCCGAATACGAATGGATAGAAATAAATCCAAATCTCCAAGACGCCCAATTTGATGGGAATGCGCTCGACTTCACCGGTCAATCCCGAGAGGATATTGGTGAAGCGCTGGTCGTCAATATGGGATTCGAGACACAATTCTACGGAGAGATTTTCAACCAGATTACGGTTTGCACCAACGGCTTCATCGGGTTGGGAAGTCAACCGCGAATCGTAAACTATCAACGCTGGCCAATGAATGAGGCTATCGGAGGAGCGGCTGGAAACATTGCTCCATTTTGGAACGATCTGCGGTTAGGACAAGGATCGGGCGTTTTCTACTATCACGACACTTCTGATTCTCGCGCGATCATCCAGTTCCATCGGATGCGTTTCGGCTCAGGAGGGGATGCCGAGGCTACCTTCCAAGTCCACATCTACGATCATGCTGTATGGATTACAGAAACCGGTGATCAGAATATCCTCTTCCAATACAAGACGATCTCGAATCCAGAAAACATGCGCGGAAACGATCAAGCATTCGGCAGTAACATTCCTTACGCATCGGTCGGTATTTCATCGCCCAATGGCCGGTCCGGCATAAACTATACCTGGAACAATATTTACCCCACAGGCGCCGCTCCGCTCGCCCCCAGACGAGCTATTCTCTTTTCAACCTCTCCACGTTTCAAGAGTGGAATTCTTTACGGACGCGTCACTGACGCTCAAACCGGATGGCCCGTCGAGGGAGCTATGGTATATACCAAGCACGGTTTCATTGCAAACACCGACCAAGACGGTTACTGGCGAATTGCCGAGGCTCTGGCAGAAGTTCCATTTGATATGACAGCCAGAAAACAAGGGTATAACGACTCGACCTATTTTGATTTACAAGTGACAGAGCACGACAGTCTTGAGACTAATTTCGATCTGCTTCATCCTGAATTCAACATCACGCACGATTTTCTGGGTTCAAATCTTGTAGCGGGGCAGAACATCGAACTCGGTTTTTCACTTACCAATACTGGCAACGGCCCGATGGACTGGAACGCAGAAAAACGTCTTCTTGGCGATGCTAACGCAGAGCCATGGGAAATTCGCCGTCGCTACAATGTTGGCCAAATCACGGACGACGATCGAATCGAAGGCGTTATCTTCGCCCAAGATAAGTTCTTCCTTTCGGGTGCAAACGAGATCGACTCCGCAAATCTGATCTACGTCCTTGACCGCGAGGGTGAACTCCTCAACAGGTTCGAGCAGATTGGCTCCTCACGCTACGGCTATAAGGACATGGATTGGGATGGAAATTATCTCTGGGCGGCAGGGGAAGACTCGATTTATTGCCTGACGACCGACGGACAGGTCGTGACGAGTTGGCCTGACCCGCTGAATCCGAGCCAGTACATCGCTTACAATAGTGAAGAAGGCATCCTCTACCTTTGTGGTACAACTACCTCAACCATTGTTCGATGCGACCTTGAGGGTCACGTGCTTGAAGGCGCTCTAAGCCGTCGCAGTTTACGCATGTACGGTCTTGGTTACTGGCCTGAAGATCCTGACGGTTATGACCTTTACATAGTGAATCATCCCTCTGGGACACCAACGAACATTACCAAAATGAACGTCGCAACCGGCGATACCATGTTTGTATTCGAGATTCCGCAGGATTCATCTTCGAGCGGTCAACAAAGCGCTTGGATTACCAATGAGTTCGACGTTTATAGCTGGGTGTTTATGAGCATCCAGAACGTCTCTGCGCCTGGCGGTGGAGACCGGATTGAGATCCATCAGCTCGACGCTCGAAAGGACTGGTTGAATCTCGACGTATGGACTGGCAGGCTTGAAACAGGCGAGACTCAGGACTTCACTCTGACGTTGAATGCGACAAATCTGCCTGACACATTATTCCAAGGGGAAGTACTCTTCAGGCATAACGCCGATGATGGTGAGATGCGGCTCGCAATCGAACTCGACGTTATAGGCCCTCTACCTCCCGAACCATTCGAATTGATGTATCCGGAGGATGGCGACACGCTGACGGCTCTGCCGTTGCACGGCGACACGTTGCGGTTACCGGCGGTGACCTTCGCCTGGCTTCCGTCGCACGACCCGAATGACTTGGATTATGTCGATTATGAATTCACGATTGAGACCGGTGATGCCTCGGTGAGTTTCGATACGGCTGATACAACGCTTACATTGAGTCTCGATACACTGGCACTACCGATCTGGTTCGACCAACCTATCCGGTGGTCTGTAACCGCAAGATCTGGAGATGACATTGTTTCGTGTCTTAGAACATTCGTTATCAATATTCTGCCGAATGATATTGATCGTGAAAAACTGGAAATTCCTGTTGAGTTTGGTCTTGGACCGGTTTACCCAAATCCGTTCAATTCGCGAACAACCATACGGTTCGGCATCGACAAAGCGGCTCCTGCCACATTACGGATTTATGATCTGACTGGCAGGGTCGTAGCCGACCTCTATTCAGGGCAAGCTACGGTAGGGTATCATCGAGTCAGTTATGACGGAGTGGCTCTGCCATCGGGGATCTACTGGTTGCGTCTTGAGTCGGTTGGCAGAATCAAGGTCGAGAAGATCGCGCTGGTCAGGTAGGGTGTTGCCAGAAAGCTGTCAACCCTCTGGGGTTGACAGCTTACTGGTTACGTTTCAAAAATCAAGAAGTCAACCCCAGAGGGTTGACTTCTTGATTTGAGGGGGTTAACTGCCTCTTGGATATGGTTTATCAAGAGTCTGCTGAGAAAGACTATTTAAACCGGGTCGTCTTCCACTCTGCAAACAATTCCTTCAGCTTGTTTCGTTGATATTTACCAGTTGAAGTAACAGGCATATTATCGCCGAAAACGATTACTTTAGGGACTTTTTGAAAAGGAAGTCGCTCCTTACATGCCTTTATGACGTCTTCCTGAGTCAGATTTGCGCCCTGATCGAGTATCACGAATGCCCCTACCTCTTCCCCGTACAAATCGTGAGGAAATCCTACCGAAATGCCCGATCGAATACCGGGTAGTGACATTAATACTTCATCGATCTCCAGCGGAGCGATATTGACTCCCCCGCGAATTATCAGTTCCTTGATTCTTCCGGTGATGAAATAGTAAGGAATTTCATCGGGACCCGGTAGCCAAAACCCCTCGTCGCCCGAACGGAACCATCCGAATTCAAATGCGAACTGGTTTGCCGCCTCATTGGAAAAATATTCCCGCATTACATTGTGACCACGAATAACAATTTCACCTCTTTCACCGGCATCCAACTGCATTCCATCGGAGTTATGAATTGCCATTTCGTTGACGGGAAGGGCTGGACCAATTGAGGGATAACCGTGGTCAGCCATCCACGAATGATGTTCATCCGGGGCTTGAGTTACAGGAAGACAGCAGGAATAACATGTAGTCTCCGATAAGCCATAACCGTGAGCAATCGGAATTCCATATTTTTTTTCAAATCTCATCGACAGATCGACGGTCAGTGGACC
The DNA here is from genome assembly GCA_964355675.1 of uncultured Caldithrix sp. Classification (GTDB taxonomy): domain Bacteria; phylum Electryoneota; class AABM5-125-24; order Hatepunaeales; family Hatepunaeaceae; genus CAMBDS01. The sequence continues at coordinate 75,057 of CAYHEC010000005.1, forward strand.
CGCTCCGCAAATGATGTGGTGAAGATTTAAATCGAGTCCATCGGTCAAAGCATTGGCTTCCAAAAGAAATGCGAGCAGGGTCGGCACTACAGAAACAACTGTGACAGACTCCTTGGCGAGAAGGGGGAAGAAATTCTTGACCGAAAATCGCTCGTTAAGAACAACCGAAGATCCGGCAATCATGGGCGTAATCAGCGTAACAACAGTACCATTAACATGATGGATCGGCAGTACGCACATCATACGGGAATGTCTGTCTATCTCATGATGTTCCGCGAGTGCAAGCGCATCGACCAATAGATTGTAGTGGTCGAGAATGACGCCTTTGGGATTGCCGGTCGTGCCGGAAGTATAGACGATCAGCACCTCGGTATCGGCTGTGATTTCAGATTTTGAAGATTGGAAATGGGGACCGATAGAATCATCAGATAAGTAATCCGAGGCGGGATTTTCAATAGATTCAACAAACAATGGAACGTCGATGACTGTCTCACCGCTATTGAGGATTTTGGTAATCGCCTCTTTAAATTCGGGCCTTGTGAATATTATCTTAGCTTGAGAATTGGAGATAATAAACCGAAGGTGCTCATCGTCTTCGGAGACGCTCAGTGGAACGACGGTACAGCCGTTGAACCAGCAGGCAAAATAAGTCAATACGGTTTCGGGGTAGTTTCCCGAATAGGTGGCAACTCGGTCACCCGGAAGTATTCCGATATTGGTGAGGATTACCGCTCTTTTCTTCACCTGAGCGAGGAATTCTCGGTAGGTTAATTGAAAGCGGTTTTCGTCGCGCCCGCACCAGATCAGATACACGTCGTTTGGAGCGGTGGTAGCACGAGACTCAAGTAACTGCCCAATCGATTGATAAGATAAAAACTTATCTGTGCGATTTCGATTAGACAGGTTACGAGCGTGTGCAATTTTGTCGGTTAAAGGCGTCGAAGAGTCTAACATAATTAAATTAAGGACTTCTGAGTTAAGAGATAAATTTGATTTTTGTGAAGAGACCAATGTTATACGACAAAAACATGAAACGGTTAGCTTTGACCTTTTAAAGCCACCATGCGTGGAGGATTGAGGGAGATCTCGGAGCATTTCAACGAACTCATGTTATGGAGGGAATAGTGGAAGCGAATAACGGAGGTGACAGGTGTGGTGTCGGGCGAGTGGACGAGGGGGGGGAAATCCGTTCATCGCCACAGGCAAGGCGCTTGACAACAACATTTTAAGTTATTATATTGAACCCAAGAGGTGAGCGTTTGGCGAATTGAGTCGGCATCCAATTAAATAGGAAGTACGGCAATTACAACAAGTAAAACAGGTGCATCAGAGTCCAGGGATTCGACGGTAAAGTCTCGGATGCTGATCATCGGACAAGCGACTCCCGCCTTGCCAGCGCGATTTATTGCGCCGGTGAGGCGTTTTTTGTTTTGTCTGCCCATTCTTATTTTATCCTTTATCCTTTATCCTTCATCCTTTACTTTCGCCGACACGACCTTTGTGTCGGGAGCGGTGTCGGGCGAATGGACGCGGGACGGGAATCCGTACATCGTGGAAGACTCGACCTGGGTTCCGGAAGGGGAATGGTTGACCCTGACAGCGGGGGTTGAGGCGTTCTTTAATGAAGGGCAGGGGCTGTTTGTATTCGGGACGATGAATGCAGAAGGCGCGGAAGAAGATTCGGTGCGGTTCAACTCGCTAAATGACAGCACCGCTTGGCTCGGAATAACCTTGAGTAGAAGCAATGAAGGTCACGAATTCAACTACTGCGTCTATACCGGTGCAACCAACGGAATAACATTAAGAGACCATATTCTACTCTATATCGGTCATAGCGTGATAGTAAGTGAAGCCAAAGCTGTAGGTGGGATTAGGCGCGGTAATGGTGGTGACGGGAGTGACATCACTATTGAGCATAGTGTGCTGTTAGGCAACCCAGCTATTATTAACTTGATAAACACGCGATTGTCTTTCAGTAATTCTCTTATTTACAAAAATATAGTGACGCCTTCTTGTGCGATTGCAGCGAGTGGAAGCGTCTTTTACGATGATATCAGAGCTACCTATTCGAATTATTCAGACTGTCGGTTTCTTTTCTCAGGTGACACCACTGATTATAAGAGCGTAGATCTCGGTGGAACAATGTACAATTGTTACTCGGAGGTGACAATAAGCCTCAGAGCTGTACCAAGTAGGATAACGCGTCTGGAGTCAATAAGAGCGGTGAGCGGGAGTGCTGATCTTACGATGGATTCGAGTGTCGTGGGGCATTTTGTAGGTGGCGCTGATGTTCCAAATCAGGGAGTTACATTACGCAATTCATTAATTAATAACGGGATGACTATCCGATCTCTCTCCAAAATTAATATTTTCAAGTGCGTCGTATTTGGGAATACCAGACTCGCATGTGATGGCACTATCGATATAGACAGCAGCGAGTTTCGTGGAGTATATCTCGATGGTGAAAACAACGAGCATCTACAGTTTGTGCATTATTTGGAACCAGATGTCTCAATGGTGAATCTATCACGTAGTTTGGTAACAATGCCTATACAAGTCATAGCTGGGGATTCATTACAATTTAGTAACAATACATTTTGTTTCTATAAACCGTTTTTAAATTCAGCTATAGCAATTGAAAGCATCGCGCACTACAGGAGTATGATTATGCGAAATAATATAATTTTTGCTGCCCATGACAGCCTGACATTGTTCCTTGTTGCTTGGGCTGGACATGTGTTGCCTGTTTTGCAATACAATTTGATTTATGGCTTCATGGACTATTTTGAGTACGAACCATACGCTTTCGAGATTGACTCAACAAATTTGGATTTCGATCCGCAGTTTGTTTCGGTTGATTCCTCCGATTTTCATCTATTAGCCGATTCCCCCTGCATCGATTCGGGCGATTCGAATAGTCCACGTGATCCAGACGGGACAAGGGCGGATATTGGAGCACTCGCATTTTTTCAACGTAACTGGATCGATCCGCACCCTCAGCTTCCCCCACCATCCTTTCAGGCCTTTGCCTATCCGAATCCGTTCAACAACATCACAACAATCCGCTATTCCCTACCCCAGGCTTCTTATGTGAAATTGAAGGTCTATGACCTAACAGGCAGGGAGATCGCAACTTTGGCTACGGGTAACAGGCTTGGCGGGGTCCATCAAGTCGAATGGAATGCAATGAATTTTAGTTCCGGGCTGTACTTGGTGCGCTTAAATTCCGATACCAAGACGATTACTCAGAAGGTTTCGCTGGTGAAGTAGGGTGCATCAATATTGCCCACACGCTCCATCAGAGATAGTGAAATAAAACACTTTTTATCGATATTTTGCCTTACACGAGAGGCAGTCTTTCTTAGTCAGAGGAAAATATGTCTGGATTTACATTGGAATTAACTCGCTCGGCGTGGTGGACAAGATTATCCATCTTAGTTATCGGAATATATTTCTTTATTCCGGAGGGCTTGGCGAGTGCAACGGCGAAGAACGTTGAGACGGGCGTAAGAATGGTCGCCGAAAGCTCGTCGCGGGCTTCATTCACCTTCCAACTACCGACTCTCGACCATCAGCAGGTCTTTCACGATGGCGAGCGCTTCGATGCGTTCTCATTCGAAAACGATCCATCCGCCGGTCCGGAGGGCTGGCCGGAGCTTCCCTCCTTGGTTCGATTCGTGCTGATTCCGCCACAATCAGGTGTGGAACTTAAGGTTACCAACGTCCGAAGTCACACACTTTCCAATATTAACCCTTTGCCGCGTCAACCACTTCCATACGAAGGAAACGCTTTGAGGACTGAGGCTTCATCGGCGGGAAGTGATGAAGCACCCCTTATCCGCGATCCGAACGCCAATAATTTGAATGGATATTGGCCGGAGGAGGAAAGGTTGACGCTGAATGCGGGGAGGGGTAAAAAATCGATCACTGAGTCACCGAATCTTCGTAAAGCCTGTCTGACAGGCGGTACGGGCGTGATCGATTGGTGATTTGAACGTGATCGATTGGTGATCTAATGCAGAATTTGGAATTTGGAATTTGGAATTTAGAATGCAGAATTCAGAATGAAGAATGAAATTTTCGGGGGAAAGGCGCTGGAACGGGAAAATCTAACGGCTTGACAAAGGCAGGATAAGTTATTAGATTGTAAGGTAAAGGTACAACAACAAGGAAAAGGAAGATGAAGAAGCTGATGCTGATGCTGATGCTGGCGGCGGTGGCGGTCGGGGCGGGGACGGCGGTAGCAAGGGAATGGTCGGAAGACATTCAACTTACGAGAACACTCGCACCGCAGGATAGTTATGCTGTTGCCGGTGAAAATGCCATCGTCTATGATAATCAGGGGCATTTACACATCATCTATGAGCGGAATGTCGATCCGAGAGAACGGCTGGATTCAACGAGGGTATTTTACATTTGTTTGGATACACTCGGAAATATTCTGCAACAGCAAGAAATCTCAGAAAGAGCAGTGCGCACAACCTCATTACGAGGATTCAGAGATTCAGTTGGTAATATTCATTACATTTGGAGTCATATGTTTGCAGGTGTTCCGCATTATATGTACTGTCGTTTTTCTCCTGAGGGGCAAATGATCGATGAGACACGCCAGCTAAATATAGAAACCCCTGGTGGCAGTATAGTGCCGGTATTCGACACTCGTGGCCGTATCTGGTTTGCGCGGAGGGGGCATGCTAACGGGTTTGATATCAGACGCTTAACAAATGATGGAGAACTCACCCAAGATACGTTGTTTGTTCCTGATTTCCTTAATTCTAATGTTTTAGAGGTTGCCATCGATCCGAGGGATGTGATCTATGTCGTCTATGGTCGAGCCGTTCCCGGAAACGTAAGCATGCGTTGCACAGCTTTCGATTTCAACGGCGAATTCTACTTCCGGGACTATCCATTGAGTGACACAACTCGTAACGGAATGATGTCAGGTGCTGTGTCAATCAGTATCGCACAAGATTCGACAATTTATTTAATGTACGCCAAGAATGGCGATATTTGGGTTAAGGGAATGACTCTGAGTCTCGACACAATATTCGATGTGGAGTTTGACAGTACCAGCAACGACCAACATGAAGATCGGGGTACTTTAGATATTGAAGGTCGTTATCATGTGTTGCTGGTAACAGATACACAAGGTCAGGAATATCCGGAACGATACCACTTAACTTACGCAATATTAGATCGGTATGGTGATTTTGTTTCAGCCCCGCAATGGATTGCAAATTGGGGTCGGAGTGGTTATTATGAACTGAATATTGCTCCACATACTAGAGACTTGAGATACATTCTGTTTTGCAAACCGCTCCATAATAACCCGACTGTCGGCGAATTATTTTTAAAGTTCTTCCCTATGCCTCCTGATGCGGTGAAAAAAGAGCGGGTAGATAACCCCGATCAACTGTTTTTTGAAGTAGTGCCTAACCCTTCACAAGGAAACATAATAATAAGGACCCGGTATGCTGAACAAATTCGGAGTACCATGGAAATCTATGACATTTCGGGGAGATTAGTTAACAAATCCAATTTTGAACCCACTGTCACCACGATTCAAACGGAACTCGATGTCGGTATTTATTTTGCTCGCTTGACATCTTCCATAGGTCAAAATACACAGAAAATAGTGGTTATCAAGTAGTGATCTTAGTTACTACGTTCCACTTTCCAATAAAATAGAGGTAAAAATGAAACGGTCAAATTACGCGTTGCTATTGGTTGTTGTCTTCGCCTTACTACCAGTGGTCGCGAAAGCGGACTGGACAACAGAAGTTGGAGGAACTTACCTTCATAATGAAGGTCCATTAGTTATCGATCTCGACGGAGACGGGATGATGGAGTTACTCGTCTCTACTCCCACATCCATCAAGATTTTCGGGGCCGACGGTGAAGAATGGGAAAATATGGAACTTGAAATCGTCGATGAACTACCTGCAGATCCTTACGATGAACCTACCAATGGAGAAGATGACAGCCATTACCGAATTAGGTCTACAGCGGCGGGGGGAGATATCAACGGCGACGGTCATCCAGATGTTGTAGTCGGAACTTGGGCTTATTTCGTTGACAACACTCATAATTTCTATCTATTCAAACTCTACTGTTGGATAGGAAATTTCCAGAACGGGGAGCTTACTGGATTCACAAGATATATTTACGGGAATAATAACGCCCTAGGCAATTTCACAACTCCTGCCTTATATGATTTGGATCGTGACGGCGATTTCGAGATTATTCTTTGCGGATCAGGTAATCTCCCAAATTCGAGATCTAATTTGGCTCGTATTAGAACATTCGATTTTAGCCAGCAAGAAATCGTCGCGCTTGGTTCAGAAGTTGACGGTAATAATAATAGTATTTTAAATACAGAGCGATTTGCCATTGGCGATATCGATGCGAACGGCACGGCCGAAATTGCTTATATTTCACATGGTGGTGTTGTTGCAACCTACGGATTGTGGTGTCGATCAATCTCGACTGCAGGGATAATCGGAGATGTTCTTGAAGGATTTCCAGTCGGGCTTCGTAGGCTTGAGTGGGGTCAGAGCTTTACGTATTACAGAGCGGGTGGAATCACGCTCGTCGATCTAGATCAAAACGGCACATTAGAAATATTAGTGCCGGTCGATCACGTTTGGGATTCGGCTGAGCCATCAACCATATTTACCACCATATTCATATTTAACCATGAGGGCGGTGATGATAATGGCTGGGGACCCTTAGATTATTTCCCCAAAGAAGATAACCTTACGGTCTTTACTCCCGATATGCAAGTCTGGAGCGGCACGCCTGCCATATTTGATTATGCTGACGACGGATTGATTGACGTTGCTTTTACAACATCGCCGCAAGACGGCAATGGTGAAGGCAATATGTATGTTTGTGAGAGAAATCCACAAGGAGAATGGATTTTCAGAGACGGCTGGGAAGATGGAAATCCGCCAAGCGGCGAACATACAGGCAAATACTCTCCTTCTGTGGCGGATGTTGTTACGGAATTTGAGGGAGTCGATTTAGTGCTATTCGAAGATATGGATGACCAAAATGAAAATGGTGAAGGGCAACTTCGCGCTTACAGTGCCGCAGATGGAGATGATGTGCCAGAAGATATCGGAGGCAGAAGCACCTACGGTGGAGCAAGTTCGATATACTATATTAGATCGACTTCGCCTGCAATTGGATATTTCGATTCAGACGCAAATCTTGATATAGCTTATTTTACAGAATCAAATTTGTGTTTCGTTGAGAGGGCTAACATTAATCCTGGCATAGAGAACATCGAATGGTCCCAACTTGGCAACGGCCCCCGCCATACCGGGCTCTATGCACAGCCATATCAAGGATGGCTACCAGATGGAACAACCTACTGGCGTGACCGGGTAATTGTTACAGATGACGTCTGGATTGGCGAAACCGAATTCCCTGTACACGATGTATGGCTTACCATCGAAGACAATACTGTGGTCGAATTCAATGATGAGGTACATTTAGAGATTACGGGCGGCGATGCAGATCATCTATCGTTAGGCCGTCATATCGTATTCAAGCCGAACGCTGGAAATGCTGATCGCTATTATATAGACTACAATTTTCTGTCCGGCTATTTACCCAATGTGGATGACCGATTCATCAATGCTGAAGTCAGCATCGGCGCCGGATCGGAAGTCGGATTTGAAAACTGCACCTTCATTGGCGACGGAACCGGCTCCGCAATCACCGCCACCGACGCGGAGGTCACCTTCACCAACTGCACGTTCGAGAACTACGCCACAGCGCTCGACCTTGACAACTGCACCGGCACAATCCAAGGCTGTACCTTCACCGATATGACCGGGCACGCCATCAACATCACCGACTGCCTCAGTTCGGGAAGCCCGACGCTGACTTTCGACAGTTGCACGGTCACCGGGTCGGACGGCGCGGCAATGTTCATCTACAACTCCAACCCGCTGATCGACGACTGCGTTATCACCGGCAACAACGGCGGAGCCTACGGCGCGGCGGTCTATGCCTACAACTCGTCGCCCAAGTTCCGCGATAACAACATTTCGGGAAGCGTCTATGCGGGATTCAACTCGGCGGGAGGAGGCACGCCATCGTTCTCCAGTGGCTCCACCTCCGACCCACACCGCAACCGCTTCGCGGATAACAACACCTATTCCCACACCGTCAAATCGTCGTGGACTTGGGCTCAATTTACCCAGCAGTCGCCGACCTATGTTTCTGTAGATAAAGGGCATAACGACTTTGTCAGCAGTAATGGCGATTACCTGATTTCGAACTACGGATACACAAGCGGCTATAAACTCACCGCAAAGTACAACTACTGGTCGATCAGCGGATCACTTGACAACGGTGATTTCAGCCCGTCAGGGTCGGTCACCTACTCCATCCCCGACACCAGCGCCAACTACATTGCCAGCGAAGAGGAAGAGGAAGTGGCGTTTGCTTTGTTCACCGAGGCGGAACAGCTTGCCGATTCGGGGCGCGTTGGGGAGGCTGTGGGGGTTTTCCGGCGGATAGTGGGTGAATTTGGAGGGACTTCGGCGGCGTTGGGATCGATGCGGAAGGTGTTCGATCTGGGGATCGGGGCAGGGATGAGCCGGAGCGAACTAACTTCCTATTTTGCAAGAATTGGCGGGGAAATTCCCTCGACTGATCTTCAGTATTATTCTGATCGGCTTGCCAATCTGTCGCTGATTGCGGCTGGGGGTGTGGAAGAGGCAATCGAGAGATATGAGGCGGCGCTGGAGGGGGAGCTTCCGCAGACTGAAGACCTTTATTACTCTATCGACTATGTTTATGCTCAGATCGCCCAGCTTGACGGGGTTGGCAACGTGGATGGTTCAAATCAGAAGAAAGCGGAGGTGGATGCGCTACGAGGGAAACTCAACGGGTTGTTTGCTAAGCTCAATGGGATTAAAATTGATGGTGAGGAGGGACTCGTACCTACTACGACCACGATAGTGGGTTGTTACCCGAATCCGTTCAACAGAACGACACGAATCACTTACAGCCTACCGAGCTACGGGCATGTCTCGCTTTGCCTTTACAATTTGTCTGGACAGGAAGTAGCAAGACTGATAGACGAAGACCTTCAGCCGGGTGTTCACAGTGTTGATGTCAATGCCGGTGAATTGGCTTCGGGGCTCTACTTTGTTCGTCTGAAAGCAGGCACGAAGACCATGACCCAGAAGGTTATACTGGTGAAGTAAAGAACAACTTCCACAACATAATGAAGCAGGTTCCAACTTGAATCACATCGCTACGACGATTTACGCCATCTTGATGGCATTGTTCGGAACCAATGCCGCATCCGAACAGAACACCGAACGCGCTATTGAAACTGGACTGGAAATGCTGGTGGCGGCGGTTGGGGCGTGGGGATTCGGACGGTTTGACAAAGGCAGGATAGGATATTAGATTGTAAGGTAAAGGTTCAACAACAAGGAAACGGAAGATGAAGAAGTTAATGCTGATGCTGATGCTGGCGGCGGCGGTTGGGACGGGGAAGGCCGAAGCGCAGTGGTCAAGACCTGTCACGATCATGCCTGTGCCAGAGCGAGGGGTTCTTCAAACAGACTTCGAGGCGCTCATTGATAGCAGAGATGTTATTCACATGGCATATACTTTAGGCGCTTACTCACCTCAAGACCGGGAGGACAGTTCGAATTCTTGGGGTGATAGAACCATGTATCAGCAATTCGATATTGAGGGCCACCCGCTTTTTGATCCTATAATCTTGGTCGATAGCGTGAACCTCGTCACTCAAGGACGTGCTCAATTAATCCTTGACTCTAACGATAACGCTCATATCGTTTGGTCAACGCATGATCGAGATTGGGTAAATCAGTATTATTATGCACGAATGAACCCCGAAGGAGAATTAGTAGTGGGACCGAGTCCGATAGATGGAACATTATACAGACACCAGGGTAATGTTTGGGATTCGGGTGATCCGACGTTCCTAAGGCGAAGCGACGGAGCATTAATTCTAGCAGGTATCATAGGTGACGAAAATCCGGGTGATACACTACTGTATAAATATTTTGTGTACTTGCAATTTGATTCAACCGGTACAACGATAACAGGTCCCGAATTGGTCTGGGGTGGCGAACGGGAAGACCCGGAGTTTAGTTACGCGAATGGATATACCAGTCTTGATGACGAGGACAATATTCATTTCACCTGTCGAAGGTCTGCTTATGGAGAGATGCTTTACGGATGCGTTGGACCGGATGGCAATATTATCTGTGATCTTACGGTTGTTCCACCTGCAGTCAATCCTCAGTTGGGAAGCAATATTAATGGACTATCAGCAATAAACACGAATTCTATTTTTTTATTCCGGGCAGATAACAGGCATCAAGGCGAAAACTACAGACCTTATCTTCAGAAGATATTGCCAAATGGCGAACATGATTGGTTTCGCATTTTGTTCGAAGATTTTCAAAATTCAGGGGGTGGGAAAATTCAATCAATTGCCCAAGATGATAGACTATTCATTTCTGGCAGAATACGGTTACAACCACGAGAGGATTTCTACTATTACCTAACTGCGCTCGACACTATCGAGAGAACTGTCGATAGTATGGAAATCATCATGCGAGTTCCGTGGCAAGCCGAATCATCGCTCACTTTAGTAAGGGCAAGTGATAGAGTTATTGGATTCTATCGACAGGGCGTATTTTCGAAACAGATAAATATGATCCAGAAACAGGATTCGACTTTAAGTGTTTTCGAAGATTTGCCCATTCTAAGTATCCCGAAAGAGTTGTCAGTGAATGTTTTCCCGCAACCATGTAATTCTTCATCGCAACTGATTGTCAACAGTTCGAAGACAGGCAACATAAAATTCTGCCTTTATTCGATCGATGGACGAGAAATTGGAGAATTTGCAGAATCGCTTAAAGTAGTAGGCACGACAAGTATTCCGCTTGAACGAGCATTTAAACTCAGCGAACTTTCAGCAGGACAATATATTTTGTCCTGGTCTTTCAATAAATCGGGCGAACAGTTTACCCGAATCACAATAACCAAATGAGGTTGAATAAACTGAACGAACGTCGCGCTTTTTTAGGATTATCTACTGCTTGTTTGTCATTCTCACAGCGGTCGGGATAACCTCAGCACAAAGTCTGATTGACTCTGTGGACTTGCCCTAAAAAGTGGACACAGATTTTAGGTAATGTTGGTTAAGTTAAGGCGCTCGAACTCAGCCGGGCTGAGATAGCCTAAAGTTGAGTTCCGACGCTGACGATTGTAAAATACCTCGATGTATTCAAAGATTTCGCTCTTTGCTTCGGAACGAGTCTGGAAGCGTGAAAAGTAGATCAGTTCGGTTTTCAAAGTCTTAAAGAACGACTCTGAAACCGCGTTTTCATAGCAATTCCCCTTGCCGCTGATGCTTTGAATCCCTTGTAAAGCATGGAGTCGTGTGCCTCAATGACACTACAATTATTAAATCATATTGCACTTTGCTGTCACATGATGGTAGGTGACAGCACACAATTAGTGACTAATTGAATGCAAATTGAAATACCTCAAAACGAAAGCCCAAATGTTCTCGTTACGAGAATATGCGGGCTATTTGCAGGAGATCGGGATGAAACATTCAAAATTTATCATTGCGGCTGGATTCGCCGGGATTTGCCTGGCTGGGAGGCTCCTCTCAACTCCCGCCGAGCCACTCACTATCGTTCGGTCGTCCGCAAATGAGGCTGTTGCAACACTTCGCACCGAGCGACCACACTTTGAGACCATCGAAACTGCTGGTCACATGTGGCAGACAATCCCGCTAAATGGCTCGGTCCAGTTTGGTCGCCCGGGACAACCGGGGCTTCCTGTGGAAACGCGCTGGATCGAAGTGCCGACTGGAAGCTCAGCATCGCTCGATCTGCACCTTGGTGAAGTGGTCACCATTCCTGACGTCGATCTCGCGCCAGTTCCGTCCCTCTCAACCGACGATCCGATTATGGCGACCATCGAGGCCTACGATAAAGATGCCTACCAGCGGGACGAGTTCATTCCCGCTGACTACACAACGCTCGAAGAGCCAATCCTGATTGGCGATTCCCGTTTCGTTCTAATGACGATCTCTCCTTATCGCTACAATGCCTTCCGTCGAGAGCTGATCTATGCCACTGAGATCAAAGCGGATCTGAAGTTTACTCCCTCACCAAACCAGGAGCCTGATCGCCAAACCGTTCCAGCATGGCGTGATCTTTCTCGCACTCTTAGCGACTTGCCGCCACGTGATGACCTTTCACATCGCACCGATAATCTCGGTCATCTCGTAATCGTCATCCCCAACACCGACGCCTATTCCAACAGTGTAGCTCCTTTGGTTGACTGGAAAAAGCGCATGGGGTACGTAGTGACCGTCGTCCGACTGGTTCGCGATGTGGGAAACTCCGCCGCGGCATTAAAAACCTTTCTTGAAACTGCTTGGGAAGAGTGGGACATTCCACCGAGCTTTGTCCTTCTTGTGGGCGATGCGTCTCTTATGCCCTGCTTCAGAGATGGAGACGCCGAAGGTACGAGTTGGTATATTTCAGATAATCAATATGTAACTTACGGATATAACGAAGGCAACGACATCGCCGGATGGATTCCGCAATCGTTTATCGGCAGACTTCCCGCGGGGAGTGCTCTGGATGCCGCTCAGATGGCGGCCAAGATCGTCGGTTACGAGAGCGTGCCTGTACAGGAGAACTGGGTGGAAGGTGGTCTGTTGATTGCGGCAGGCGTCCACTCGTGCATCCAAACGAATCAAGCCATCCGCGAGATGATGGAAGAGTATGGCTATCAACGAAATAATGTTCATGAAGCCTACACGGAATTTCATGCTGGTCAACCAAATGTCGATGCTAATTTTGTTACAAATAGCGTCAATGAGGGCGTCGGTTTCGTTAACTTTCGCGGGTATAGCCAATGGGGAGGTTATACTATCCAACAGATTAGAGGCCTTCGCAATGCCTGGAAACTGCCCATTGTCACCGGGATGGTCTGCGCTACCAACGATTATGCAAATCGTTTTGGGGTTGAATCGATCGGTGAGGCTTGGATTAGAGCCTATAACAACAACGTTCCTTGCGGCGCTGTCGCTACATTTGGGCCATCTGACCGATACGCCCATTCTCAATTCAATAATACCCTTTCTGGAGAATTCTATCGGCTCCTATTCAGGCGCGGCGTCCATACCTTGGGAGCGCTTTGTGTCGGTTCCAAGCTTTCGCTGTTAAGAAACTATCCGTCTTTTTTGACACTCGGCAGAGGTAACGAGTCGGTAGGTTATTACTTTTTCACCTACACCCTGTTCGGCGATCCCAGTATGCAAGTACGAACGCGCGACCCGCAGGAGATGAGCGTCACATTCGCAGACGTCCTGCCCATCGGAACCACAAACTTGATGGTTACGGTTTCGGATAACGAGGATGCTCCAGTCGCTGGAGCGTACATCCATTACTACGGTGACGACGATCACCGCTGGGGAGCCTACACCGACTCAAACGGTGAAGCCCTGATCGAAGTACCGCCTTTGGATGAAGGATCTCTACTGTTGACTGTAACGGCGACGAACTTTATTCCATTCATGGATGGGGCGGACGTCGTCGTTCAAGATCGTTATGTTTCACTCACTTCGCTTGAGATTGATGATGACAACGAAGGTGATAGCCGCGGTAACGGTAACGGCGAAATCAATCCCGGTGAAACAATTGGACTATCGGTGACGCTCACCAATCGCGGGGCAGAGGGTTTGGAAAATGTAACCGCTATCCTTGCGAGTGCGAGTCCGTACGTTCAAATCAACCGATCAGCGGCTGAGTTTGGCAATGCGGGGCAAGGCGCTGAAATTGTATCGAACCCTCCTTTTGTGATCGAAATCCGTCCCGAAACGCCTTCAGGCACAACGCTTGAGTTCCTGCTGAATGTCACATCGGGAGAAGATCAATTCCCGATTACCTTCTCCCAGCAGGTGACCGGCTATGAATTTGGAGTCGTCAGCTTTGAGACCGTAGGCGGAGAACCTTTGACGCCCGGGGTGACAAGAAGGTTGATTGTGACTATTGAGAATACCGGAAGCTTACCCTCTACAGAACTTTTCGGAACGCTCTATTGCACGAGTCATTCGATACAAATAAACGGGGCTGAAGCTCGATTCGAGGCATTAGCGGCTGGCAGAAGTGGCAACAATACGAATTGGCCGTTCGAAGTAACTGCAGGCGTCAACGCCTATAGGGGATGTACCGTCAATTTTGGCTTGTTGTTGGAAGATGAAACAGGTTTGCGCGACAGCATCGCTTTTACGATGACCTTGGGTGAACCAACGGTCACCTCGCCGCAGGGTCCAGATGATTACGGCTATTGGGCTATCGACAGTCGCGACACTGTCACAGGAATCGAGCCAACCTACGAACGTCTTCAAGGCGACGCCAACCTCAACCTGACCGATAACAACGACGTCGCCAATGGCGCGGGCATCAGCGGAGAAGTTGAAGTAATAGATTTACCATTCCCCTTCATCTTCTACGGGGAGCGTTATGAACGAGCTACGGTAAGCTCAAATGGCTGGCTGGCGTTCGGTGAGACGGTGACTATCGGTTGGAATAACCAGGAATTGGGAAGCGGGTTGACCCCCGCGGCGATGATAGCGCCTTGGTGGGATGATCTCTACGGTGGAAGCGTATTCACCCGCTTCGATGAAGACAATTCCCGCTTCATAATCGAATGGCGAAACTTTAACAGTCTCGCAGGACATAACTTGATTTTGACACTTGTCCTTTACGATCCGACCGTCGCCGTTACAGCCACAGGTGACGGAGAAATCGTCATCAACTACACCGATGTACCTGAACAGCGCGACTTCGCGGATGAAAAAGTGACTATTGGGATAGCCTCCCCTGACAGCAAGACGTCGCTCACTGTTCGTCATGGCAGAATTTCTGATATGCGTACCGGACTGCTCTCCAGCGGAATGGCGGTCAAATTTACCACCGGCGAATCGCATGAGGTCGGCTCGCTTGCTGGCAGGGTCATCGACGTCGCAACAAATGCTCGCATGTCAGGCGTCCGGGTCATGTTAACAGGAACCGGATTCTTTGCTACGACCGATGTTAACGGCGACTACAGAATCGATGGAGCGGCGGTTGGCGCACACTCAGTGTTGGCTCGTAAACGTTACTTCAACGACGATATGGAAGCAGATGTGGAAATACGACGCAATGAAACCACTATCGCTGACTTCAGCCTTACCCATCCGATCTTCAGTATCGACATCGAGGAGATCGATGTGACCGTTCCGCCCGATTCGATCCTATACCGGAATTTCCGGATTTCAAACGATGGCAATGGGCCGCTTGATTTCGACCTTGTTTTGACTTATCCACAGGAAGAACAACAACGCGACAGACCGTGGGATGTTCTTTTCGACTGGGATGTTTCCGCTACGACTGGCGAACAGAATCTGCGCGGTGTAGCTCAAGACGATGATTTCTTCTACTTCGCAGGACAAAGAGTCAGGGCTGTCTATCCTCATCCAATTTTTATCCTAAATAAGTTAGGCGAGTCGGTTCGGGAGTTCGATCAGATTTCGATTGATTCCGCCGCACGCGGTTATTCTGGTATGGACTTCAACGGTGAGAATCTCGTTGCGGTCGAAGAGAGGAGTATTGTAGAATTCTCGCGGGATGGCGATTTTGTCAGGTCGATTCTGACGCCAGAAAGGACTTCATTGCTTTGCCTCGCTTATGCGCATTCGCTTGGAACATATTTCACCAAAGGAATCATTGGCGGCATAGTTTACCAGATTGATCCAGAAGGAAACTTGATCGGAGAGTATCGAACTCCTGAGAACTCATTCCGCACCTATGGATTTGCCTGGTATCCTGCTGATCCGGACAGCTTTTATCTCTACGTTATGCGCTATAATCAGGAAATCACTCAGGCTGAACTCTGGCGGATGAATCCGCAGAATAATGAATGGCAAATGGTCAGGGTGATGGAATTTCAAGAAGGTGACCTTCCCTTCGACATAGTTATTACCAAGCATTACGATCCACTCAAGTGGACGCTGGGGGTACTTGTGAACCGCGCTGGAGGCGATCATTTTATCGGTTATGAACTCGCACCGAACAGTACTTGGATCAACTACGATCCGCCTTCCGGAGCAGTGCCTCCGGGTCGAGCGCAAGACATCGAAGTAGAATTTAAAGCGGAGGATATGCCGGTAGCTGAGTATAACGTCGTGCTCGGATTATACCACAATGCTATTGGCAATCACTTTGATATTCCGATTACTTTCACCGTTGGGCAGGTAGGCATTCCGACCGAAGCTGATCCGCTTCCGGCTGTGCTGAAGCTCAATTCCATTTATCCCAATCCATTCAATTCCTCCATCGCTATTGAGTACGGATTGCCTGTTAGAAATAAAATAAAGGTTGGTATTTACGACCTTTCAGGGCGTGAGGTCGTCCAACTTGCCAACGGTGAACAATCGGCGGGGTATCATAGGGTTATTTGGAACGCTGAAAGCTCTCCATCGGGTATCTATATCTGCCGTTTGGAAAGCTCCGGGCAGAGCCGATCAACCAAACTTATTCTCACAAGATAATGGAGTAGAGACAGAGCAAACAATGAAGCGATCATGGGGAATGAAAGTCTCGATGCCTTCTACCCGGTGGTGCTACTCCCTTATTGAACGTAATTGATGAGTTCCAAAATAAAAAAGACCCATAAGCCTGTTTGACAAGGACTTATGGGTCTTTTGCGGAGAGGGAGGGATTCGAACCCTCGGTTAGGATTTCGCCCAACACACACTTAGCAGGCGTGCACAATAGGCCACTCTGTCACCTCTCCGAAGAGGATTATTTTGTAATTGTACCTTCAGATATTCAAATTAATTCTGCATTCGTTTCATGGGGATATTTCGTCATTGGGATTAGATTGGAATATACGCTGATATTAACAATATTCGTCCCAGATATAGAACACAAATATAAACCAAGATACTCCAATAGGCAAGGTAAGATCGACAGGAGTCGGTGTCGTCTTAAAACAGATGGAATTTACCAGCGCGCACGATGGGCGCGCATTATTTGCATTTGGGTGTGCTTGAGACCTATAGAGACAGGTTGTTTAGATGACAAAGTTCCCGGTGGGCGAAAGGTGTAGTGCTTTAGCCATCTTCCCAACGCGGAAACGGTCGGCATGATCTTCTATGAATCTTCGTATATGTTCGGATGTTGTGAGAAGATGGCGATGGCTTTTTTTAAGATATCCCGTTCTTCGGTGACGTCGCGCAGTTGTCGCTTCAGCTTTTTGAACTCTTCATCCGTAGGCTTCAGATAGCTTTTGCCGGGAAAGGTGTCATTTGGATCGGCAGCGAACTATTGCCTCCAGTGTGCGAGCTGATTAACGCTGACTCCCAGGTCGCGGGAGACTTGGGCTTGGGTCTTGTCACTGCGAGTGACGAGTTTAACGGCTTCGATCTTAAACTCGCGGTCGTACTTCCTTCTTGGATGTGGCATTGTGTGGACCTCCTTGGAATAAAGATATTGTCTTTCCCTCCTGTCCACAAAATCGGGGGAAGGTCAAACATTAACATCACCGAAGCAGTAATGTGCTACTCCCAAAAGTCCTCCACAAGCTTCTGGATCAGACGCGTAAAATTCGCCGATAATCCTCGGCGGATCATACGCCCACCCCGCCCCCGCCGTCAGCATCAGCATTAGCATTGCAAAGTGACAGACAAGAATGTCTATCCCGACGAGGTGACAGGCGGGGACGCCTGTCGTGCTGACTTTTATCTTTCGCTTCATCTGCCTCTTCCTTTGTTTCGATTCTTCACTCCCTTATCAAGTTACGAAAGCCTTAATCCAAAGTCAACCCGTCCACTCATCACGCCCCTCAATCAAGCTTAACACACACCTCTCATACCGACTTTCCAGTCTGTCCGAGAATACAGGAGAGAGTCCAGGCGGACGCCCTCGTCCGCAGACTATTTGTGCTTGGACTCAGGGCGGACGAGGGCGTCCGCCTGGCCAATTTCCTGTATTTTCTCAATTCTCGGACAGACTCTTTCGCCGGTATGAGAGCAAGCTTATTGCGTTGATTTCTCAATTTGATATTAGATACTGCGCTAAAATGCAAAAAACAATCAGCCCGCCCAGAATTGGACGGACTAATTGTTTTCTATCGGGTGAGGAGGGCGGCTACCGGGCGAGAGTAACCGCCCTGCCTTAGACGTTCAGGACTTGTGTGCCTTTATCCTCCGAGTGAAAGCACGGCCCCGAACGAGATTTGTGTCATTAAAACCTCCAGTTAGACCGTTACCTTTCTCCCTCCTATAACCTTTAACGCGAATTACCTTTCGACTGTTCCTGTAAATGATACGAACTATTTTCCGCAATGATGGTGTCGATGGTCACACTGAAAAAAAATATTTTGCGCTTACCCTGCCTTTTTCTGGGTCAGCTTCTTCAATTTAGAATTGATTCCGTATTTGGCAGGGTCTTTTCCGAAGATCTTCGCGGTTGAATCTGCTGAGAAGTAGTATCTCTTCGACATGTAGTCATTGAAGGGTGTGCCCTTTTTCAATTCAACTTTCGCGTTGTTAACCGGATCGACAACGGTGACCTTCTGCCCGTTCACTGACACCACTCTCGTTGGCATTACAAACCCGGCAAGATACTTCGGTGAATCCTTGTCGAACTTAGTCCTGCAAGCATCGGCGTCGAAACAATATTGTTTCCCAGCCACATCCGAATTTGGAGTGGTCTCACCCACCAATCCATATTTACCACAAACCGGGTCGAGGAAGAACGCTCCCTCCTGGTTGCGGTAAAAGACGTTCCCGTATTTGGGCCAAGTTGTAGCCGGTTTTGCAACTGTTGCTGGTTTATCGACAGCCTTAGCTTCTTTGACGGTTAACTTTGCTTCTGATGCAGTCGATGAAGTTGCGACAGCGAATACTATTACCAAAGCGGAAAATTTGAGCTGATGTTTCATTTCATTCTTGAAAAAGAGGTTCTTGTTCTATAGAGACTTATTGCGGTTTTATCAATCGCAGTAGGTTATACGTATCGATAATCCATTTAAGTTCCAAAAATATTTGCTGTCTTTACACAAAACGGCAACCAGAAAAAAAACAACGGATTCAACTTTAAGTAATTGACTCCGTTGTTTTTATCATATAAGAAAGTACGCTATCAACGCTGGAGAGTTGACTGCACGCACCCCTGAATCATAAACGAGCATCAGTGGCCTTCATGGCCTTTGTGCTCTTTATCGCCTTTCATCTCAATTTTGTCTTTTGAATCCATTTTGGCTTTTGATTCTGCTTTTGTCATCGCGGCGACATATTTATCTGGATTCTTGGCAAAGGAAACCGGGCATTTATTGCAACAAAAGAAGTAATCATGGCCCTTATAGACCTGATGAGGAGTTTTATCGGTGACGGCTATTCTTTCGCTTGAGACCGCACAATTGGCCATCATCTTGCCTCCCGACATAGCAGTGACGCCTGCCGGAAGCACTAATTTATCGATTGCTTTTGCAGGATCGGCTGAAAATGCCTTGCCACAGCCGGCGTTGCAAAAATAGTAATGCTTGCCATCCGCATCGGCGGTGGGTGTCTTGGCATCGACTGTGACGGTCATCCCACAGATCGGGTCAATAGCATGTTTCCCATTCGCGTCGGTGAAAAAGACGTTGCCATCTACCGGAATCGAGATCGATTCGGTCGATTTTGTATCTGACTTATCGGCCGCCAGCAATGGCATCGAAATCGCCAGAACGACAGAGAGTGCAACAAAGGATATTTTCGACATCAGTATTTTAGTTCCTTCTATTGTTTGATTGAGCTTGCCCAATAGGGCATCGATAATTTCGAAAGATGATACGACTCATTTACTCAAATCAGTTGGTAAGAGCCGCTCATTATTTTGAAAATGAAACTATGGTTGGTGGGAGAATGTTCCTTGAATTGAATCGAAGAGAGATAAGGCAATTATTTGCCGCTGGGGGAACTGGCGAATTCATTCGCTGAACCCTTGATGCAGTGTAAATTTCTGATTTGGGCGATTAAAACCGCCCGTACAGAGGGCTTTTAGGACTTGTCCAATGAACTCAATATTTCATTACTTCCTTCGCGCCGCTTCGATAATCGCTTTAAATTTCGTCAGTACTAATGAAGCTCCCCCGACGAGCGCCCCATCTACGTTTGGGCAAGCCATCAACTGATGAGCGTTTGCTTCGTTAACACTCCCTCCATATTGAATAACTGTGTTGAGGGCGACATCGGAACCTTTGAGCAGACTGATTTTGCTCCTGATAAAAGCATGAGCTTCCTCTGCTTGATCGGGGGTCGCCGTGCGTCCAGTTCCAATCGCCCAGACAGGTTCATACGCGATCACAACACTCTTGCTTCCAGTCATAGGCAGGTCAAGCAAACAATTTTGCAACTGGCGCTCGAGTACGGTGAAAGTCTGACCAGTTTCACGTTCTTCAAGCGACTCTCCGATGCAGACTATTGGGCGGATGCCTGCTTCGACCGCTCGGCGCGCACGTTTGTTGACGGTTTCGTCGGTCTCGCCGAAATATTGTCTTCGTTCAGAGTGCCCGATGATTGCCCATTTGATGCCTAAGGCGAGAAGCATTTCTGCAGAGACTTCACCAGTATAAGCCCCTGATTTATCCCAGTGAATGTTCTGTGCGCCTACTTCGACATTCGTGTTCATCAAAGAATTTTGCACCAAAAAGAGATGTGTTGCGGGTGGACAAACAACCACACAGGGTGAGTCCATTCCTTCAAGTGCAACGGCAATTGATCTGGCAAGCTCGACGCCTTCCCATGGAATCGTGTTCATTTTCCAGTTGCCAGCAACGATGATATCCCTCATGATGCACTCTCGCGATCTGTTAGTGCCTCAACTCCGGGAAGAATTTTCCCTTCCAGGAACTCAAGCGAAGCTCCACCGCCGGTAGAGACATGACTCATTCTATCAGCGAGATTGAATTTCTCCAAAGCCGCAACCGAATCGCCGCCGCCGACGATAGTGGTACCGCCGGCTTCGGTAAGATCTGCCAGCGCCTCCGCAACGGCGTGAGTTCCTTCTGAAAAAGCGTCTATCTCGAACATGCCAACCGGCCCGTTCCAGATCACGGTTTTGGCGCTCTTAATAATTATCTTGAACTGTTCGATAGCTAATGGACCGATGTCGAATCCTTTCCAAGCATCCTCAATGTCGTCTGACTGCACTATCCAAGTACCATTCTCGGCGTCTTGATCGGTAGCAACAATGGAATCGTCAGGGAGAACGATTTTGCCGCCGCCTGTTTTACAGATGTCGAATGCGATGTCCAATTTGTCATCTTCACAAAGAGAACTACCGATGCGTCCCCCAGCCGCTTTGATGAATGTGTATGCCATCGCGCCGCCGATGATTAGCTTATCGACCTTGGTTAACAAATTTTTCAGAACGTCTATTTTGGACGAGATTTTTGCACCTCCGATAATCGCAACAAAAGGATGTTCCGGGTTAGCAAGAGCTTTTCCAAGGTAGGCAAGTTCTTTTTCCATCAGCAACCCAGCGGCAGCCTTTCCCGGAAAAAAACCTGCAATGGCATGAGTCGAGGCATGAGCACGGTGAGCCGATCCGAAAGCGTCGTTGATATATAGATCACCAAGTTTGGCAAGAGCTGATGCAAAAGTGGCGTCATCGGCTTCCTCGTCAGGGCAGAAACGAACGTTTTCGAGCAAAAGGATTTCACCGGACTTCAAGGCATGCGCGGCGGCAGTCACCTCCACGCCGATACAATCAGGTACGAATTTCACAGGCGCTGAAATCAATTGGGCGAGTCGGTCAGCAACCGGCTTCAAGGAATACTTCATATCGCGCTTTGCCTTGGGCCGACCAAGATGACTCATTAATACAGCTGAACCGCCTTTTTTGAGAATAAGATTCAGGGTCGGAAGCGTGGCAATGATGCGAGTATCGTCAGTTACTTGACCAGCCTCGCTCAGCGGTACATTAAAATCGACACGGACAAGGGCGCGTTTCCCTTTAATGTCGAGATCGTTGATAGATAATTTGTTCATGGTTTCGTACCAAACTATTTGTTTGTTTAGTTGCAGTCATATGGTGTCACGTGACAGCAGTAGGCTATTTTCCGATATTCCCGGAATGACAATCGATGCATGCCATCAGTACCGGTCTATATCTGGTGAATTTCTTTCCGTTTGCATCAATTTCCTCATGGTGACATTTGTTGCAGGCTACTTTTGCATGCGCTCCATCGAGTTTATACCGAGCGTCGTTGTGATTGAAGCGAAGCCACTTCCAACTTGCAGGGGTATGGCAACGACTGCATTCCCCGACAACATTATCTACGAAAAACTGTCCCTGATGCTCATCCTTGTGGCAACCGAGGCAATTTAAGGCGAGTCCGGTCAATTTTAAAACCTTACCACTACCTGCAGGTGGCTCGACATTATGACAGGCATCGCACGCTGTGGTTTTGTGCCTTCCATCAAGAGGAAATTTCGATTTGGAATGGTCGAATTTGACATCCTTCCATGAATCAGGAGTATGACAAGCTTCGCACCCCTTGTCAACCATCCATTTATCGGCTTCTTTTTTGTGAATATCTTCGTGGCAAACCTTGCAGGCGACGTCAGGATAAGTAAATTTTGCGATTTTTGCTCCGTCGCGCTCCTCCGGTTTATGGCACAATGCGCATGGTGTGGCAAGATGGCCGCCGGTCAACGGATAGCGGCTCTTCTGATGCTCCTCCAATCCGTAAATTGCTGGTATCCAACCCTCAACGACATGGCAGGTCTTGCACTCAGGTCCTTCGGGTCGATTGGCGAATTGTCCCTTGTGATAGTCCTTATGGCAGTCCATGCAGACCGTGAACCGAAGTTTATCGGTCGTTTTACCGGAAACATGACACTTGGCGCAGGTAAGCGTCTTATGTTTGCCAAGCAGAGGATAAGCAGTTTTGGAGTGATCGAAGTTTTTTGATTTCACTTCTGACCAGGCATTGGTAACATGACATGATGCGCAATCGGGTCCGAATTTATTTTTATGAACGTCCTGATGACAAAGTGCGCAAGATGAAAATTCAACCGGTTTGTAACGAGCGAAGGTTCCGGCTTTTTCTTTCTTTGTGATTATACCCGGATGGGGAGGCTCCCCTGTCTCAGTTTTATGACATTTTAAGCACTCAACTTTAGTATGCTTCCCCGTCAGGGGGTATCTCGAATTTTCATGCTTGAACGCAGAGGCAGGTTTCCATGAATCCATATTATGGCATTTAGTGCAATTCTGATCGAGGGCGCCGCGGTGCTCATCTTCGTGGCAGGTTTTACAATTTGTCTCCAACCCAAGAAACGTCCGCACCGAATTGACGTTTTTATCCGACCTTGTCGCCTCCTCGTTAAACGGCGCTTTATGGCAGGCGTTGCACTCTTGCCTGGTATGAGCTCCCTCCAGCTTGTAACCAGTCTTTGAGTGATCGAAATCTTTCGGGTTGTTGTGCCAGCGAATTAATTCGAAATCTTCGCCATGATGATCGGTGTGGCATTTGACACAAGCCGTGCCGGTTACTTCAAGATTTGAGTGGTAGCCTTTGTTCGAATCGATTCGGGACTTCAGCGCTTTATGGCACTCAAGGCATTTCGATGCCAGAACCGATTTGCCAAGCTCATGACACTTCGTACAGTTTGCCATACCTTCGATTTCGGAATGGAACCGCGAAAGTTTGCCGGGTGAGATTTGAGCGGAGGCCAAATTAGACATTAAGAGGATCATTAATCCAAAGGAAAAATTGAAAGCTGTTTTTATCATTTGTTTCCAATACTTTGAAGGCCTTTTGCCGCCATTTTCCCTTCCTCGCTTTCAGGGGCTATATTGACCAATCTTTCCCACATCGCTTTTGCTTTGGCAAAATTCCCATCATTTGCCGCAATGGCTCCGACATTGTAAAGAACTGCGGGATGGTCACCATGCTGATTTTCAAGCGCGGCAATCTCAATACGGGCAGAATCTCTCATCCCTGCGTTGAAGTATTCTTTAGCAAGGTCGAGCCTCGCCTCCCATGCAGTTGCGGTTGTATCGAGATTGAGATAGATATGATAATATCGTATTGATTCACCATGATTTTTGCGTTCAGAATATAATAGTGCAAGCTGGATAGCAATAGGTGAATGATTAGGATGAGCCCGAAACATTGCCTCGTAGTGTGCTATTTCATCGACGCTGTCGGCCGGGGTCAGGAGGGTACTCGTCATTGGGGTTGTACCCGAGGTAGTTGAGTCAGTTGGAACGTGCGCAGGCTGACTTCGATACCAAAGGACTCCCGCTACGATTACGATTATAACTCCCGCGAGAACTAATCCATCTCTTAATGAATATGATTCTGAACCCGCCACTATTTTTCACCGTGCTTGCGAACAAACTTAATTCCAACTTTATTCAAGAATTCGCTTGGCAATTCTCCTCCAGCGAATACAAAAATCTGTTCGTTCGGTAATTCCACTCTGACGCCGTTCTGATCGAGGATTACGGTTTCCGGCGTAATCTCCTTGACTTCAGAATTGAAAAGAGCGTTCACTTTCCCCTTATGAATAGCGGCTTCGATGCGCTCCTGATTTCCTTCTTTGATGCGAAAGAAGGTCTCGCGCCGGTAGGAGACATGAACGACATTGCCTTTTTGTTCTGAGAGAGCCACCGCCGCTTCGACGGCTGAATCACCGCCTCCAACTACAAGTATTTTTAAGTCATGAAATTTTTCAGGATCTGCCAAACGGTAGCTTACTTTGGACCCCTTCTCGCCCGGAACACCAAGTTTTCGTGGTGATCCATTGCGACCAGTCGCCATTATTACTTTGTGAGTTTTATATTCGCTTTTGTTAGTAGAAATTTTGAAACGATCATCCACACGTTCGATGTTTTCTACCTTTTCTCCATCTTTGACCTTCAATCCCACTGCGCCTGTCACTTTGGCAAAGAGCTCGAGAAGCGCCTCTTTCGAAATCTCTTTGGCGCTAACGATTCCGTGAAGAGGCAATTCCATCGGTTGACTCATCACCAGTTTGCGGCGAGGATAGGTAAGGATTGTACCGCCCAAGTCCTCCTGATCGATGATAACGAAGTCGAGTCCGTCCTTTTTAGCTTGCAGTGCCGCGCCTATTCCAGCCGGACCTGCTCCGACAATTCCGACATCGAAAACGCCCTCTGTTTTTTTCTGTCCGGTAAGAGCTTTAGCGATATTCTGAGCGGCCTGTTTGCCTTGAGTTACGGCGTTTCGTATCAAACCCATTCCGCCCAGTTCACCGGCGATGTAGATGCCCGGGATATTAGACTGAAAATCGCCGTTGATCATCGGAATATCGACGCCTCGCTTTTCGGTTCCGAAGACAAGTTCGATGGCTTCGACCGGGCAGGCGTCTGCGCACAAACCGTGCCCGATACAGCGCGAAGGATTTATCAAAATAGCTTTCCCATCGATTAGCCCGATGACCTTCGATTCCGGACAAGCCTTGACACAGGCTCCAGTGCCGATGCATGAGTCTGAGTCAACAATCGGGTGCAGGGAAACCGGCTCATCCAGCCCTCGTTCGATGGCTTTCTGAAGTGTTGCGGAGGCTTCGGCGCTGTTTTTTCGCTCTCGCAGAAAATAAAGTAGCGGAAAACCAATTGTGAAAATCCCGACAACTACATAAATCAGTGTTTCGATCATCAGTGAGCTTTCTAAGTGGGGTCTGCGGGAATAGTTGAAAAATTGCCAGGTATGGGCGATTTCAATCGCCCAATTCAAAATAATTCGAGCTGACTGCAACGTGCGGCGAATAAATTCGCCGCTACCTTTGCAACTGCTTCAGCAGACGCTAAGTAGTCTTCCAAATCCATGTAGCGCCAAACAACACCGCCACCACAACATGAACGACCATGATTACCATCATCACAACTGCAAAAGGTTTGTGAATAATATGCCAGTAGTGAAGCAATCCTTCCGCGCTATGCAGAAACCTGATCCGTCGGCGCAGTACGAGTTTCTGTTTCAACAACTTAAGAGCCTCATGCACCTCTGAATGAGCAATCTTGCCTTCCGCAATGAGCGCTCTGCGAATCTTTGCAATCTGGAAGGGCATGGTCAAGTCTTCTTCGAGCCACCTGAGCAGACTGCCCCATCCGCCTTTAACTTCGCCCTCCTTGGCGGTTTGGAGGCTTTGAAGAATCTTCTCGCCCACGCCGAACTCGATGATTTTACTCATCATTGCATTATCCATCTCCTCGAGTTCTGACGCGGAAATCTGCTGACCTTCGCGGGTTCTGGGGATCTGGATGTAGATGTACTTTCCAACGACCCCGGAAAGCGCCACACCGATCATCGACCAGAAGGATACCGCTACAATGCCGCCGAGTTTGAAACTGGTGTGGAAAATCACCAGAAGCGGGCCGGCAACCCCCATCCAAATATGGTAATTCAACCAGTAACGAATATTCCCCCAATTCTGGGCAAATCGAAAGCGTTTTCGTATCGAATAGAGCATCATAATGACCATGAGAGCGCTTCCAACGATGCCTATCCCATGCCCGATTAAGCCCGATGGTTTATAGATTTCATCGAGCTGATTTTCGGGACGTTCAATTTGGCTTTGGAGGTAGTAGCCGCCTGCATCAATTATCAAGTAAACGACTATAAGAATGGTCAAGGTATAAAGAAGAACGAGAGACGCGCGATGAAAACCCATTATAAGTACTTCATAATTTGTTAATTCAATTAGATAAAACGCGTATTGGCAGGACAACCATAGTCCGCCCCTGCCAGATTAGATGACGCTGAACTGAAAATGCGGTTTGGTTATGCAAAAAGCGATGGTACCAAGCATCTCGTTTAAATACGATCTGTCCGGCAAAAAATGTACAATTTGGGAATTCCTTGGCTACTTCTTCGCAAAGTATAACCGCTTCTTCAACAACGTCAGTTCCGATTTTACTCCGGGACTCAGCCGAATAACCTAAATGGCGTGCGGCGTCTATGTAGAGATCAAGATCGTGCTCCGTTTTCCAATTCAAGAGTTTTAGATGCTCCGAACTCTGCATTTCCGAAGTATCTACGAAGCCAATAGAGAGAAAAATAACATTTTGATACTGATCTGAAAAAGCCTTCTTCAACGCAAGCAAAGTATGGAGTCCAAGCCCGGTATAACCACCTACTAATATAGCGGCGGTGCGGGCGTTGTGATCAAGAGGTTTTGCGACCGGGGTATCTACTGGCTCAGGAAAGGCTTTTTTAATCTCCTCTAATTGTTTCAGTGCGATTCCGGTTTGATCATAATGCCGGCGAATGCTAAGGAAGAGAGCTACCAGCATACCGGTGGAAAGGACGGTTATCCAACCTCCTTCCGAAAACTTCTCCTTAACTGTCACGACCAAAATTATTGCGCAGAGCAAGCCACCTGATGCAAATAATAGCGATTTTCCAAACCAGCCTTTGCGCCAGTGGTGTCGCACCCAAAAACGCAACATTCCCACCATCGTCAATGTAAAGGTAAGAAACACGTTGATACTGTACATGACGATCAAATGATGGATATTGCCGCGAGTGCCGATCATCACCAGCGCGGCGGCTCCTCCCATCAGAACGATGCCATTTTGTGTTGTCAATCGCTCCGACAAGTGGGCAAACTGGCTGGGAGCCCAGCGATCGATAGCCATATTCGAGAGCACACGAGGACCATCCAGAAAGCCGGCTTGCGCTCCAACAATCAGTATCGCCCCGGCTGCAATCATTGTTGTCAGGACGAATATTGTTCCTCCAGTGAATCCACTGGCAATCTTCTCTACCAGAACGGCGTTCATCGTTTTCCCCTCGATGGGGGCTATATTCCAAAGAAGGTAACAAATAAGCAGACCAGAGGCTGTCAGAGAGAGCGAAACTGCCATGTAAACCATTGTCTTTCTACCTGTCTGAATGCGAGGCTCGCGCATCATTGGCATTCCGTTAGAAACGGCTTCTATACCGGTGTAGGTTCCACCTCCCAGTGAGAAAGCATGAATGAATATCGCGATCATAGCCGTCATACCGAGGAGGTCAGCATCCACTCGTGCTGAGTTCATGCTCTGCTCGACTACGGCAGGAATTACGGAAATGTGAGAGAAGATGCCATATCCTATAAGCAGAGCATGTGTCAAAACGAAAATCATAAAAATCGGCGCAAGCGCAAGAACCGATTCTTTTACCCCCCGAATATTCAGGATTACAAGCAAACCTACTGTAGCAACAGCGAGTGGGAGCTTCAGGAAATGCCACTCCAACGGAACCAAACTAAAAAGTGCGTCACCGGCGGCGATGATAGATACAGCGATAGTTAAAACATAGTCGATTAGAAGGGCGCTTCCTGAAACGACTCCCCATTTCGGTCCGAGCAATTTCGAGGCAACGATATATCCACCACCGCCATGAGGAAATTCCTCGATCACCCGGCTATACGCGGCGGCGATTAGAAAGACGGTAAACGCAGTAGCAATTGCCAACGCAAGCGCGAGGTAGCTATGATCGATTACGGCGCGGAATGCCTCCTCCGGCCCATAGTTGGCAGAAGAGAGACCGTCTGCCCCCAGACCGATCCAGGCCAGTACCGGGATGAGCGAGAGCTTGTGAAAGAGCGAAGGTTCCTTCAGACTCTTGGGCATGCCGAAGAGAAATTGACGCAACCGGGATTTAGGGGTAGCAGGTTGCGCGGCGGAAGATTCTCCGTGATCTTGATCGTTGATTATGTCTTCTTTCTCTGTCAAGTCGAACTTAAACTCAGCGGATTAAAGTTGGTTGTGCGATCAAAATGATCTTCGTCTTCTGAACGCTTTAAATAACGAACTATTCCGTAAGTCGCTGGTGTCAGCGCCACCTCGACGGCACATTTGAAGATGTAGTTCGAGACGATGATGCTGAAAAGTAGTTCGTTTGGAAACACTCCATAGAAGGCTACAAGGCAGAAAATCGCCGTATCGACGCCTTCGCCGATCAAGGTACTGCCGATAGTGCGCGCCCAGAGGAACCGCCCTTCGGTGGCAACCTTCATTTTGGCGAGCACCAATGAGTTGGAAAACTCACCGACAAGATAGGCGAGTAGGCTGGCGATTACAATGCGGGGAGTTGCGCCGAGGATAGTATTCCACGCCTCTTGGCCGCCCCAATCTGCGGCGGGGGGAAGCTTGCCAACGACGTAGAAGACGAGGCTCATCAACAACGCGGCGAGGAAGCCTGTCCAGATGACTTTACGCGACCGGGCGTAGCCATAGACTTCGGTGAGGATATCGCCGAAGATATAGCTTAACGGGAAGAGGATTGTCCCGCCGTCGAAGGTGAATGGCCCGAGCAAGAGTATCTTCGACGAGGCGACGTTGCTGATCAGCAACACCGCGACGAAGAGACCGGTGATGGTCGGGAGATGGTGAAGGGATTTATTTTGTGTCAATTTCTTGTAACTTTTGGGTTAAGGTGTCGAATAGACGTTTGGCGTGAGGGGCAGTTTGCTTGGTAAACAATTTCGGATTGAGATTTGACAGCAGCGTGGGTGCATGAAGCGTTTTATGATATTTCCCCTTTGATGTATTCTCAGTGGCGTGCTTCAGAGAAGCAACTATTTCCGATTTAGAAATATCTTCTGAATTCTTACGTTTAGGCAGAGAATTGACTAAGAATTCTGAACTGCCATAGAAATCGATCAGAACGGACTTATCTACTAAAAACCAAGCCTCCATCAATTGCACCATGAAATGTAACTGATCATCTGATACTTGAATATCATTGCGCCAATCACCGCGTTTCTTTATCAATTCTACAGGAAGTCCTGAATCAAACTGTTCAAAAAGAGTATCTGCATCCATTAGGACAATATGATGTACTTCAGGGTCTGACCGGAGTCCCTTAAAAAAATCCCGTAGTGGTCTGTCCGCCCCCGGAATCAATTTGATTCTGGCCCTATCGCCCATGCATTTTTGAAAGAATTCACGCAACCCTTGCTTAAGAGAACGATGTCCTTCGTAATGAATCCAGATTTCTTTCAATACCGGGTTCCTCCCAAAATACCTTTAAGCCAGAGATCGCCGAGGGAGTAGTCATCCAACCAGTCACTGAGCCGTTTTTTTTCGAGCCGTACTAACTTCGTACCCCCTGATTCACCTCGCTCGCAAGTAACAATATCTTCCGGATCGAGATAGCTAAGCAGTTCAGCGGAGTGAGTGGTGATAATTATCTGCGTGCGCTCTGAGGCCTCTTTAATGGCTTTGGCGAGGACAGGGATTACTTCAGGGTGCAGGCCATTTTCGGGCTCCTCGAGGCAGAGTAAAGGCGGTGGATTGTCCTGATACAACACAGACAATGTGGCAATAAAGCGGAGGAGTCCGTCTGACATGCGCATCTGTAATACGGTCTGCAGAAGGTTTTTTTCTGTAATTGTTATAAAGACTCGACCACCTCTAATCGTTGTACCTATTCGGATGATGTTCGGGTATACTTCAGCTACTTTTGGCAGAATGAAGCGTTCAACGATAGTTTGGTCGTTCAGCACTGCTAAGTGTGATGCCAAATTGGCAGCATCTCTAGCAAGTTGCTCCTGAGGAACTCCAGCTTCGTTAGGTGTTTGTAGAATAAGCGTACCGAACACTGGGAAGAAGCTTACGTTCTCAACTCGATTTAGAACATTGGTGATTAACCACATTATGTTATGATAGGAATTACCAAGCAGAGTGCGACTTCGATCTTGGAAATTATTCTTTGGGATAGATGTAACTTGGCCATTAATGATACAAGGTGTAAGGCTATTAACCGTCGCATCGCCGAATAACCTTGCCGATTGGATCTCGAACGAAGCCGAATGTAACTCATCCATCCATTCACTTGGCGGATAAGAAAGGTAATATAACGGCTCGTCATCTTTTTTATTTTTAACCCAATCCGCATTAAACTCTCGAGGAATCTCTCCCGAGAACACTCCTAGTTCTTCCTGATGGAGAACGACTCTATTCTGATCATATCCAAATTGCATATCATAATTCAGTCCAATTCTCGGATATTTCGGTTCTAGATTCTCAAAATGCATTGTTGAGCTAATATGTACAAGCTTCGAATTTGACCCTTTCCATCGTGCCTCTGACCAGCCACCCAATCGGTCAAGCCCTCGCTTTAGATCATACGATGCTGACATTAAAAACTGAATTGCTGCCACAAAATTACTCTTCCCGCTCGCATTCGCCCCAATCAGCACATTCAGCGGCTTGAGTTCAAAGTCGATCCCCTCCTCATCGAATGACAGCAGGTTCTTGATCTTGATTCGTTCGATAAAGACGCTCATGATACTTTCTCCCTTTCTTCCTTTCTTCCTTCTTCAATCCTCATTACAAATCTCCCCACGCAACGCCGTCCATGCCGCCGTCCGTGGACTCGCAAGGTAGGTGTCCCCCAACCCCTGTTTACCGCGGAAGTTACGGTTTGAGGTCGAGACCTGCACCTCGCCCTTGCCGGTCATGCCTACCTGCCCGGAAGCGCACCCCCCGCACCCGGCTTGCGTCACAATAGCCCCCGCCCGGACGAGATCTGCCAGTGTCCCGTCTTCCATGATCTTCAGATAGACTTCCCGCGTCGAAGGAACCATCTTCAGCATCACTCCCGGCGCGACATGGTTGCCCTTCAGAATTGTTCTGACCGCCTGAAAGTCCTCCCAGCGTCCATTCGTACACGA
Organism: uncultured Caldithrix sp.; assembly: GCA_964355675.1. Lineage (GTDB taxonomy): Bacteria > Electryoneota > AABM5-125-24 > Hatepunaeales > Hatepunaeaceae > CAMBDS01. Next base: position 106,816 of record CAYHEC010000005.1, read on the forward strand.
CCCGACGAAGACCGAGTCAACTTTGACGCCTTTGAACTCTGCCACCGCTTTGGCTCCGTTCGGTGTTCCCGGCAGTGAGGCAAGGGGTGGCAGTCCCGAAATATCGAGCTTTAGTTCCGCTTCGTACTCCGCATCTGGATCGGCAAAGGGCTGGGGACTGGTAGAACGGGCGTTCCGACCATTTGTGGCAAAGAATTCCGTCACACTGTCAGAAGGTGGCAAGAAAAACGAAATCGCCCCAGCCTCAGTTGCCATCGAGGCAACCGTTATCCTACCTGAAAAATCGAGCGCTTCGATAGTGTCGCCGTACAGCTCGACAGCCTTGCCGAGCGCGGTGTCGGTACCAAGCTCGCGCATCAGGAAAAGCGCTATGTCCTTGGGAGTTGCTCTTCCTTCGGGACAGCCGACCAACTCAACACGGATCGTCGGTGGGACGTCGAACCATGTCCTGCCTGACTTGAAAATATAGGCAACGTCGAGATCCCCCATGCCCTGCCCGAAGGCTCCGACTGCGCCAAGGATATTGAAGTGGCTGTCAGTACCGACGGCGGTCATTCCGGGCCGAACCAAGCCCTCTTCCAAAGCGACGTGGGTACCAACTCCCCGATCGACGTCGAATAGCGTTGCACCATGTTTGCGGGCAAAAACACGGCATTTCTGCTGATTATCGGCATAGCCGGTAGTGTTTGCCGGAGCATTGGTATCAAAGGTGAAAAACGTCAGCGCCGGATCGGCGACGGGTTTGGCTCCACCGTGCGCAACGAGGTTATCGACGACATTAGGGCCTCCGAAGTCACGCGCCGAACGGTAATCGATGTTCATCCAGACAACTTCGCCAGCCTTGACCCTTGATTGGGCGGTATGGGCGGCGATGATTTTTTCTATTAAGGTCATAAGCAGTTTGTTTGGACAGATTCCAAGTATAATGACTTATCCAAATTTGAATAGAAACTAAATATATATCAAAAATGACGAATGTAAAAGAGGAAATCAATACTCGTCGAAATTGTTCGTATCATAAGGTATGCTGACTCACGAAAACCATGAATTAACTATGCCGACACCAAACAGATTTGCAAATTTGATTTCCGCGTGGTTCGATCCAACCTTACGGGATCTTCCCTGGCGAAAAAGTCACGATCCTTACGCAATCTGGATCGCTGAGGTGATGCTCCAACAGACGACCGTCTTCTTTGCCGCCACCAGGTTTTTAAGGTGGATGGAACATTACCCGACGTTGGAATCTCTTGCCGAGGCTGATGAACGGGAAGTCTTGATCGAATGGGAAGGACTTGGGTATTATAGTCGGGCGCGAAATGTTCGAATTGCCGCTCAACAAATTTTGGAGAAATTCGGCGGAAAACTCCCTGCAAATTATGATGATCTAACAGCTCTGCCCGGTATCGGAGATTATACTGCTAATGCAATTCTCGCCTTAGCCTTTGACCAGACTGCCCCGGCGATGGACGTGAATATACGCCGTGTATTGAGTCGAGTAATTGCTCTAAATGATGTTTCGCTGAAACGTCAGGATTTCCTCCGCGAATTTCTTACGCAAGCTCTTAAAACCACTGCACCGCGTTCGTTGATTGAAGCGCTGATGGAGCTCGGGCAAACAGTCTGTGTGATTCGCACCCCGTCGTGCAAGGTTTGTCCACTGAATGAGGTCTGTGCCAGCGCGACGGTTGATTTTAAGAATGCTCCCTCTGTTGCCAAAGCAAAAATCATGAATCGCCGGGAGGAGTTTGCCATCATTGCCGAATTGAATGGAAGCATTCTTGTTACCTCAAGTCAAAAAAAACTATTTCGAGGCATGCACCTTTTGCCAGCTATTCCAGCAACCGACGATTGGGATTCGATGATCAGAGCGTGGGCAGAGAAACACGGTTTTGAAGTAAACAAATTACAAATTATGCAAAGCTTAACTCATCGATACACTTCGAATATTGTCAAGCTATCGCCAGTATTGGTTGAAATTGTTGGAATGACTGAGAAACTAATTGATGGATTTTCCTGGATATTGCGGGAAGAACTTAATTCATATCCGATGCCGTCGGCTCACCGGAAACTTATTGAACTTTCAGCGACGGTCACTGTTGATTGAAATATTTCAGGCGCTGTAATAAAAAAATTCTCACTAAGCAACCAAACTATTGACTTTCAATCAAAAAGAATTTAGTTTGAATTTGTAATTACCGGAAAAACAAATGCTGAAGACTTTTCTGATTTTTCTATCTCTTTTTCTGACCGTTTCCATCGGTCATGCTGGAGATATTATAGGGGTAATTAGGATCGATCTAAAGACTCCTGATCCTCAAGCCCCAATCAGCCCGTTCGCTCATAGTCGTGGCGAAATGCAATCGAGAGCTTTAATGCCAGAAGCCTTGCAATCGTTAGTCTATCTTTCCGATTCACCTCTGCTTCCTGCGAGTATTCCGCCATTGAAACATCCTGTAATGGATCAGCGTAATTTAGTGATAATCCCGCACATACTTCCTGTTATTATTGGTACGACAGTAGATTTCCCGAATTCCGACGCATTATATCACAATCTGTTCAGCCTCTCTCCTGCCCGTAAATTCGATCTTGGTCGTTACCCTAAAGGAAGCTCCAAATCAGTCGCGTTTAAGAACATAGGAGAGGTACACATATTTTGTGACATCCATCCGACAATGAGCGCTGTTGTTTTAGTTTTACCGAATCATTTCTATTCCATGACCGATTCGAATGGCAATTTCCGAATTAACGACATTCCAGCCGGAACCTATACAATCAATGCCTGGCATGAACAGCTCAAGGATGTGTCACAAACAGTGATTGTTCCGGAAAACGGTATCGTAGATATTATATTGAATTTACAGGATTAGAATAATTTCACGTGAGCTTCCGAACCAGACTTTTTCTGTTCATGGCGTCGGTGATTGCCGTCATCGAAATAGTTTCCATGGTTGTTGTGGATTACCGTTTCCGACGCGACTCTGAACTTCAAGTCAAGAGAGAACTTGCGGTAGCGCACAGACGCGTCGATGACTTTCAAACATTAAGTCTTGAAAATCTCGTTACATTTTCATCATTTATCGCCGAGGATCCGCGGCTCCGTGGGAGTATTACAACCGGCGACAGAATTACTATCATCCGCGCACTCGCGGAACTTTCTGCCAATTACTCTCGAGATCTATTTTGGCTGTTATCTCCACGCGGGATTGTGATCGAACGTGTTGAATCACCTGAACAATGGGGCGATACACTTTCCGATATGTCGGTAATTTACGACGCGATGAACGGATTCGACTCGGGTGATATATGGATCAAGGATAACAAACTCTACCAAGTCGCCGCAGTTCCGATCAGATCCGGTGGAATAACTATCGGTATCTTATTATTTGGCGAAGAATTCGACCATCATTTTACTTATCGCTTCACCCAACTTGCAGGTCTTCATCTGGCATTTATTGCTAAAGATAGCCTTCTATCGACATCAGAAACAGGAGAAAGACGGTTAAAACTTGGATCCAAGCTTGCCACGATGCACAAATCGGGCTTATTGTCAAATGACATCGCGCCACATCTTCCAATCAAAGCCGATAAAGAGTTAAAATCTTTTGCTCCAATAATCAGGTTTGAGGTGGAGAATGAACCATTTGGCGGCGCTCTTTTCGAGCTATGTGACGTTGCGGGGCATCAACTGGCCATTGGCACAATTTATCGTTCTCTGATGCCAGAACAAAAACAGCTTAAGCGAATTCAATTTGGGCTCTTCATAGTAGATATAATTGCGATATTGATGACATTTGTTGCCGCCTATTTTATCTCACGAAGGGTTACGGGACCGATCGAACGACTGGTTGCCGCATCTGCAAGGCTTGGTTCGGGAGATTTGAATACTCTGATCAAACCAGAAGGTAAAGATGAAATCGGTGCCTTGGCAGGAGAGTTAGAGGATATGCGCGCCTCGCTGGTTAAAGCTCGTGAAGAACTGATCCAATCGGAACGATTGACGACGATTGGCAGAATGGCATCCTCGATTATTCACGACTTTAGACAGCCAATTTCAGTAATCTATGGTTACCTTGACCTCCTCACCATGCCAGGCACAGCGCAAGATAAAGTCGAGAAATATAAAGAAAGCGTTTTTAAACAATTCGACCGTATGCTCGGTATGATAAATGAGTTACTTGAATTTGCCCGTGGTGAAGTGACACTCAAAAAAAGCAAGGTCAACGGCAAACGATTCATTCAAGATATTGTTCTTGGCTTCGAGTATCTGGCAAATCGACAAAATGTAAGAATTTTATTTGACGCTGAATGGGAGGGCGACTTTTTTATAGACGCCGGAAGAATTCAACGTGGGATCGAAAACATTCTTCAAAACGGTTTGCAGGTACTTAATAAGGGTGGTCAAATAACAATTTCACTTAAACTCATTAATGAAATGGTTCTGATTTCGATATCAGACAACGGTCCCGGAATTCCGCCTGAAATTCAAGAAAAACTTTTCGAACCGTTCGTAACATTCGGCAAATCAGAAGGAACCGGACTCGGACTTGCCGTTGCTCAACGCGTTGTCAAGCAACACGGCGGTTTGATCGCCATTGAAAGCACGTCTAATTCGGGAGCCACCTTTAATATCTGGCTACCTGGAGGCAATCCTGATTGTTCAGCATAACCTTGGATTTAGAATGAAAATTCAAATTTTTCTCATAATTATTACATGTCTCATTTTCACATCGACCACCATCGCAGGAGACTACGGAATTATCTCTGGAGACGGCTTAAAAGTCGCCGGGGATTTGTGGATAACATTCAGGGCGTTGGAACGAAATGTCAGTCCCAACGCAAACTTCCATAGTGACGACCCTTTTGATGTCATCCGCGTGCGGACTTTCCTCGTTAAGGACTGGAATCCCAAGACCCATATGACAGTCGAGTTCCTTTGGGATGAAAAAGCCCCACCGCGTGTTCAGGGCGCTTATCTCACGCTGAAGGAAGTCGTGGGGTCTCTGGGCTTACGAATAGGCAAAATTCCCTCGCCTTTTGGAAATTACAGCACGAGATCGACCTATTTCAACCAGAATCCCCTGATTGGCGTTCCGGCGATGTGGCACTACCGAACACCATTCAACTCGAACGGTAGCTCGACCAACTCTGGGTTAATTTCTCGTAAGTCGCGTATAAACAGAGGACTTCCCATTGGGTACGACGCCTGCTGGGATTATGGTATAGAAGGATTTTACGAAAAAGGAATTTGGGAAGGAGCGCTGGCAGGAACTCAGGGCACAATAGGAAGCATGGGTGCAGTTGACAACCTTGGCTATCAAGTGATCGCAAAGGCAGGCATGAAACCGATAACGGGAATGAGAGCCGGCATTTCTGTTGCAATGGGACCTTACATCAGGCCTGATACGGTAGCTGTCCAAGATTCAATCGATATACTCGATTATAATCAAAAAGCAGTGGGATTGTATTGGGAATACTCGGTCGGATATTGGCAACTTTTTAGCGAGATTATGCTATCTGTCTATGAACCACCTCGGGTTAAAGGTGGCGATCCAACAAACATCTCCGGATATTTTGAAGCTCGTTGGAATTTCGCTCCGGGGTGGTATCTGGCAGAAAGACTTGATATTTTTCAGTATAATAAAATCCCTGCAAACAATGACGGCTCCGGCCCCAAGGAGAAGTGGGGCTATGATTTTAATCGGATCGAAGCGGCGATTGGCTGGCGTCCCATTCGAGAGGGTATCATTAGACTTGATTATCAGGGAACCTACTACGATGATTCCGGCATGAAGCCACTCCACTTGCTGGCACTGCAATTTGGATATGCTTTTTAACTAATTACATGACTACTACTGATGTTTGCTCACTGTGAATGGAAAATTCCATGCGATTTTCTGAAATCGAGGTCACTTTTTATGTATAAAATATCGAAAAGTCTTGCAGTTTCCTGTAAACTATATTATTTTAATAGGTACGATTATCCCGGCAAATGATACATTTGTAGGGTCGCAATACTACGAAAACTATCGATATACAAAGACAGGTGCTAAAGGGGTTAGGCTATGTAAATTCAGCTTAACCTTTTGAACCGCTGAAAATGATAAAGTTACGAAAACACTAACCGCGATCGAAAGGAAAACATCAATGAACTCGAATGCGAAGAAAACTCTTCTCGCGTCGCTTCTTTTGCCATTTCTGGTTATGCTTATCGCTCAACCTGGATTCGGCATCTGGAACACCCTTCTGAACGACCACTTCGACAACGACCAGTCAGAGCTGGTCACTCGTTGGCCTTGGAATACTCCCTTCCAAAACCCCAATATTGGTTGGTATTACAATCCCCTCGACCCTTATCCCAATGCCACTGGTGCTCACCGTAGCGATTACAGTTGGGGCTGGCAAAATTTCATTTACAACGTCAATGTCGTTGATCGCGCCGAACACCCCGGTTCGATCTGGTGCGCTTATACCAACCGCAATGACATCAACAATCCCCGCTGGCCTGAGGACGACGATTACATGAATAATCAATTAGCCTGGGCATGGTGGGGACCAATGGACTTACGGCAGGCAGTATCTGGAATGGTAAGCTGGTGGATGATCGTCGATCTGGCGAACTATAACTACGATTCGTTATCGGTGGTGATCTTTACTCCACAAAACCTTGCCACAATTCCCGGAAATCTCGCTTACAACCAGCCAAACTTTCGCACCAACCAACCCTTTGGAGCCATGCGGGATGGTGACGGTGAATTTGCCGGTCTCTCTATTTTTAACTCGACTTCTGACGGCTGGGTCCAGAGATCGTTTCAGCTTGACGACCTGAGAAGATTGGATGCCGCAGGAGAGATCGTCGATTCTGTCAGTTATCTCGGACGAAACAATGTCTGGCTGGGCTTTGTTTGGAATACCAACGGCGCCGGAATAGTTGGTAAAGGCGCTTTTATCGATGACGTTGTGGTCGGACTCGATGATGGTTTGTTCGATCTCTCTATCGACAAAATCCAATTTGGATATGCTCACGACGAACAAATCGAATGGAACGATGTACCTCCCTCTTATGGTGAGAACACCCGTTTCCGGCTTGAATGGCTTGCTGATGGATCGGGAGAGACGCCTGCCTTCAATGTCACTTGCAGTCTTGACGGACGGATCATTTTAGACGAAGAGCGTCAGGTGGTCGCTGGAACCGGGCAGGCATTCAGCAGTGAAACTCCCGGATTCTGGCACGCGACTGCTGGCGAGCATACGATCCTCTGGACTCTCGATAGAACCAACGCGGTGGAAGAATCTATCGAGAATAACAATGCTCACGAATTCACCTTCGAAGTTCCTTGGATTCCTCCACCCACGATGACATTCATCCAGCCGGATCATGACATTCTTATTCCAGTGGATTCCTCGTTCAATATTGTTGTCGCTGTAACAGATTCCAACGAAACCGACACCAGTCTGACAGCCTATTTATTTTGGACTAAGGACACATCTGGGTTTGCTGGTCACCCGGAAGTAATGTATGACTGGCACTATATCCTCCATCGCTTCGACCTGCCTCAAGGACGCTGGTCAGTCCCGTTCAACTTCGAAGAAGCCGAGGCCTCCGGGGAAGTCGATGTCGGCGATAGAGTCTTCGTGGCTGGATTTGTATCAGACCTGGTTCCGGGAAATATCGATTTTGAAATCGCCTCAGGCCGGATAACCATCGGCGAGCCGGTCTCGGTCAGTGAGTATCCGACACTGCCACTGACAGCTTTTTTGGTTTCAGCCTATCCCAATCCATTCAATAGCGATTTACGGATCGATTATAATCTGGTTCGAGCCGGTGAACTCTCGCTGAAGATTTTTGATCTTGCCGGACGCGAAGTTGCCGAACTACTCAGAGGCAGCGACTACCAATCAGGATGGCATTCCGCAACGTGGAAACCATCCAAAATTGGTGCAGGAGTTTATGTCGTCAGGCTTGGAACATCAAGCGGCGTTATTCTTCAAAAGGTAGTTTACACTCCTTGATCGGACAAAGTTGATCTTGAGGGCAGGGCGATGTCGAAGCGTCCTGCCCTCTTTTTGTATTATATTTATCGTCCTTTGGAAATAACTACAATTTTAAAATTCTCTTGCCATTTTGAAAAATGTATAATAAATTATGTATATTAATCCGGTCACTTAATAGTGGTACTTGGTGGGCGGGTTTTAACCCGCCCTTAGGGCGGACTGAAGTCCGCCCTCCAAGCATCTGCTATAAGATGAGTCTGTCAATATCAGATCGATCAAATTCTTAAACAAATTTTCCAAACCTCCTAATACAGGCTCCCGATGACAAGCCGCACATCCTTTGCCATTCTCCTCATCTTTGGGCTTCTTCCATTTACTTCTCATGCCCGAATAAACCGCGTTCCCGAGAATTTTCGGACAATCCAATCCGCGATCGACGCAACTCGTGACGGCGACACCGTCGTGGTCGATCCGGGAGTTTACGAAGAAAATCTTGTTTTCAACGGTCACCGTATCGTGGTGGGAAGCTACATATTGACCATCGGGGGCGACGTTTGGATCGGCGAGACCATCATCGATGGCGGCGGAGACGTTCGTGTTGTTAGTTTCACCGGTTTTACCGAACAATCCACCTTGAGAGGATTTACGCTGAGAAATGGCGAAAGCGCCTGGGGAGGCGGCGTTTTTATCGGACCAAGAACCCGAGTCGTATTGGAAGACTTAGTCATTACCGGTAATCGAGCTGTTGAAGATGGCGGAGGTTTGTATGTTGCACAATCCTCGCCGATTTTGGAAAGAGTCGTCATCCGTGGCAATAATGCAGATCGAGGAGGCGGCGGCGCATATTTTGTCGAAGCAACTCCAATATTAATTGACTGTCAGATAATACAGAACAGGGCCGCTTTCGGCTCGGGTTGCTTCTCTGAAACATCAGATATCAATATGGTGCGTGTGCTGATTACCAACAACGTGTGCACCGACAGATCTGGCGGTGTAATACTTTGGGGAGGCACGCGACAGGGTGGAAACTCTTTCTTCGATCACCTGACAATTTCTGGAAATCAGTGTGGAGATGATTTCGATGGCGGGCTCATACTCGATACAGAATCCGCTGAGGACATAACACTTACTATAACGAACAGTATAATCTGGAATAATGACGGGATCGAAATTATAATCCGCGACGGCGGTAACGAATGGGACGGTATCGATAGCGTTCTGGCAAGTTATTGTGATATTGATTTCGGTCAAGACTCCATCGAAGTCGGAGATCATGGCGGATTTTTATTGGGCGACGGCATACTCGAAGAAGAACCGAATTTTGTGTCACAAGAGGAATTCGATTACCGACTTATGCAAAACTCACCCTGTATCGATGCCGGAAATCCCGACGATGATCCAGATCCAGACGGCTCTCAAACGGATATGGGAGCGCTTGGAGTTTGGCAACCGGATATGATCTTGAATGGTAGAGTTATAGACTCCGAGACTGGCGAACCGATTCCTTTTGCATCGGGAATAGGATATTTACCTTTTGGGTTTGTAATTCTGATCGAATGTGATAGCGTCGGTGTTTGGAAGAGTAACCTAAATATGATTATCAATGAATTAACGGTGAGAATTGGGGCGGTCGATTATCTTCCAACATCCATGAATTTTGACACTCACAACGGTGATTCAACCTTGATCGTTACCCGCTTGGATCATGCTGAATTCATCGCGCAACATGATACTATATCCGCGGTGCTTGATTCTGGTGAGTTTGAAGCAGTTCGTTATTCGATCCGGAACGAAGGGAATGGCCCTTTGACATGGAAATCTCAGATTAGAAATCCGAACGAGAACGGACAACCAGCCTTTTCGATTAGAGAACAACTCGCGGTTACGCAGATTACTGGAGATTTGCGAGTTGAAGGGACGGTATTCGATGGCCAGAATTACTATTTTGCCGGGGCGAATGACAACGCCCCTAACATGATCTGGGTGGTCAATCGAGAGGGCGAGTTAATAGATAGTATGCGCCAGCCCGGCACGTCACGGTATGGCTTTCGCGACCTGGAATGGGATGGGGAATTCATTTGGGGAGCTGATAACGATACAATATTCGCCATCGACCGACGTGGCAACGTAAGACGCCGCTGGGTCGGACCGGATAGAAACACGTCCAATATTGCATTTGATTTTTTGAACAACACCCTGCTAATCAGCGGGACGGTCAGCGACATATCCAGGTATGATCGGGATGGCAATGCTCTCGGCAGAGTGTTAAGCCGACAAAGCATGCGTATTTTCGGGCTTGGTTGGCTTTCCGACGCTCCGGATAGCTCAAACCTGATGATTCTGAATAAATCAGAAGGGCAACCCGCGCTGATTACCGCAATGAATCCCAATTCTGGCGACACATTGAATTTGAGGCCGATCGGCAACGCAAACGATAACAATCCATCGGGCTTGTTTATCTGCCAAAGTTACGACAGATATGCTGGCAGTGTGATGATGGTGTTACAGAATCTCCCGATTGATCAAGGCGGTGATCGTCTTGATGTGATCCAAATCCAATCCAACAGACAATGGGTGACAGTGGATCCAGCTTCTGGCGTGGTTGCTCCCGGTGAAGAGAGCAACGTCCAAATCCGTATCAATAGTTCAAACTATGAATATAATTGGGGGCTGAGAGGAGGCATGTACACAGGCGATCTTGTATTCTCTCATGATGGGCGCGGTGGTGAATTTATTGTACCAATCGATCTCGAAGTCATTGGGACGAGTTCAATCAAAGCGGATCGTGGCCTGCAACCTTCCAATGCTTCAGTTACTGCCCTTTACCCATTACCATTCAATTCGAAGCTGAATATTGAGTACACTCTTTCCGAAAGGTCGGAAATAGTAATCTCACTGACAGATATTTTGGGAAGAGAAGTTGCGAGGATGAATTATGGAAGACTGGATGGTGGATCCCACAAGGCTGGTATTTCTGCCGACGATCTCGGTTCGGGGCTTTATCTTCTCAAACTGGAAGGTGAATTTGGTCCGATAGGCAGGAAGGTTGTGCTGATAAAATGATTGCGATCTTTGACGGGGGATTTCTGTCCGACGTCCAAGTACTAAACTTCATCCTTTCAACATCTCTCCCGTATAAAGATACCGCTTAATCTTTCTACTTGATGTTTTCTCGAAATCATCGGCTATGATTTTGAACTTGCGGATTCGTTTGTAGTCGGCAAGCTCATGCGACGCCTCATCCACTGCTAATTGAATGAACCTGTTCAGTTCGTCAGGCGATACTGCACCTCCTCCCCGCTCCTCCCGAAGCAGATCGATCTGCTCCTGATCCGGGTAGATCAGCGCGCCAACTTCTTCCCCGTATCCAGATTCACGAGTCACTCCCAAAACCAGCGACTCAGCAATAAATCGTTGCTTATTCAGGTAAAATTCAATCTCCTCAGGATAAACGTTTTTCCCGCCACCGGTCACAATGATATTCTTCTTCCGACCTTTCAGCTCCAGATAACCTTCTTTGTCGATGATCCCTAAATCACCGGTCTTCAACCACCCGTCTGCCGTCATAACCGCGGCGGTTGCTTCTTTGTTCTTATAATATCCCATGAAGACGTTGGGACCTCGAATTTCGACTTCACCGACACCGTTTTCCGATGTCTCGCCGAGACGGCATTCGACCTCCGGTAAGGTCTTCCCGACTGTTGCATTTTTTATCCTGTGAGGAGGATTGAGATGGGTTGCCGGGCTAGTTTCTGTCATCCCATAACCCTGAATAAGTTTGATTCCAAACCGGCCGAAGAATCTTCCTACTTCGGGATTAAGTGGCCCACCACCGCTGACGAAGTACTTAATCGATCCAAGACCTGCTCTCTGTCGAATTCCTTTGAACAATCTTTCACCAACGTCATCACCCAACTTAGCAATTTTCATCAGAGCGTCGAAAAGCAACTCCGTTGCACGTCCCTTCTTTTTTACTCCTTTGACAATACCAGCCATCATCTTTTCAAACAGAATTGGCACACCGATCATGATGGTTACGCCGGTCTGTTGAATATCGCTCATTAAATCTGCCGATTTCATACTGCGAGCATAGGTAATTGAGCAACCCTTATGTATTGGAAGTAAAAAGCCTGCCGTGCATTCAAGAGAATGATGAACAGGAAGGACAGAGAGAAATGTATCACCAGGACCCAGCGGAATAAAGGAACTTGCTCCAACAACGTTCGAGATGATATTGCGATGACTGAGCATCACCCCCTTCGAGTGCCCGGTTGTACCTGATGTATAGAGAATTGAGGCCATCTCTTCCAAATCGCTCTCTGGTAGAGTGGTCGTGCTTCTGAGTCCCTCTGAAACTACTGTTTCAAACGATAAAGTCCCTTCGACGGGTTTAGAGGAGAGATTGATAAAATCTCTTAGGGCGGGTGGTCTGTTTTCGTCTGTTAAATTTGGGAGGAATTTACGTGTCGCAAAGAGGAACTGAGCCTCTGAGTCTTCCAGAATATGCTTAATTCCGGATGGTAGGAGGAGGCTGTCGATTGGAACGACCACTCCCCCAGCGCAATGAATGGCAAGGTAAGCGACGCTCCATTCTGGACAGTTTTCTCCAAGCACTCCGACTCGGTCGCCTTTCCGCAATCCTGCATCCACTAACCATCTCGCAACATTCAGAGCCATTACATTCAGGTCATTATAAGTGACAACTCGCCAATGTCCATTTACCCACTGTCGGAAAGCCACCGCTTCGCCGAAATTCTCAGCGCTTCTTCGGGTAAGCTCTCCCAAGGGAAAGAGAGGCGGGGAAGTCTCGTTTTTGGTGTTCGAGGTCATACGAGGCAGGGAAATTAGATGAAGTAAATTAAGGATGAAATTCCGATCATACAAAACGAGTGGGCAATACTGGGCTCGAACCAGTGACCTCCTGCGTGTAAAACAGGCGCTCTAACCAACTGAGCTAATCGCCCATGAACTGAAGTAAGCTGACAACCCTCTGTGATTGACAGTAATTATCAATGATGGCCGTAAACCTCAGAGGGTTGACGGCTTTCGTGCAACTTATTTCTTCTTACTGCCCTTCAAGATGGCAATAGGGAAAATCACCAAATACGCCAACAATAATACCAATGGCGCAACAGTTCGGGAAATCGGATTGTCCCATGGCCCTACCGACAGCAAGAGATACCCGATTATGCAAACAACAAGCCCGGCGGCATAAAGAAGGATATGTGTTCTTTCGATGCCAAGCGGCGGTGGCCAGGACGGCGTAACTTTTTTATCTTTCATTATGCCCTATTTACTTTGATTCAAATTATTGAATGGGAGAGGTTGCTTGCGACCTACGCTTATCGTAGTTATAATATAAGATGTCTTGAATGAACTGCAAGACTCAATTCGATTAGTTACAACCAAACTGGGAGTTCCCTTGACGCCGGGTCTCGATATCACCCTTTTCTATATAACCTTCGCGCTTTATTTCGTGGGGTTTCTTTCATTTTCCTTTTATGCCGCATTCAAAGCAGAATTTTGGCACAAGTTAGGGAAAAATGCCATGATGGTGGCGTTACTGCCCCATTCGGCCGCGTTCATCGTTCGATGGAGCCTTTCTGGTCACGTCCCGCTCTCAAACATGTACGAATATATGTCGATGATGAGTTGGATGTCGGTCATCACCATGCTGTGGATCTACATCCGGTACCAGAAGCCCGCTATTGGAACTTTCCTCTCACCGGTTGTGTTTATGTTGATGGTAGCCGCCGCGCTACTGCCCAAAGACATGAGCCAATCTCTTATGCCTGCTCTTCGTTCGGTCTGGCTGATAATTCATGTTTCCATGGCCGCGCTCGGAGCTGGCTGTTTCCTGATTGCATTTGCCGCCAGCTCAGTATTCTTACTCTTCAAGAGCGGCACTGTTCCCGGTAAGAAGCTCGACATGTCGAAAATGACCAAAACAGCTCTGATAGCATTGTTGATCATGCCGGTCGGTCTGGCAATCATCCTCCCGCTCGTGGGGCTTGTTCCCCCGACGCCAGATTCACTTTTTGGGCCACCAGGCAGTGGAGTTTCATCAGGGGGGTTCTTCGTGATCGCGGGAATGGGCGTCATACTTGGATCGATTCTCGCCCCTTATCTATGGCCCGGAAAAAAATCAGGCGACCGAAGCGGTTATGGCGGCTGGATGTTTATTGCCGCCTTGACTTCCTTCCTGATCGGCGGTCTCATCGAAGGAGCGTTTCTGCGTTCTGGGTGGCTCACCCTCACGCATGACCTGCCTAACATGAGCGAGGGTGGTATGTCCAAGTCCGCTTGGTTGATCTTCGAATTCTTTGGAGCGGCTTATACGTTCGGGTTGGTTGTCTCACCGGCAATATTTCTTTTGTTAGGAAAATTGAGACAGATTCCCGAATCCAAGCTTCCGATCAGCCTCCAACTCCTTGATGATATCAGCTACAAAGCTGTCTCCCTTGGCTATCCGCTCTACACGGTGGGGGCGTTGTTTGCCGGGGCAATCTGGGCAGAACAAGCCTGGGGCGCATTCTGGAGCTGGGATCCCAAAGAGGTCGGAGCGCTAATCACGTGGCTGTTTTTCTCTGGCTATCTTCACGCACGTTATCAACGTGGCTGGACCGGTTCACGAGCGGCAGTCCTGACTGTCGCGGGATTTCTTGTAGTATTGTTGTCATTTTTTGGCAATTACTTTTTCGGCGGCTTGCACGCTTACGCGTAAGCAGCATTCAAAGTTACTCTTGCAGGGCGGACTTCTACCCGCCCTGCTAAGTTATTTCGCTCTTGGAGGGCGGACTTGCAGTCCACTCTCGCGTAGGATAAGCGTCCCGCTTGTCAAGAGCGGACTGAAAGTCCGCCCTCCAAGAAACCCTATGCTCTTTAATCCTCAATCCTTCCAAGGCAGCTACTTGACCAACTGGCTGAAATACATCCCACTTTTGGTACCTCTTGCTTTCTCTTTGTTCAGCCCGAAGCAGATACTCGCATCCTTCGGTCAGAATAAAGTTCAATACCGGTACTTCCATTGGCAGTACCTCACTACCGAACACTTCGATATTTATTACAATCAAGGTGGTAGAGAAGTTGCGGACTATGCCGCTGAAGTAGCTGAGGATGCATACCGTCAAATTTCTGGCAGATTCAAATATTCCGGTTCGACCGACACTCCGATCATCCTTGTTACCTATCAATCCCATAACGACTTTGAACAGACCAATGTATCGTCAGGCGCTCCTGAGGAATCTGTAGGCGGATTCACCGAGTTCCTCAGAACGCGGGTCGTCGTCCCCTTCGAAGGCGACCATGAACGCTTCCGTCATGTCATCCATCATGAGCTGACCCATGCGATGATGTTGAACCTGCTTTACGGACAAGGTTTTGGAGCGGTTCTCGCCGGTGTATCACAAACAAGAGTCCCTCTTTGGTTCACTGAAGGTCTTGCCGAGTACGAGTCGCGTGGAGGCCTTGACAGCGAAACTGAGATGTATTTGCGCGATGCAGTCGTCAATGATCTTCTTCCCGAGATCAACCAATTAAATGAAATGGGATATCTCGGCGTTTATAAATCCGGTCAGTCGATCCTCTACTACATAGCCTATCGCTACGGCGACGAAAAAATCGGTGAGATCCTTCACCAGCTAAAAGGCTTGAAAGATTTCGACCGGGCGTTAACCGCTTCGATAGGCATCGACGAAGAGGAGCTTTCCAAGCGCTGGCGGCGCTTCATGAAGGAGAGATACTGGGGGCAGGTTGCCAAGCTCGACCCTCCATCGAAGTGGTCTATGCAACTGACCGACCATAAAAAAGAGTATTGCTATATCAACAATAGCCCTGCTCTCTCACCCAACGGCGAATACCTCGCATTCTTATCGGACAGATCGGACTTTTTCGACGTCTATCTTATGCGAACCCTCGACGGGAAGGTCGTCAGGAGACTGGTACATGGCCAGAGGACAGGACAATTTGAAGAATTGCATTGGCTCCGCCCCGGCATCACCTGGTCGCCCGATGGTAAACAAATTGCCCTCGCCGCGAAAGCCGGAGCTTATGACGCAATTTATATTTTATCGGTAGATGATGGCGAGATTGTCAAAAAAATTGTGCGCGAATCAGATGGAATGTTCAGCCCCTCCTGGTCGCCCGATGGGGAAAGACTGGCTTTCGTTTTTGTACAGGACGGCAGGAGTGATCTCGCTGTTTATAATTTGACGAGTGACAGTTTTGAGCTCATCACCAACGACCTGTTCGATGACGCCGATCCATCCTGGGCTCCAGACTCTCGTTCATTGCTTTTCACTTCGAATCGCGCCGATCTTCCCAAAGAGGCGGATTTGCCTGACGGCAGAACGATGAAGGGCCACGCCGTTGCCTCATTTGATGTCTTTCAAATTGAGCTTGACACGAAGCAAATCTCCAGAATCACCACGATCAATAAGATCGTTAGAACTCCGATATGGACGCCTGAGTCGAATACCATTCTCTTCGTTTGCAACCAGAATGAAATCTTTAATTTATACACCCATAACACTCTGACCGGTGTTTCAACGCCACTGACAAATGTTGTAACCGGCTTTCTCCAACCGAGCTTTGCTTGGAAGACACACACACTCGCTTTCACGTCATACTACGATCAAGGATACGATATTTTCCTTATCAGTGATTTATTGAAGTTGAGTTCATCGGCGTTTGTCATGCAACTCCCCCCCACTGAAGTAATCACACCTGTAATTCAAGGGGATTCTGATTTCGGAGCAGGAACATCTGATTATAGCGAATTTGTTTTTGACAGGATATTGAAAGACACCGAACTTAAAGAACCTGAAACAGTTGATTCCACCAAGATTGTCCCGCGTTCAAAAACCGAAAGTGGGACGTATGCCAGCCATAATTACAAAGTGAAACTGTCGCCCGATGAGGCTTTTTTCTCGGCCTCTTACAGTCCCTATTTCCATGCACAGGGATCTGCGATGATACGTTTCAGCGATGTCCTAGTCAACCATTTACTCGATCTCAGCCTCGATGTCAATCGCTCGATTGAGAATAGTAATTTCTTCGTTCAATACTATTACTTACCACGCAGAATGGCTCTCGGCAGCGGGATTTTCCACGTTGCTTCTGCATATCAATTCATCCAAAGGTACGAAAACAAAGAGAATCCAGATAATATATTCACCGTCGGCGAAAGAGTCGCTTACTTTCGCGATCGAAATTATGGCTTCTTCCTACAATCTGCATATCCACTCGACCGCTACAATCGCTTCGAGTACGGCTTTGATTTCAATGTAATCGACCGAAACGTCTTCGTAGATGATAGTATTGGGGTTTTAGTTGTGAACGATAACGACACCACTATCATCGTCGGGACGCGATCTTACGGACCAACCAATGCGAAGACATCTTTGCTCATGCCACATATCGGCTATGTCCACGATACCGCCATTTGGCATAACTCAACAGCTCCAGCCAATGGAAGTCGATGGAGATTAGACGCACTTTGGAGCCCCAATATAGGCATCAACCGTGAAAGAGTGCCATTCACGACGCTGGCAGTTGATTGGAGCCGATACTTCGTCTATAAGAAAGAGTTCACCTTTGCCCTCCGACTCTCTGGTGCAACATCTTATGGCAAGAGTCCACAGCGATTTTTTCTTGGCGGGGTCCAAAACTGGTTCAATCCTCGCTACGACAATTCGGCGCGGAGAGTTCAGATCGACAATCTTCAAGACATTTATTACTCCAATTTCGTCGGCCCATTGCGCGGGGTCGGATACTACAATCAGGTCGGGAGCCGGTACGCCCTGTCGAATGCTGAATTCAGGTTCCCGTTCATCAAGCATCTCGTCTTCGGATGGCCCCTGCCGATCTACATCAGGGATTTACAGGGTGCACTTTTCACTGATTGGGGAGCCGCTTGGCAACCGGGCAACCGGTTTAAGGAAGGTCTTCTGCCTGAGAAAGGCGCATTCGGATTTGGGTTCGGTCTTCGAATAGACCTCGGGATATTCCCCATCGAGTGGGATGTCGCCTGGTCGCCTGACAAACGATCCAACATGGTTCCGCAGTACTATATCTCCATCAACACAGGATTTTAACCGAACACTAAAAGACTCGCCCTTCTGATCATTGAACTATTCAATTTCACCGGTTCACTCACAACACTGGAATCGAAAATGCCTGATTCGCAATCCACATTCACTACCCCAAAAAAAATGTCCCAGCACGCCAAAATCTTCATCGGTCTAGCTGTCGGGATCGTGTTAGGGCTAATGTGCAACGCAATGTTTGCCGGGACGCCGTTGCTCGACAAGTTGATCAATAATCTGATTTTCCCGCTTGGCAGTGTCTTTATGCGGCTGATCTTCATGGCAGTTATTCCATTGATTTTCTCTGCGCTGGCATTAGGGGTTGCCGAGTTGGGCGACGTCCGCCATCTCGGCCGCATCGGATTAAAAACACTGCTATTTACACTCATTCTTACAACGATCTCGGTTATCATTGGTCTTTCTTTGGTTAATTTCGTGCAACCGGGAATAGGTCTTGAAGGCCCACAGCGCGACGCGTTGATGAGTACACTCGGCGGCTCTGCTACTAAAACCGCCGTAGAGAACGCGAAGCAGGCAAAGACAATCGTTGAAATGTTGTTAGATATAATCCCCAAGAACCCGATCGCCGATATGGCGCTCGCGTTCGATCCAAATTATCGAGGAGGAGGAATACTTGCCATTATGTTCTTCTCCCTCTTCGTAGGTATTGCCCTGGCAATGGTGCGTAGTGAACGGACTGTGGTCTTCGAGCAGTGGTTGCAGGGACTTTATGATATAGTGATGAAGATCATTGAGTTAGCTATGAAAATTGCACCGTACGGTGTTGCGTGTCTTGTCTTCACAGTAGCCGCAAGGCTTGGACTCGACATAGTATTTCTTCTTGGAAAATTTGTATTGGTTGTCTTAATCGGTCTATTGTTGCAGATGACCATCGTCTATTCGGTTGTATTGAAGTACACGGTTGGCGTCAGTCCCTGGGCGTTTTTCAAGCGAATCCAGGAAGTCATTATCACTGCATTTTCAACCAGTTCCAGCAATGTCACATTGCCAGTTTCGTTGCGAGTGACCGAGCATAAATTGCACGTGCCGCGCAACATCACCAACTTCGTCCTGACGCTCGGTTCCACAGCCAATCAGAATGGAACCGCATTATACGAGGGGGTTGTGGTGATATTTTTGGCACAGTTCTTTGGTGTTGAGCTGACAATGACGCAACAGATTTCGGTAGTTTTGGCGGCAATACTTGCAGGAATTGGGACAGCAGGAGTTCCGGGAGGATCTCTGCCGGTGATCGTTTTGGTACTTATGTCGGTTGGTGTTCCTGGTGAAGCAATCGGTGTGATCTTTGGTGTGGACCGAATTCTCGACATGTCTCGCACTGTTCTTAACGTAGTCGGTGACATTACCGTAGCAATGTTTATCGCTAAATCCGAGGGCGTCAAATTCGATCCAGCTCTAATGGGGGCAGAAGAAGCAACAGCGTAAGTTATTACTGGGACATACTATTGTGAATTCCACTTGGAGGGCGGACAAGAGTGTCCGCCCTCCAAGTACATCTATAAATTGACCTGATTAAATGCCGAGACATATTGTCCGCAATTGCTTCCGATCTCATTTTCAGCCAACTCACCGATGCTGACAATTACCTCAAATCCATGATTTCGTAGCGACTTGAAAAGGGCAAGCGACTCCTCGCCATCCATACTCGCCGCCTTCAGCTGATTTTCGGTGACCTGAACCGTTGGATTGAGAGGCGTTACCTTTATAACAAAATACTCTGGGGAAAATATCGCAGAGATTACGTCCGGATCGATAGGGACTTCTTCCATTAGCGCGAAGTTGAGCGCCACCTTCCGACCCCCATTTTCGTAGATAGCCTTGCCGAAATCAGCCATTCGATCCAGATCCCAAGTGCGTACCGGGATCAGTTTGGTGCGTGCCTTCTTGTCCGTGCTGTGAACGGAAAATTGGAATTGGAAGTGGAGAGGATAGAGGCGATGCTTCAGTTCGAGCAGTCGTTCAAAGAATTTGTCAGTTCCAACTGGTGCAATCGTAGAGATCGAAGGCATTAAACCCGGTGCATCGTACAGAGTTGGGAGCTGTTCTAAAACATCGAGAACTGCCGGATTGAACGCCGGGTCACCCATGCGGGCGAATTGAATTTTCCATTTTTCGCTCGGGATAGACCGCGATGGATAACGAGTCGTGACAAGATAGTCGATCTGGTCGATTATCTCCTTCGCATCAAGTTTCCCCTTGAATTCTCTTCCCGCATCACAGAATAGACATCCCGCCGGACAGCCGTACATCGTTGAGACAATCGAGACCCACTTTTTCTCAGCGGGGATTGGCGGCTCGACAGACTCGACAAATTCCACAAAATGCCCCTCGCCCATTTCGGCAACATAAACCGTTGCCAGATCACTCTTTCCAAATTGAGCAACGATCTTCATCAGACCTCGCACCTAATGTGGCGAGCGAAAGTCATCGCCGCTCTGATACCATCGCCTATCGATATCCCGATCTGACGATAGAGACCATTCTTTACATCTCCAACTTTGATAATCCGCCCCTGTTCTTCCAGTTGTTCCATTTGATCCATTAACGTCGATGAGGCAAAGTCGAGATTAGGTCTCCTTCCAATCGCAATTAGAAGGTAGTCCACTTGTCCGGAAACGATTCCGCCAGACTTGTCCCATTTGGTGCTTAATCGCTTTCCAGCCAATTCAACCTCAACGAGTCTGAAATTAGGTTTATACTTTATATCAGAATTTCTGCTGGCTCGTCCCCAAAGCAAAGGTAAACATGAAATGTGATCGTTTTTATTATAGATGGTTACGGTATTATGAGTGGCGAGATTGAGGGCATAATCGAAAGCGGCGTCGCCTGCGCCGATAATGCCGACATGTTTACCGGTTACACCTCGCAAGTCTTTCACTTCATAAAAGACTCGTTTTCCAACCAGATCAGCAATCCCAGGCAGGTTGCTCTCTATCGGCACTGTTCCGGAAGCGATGATTACTCTGGAATAACATTGTTCACTGACGTCTGTTCTGACCAAGAACTTACTTTGCAGGTAATCGAGAAGCGTGACCTGTTCAAATCGAATCTTTACACCGCACGCCTTAATGTGACTCTGAAGCAAGGAGACCATCCGCTCGCCGGTGAGTCCATTTGGAAAGCCGGGGTAGTTCTCGATGAGATTGGCATTATGAACCAACCCGCCAATATTACTTGCCTCGAACAAGATCGGTTCGATACCATAGCGCTTCAGTTGTATTGCCGACGCGATTCCGGCAGGGCCAGCGCCGATGATGGGGATTTGGAGGTTATTCAGATTAAGAATCCACCCTCGACGTTATTTCCGACCAAGTATCCTAATTTCAACATACTCTATTCTGCATTTCCATCAGTCCTCCTCCTTAAGCCGTCTTGACATCAACTCCATCGTCGCCTTGAGGGGATCAGCGTCCTCGAATAGAATGCGATGAACTTGTTCGGTAATCGGCATCTCGATTCCTTCCCGTTTGCCAAGAGCATACGTCGAAGCAGTCGTCCGCACACCCTCGGCGACCATCACCATGCCGGCAAGCACGTCCTTCAGAGTCCTTCCCTTCCCGATTTGTTCGCCGACATAACGGTTTCGCGAGTGACGGCTACAACAAGTCGTAATCAAGTCCCCCATCCCCGACAGTCCGGCAAAGGTCGAAGGTTTGCCGCCTAATTTTACGCCAAGTCGGCCAATTTCTGCAAGACCTCTGGTCAACAACGCTCCTTTGGTGTTGTCACCGAATCCCAGCCCGTCGGCAAGCCCTGCCGCTATCGCTACGACGTTCTTCAGCGACCCGCCAAGCTCAACTCCCACTACATCGTCGGACGAGTAGACCCGGAAACGATCGCTTGAAAGAAGCTTCTGTACCCGGTGGGCAGTTTCGATCTCAGTTGACGCCGCCACCACTGTCGATGGCAAACCCATGACGACTTCTTCAGCGTGGCTCGGCCCGGAGAGGACCGCGAACATGCTCGGGTCGAATTTATTCCTCCAGACGTCGCCGAGAACTTCAGACATGCGCATCAGACTGCCTTGCTCGACGCCTTTGGCGGCTGAGATCACAGTTACATCTTTACCTGGACCATCGGTCAAGTTTGCCGCAGTACTGCGAAAACCATGCGATGGAACGACCATTAAAATATATTCAGCGCCTGCGGTGGCTTGGTGAATATCGCCGGTGATCTCAAGATTGGGCGGGAAAGGGTAACCGGGGAGGAACTCCTTGTTCTCACGTTCCTTTTCCATTAATTTGACGGCGTCGGGACGGAACTCCCAAAGTGAAACCCTGTTTCCGGCCTTTGCCAGCATCAGGGCAAGCGTCGTCCCCCAACTTCCCGCGCCGAATACTGCTACTTTGGTATCAGGATACATTTGGTTGAATCCCTCCTGCGACGATACGCCCGACTACGACAGGCTCCCCCCACTCTCCCCATGTCATTCCGATTGCCTTGCTCGCCATGTCAGGGCTTAATGCGGCAACCAAACCGATCCCCAAATTGAAGGTGCGACGCATGTCTTCTTCGGGGACTTTTCCAGTGCGTCGGATAAGGTCGAATATCGGTAGCTCTTGCCAGACGCCCCAATCAAATTCAGGCTTTAATCCCTTGGGGATGATGCGTGAACTGTTGCCCTCGATACCGCCACCGGTGATATGCGCCAGTCCCTTCACTCCAAAATCTCGCTTCAATCGTCGAATCACTTCAAGATAGCAACGATGCTCAGCAAGCAACGCGTCGGCAAGAGACCCATCCAGTTCGGGGAATGTTCTGTTAAAGCTGATATTCGCGTCATTGAAAACTCGTCTTGCCAGACTGAAGCCGTTTGTGTGAAGCCCGACCGATGGAAATCCGACGAGGATGTCTCCCTCGACGATAGTCTTCCCATCGATATACTCTTCCTGATCGACAACTCCGACGATGCAACCAACAAAATCAAGCTCACCTGGTACATAAACGCCGGGCAGTTCGGCGGTCTCGCCTCCGACGAGAGTTACTCCCCAGCGTTTGCAGGCGTCGATGGCTCCCCCGACCACTCGAATGGCGGCATCAGAGTCGAGTTTCCCCATGGCAATATAGTCAAGAAAGAACAGTGGCTCGGCTCCGCAGACCGCGATGTCACCGATGGCGTGGTGAACCATGTCGCGGCCGATGACCTCCCAACAGCCACAAGCCGCGGCGACCGAAGTTTTCGTGCCAACGCCATCAACCGATGAGACGATCAACGGCTTCTTATAACCTTCGAGATTAATGGGGAATGCGCCACCGAAATGGCCTATGGCGCTTCCGGATGCTCCCATCAAGCGCTTGATCCCGGCTACGACTTGTTCGCCGGCCGATATATCGACGCCGGCTGTACGATAATCCATAGTATTAAATTATATTGATTTAATTTTATGACAGATTGTATTTAGTGTATCATTTAATATAATACAGATGCAGGCAAAACGAGAGCACGTAGGGGCGCATTGCAATGCGCCCCTACATTCCCATCTGATGGTTCGAAGTTGTCTTATGGTAATTTCGATTTAAATTAATGCCACTCGACGCCGATATCGACTTTCATGCTGTCATGATCAACCGCATAAACTCCTCGAAAACCCTGCGCGAGCCTCAGCGCGTCGATGCAAAAATAGACTTGCCCCACTAACCTTCCATAGGGTGCAACTCCGATACCCAGATCATGAAAGTCGATTCGATATTCACGACTTCGAACAAGTTCTGCAGGGGATTCTGGTATCAATTCGACAGGAAGTTGATCTGAAGTCAGATTTAATAAAACATCGCCTCCGCCGAGCAAAGCCTGCCCATTCGGATCATACATTATTATAATAATATCAGGCCCCCCATCTGGATCCCAAGGATGTCCCAACGAATCTGCCCATGGAATCTGGTTGATTCTGATCATCACTAAAGAGACATTCAGCGGCGAAACAGCCAGAACCTTGGTTACTGTATCCGATTTCGCAAGCGCACTATTCCGGGCTATAAGTGAGATTGGGTAATTGCCCGGCTGTTCAAAAAGTAATCTTGGATCGGTATCAGAAGAAAACCAGTCACCCGTAGTCTTCCAGAGGAACTCATCGGCGTACTGCGAGCGATTGTGCAGGGTGACATACGACCCAACAATGGTCTCCCCCGTCCAATCGAAATCGGCGATGGGATCAGCCCAGAAAATCGAGATTGTTTTGGTTATTGATCCTGTTTGGCGCGAGGACGCGAGGCTGGCGGTCAGGGTGACGCTGAAAGTCCCCGCCTCGTGGAAAACATGCACCGGATTAATTTCCAAAGAAGTGTCTCCGTCACCGAAATCCCATCGAAAGGTGTCGGCGTTCCGGGTCAAATTCTGGAAGCTTATCGCAGAGGAAGCGATTGTGTCGCCGCTCCATGAGAAATCAACCGCGGGGGGATCGGTCGTAATCGTTAGATATTGGCTTGCTACCCGCGCAGATCCGGTGCCGCTTTGGGTCGCTTTGAGCGTCACGAGGTAAGTTTTTGGTTCGGAATAAATATGAACTGGGTTTGTCTCAGGTGAGGTAGTCCCATCACCGAAATTCCAGAAAAATTCATCTGCGTTCTCTGAGCGATTCTCGAACCTGATTCTGGTTGGGGTAAGAGAATCGCCGCTCCAAGTGAAGGAGGCTGTCGGATCGAGTTGCGTGTTGGTGGGATTTTCCTTACCACAGCCCGTGAGGATGGCAAAGGTCAGACAAAGAAAGACTCTTGAAGCAGTTATATCTCTTCTCATGTGAGTACCTGTACGATTCGTTGTTCATGTCAGCTTTGTATATATAGTTCTTTGAATTATCTAAATATCGCGCCTGCCATACCCACTCGCTTGCCGCCAATATTGTTAGGCATTAGTGCTACTTTGACGCAAGTTGAGTGACTGCAAACTAATGTACTACTCCCACTTTACAACAATCCGCACCCGAATAGTTCCACTTTGCAACGTAAAGATTCGTCCGTAGCCATTGCTCTCGACGAGAGCCCGGATTCGAAAGCTGACACTTCCGATCGTGTCGTTATAGTAGTCACTCGGACTGTTGCCGTCTTTATCAAGAATGTCGATACTGTAGTTAAAATCCCAATCAGAGAGATAGTACCCGGCACTGGAGAATTTCCAACCGACCGGAAGGAATTCAGGCCGCGTATCTTCGAAAGGGTAGCTGAAGGATTCTGACTCGTTCCGTCCCGATGGCTTTTTCAGGATAAAGTAAAGATCCGGGCCAGTCAGATCGTCCCACGCATTTCCGCTTGAATTGGTAAATGAGATTTGCTCGACGATGACGCTATCGAGTAGAAATCGACTGGGCATGATCGTGAGAGTCCGGGTCAGGCTGTCAACTCTGGAGGTGGAAGTCTCGGTTGCAATCAGTGTAACGCTTTGAACTCCGGAACCGCTGAATCCGAAAACGGGGTCGCTATTCGTAGAGAACAGACCGCCTGGGAAACGCCAGTAGTAACGGTCTGCATTAACAGAAAGGTTGTGAAATGCGAAAACTGAGGGACCTGATTGGCTGGACCATGTAAAGTCGGCGACGGGTCCGTCGGGGCGGTTAGCTTTATCGACGCCACAACCAATGAAAACCAAGGCAGTGACAAGAAGCAAAGTCTTGGCGATAGGGGAGGGGGAGAAAAAAAGTCTTGACATGGAAATGTACTGCGTTAGCCTGACTCGTTTATAGAATATAGTCATATTGCTTTTACTTGGCAAGTGGGCGGCAAGTTCCGCAACGGGTAATTGTCAAGCAGACGTATAAACCTAAGCGTTACGAAATGAAGAACCCTCCGGTTTCCCGAAGGGTTTCATCCTTTTAGCCTTCATACTTCCAAAGTGCCGAGGGTCGGAATCGAACCGACATGTACTTGCGTACGGTGGATTTTGAGTCCACTGCGTCTACCAATTTCACCACCCCGGCAGTTCCAATCGCAAAAGTATAAAGTTATATCCGCGAGACCGCTTCCGCAATAACCAACGCCAGTCGTTCACGGGATTATCGAAAATTGACTTCACAGGACGATGAACCGCTTCATTTCAAACCCTTGGCTGGTCGAAACGCCGCACAATAAACATCATTTTGAATGCGAGTGATGCGAATTAGAAAAAAGTTTCATTAGCGAGAAGTGAATCGCAAAAACGCCCACCATCACAATAAAAATAGTGAGTAACTCGTAAACAATCGACAATTCAATAGCTTCGCTGTTTGGCACATAGTCAGCTTTGGTATCGAAAATGATCCAAATTAAAATCAACTGAATCGTAATATGAACAACACTGATAGTTGTCCGAATTTGACGGCGTAATTCACTCCGCATGAATGTATCTCCAGTTATTTACAAACTTTAATCGATTGTTTAAGTTACGATCTCACTTTATCAAGTGAATCGTCGTTCGGCGTGTTTCAGCTCCGACACTCACAACAGCAATATATATGCCGGAACTCAGACGATCCGCATCGAGAGAAATATCGTGCTCGCCGGCACTCATCTCACCGAGATTCGATAGCAATACAACTCGTCCATGTAAGTCCGTTAAGGCTAAATTCACCAACCCAGCCATCGGTAATCGAACCGGCAAAATAGTCCTTCCGTTAAAAGGATTAGGATAATTTGCCAATACATCAAAACGTGTGGGTACTGGTTCACCACCTCCGGGCGCTCGGTTAACCGGTTGTCCGACACCGACTCGGATCATAGGTTGTCCACTGGAAAAAGGCGCCCACCCTGACGCTGTCGTGAAGTAGAGATTTCTTTCACCATCGTTGGATGAAGCATCGACTCCTATCGAAGGCGCTCCCGGCGAAGCAGGTAAATAGTTCAATACAACCCAGAACGAACCTCCCAAGTCCGGGTCGAACTCCCAATGAGGTTGCTCGCGGCCAGGAAAGTGAAACCGCTCAATACCTTCAACTGCTATCGGAGTTACCCGGTAATGGGTTCCTCCCCCGACCGGAACGCCATTGTCGTCCCCAGCGCACCAAACATCGACTGGTTGATTGCCACGATGATAAAAATCGATCCAGTAGGCTGAAACTCCTTCAAGCCCTGCTTCGATGGTAAACTTCGTAGCAAAGCGGTTATCCTCACCATTGAATGCGACTACATAATATGCCTCTGATGAGCCGTCATCGTGGCGCATCTCCTCGACTTCAGGCTCTTCTCCGAGGTAGGTTCCTACACTGGCACTGCGCGGCCCCTCGAACTGCCCCTGATCTTCGAGTACGTAACCTGAAAGCGAATACTCAAACCACCCTCCCCAGTCAGCGCCCCCATGTTGAAACTCTCGGTCAGAATAACCTTCACGCCCCGGATCCACTGAAGTTAAAAGTTCGCCGTTTCGATAAATGTTGACGCCATCCCAGCCCCTTATCGCTGTGCTGTCCACGCCGATCTCTGGATCTCGCCACGACAGCAGTAATCCGTTTCTGTCCCGTACAATTGCCAAAGCAGAAGGAGCCAAAGGTGGTACGACCAAATTAATGGGTATATGAATCCGGGCAAACTGGCGCGGTTCGGTGACAATTGAAAACATGTTCTGAGGCCACCAGCCGTTGAAAATCGGGTTGCCTCCTTCGTCACGTTGCATAGCGAACAACCCGAGTCCGATGGTCCGGTCAGGGCCATATACCGCAATTTCTTCCGGGCCATGGAAGCCAAGTGGGATGGACATTTCAACTTCCACGCCCGAGCGGTTGTCACCAAAAGCAAGTGTAGGATTTTGGAAGATGAAGTACGGATCTGATGTATAAAGCCCACCGGACAGGGAACGATACCGCATATCCGGACCGTCGTTCCGCCAATATCCCCAGTAGTTGCCCTCCGAGCCGTCGCGTTTTGCTGTCCATGCTCCATTACCGTCGTCATCGACATAAACGCCGAGGCCCATATTCTCTTCAAGATCACTCATATTAAGGAATCTAACCGCGAGATATAATCGGTCATTTTGATCGCTGAATGCAATCCATGCTTCTACAGTTCCCGCCGTATCAGGAACATCATAACCGAATACATCGGAAATGTCAAGATGCTCGGCCCCATTCCATTCCTCTGGATGCATTTCGCCGTCGATTTGTGGGAGCTGTTGAAGGGGTCGCAAGTCAACGTCCCTAATAAGAAATTCATCCTCAAGCCAGCCGGTCGCTTCATCAGAATAATCACTCTCGCCATTCTCAAATATTGCCGTAATGCGGTAATAATAGCGATGAAGCGGAAATACAACCCTCCGATCAGCAAAGGTACTTGCGTCACCGTCCACCGTGCCAATTAGCGAATAAGGTCCCCCAGAAACTGGAGAACGATAGATATTAATCTCAAGTGCATCGTCGGTATCGTCACGGGCGGGGGGGATAAAATGTTCGTTCGAGGCATCCCAAGGTATCAAACCAACCAATTGTGGCTTGTCACCAGTCGCCGATTGTATCAGGTCATCACTTACGGTTTCATTGGTAAGTCGGCGTCCATTATAGGGATCCCAAGATAAAACTACCTGATTTCGAGCTCCCTCAGACGCTCGAAATTGAGTGGGAGGATCGCCAACAAGCCCGTCTTGGAAGGAAAAGTTGACCCCGAAAGTTGTATCGCCCGGAGTAATACCAACCTGTCGTTCTAACCGCCCCACACCTCTTTTCTCGCTAATAATGGTGAAATTGCCCCGCTCTGCAGTTTCGACTCTAACTGTGTATCTACCCTGATCATTGGTAAAGGCTGTATAAGGATTACCTATCGCACTCACCATTACGTCCGGAATCCCTTGATTTTGTTGATTTACGACTCGCCCCGTCGCAAATCCGCCTAAAAGGGCCAGTTCGATTAAATGAGCCTGCCCTCCCCGTCCGAACAGCCGGTTGTGAGTCGCCTTACCCCCGGCAATAAGGCGATTACCACCTCCCGAAATGCTAACGCCTGCTAATGAACCATTCGTCGAAAGCGTGTAAAACGGAGTTCGGTTGTGCCGTTCATGTACTATAAGATCTGGCCGTTCATTATCAACATCGCCCCAGCTTACAGCCGCAACGACTGCCCCATCATTACTCATTTCGATTCCGGAAATCTCATCAGCCATGGGATCGGAAATCCAGAGAGGTTCTCCCAAACCGTATGTATCGAAAAGAGCGAGACGTCCCGCATACCGGTCATTGAAAAAATCTAATGTCCCAGCGGCGATTGTTCTACCGTCATCAGAAATGGAAACGCTTGTAATCCAACTGGATACGGCTCCCCGAAAACTATAATGCCAAAGCTCATTAAATGTTTGTTCGGCACGGCTGAAAACTCGCAGTCTTCCGCTGAGTGAACCAGTGACAAGGACCTGCCCGTTACTGGAAATACCAACTTCTGATTCCGTGTTGTAAGTCGATTCCTCCCCAATCAAATCTCCATTTGAGGCATCGACGACGAACAATCGGAACTTTCCATTGACAACAGCTACGCGGCCGTCAGATGAAATATTAGTTCCATACCAACTGAACGATTCTTGAGCATCAACCTCCAGCGTCCAAAGTCTTTGACCATTTGCCGTATTGAAACCCCAGGCGCGGTTCGTTATTCCCTCCGGGTCGCTTCCGCAGGCCACAAGCCTGTCACCTGAAGCGGAAAGCGCTACAGGACCAGGAAAATAATCGTTCATGCCAAACCGGAAAAAGGGAATGCCACGTCCGTTTGACCGGAATAGCCAGACAGAATCCAAAGCCGCGTAGGCAATAATCTCGCCTGAAGCAGAGATTGCGACATAGGAACCACCCGACTCGACCCGAAATGTGAAAAGTGTATCACCAGCGAAAGCATTTCTTACTTCAAGTCGCTCGTCATTCAACGAGTACCCGATGGCTATGATGTTACCGTTGTCAGATAAGACAACTTGTTCCGAAATGCCGTTCTGATCAGAGGCTGTCCAACGCAAATTCCCGCGTCCGAGATCACGTGGAGGGTAGTCACTGGTTAGGGGTTGGGGTATCAAAATGGAGTCTAATCCCGGCTGTTGAGTTATTGATCGCACGTCTCCCAAGACAGTCGAACGATAATCAAGCCGGTGTAGAAGTGAAGTTGCCGGATTTATCTCGGGTGAGGCGAAAACCTTGCCGATCCAAAGCCCCCCCAGTAGCAGGGCAAATGAAAAGGAGGAGGAAAGCAATGCGTGCATGATCAGTCTCCCTTTGGAATGAAACCATCTGCATTAACCGGCGGACGAAATCCCGGCAATGCCATCAGTTCATCGAGTAATTGTCGTTCTTTACGTGAAAGTCGTTTCGGTACGCACAATTCGATCTTAATAAATAAATCGCCTGCAGGAACGTTTTGGCAAGCCGCCAACCCTTTGCCTGCAAGCTTCAAAATCCTGCCATCAGACATTCGAGGTGGAATTTCGATCGCTGTCGCTCCACCGGGAGTCGGCACGACGATTCTCCCCCCTTCAATAAACACATCCAGACCGATCAACGCACGATAATGCAAGTCAGAACCCTTAACTTCCAAGAAATGGTCGGGCTTGAACACAATCTCGACAATCAGATCTCCTGAAATGTTTTCAGGCGGAAGTCTATGCCCGAACGCACCAAACCTTAACTTGCTTCCACTTCTAACTCCGGGAGAATATACGACCTCGACTCCCGTTAGCTTTTTTGTTATACCTGAAGAATTGCAGTCTTTGCACTCGTTACCAAAGCGATCTGTTCCGCTCCCCTCACAATATGTACAGGGAATTTTTCGAGATATTTTCAATTCTCGATGCCCGCCGCGAAATGCCTGTTCCAAGGTAAGGTGCAACCTGACATTGATATCGCGATTTACTTCACGATGTACTTCTTTTTCAGGGTTATGCTGTGCAGTCTTGAGCGGTTGAAACCCTGCTGATCTATCATATTTGACTCGAGATGCTGGGTTACTTAAGATCCTGTAGGCGTCTGCGACCTTTTTAAACAATTCCTCAGAACCGGGATCATCAGGATTTGAGTCCGGATGAAATCGCTTCGCCATTCTCCGGTATGCTAATTTGACTTCCTCTGCCGAAGCACCCGGTTCGAGTCCCAATGTTTGATAAAGCGGAGGCGTCTGAGGCTTGCGGGTCAACAATTTTTGTAACTCAAAATGGGCGTCGAATAATCAAAATTACATACCAAGATTAAGCTAACAGCTTATTTCAAGATTCTACGTTATGGTCTTCGGCGGTGGTTCCAGCTTTCCCCTTCTGTTTATTAATTCCGAATTTGCTTAATATTCCGGGGACTGAATCGATTAGAGAGTCGAATGTGCCCTTACCAGTCGAGACGAATTTCACGTCACTTCCATCATAAACAATAAAACCGAGTGGAGTGACCGACGCTCCGCCGCCGCCGCCACCGCCACCTTTAGGGAGCTTGGAATCAACGCCGATCCCCTCACTCGCCCCAGCCGCAAAACCAATCGACACCTTTACAACTGGAAGCAAGGTCAGTTCTCCGATTTGGACAGGTTGCCCGATAACTGTTTCGGTGTTGGCAAGGGTCTTCAAGCGACCTAAGATAGTATCGAGTATTTCTTTAGCTGTGTCTGACATTTGACTTTTTAATCTCCCTTTCTATTTCGTACCGCATTCAGGCGTCGGCCAGACCATCGTACAAGTCTGGTATTCCTGTTGGTAATTGATTGTAGCGCCGCTAATTTGAACGACCTGATGAACTACCCAACTGTGGTAGTCAATTCCTTCGCCATGGACAGGCAACGTCAGAGGTACTGACATTGATTTGATATGATTAATTAATAAATTAATGGAACTTCTATCAAACCTCAATTCGACTTCGACGGGGGGTTTGTTCCCGGGCTCCCGATTACTTAGCTCTCCCTCGAAGGCAATTAAAAGTAGATGAAACGCCGCCTGAATAAATAACTCTCCATTAACTACTGGAGTGGCAACACCTGAACTCCTCACTACCGCGCGTAAACCGGTTCGCCGATATACCCGGCTGATTAATAATACTAACGAATTCAGTAATTCATTAATATCGATCAGATTCCGCTCATGAAATGCAGATATTATTTTAGAAATGTTCTTGGTAAACATCACACCTTCGTCACAAATCGTTATTATCTGTTCAAGGTCTTTTTGAAGGTGAGTGCCGCCGTTAGTCATGCTCAGTAGGTCAACTTGCCCTATCACGCCGCCAAGAACATTATTCATGACATGTGTTAAACCAGCAGAGAGCCTTCCTAAAATTGCTTGCCTGTCAGAATCGAGCAATAGCTCAAGATGTTCGATGCGAGGGGGGGGATTCATTAGAATTTCAACGTGTTTTTAGAACTTTTTTAAATGGCCAGAATCATACCTTCCGGTGCCATTATTATTTCAGGTATATCAGTAAATTCGGAGCGCAGTGCTTGCTCTTGCGCTTCAAGGAAAGTATCACTATGAGAAGGATCGTGATGAAAAAGCACGAGTCTTTTTACTCCTGATTCTCTTGCTACCCTTACAGCGTCAGTAAAAGTCGAGTGTCCCCAGCCGCGTCGGAAATTATGGTATTGCTCGGAAGTATATTGTGCATCATGAATAAGGACATCCGCACCCTGCGCCAACGCTATCAGCGATGCTTCACGTGCCTGATTGCCCGATCCCTCTTCATTATCGTTTTCTCGGTCTGTTGCATAAACTATCGACTTACCGCGAACCTCCAGACGATAGGCAAAACATCCGCCCGGATGATTAACCGCACAAACCTTCACGTGAGCATCAAGAAGATCAAATTCTCCTGGCGCGATTAAATGAAAGACCAGATCTGCTGATAATGAAGCCCTTCCCACTGGAAAAAAGGAAGAGTGAAGTTGGTGATCCATCATCATATCAAGAGTTATTCCCTTCCCACCGCCTCCCCAAAGATGTATCTCGGTCCCGCTTACATACATAGGTATAAAAAACGGAAGTCCTTGTATATGATCCCAATGCAAATGACTGAAAAGAATATCGATGCGTTTGGGTGGATTTCCATTTAGAGATAGTTGTTCACCCAGTAAACGAATACCGGTTCCAGCATCGAGGATGATCCTGCCGGTCTCGCCCCAGGTTACTTCGACACAGGAGGTATTTCCGCCGTATTTGACCGTATTTGGACCAGGTGTGGGGATCGATCCTCTGGTACCCAAAAACTGGACATTGACGGCATCCGGACCACTTGCAGGCATTCTTGACCCAATTGAATTTGATTTGATGGAAAAATGCACTCGGTGAAATATAAGCTATCTTCACTTGAAATCAAGCGAGTTCGTTCACAAACAGAAACATTTCTTCGGTACGATGGATTCTGTAACCGTCCCGCCCATTAATCTGTTGCAGATATTTATCGGCGAAGTCCTAAGCTCAATAATAATCCAAATGAACCAAAAAACAGATTGCCTATCCACGCCGCAACCAGCGGGGAAAGCGAACCGTGATGTCCCATGACTCTACCGACCTGAGTGAATCCAAAATAAATAAAACAGATCAGAAGCGCCAGACCGAAGGCCAGTGCTGTACCTCCTCGTCTTTTAACTGCCGCAATGGGCGCTCCAAAAAGAACGATAATAATTGCCGCTATCGGCATAGCAAGCTTAATCTTTAAGTCAACTTCCCATTTTCGCGGATCGCCTCCAGAGGCCTTCATCCGCTTAATAAACAATTCAAGCTCTCGGTAGTTCATCTCCTCGGGAGCAGTCTGGATTTTGGCGAACGCATCTGGCTCAATTCCTTTTTTGTCGAACTCCATACTTTCATCCCTCCGCATTCTCATCCAGCCATCGGCTCCAAATTGACTTTTTGTCACGCCGCCAAGATGCCACTTTCCGTCTCTCCAGACCATTTTCTCAGCATCAATTCTCTCGGTAACACGTCCTGAATCTGTTGTTACTATTTGAATTCCAAATGCTTCGCCAGTAATGGAGTTGAAACGCTCTACAAAAAACTGTTTCCCGCCTTCAAGATGAAAGTACAACCTTCCCAGATTCGCACGCGTCTCACGGGGTATTTTCTTAACGTCGTAACGCTCAATATCGAACCGTTCTCGATTTGTGACTGGCACAATTGTTTCACCGAGGTAAAGGATTCCTGCCGAACATATCGCCGCAATTCCCAACAATAACACCAACGACCTGCGAAACGGTATGCCAGATGCATACATGGCAGTCATTTCATTGGATTGGGTAAGCCCTCCAATCGTAAAAAGAGTTGCCAGCAAGGTTGCGACTGGAAGTGTAAGATAAATAATATGGGGGATGAATAGATAGTAGTATCGAACGATAGTCTGGACTGGAACATGGTTATCGATAAAGGTATCGAGATTATCGACATTATTGATAACTAAAAATATGACAACCGCCGCCAATAATGACGCAATCAGGTAATAAATATATCGTAGCGCAATATAACGATCGAGAATTTTCATGATGGCTTCTTCACTTTATACTTTCACTTCTGCCAAATAGTTTGGAAAAAAGACCGCCAATCCACCCCACTCCTGGCAGAGAACTATGGTTACGAGCGTATCTCCATAACCAAACGCCTAATCCGAGGAAAACCGCGTTTGGCAACCACATGGCAACTGCTGGTGAAAGTATTTCGCGATCAGCAAGAATCTCCCCCTGAGTAATGAAGACATAATAAACCAGAAATGCCAGAAGCGATATTCCGCTCGATACGCCGATTCCGCCTTTATGTGCGAGAATTCCTAATGGCGCGCCAATCAAGACAAAAACAATGCAAGCGGCCGGGATTGAGAGCTTTTTATGCACTTCGACCATCAGCGAGGCTATTCGTCGCTTATCATAGGAATCCTTAGTCGATTTCAATTCGGCAACCTGCTTCAGCATCGCTTGTGCGCTCAATTCTCTGTCACCTCGAAAACTTGATTCGCCTCGTTTGAGGATCATTCCAGGAGCCGCTATCCTGAAAACTGCTGTATCATATTTTGTTCGCTCATATTCTCCCGGTTCCCGACTTGAAGGACGGTGAATCTCTCCATAATGAAGTTTTAATTGAAAAAGCTCGTTGATAGGATTAAATTCGAGTCGTCCTTCTTGGGCAGTGATTACCGCGCGTTCCTGGGGATTGCGTTCATCATATATCGTGACCTCCTTCATTCCCCCGGTCGATTGATCGACTTCCTTGGCAAGAAGTGCATAGTTTGGGATTGAAAAGTTGAATATACCCGGTTCGATGCTGAATGTAGGCTTCTTGCGGTTAATGTCTCCCCACAACAATCTTGAGTTGTGGTTCATGTCGGGAAGGATATAATTATTAAACCATGCCACAAACAGCGTCACAACTAACGCCGCCCAAAGCGTGGGGATCATCAACCGGGTCGGTGTAATTCCTGCTGAACGAAGAGCAGTTATCTCGCTGTCCCCTGATAACCTGCCGAAAGCCGATAATGTCGCGACCAGCACTGCCATCGGAACAGCCAGAGCAACTATCCATGCAATATTATTGAAAAAATACTCAATGATGACTTCAGCAGGCAGACCCTTCCCGGTGATCTTTCCAAGAACCTGATAAATCAGGTTTAGCGAAAAAATAAACACTATCAGAAAAAGCCCAAAAATAAATGGGCCAATTTGTTCGCGAAGAATATATCTCGAAAGGATCAATCCGCATCTCTCTCAGACTTCACCACGTTATTGGTGGCATTAGCAACGAATTCTATAAAAGAACTTAGAAACTCATATATCACTGTGTATCTCATGGAAACGTGTCCTGCTGAGTTCCATTTCAAGGTATTCCACCTCAACTCCGGTTTCAGTTCGGCGAAAGTGATGCGCTAACGAGCTTAGTCTGGGATCGTTCTCGAAATCAAGATGGCGCTGGTAAGCATGAGGATGCCAGAATTGCTTTGAGACCAGCCAGCCGATAGACTCATAACATCGGATTCCAGGAAGATTAAATGCGGCAACTTCAAGTTTAAGCATTTTCATTTCCCATTCTCCGAAATAAGTGTGACAGAGTTTGTGCAGTGTTTCCTTGCAGTAGCCACGATTACGATGGTTTGAGGCAAATTGAATACCCATCCAAGACTCACCAGTTTCATACTTCGTGTCGTACAGACCTACGTATCCAACCAGGGCACCTGAATCGATTATTGAAAGCTTGGCGTTGAAAAGGCGAAGTGACTGCAAATAACGGTGATCTTTGCTTTGGGCGTCGTCGCGAGGTGGATTGTAGTGGTGGTAAATCAATTCCTCGAAATCAGGCCAATCATTCTCGGCATCAAGGTCTTCGCGCCGGATCGAACGAAGGACTAATCGGTCCGAAAATAGTTCTATGTCAGTTGGAAATTGTGTCAATGACAAATGACTCACTCTCTTCTGGTTTAAGGACAATATCTTTAGTTGAGCTCTTGGGTGGTGGGTTTAAACCCGCCATCCAAGAGTTTTAAGATTAGAAATAATCATAACATATCGGTTTTGGAAGCGCGAAAAGTTTGGATAGAAAGGATAGATCACCATCCCCACCAAGTTCGACTAATCCCAACTGTTTAGCCTCCGCCAATTTTAGTGCCCCCCACCAGATACTCGTCATTACAGCAACGTCACATTTCCATGATACTCCCCCGGAAATTCCTTTTGGAAAGGTGGCTTTGCCTACTTCAAAATCGACAGTCAAAGGTTCTTCATTTTGCGGATTCAACTCATCTTTCAGTTGAAATGTAACCCGTCCGGACCCAGGACCAAGTCTGGAAGAGGATAAGGTACGCCGAAAATTGACAATTCTGCCCATCAGACCTGAACCGACCCATGCTGTTTCCGATCCAAAATCCCAATTATTTTTACCGCCCGCCATCAGCGGGTCAGAAACAATGTGTTCGAAAGGCAGGTCGGTCTGGTCGCTAACTATAACCGCTCTGGCCTGGTCGCTTTGTGCGGCGAGAAATCCAATTAGTCCCTTCAAAGCAGAGTCGGTAAGCCAGACAAAGTCGTTCACCTTGACATCGACTGCGGTCAGGTGCTCATCGAGGGGTAAGGGTCGATATTGAAAGACGAGATAACCCTCGGTCTCGTTTTTAGCATTCTTATAAGCATAGCAGATTTGAGATTTGAAAATCCGTTCAAACCAGACGGGTTCCTCTCGCACCAGCAGACCGTTCATTTCTGAAGCAAATTTTTCGTAACAGGACATCACTGCTGATTGATCTTCATACGTTCGGACTGGTACAACATCGACTCTTTCGGGAAATGCGGGAAGCGTTCCGGGAGGAAAGCGAAATAGGTTTGTTTTCCCGATCACTCCCCAGCCCAGCTTATGATAAAAGCCGTGGCTGAATGGGTACAGCGAAGAGAGCGGAACATTGTTCTGATCCATGATCTGCACAGCGCGAAGCATCATCCAGTAAGCAATTTTCTGCCTGCGAGCTTCCGGTGCAACTGCTACCATACCAATTCCGCCTACAGATATTGGGGTCCTGCCTCTCTGCATGCGGAAATTATAAAGAGCGAACATCCCAACAAGCCTTCCTTTCCTCTCGCAAACCCAATGGTCTTCAAGGCGAAGACGAGGATCGTTACGAAAATAGGAAATACGCTCCTCCAGAGTCATCACGATACTGGGAAAGCTGGCATGGTGAATTCGCGCCATCTCGGGCAGATCGGCGTCGCGAGCGCGACGTACTTGCAATTCAGTCGGAACTGTGGGCATTAGTCCTCATTTACCAGAATGTCGGTTCTAATTTGAGTCGGTTGAAATACAGCGAACCATCATGAGGACGGATCTCCGTATCCGTCCTCCTGAAACCTCAACTTTGTGAAATCCGTTAGTTCACTGATACGACTTCACGCACTCCTGGGACTGTCCCCGTCAGAAACCGTTCAATTCCACCTTTGAGTGTCATCATCGCCATCGGGCAACCGTGACAGGCTCCCATCAGTTGTAATTCTACAACCCCGTCATCGGTTACGTTGATGAGTGTAACGTCGCCTCCATCGGCTCTTAGTGAAGGGCGAACCACGTCAAGCGCCGCTTCGACGGCACTGCGCATATCGTTACTATCGGACATGAAATACTCCGTTCAAATGTAATATTAATTTTGGCATATATAGCAACAACTTGGAGGGCGGACTTTCAGAGTTCGTTGAAGTATTCGATAGAATGCCGAGAGTGTCCAGG
Organism: uncultured Caldithrix sp.; assembly: GCA_964355675.1. Classification (GTDB taxonomy): domain Bacteria; phylum Electryoneota; class AABM5-125-24; order Hatepunaeales; family Hatepunaeaceae; genus CAMBDS01. Next base: position 144,997 of record CAYHEC010000005.1, read on the forward strand.
CGGACGCCCTCGTCCGCCGAGCATTCAAGCACAAAACAAGCGCGGACGAGGGCGTCCGCGTGGACAAGTCGATACAAATTGAGAATATTTCAACGAACTCTTTCAGTCCGCTCTCTAAGAGTACTACTACTGAATTGCGATTAGAATTCAGCCGCCACGACTTCACTGACTCCAGGAACCATCTCCTTAAGCCAGCGCTCGACGCCCATCTTGACATGCATGAGCGACATTCCACAGCCATGACAGGCTCCAGAAAGGGCAACTTCGACGACGCCGTCGTCAGATATATTTAAAAGGCGGATGTCTCCACCCTCCATCATAAATGAGGGGCGGATTTGTTCCAGCGCGATTTCTACTGAACGTCTATCTATTTCCAATTTTATTTCCTGATAAGTATAATCAACCCAGTGTCGGGTCACCGCACCCGATACTCCAAATTAGTAATTCCCGAACTATACTGCCGACCACGGCGAATCGGAGGCGGAATTGAAGATTGATAAATAATACGAAAGTTAATGGTTAAACTCCGGATTTATGAGTAGGATTTCCGCTTGCCGCAACAAGAACACCACCCAATACTCCTACCGCACCAATAATTGTAACCAAAGTTATGCGCTCGTGAAGCATAACCGAACTGATGCCTAACGCAAATAGCGGCACAAGGTAAATAAAAGCTCCCGCCCGAGAAGCCGACCATCGTTGCAACGTCCAAAACCAGATCACAAAAGAAAAGACTGTACACCCAACAGATAAAAACATCAGCGCCCAGAATAGCTCACTTCCGCCAGCAACCAATTTGTCGACGATTCCAGGATGAATTGCAGGAAGACTCCAGACTGCTCCAAGAGTCATTATCCAGCCAAGATTTTCAAGTGGTTCACGTCCCGGGATAAGTTTCTTAGAAATCGTCGTAAATGCCCCCCAGCTTATGACAGCTCCCAGGGTGATGACAAGACCAAGAATCTTCTGTAGCGTCGATGCCGAATGACCTGCCTCAGTTGGTGCATCCTGTCCCAATGTAATGATTAAGAGGCCGACAAAAGCAATCGCTATACCCCCCCACCGACGTATTGTAATCTTCTCGTGCAACAAAATCGATGCGAAAAGAACAATAAATGCAGGGTTAAGGGAGATCACCAGACTGGCCCAGCCAGCCGGTATCAGGGTCTCACCATAATTAAGACAAATGTGATAAAAAGGAACAGCCACCAACGAAGCAACAACGGCGAGAATCCGCTCGTTGGGGTTGAGACTTCGCCAAAACCACAAGCCTCCACGCCCCGAGCGCTTGCCAGCCCACAATCCGATAGGCAACAACAATATTGCCGACGGTACAAACCGCGCCATTACAAGCTCAAGAGGTGTTAAATACTTGAGTCCAATTTTTATGGCAATGAATGACCCCCCCCAGAGAAACATGACAAAGAGCAGGGATATAATTATAACAAAAGGCGGGTATGAGCGCATTAATGCTCTACTTCCGTGACGCCCTGAATGCTCCAAAGCGCCGCCAGTAAAGGCCTTATATCCGACGGTTCCTTCGAGGACATAATGGTCACCTTGACTCCCATCGGCGCAAGTTCGAAGCGAAACGAATCGGCTCTTACGCCAACTCTCTCAAGCGCCGCCTGAATCAAACGACGAAGCTCAGGTGTGTCCTCCCTTGCCGTCATCTTAAGCAATAAGGGACGATCAGTTTGGGTCATTCGCGAATCGAGGGCGTGAAGTAACGTCAGGGTAAGAAGTATCAGCCCAGTGACCAGTAATCCAAGTAGTTGATACCCCGCACCCACGATAAGACCAATACCGGTCGCTACCAATGTCCGGGTGGCCGTCGTAAGGGATGCATCGTCTTGTCTCCTTCGTATTGCCGCGCTGGCCGCCAACAAACCCGACGCCCCAATGATCCAGCCAGCAAGCCTCCCTGGGTCCGACGCAACTCCCTCTCCAGTCCCAAGATCGATCAGCTCCCCGACCATCATGAAAATCGTGGCGCTGAGGCAGATCAGAATAGTGTCTCGCAATCCGACTGATCGCTTGACCCCGCTTCGTTCCATTCCAAGCAAGGCTCCACAGAGAATCGCCGTAAACAATTCCATGAAAAACCGGGGAAGCAGAATACCCAAGTAATTAATATTGTCCATTATTTCTCCTGCCTTACACTATTCATCGGTCGGCCATTAGTACCAAATCTGGCACTTCTACGGATGATTTTCTTGGATTTTCTATAAAACCTGACTAAATCGTGTCCCCTCTGAGCCATGGCAAATAGCACTCCAAGACTCTCCCGACCGTAAAGTTCACGCGCGTCAGGCATATCGTGCTCCATAAGCATCACGTCGTAAGCCTTCAGATACTTGCTTCGGGTTTTCCTTGCGCGAACTGGATCGATTGTTGCCAGTCCAGTGGGCGTCACCAAAAAATTAGCAGGATGCGGGTCGCGATGCACCCAATCGGCATCGTGCATTTTATGTACAAAGGCGACAATCGATTTCGTATCCGAAACTGTCGCCGCCGTGCCTGAAAGGTATGGGTAGATCAACAAACTTTCGACCGCCATTCTTCCGCTTCTCCTTTGCATGAGCAAACTTGGTTGTGGGGTCAAAAGTCCAGCCTCTTTTAATCTCACTGCATTCGTGCAGGCGATCTCACCCAAAGTAGGGAAAGAGATCGACGTCAATTTGAACCACCACCAAGTTTGTTGCAGGATGAATTTCTTCACAACATAAATTTCCCCTGCGAACTCAATTAACATGACTTCACTGCGATGGTCATGTTTGATAATAGATTTCGGATTATTAATAGCGGATTTCAGATCATCGATTCTAAATTTCCATTCTTCGGCGGAAATCGTATTAGAATTAAACGACCTATATTCCCATTCGCCAGACTTCCAAGAGACATGGTCTGACAATACTTTAGGTGATTGGAGTGTATCAATCAAGTAGCAATCCTCTTGGAGGGCGGACTTTTAGAGTTCGTTGATTTATTCGTTCGAGTAGAGATTT
>CAYHEC010000006.1:0-147481 GCA_964355675.1 uncultured Caldithrix sp.
GTTTACGAGCCCGTCCGTTTACGAGCCCGTCCGTTTACGAGCCCGTCCGTTTACGAGCCCGTCCGTTTACGTGCCACCTCGCGTAGGGGCCGTTTACGAGCCCACTAAAGCGCTACCTAACCAACACCATCCTCGTCGCCGCACTGTTTTCCCCCTGCTGGAGACGGAGCCAATAGGTCCCCGCCGCCAGACCACCGGCATCGACAGTAAGGCGAAACTCGCAGGGATGAGCGACCTCTTCAGTCCACTGGCGGAGTGACCTGCCACCAATGTCGGACAGCGAGAGGTTAACCAACCCGGGACCGGGAACGGTGAAAGTGACGACTGCGCTCGAATTGAAGGGCGAAGGATAGGGGTGGTTAAGAGTCAGGGTTGAGGGAAGCAACGGGATCGGATCCACTACCTTTAGTTCCCCCGCTCCAGACAAAACAACGGTGTATTGATAATCTGGATTCCACATGGTGGATCTATTCCCCCAAGCCGTGATGAGTAATGTGTCTTGAAAAACACCTCCCGAGTCCGGACGAAATGTCACGAAAAAGGTTTCCTCACGATCCTTGGCAAGAAGCGCATATTGCCGAAACCCGAAGCCCGTGAAGCGACCATTTTGAACACAATAGAGGATAGTGTGACCCTCGCCTTGCGGAAGCACATCCGTTGAAATCGCTTCGATAACAGTAATGGGGTTGTCGATCAGCCCAAAATTCCACCTCATCGCCACATCATCGCTGATAACCAGACCTGCCCTGTCCATCAGATCCTCAACGGACGTCGGTTCTTCGTGGAATCGCTCCCGATAGAGATCGACATACCTTTGAATGTCAAGCATTGCATTTTGAACACCCTCAACGCCTAAATCGTTCATGCAGAATCGGCTGGGATCGTAGTCTGGATTGTATTCGTACTTGAAATCGAGGTCAAGTTGAAGATAATCACCGCTGGTATTCGTGATCCGTAGCTCCCGTCTTCCTTTCAAACCGGAAGGCACAACTCCAAAGTCCAATTCATACTCAGATATTTCAATAAACTGATTGTAATATCCTCGTCCTTTCAATGCACATCTGGTCGTCCCATTATTCCCCCGGTTCAGATTTAAGAATCCCCCAACCTGCCCAACCTCGTCAGGTATGAAGGTCACTACCAAATCAAGCCCCTCATCGCCCGCAGGAAGACTGAAGGCGGTCCTTGGTCCGTACTCTAAGTACTCCTCTTCTTCAGCATAGAATTGATTAGTCTGAAAATCGAAAAGTATTCGATGGCCTTCTCCGCCCGGCATTTCACGAGTCGAAACAGCTTCGATTAGTGTTATTGGGTTGTCACCTATCACGATAAAATCCCATTGCCTGAAAACACTACCCCCCATATCAAGATAATCACGCTCTGCCAATTGCATGATTCCATTAGCATCCTCCCCGAAATCCTGCCTGAACGCGCCTACCGCATCGACGATCTCGCGAATCGCGGCTCGGGCCGCGGCGGCCTCAGGAAGCAGTAACTCAAAGTGTTTATTTTTCAGTCCCATTTGATTTTCAAAATCGAACTCACAAGTAATATCGATATCCGAGTCGCTGTGATTAACGATTCGAATCAACCGATCATGGCTTGGACGTCCGATTTCGCCGATTGCAGTTCTACCGAAGTCGAGAGAATCGGGTTCGATCATAACCTCCTGAGCGTAGGAGGCCGAGAGGAAGAGGAACTGCGAGATAAGATTGAAGGCGATAACGGTGGTGCGACGGTTCATTGGTCAAGTTTCCAGAAAATTAGTGTTAATTGCACATTTTGCACGGTGCGGTGCGAAGTTCAAGCGTGACAGGACGTTTGGAGCGAAAATGTCGCAATTTATGTGCCGAAAGACAAATCTTGCCGTCGGGTGTCCTCACCCGACGGACATCAAACGCGACAGGATGGCGGCGTTACGCCCTTGCGTTCGGCAAATCCTTGCGCTAAATTGTACTAATCCTTTCTATAATCTCGCTGAGTGACGTAGGGCGGATTGCAATCCGCCCTACTTAACCGCTACGGATGCTCAGCGGCTACGCGCACATCAGAACCTAAACTCTTGGAGGGTGGACTTCAGTCCGCCCTTGAGGGCGGGTTATAGCCCGCACTCCAAGACTTTCAAAACTAATGGGGTCATCATGTTGCAACTCTCGCTTTATTATCTGCTTGGCGGAGCGTTCGCGTTGCTCCTCCTCATCCTTATTGTCCCCTCCATCCATGTGATCGGGCCGACCCAGGTCGGTCTCGTCACCAAGCGCTTCTCGTTCAAGAAACTCGCCGAAGACAACCTGCTCGCCTTTCACGGCGAAGCCGGTTACCAGGCCGAACTGCTGATGCCGGGCTGGCGATGGCGGTTCTGGATCGTCTTTGCCGTCTCCAAGTTCCCTTGGGTGCAGGTTCCTGCCGGCGAAATCGGCGTCGTTATCGCCCAGATCGGCGCGCCACTGCCGATCGGCGCCAAGTCAGCTCGCTACACCCCGAAGTTAGTGAACTTCACCAACATCGTCCAGTTTCTCGAAAACGGCGGTCAGAAAGGCGTCCAGCGCCCGGTACTGCCTCCGGGAACTCTCGCCCCGATCCACCCGGTCGGCTTCCTCGTCCTGACTAAAAATCAAATCTACGGGCTTCCGGTCGCCCCGGAACTGCAAAAGAAACTCGGCCGCGACGAGCGTCTCACTACCCTTGCCTTTGGCTTGATGCCGGAAAGACTTGAAGTCGTGCGGATTGCACCCCAGCAGGAAAAGTCAGGCGCGATCATCGACATGGTCGGCATCGTCACCTGCTTCGAGGGCGACCCACTACCTTCCGGCGATATCTCCAGCCGTTTGGGAGGTTTCGCAGATGTTTTGGAAGCAGAAAACTCCGGCAAAACCGATAGTGAAATCACCGAAATGATCCTCGGAAGTAAAAACTACCTTCACAACAACTATCAGGACTTCCAGAAATTCCTCGATGAAGGCGGCAAGATCGGACTCCAGCACGACGTCCTGCTCTACGGAATGTTCAACCTCAATCCGTTCCTCGTCGCTGTCGAGATGGTTCCGATGCTGGTCATCAAACAGGGCGAAGTCGGCGTTGTCAAGTCGTATGTCGGTCTGGTGACACAGGATACGTCGGGGACGATGTTCAAATACGGCTCTCTGGTCGTGCCCGGTCACCGGGGGATCTGGCGCGAACCACTGCGCACCGGCAAGTACCCCATCAACCCGCGTTGCTATCAGGCTGAGTTAGTGCCGACGGCGATTTTGACGCTCAACTGGGCGGATACGGTCTCGGAAGCGCACAGCCTCGACCGGATGCTCTCGCAGATCACGGCCAAGTCGTGCGAGGGGTTCGTCTTCCATATCGATCTACAGGTGCAGATTCACGTCCCCGACACCAAGGCTCCACGGGTGATCTCGATGGTCGGGACGATGCAGGCGCTGGTGAACGAGGTCTTACAGGCGGCGGTAGGCAACCACTTCCGCGACCGTCTCCAGTCGATGCCGGCGGTGCAGTTCATCCAGACGCGGCAGTCGGTGCAGTTGGAAGCGCTCCACCACATCCGCGAACAGCTTGAGGACTACGACGTCGAGACGAAAGGCGTCTATATTCAGGATGTTATCCTCCCCGACGCGCTGGTCAACGTATTGACCGAGCGGGAGATTGCCGCGCAGGAGGTTGCGACCTACAAACGTCAGCAGGAGGCTCAGGAACAGCGCATCCAGACCGAGCACTCGCGCGGAACGGCGGACATGCAACACGATCTGGCGCGGTCGGCGGTCAACGTTACTATCGAGACTAACAACGCCTCGGCGATCAAAGCCAAAGCCGACGGCGAGGCGACCTACATCCGCCAGACAGGTGGCGCGAAGGGGGCTGAGGTGGAGGCGGTGGGACTTGCGCGGGCGACGGCTTACAAGGCGCAGGTTGAGGCTCTGGGGAAGGAAGCCACCGCGGCGGTGAACATCGTGACGGCGCTTTCGGATGGCAAGGGGACGGGGAGGATTGTGCCGGAGGTGTTGGTGATGGGCGGTGAAGGCGGAGGAGCGATCAACGGCTTAGCGGCGTCTCTCATCAAGAAATTCAGCGGAAAGAAGGAGGAAGCGTAGGGGCCGTTTACGAGCCCGTCCGTTTACGAGCCCCGTCTGTCTGCAAGCCACCTCGCGTAGGGGCCGTTTACGAGCCCGTCCGTTTACGAGCCCCGTCTGTTTACGTGCCACCTCGCGTAGGGGCCGTTTACGAGCCCAAGCCAAATCGCGTAGGGGCGGATTTCCAAATCCGACAGGAGTATGGGCGTCTCTGCCGGGTCGGTACGGTGGGGCTAAGCCTGCCCTCGTGAAAACGGGGGTACCCGCCCGCGCCGATAGGCGCGTCATTCCCGTGCAGACGGGAGCCGAAGGCCGCGTAGCAATCCAGTCCGGCGATTGAAATGTTCTTCAGCCTGCTCGATGGTGAAGGTGCAGTCTTCGCGGCTATCGCGGAGCCCTTCTTCGATCTTGGCTTGGTGGATGATTTCTTCGAGAATATCGTCCAGATTGGCCGTCTTGGGAAGGGACATGATTGCGTGTATGGCGAGTTCCTGCAAGTCGGACATGGGTCTTGTTTCCGTTTGGTTTATCTACTTCAGAATAACACTCCTGCGACTGAAAATCAAGACGTGCCGGTAACGAACGCACCGGAAACCACGCAAGCAATTTTTTAGCCCGTCTTTGCGATACCGAAGGTTCGGCAGAAGCAATCTCGGCTTGACTTTGGGGGGAAGGTTTTGCAGATTGGGAGAGGGCGCAGTTAATACCAATAACATCGCCGGTCTGTTGGTCTAAAAGTAACTTATAAGAGAAATTCACCATGCCATTAAGTTGGAATGAAATCCGCGCGCGAGCGACAAAGTTCGCCAAGGACTGGGAAAATACTTCTTCGGAGAAAGCTGAAGCTCAAACCTTTTGGAATGAGTTTTTTGAAGTTTTTGGCGTATCGCGACGACGAGTAGCATCTTTTGAGCATCATGTCAGCCCTCGTCCTGAGAGTGGCGGTATCATTGACCTTCTTTGGAAAGGTATTGTTCTTATTGAGCACAAATCGCGCGGAAGGAACCTCGATCGGGCTTATGAGCAAGCTATCAGTTATTTTCCAGGAATAGAGAACCGTGACCTTCCACGTTACATCCTTGTCTCGGACTTTGCCCGACTTCGACTTTATGATTTGGAGACGTCTGAAGTACATGACATCCTGCTAATAGACTTTCCATTACATGTTGATATGTTTGGATTCATCGCTGGATATGAAACGCGCTCATTTGGGCAGGAAGACCCCGTTAACATAAAAGCTGCAATGAAGATGGGGGAGTTGCATGATGAACTCTCTGACGCTAAATACAAAGGTCACAGGTTAGAGGCACTTCTTATTCGTCTTTTGTTCTGCATGTTCGCAGATACTACTGGAATATTCCAGCGCGGTCAATTCAGAGAATACCTTGAACTCCGCACGTTAAAGGACGGGTCTGATTTAGGAAATCAACTTGGAATGGTGTTCCAAGTCTTGAACCAGCCCGAAAATGAACGCCAGTCAACCCTCGACGAGCAATTGGCTCTTTTCCCTTATGTGGATGGAAAATTATTCGAAGAAGCGCTGCCAATTGCTGCTTTTAATAGCCAGATGCGCGAAATTCTGCTTGATTGCTGCAAACTCGATTGGGGGAAAATCAGCCCGGCGATCTTCGGGTCGATCTTTCAATCGGTCATGGATCAGGCAGAGCGACGTCGCACTGGAGGTCACTATACTTCAGAGACGAATATCTTAAAGGCTCTAAAGCCGCTCTTTCTTGATGACCTGGAGCGTGAATTTGAGCAAAAATATCATAATATAAGATCTCTCAAAGCACTTCATAAAAAAATCGCGAAGCTGAAAATACTCGATCCCGCCTGCGGATGCGGTAATTTTCTTTCCATCGCCTATCGTGAGTTACGGTTCTTAGAGATCAAAATTCTCAGAGAGTTACACAAGAACTCGCCAGAATTTTTCTCGCTTGAAACTTCTATCGTTCTAAACGTCAATCAATTCTATGGCATAGAGATCAATGAATTTCCTGCACAGATAGCCCAGGTATCGATGTGGCTCACCGATCACCAAATGAATATTTTCGCCTCTACTGAATTTGGACAGATGAAGGAGAGTATCCCACTTCGGTCATCCGCCAATATTATTCAGGGAAACGCCCTGCAGCTCGATTGGGCGAAACTGGTTAAGCCGAAAGACCTTTCTTATATCGTCGGTAATCCTCCGTTTATCGGGGCAAAACACCTTGATGCAGATCAGGTGAAGGAGCGGAACAGTATATTCACCGGAGTGCCGAATGCTGGAGTTCTCGACTATGTTTGTTGTTGGTACAAAAAGGCTGCCCAGATTATGAATGCGCATCCACATGTTCGCGCTGCATTTGTATCTACGAACTCAATAACACAGGGAGAGCAGGTCGGTGTGCTCTGGAATGACCCGACGATGAGAACTGTGAACATCAAGTTTGCCCACCGAACTTTTCAATGGATGAGCGAGTCGAGGGGGAAAGCCGCTGTTCATTGCGTGATTATCGGGCTTTCGAGCCAAAATACGAACGGCAAGATCATCTTCGAGTATGACAATGTTAAGGCTGAACCTAAGGCAATAAAGGCATCTCAGATTAATCCTTATTTGGTTGATGCGCCGACAATTCTATTGCCAAATCGGAGCACTCCTCTCTGCCAGGTCCCTTCGATTGGTATTGGGAATAAACCTATCGATGATGGAAACTATCTGTTCACGCCTGAAGAGAAGATTCGATTTCTGTTGAAAGAACCAAATGCAGCAAAATGGTTCCGCAGGTGGATTGGAGCCGATGAATTTATCAACGGAATCGAACGCTGGTGCTTATATCTAAAGGACTGTTCCCCATCTGAATTGAAAGCAATGCCCGAGGTGCTCAAGCGGGTAGAAGCTGTAAGGCAATTCCGTTTGAAGAGCATTGCAAAAAGCACCCGTGACTTAGCTTCAAAACCGACGCGCTTTCATGTTGAGAATACTCCTGTAGGAGTCTGCCTAATAATCCCAGAAACATCTTCCGAACACCGTGGTTATATTCCAATTGGTTTTATTACAGATGATTATATATGCAGCAATAGGGTTAAATTAATGCATGATCCAGCCATGTACCACTTTGGCGTATTAACATCTCACATGCATATGGCATGGGTTCGAGCTGTGACGGGCAGATTGGAAAGCCGATATAGTTATTCCATCGGAATTGTTTATAATAACTTTGTGTGGCCTGATCCAACCCCTGCACAACGTGCCGTAATCGAGAAGCTTGCAAAGGAAGTACTCAACGAGCGTGACCGTTGGCCCGCTGAGACTTTAGCCGACCTCTACAACCCAAACACAATGCCGACGAATCTTGTGAAGGCACACAAGAAATTGGACAAAGCCGTTGATGCTGCGTATGGCAAGAAGGACTTTGCTTCTGAGGCGGAGCGAGTTGCTTTTCTCTTCCAAAAATACCAAGCATTGACAAATGGATTTCTTCCTGTCGAAAAACATGTTGGCAGACGGGTTAGTAAACGATAAGCAAAGATCGGCGCAGGCGGCTACCTGTCCGCCCCACTGTAACACAAATGCGTGATCGATTCCTCTTCAGTCACCAATCGATCACGCCGGATTCCACCGTCTGACAGCCATTCCCGGCATTCGGTGACTCTGTGATCGATTTTTTACCCCCGCTGACTCATCGACTGTTATAAAATAATATTTGGAACCTAACATGACCTCATCACACATCAGCCGCATCTTCCTTGCGGCAACCTTGATTGCCTTCTCCCGCTTCGCCCCCGCCTGCCCCTCCGGCCATCCGGAAGCATGCCCGGACGACAACTGCGCCCCCATCCCAAAGGACAACCTCCACAGCACTCAGGAAGAAAACTGGCAGAAGTACGCCAACAACCCCGTCTTCCTCGGCGTCGAAGGCGAATGGGACGCCGGGCCGACCTGCTTCGTCGTCAGACACTTCCCCTGGGGCTACATGATGATCTACTCAGCCGGAGGAAACTTCGGCAGTGGCTTCGGGCTGGCAACCTCCGAAGACGGCATCACTTGGGAGCGCCACCCCAACAACCCGATCATGGTTCCCGACTCAGGCGTCGTCGTCTGGGGACCAGAACTCCTCCACGACGGCGAACGCTACCACCTCTGGTACGTCTCCAGCGGCATGGACCAGTCCGGCATCTCGCACGCAACCTCGGACGACGCGGTTCACTGGACTCAATCCGAAAACAACCCCGTCATCGACCACGGCGGTTGCCACGCAGTGATCTGGGACGGCGAGCAGTACCGCATCTTTATTCAGCACGCTTCCGGCAGACAGCACGGCTTCGAACTGCAAGTCTCGGCGGATGGAGAATCTTGGGAGACCCGCGGCTTCACCTTCCGCTCGGGATCGGTCGGTAATTGGGACGAGATCACCGCCGCGCCGTCGGTGGCGTATTACGAAAACCAGCTCCACCTCTGGTACACCGGAGCCGATACCGTTGGCAACCGACGCGGCGAGATTGCTATCGGTCATGCCGCCTCCGACAACTGGGGCGACTCCTTCAAAATCCCCGAAGTGCGCACCGACCTGCGAGCCCTCAGGCCTACTGAACAGTGGGAGGGGAGAGGGCTCTACTCATCAGGGATTGACTTCGACGGGGATTCGGTGAAGGTCTGGTACGCGGCGACGGGAGCCAACGGCGGGTTCGGGTTTGCCTCGAGAGCAGTTAATGCAGTAGCTCCCCGGACTGATGACCGAGCTGTCGAGCGGGCTCTCTGGAGCATTTCTCCCAATCCAGCGGCGGGAGGCGCGGTGAAGATCAACTATCTGGGGCGTCTCTCTGCTCCGGCGATAGTCAGGCTGTACGACGCTGGCGGGCGGATGGCATACCAGAAGGTTTTCGGAGCTAACGAGCCGATGCGGGTTGATCCGGCGGCGCTGGGCTTGCCGGTGGGGGAGTACATCGTGCAGATAGTGGTTGGGAGCAAGGTTGTGCATCAGCGGCTTGCGGTGGTGAAGTGAGATTAGCGGTAGCGGGGTTGCGAAAGGTCGGTGCGGGGTTTATCTTAGGGTATCGGGGAGGATAGGCATTCCTGCCTGTCTGTCAGTACGATAGGCATTCCTGCCTGTCTGTCAGTACGATAGGCATTCCTGCCTGTCTGTCAGTACGATAGGCATTCTTGCCTGTCAATTCAGGAGGACGGATCTCCGCATCCGTCCACTTCGTCCACTTCGTCCACCTTGCGTCTTTGGGATGGCGTTCAGAGTTCACAACTTCAGTGTGTCTTGCGTTCAGAGTTCACAACTTCAGTGTGTCTGGCGTTGATCTGGTCGCTGAACCCGACTCGCGTAGAGGCCGATGCCGACGCTTCGGCATCGTGCCCAAATTCCCAGTACGACAGGCGTCCCTGCCTGTCACATTTGATACCGGTACGGGCGAATTTATTCGCCTGTCTTTGAAGTTTTTAATTTACCTGTAAATTCTGGAAAAGAAAGAAAAACAGCACAAGAAAGGGAATCGTACCATGTCTGAGTACTTAGGCAAACTTTTGGTCGATAAGACCGAAATAACCAAAACCTTGACCAACCGAAAGAAGAAGCATATCGAGAAGTCCGTCTCAGTCACTACGAAAATGAACAAGGCTGAAACGATGGAGCTACTTAAACAGAAAGCAGTGCTTGAAGAAGCCGATGGCTGGGCAATTCTGACAACGAATATGAAATCATTAAGATTAAAAAAGGACAAGCCTAAGGACGAACAGCTCGAAGATGAGTTATGGGTTATCATGGCTCAGATGGGCTTTAATGAGCTAAGTGATGGGCGATCTTTTACAATCCGAGAGTATCACAGCCTGAGCCCAAGGCAAATCGACGTTTTTGGGAAAGATGGAGAGACAGCTATATTAATTGAGTGCACTCACTGTAGAGTTCCCCAAAAGAAAGACATGAGCGAGTTGATAAATAAGATCGAGAAAATGAAGGGCAATATAGGAAATTCCATTCGAACCCATTATGGAATAGAGTCTCACCTAAAGGTGGGATGGGTAATTGCAACGAAAAATATAGAATGGGGAATCGCAGATCTCGAAAAAGCCAAAACATGTAAAATAACAGTATTACGCGAAGAAGAGATAGAATACTACCACAAATTGATTGGCCTATTGCGAGAGGCAGCAAAGTATCAATTTCTATCACATGTATTTTCACAAGAGGAAATTAGCGGCTTGGAATTGCCGGTTGCTGCCACTCGTGGGACTATGGGAGGAAAACCGTTTTACAATTTTTTAATAAGACCTTATCAGCTCTTAAGAATCGCTTATGTGAGCCATAAGGGGAGTCATAATTCGGAGGATATTGAATCTTATCAAAGAATGCTCAGTCAAAACAGATTAAAAGCAATTGCCGCTTTTATCGACGAAGGAGGGCAATTTCCAACGAATATAGTAATTAACTTAAGAGGCAAAATTAGATTCGAAAGAGGTATCCCGATTGGTGATTCTTTTGTCGGTACGTTGTACCTACCTCAGATATACGCGTCTTGTTTGATCATAGATGGACAACATAGATTATATGGCTACATGCATAGTCGGAGGGCAAAGGAAGAAAACGATAAGACCACCGTATCTGTGTTGGCATATGACAATATCTCCCCAATGGATGAAGCCAATTACTTTATAGATATCAACTCTAAGCAAGTCAAGGTTACCGGAAACTTAATTGCTGAATTATACGCAAATTTGCGATGGGATTCTCCGAGGTTTGACGACAGACTGATATCCCTTTGCACTCGCACCGTCATGGCAATGAATTCAAAATACAGCTCTCCAATATGCGATAGACTTGCCACTACAAATAAGACGAAATCAAGTATCAGATGTCTTACACTGAAATCGTTTAATGACGGACTGAAGGAGAATCTATTATTTGGCGTAGAGAATAAGCCCGGACCATTATCTGATTCAAATTCGAAGGATTTATCTAAGACGTTGTCAAAAGGTGTCGAATTGTTAAGTGCGTATCTAAATCTATTCGCAACAGAATTGCCAGATCACTGGAATTTAGGTAATGACAAAGGCGGATTTCTTGCCACAAATGAGGGAATTCGGTCCTTACTTAAAGTACTGAAAGGCATTCTCTGGTATATAGAATTCAAAGATCATGTGGTTGTTGACTGCGAACCGCCTGATATAATACTTCCATATGTCAAGATTTATGTTTGGCCAGTTGTCACATTCTTCAAGAATGCTTCTATTCATGAGATTCAAAACTATAGAGACACTTCGGGCTCTTTGAAGAATGTGACAAAAAACGCCAATCGAATGATGCAATTGATAAACAGGGAATATAAGGACTTTACCCCTTCAGGTCTGAAGGATTTCCTTGAAAATATGGACCAAGAGGGTACCCACGAAGCTCATCATTTAATAGATGACTTAGAGAGAAGATTCTATGCTTATGTAATTGCTGTATTAAAATCGAATTATGGCGATCTGTATGAGCAGTGGTGGATGGAGGGAATACCCCTTAAAATTAGAAAAGATTGCAATGACCGATATGAGGATGAAAAGGGGGTAAAGGCAAGAGAACAATATCTTTCGCTTGGGAATTTCAGGTCAATAGTGACTGATAAATGGGAATTATTTAATAACGAGTTTGATATTGGCGAAAAAGGTGGGAAGGATAAAAAAACAGATTGGATGTATCGGTTGAACGAAATTCGTAATATCACGCATCATTCAACAAAATGGCCAGCAACTAAAGATCAAGTGAATTTTGTTAGGGAAATTCACTCGAAGTTGGAAGGCAGATTCATTGTTCCAAAATAATAGGCGTCTTTAATGGCAAATATCCTACTTATCGAACCCGACTATCGTTCCAAATTTCCACCTCTCGGTCTACTAAAACTCAGCACATACCACAAAGACAAAGGTGATGAAGTCAAGTTCTGGAGGGGTCACAGCGAAGAATATCGAACTCAGAAGTGGGATCGCGTTTATATTGCTACATTATTCACTTGGGAGTTGCCTCGTGCGATTAAGACGATCAAGTATTATTCCGGATCAGTCGTTAATCCTGAACGAGACATATTTGTAGGTGGTGTTGCCGCAACATTATACCCACAGTATATCAAAGATAATGCTGTATGCAACCTTATCGAAGGAACTCTCGATAAGCCTGATAGACTTGAACCTGGCGCTCCAGCAATCGCTGAACTTGTACCGGATTATGACCTCCTGAAACAGGTTGACTATCCCTATTTCCCGAATGACGCCTATTTTGTCAGAATTACAAAAGGCTGCATCCGATCATGCAAATTTTGTGCTGTCCCAAGGCTGGAAACTGAATATGGCTATCTAAATTCCGTAGGCAACCAAGTTGTAAGCGTGAAAGCACTTTATGGTGAGCGTAAAAATCTCGTGGTAATGGACAATAACATTCTCGGCATTGAGGATATTGATTATCACATCAATGGCATTGCAGAGATTGGTTTTGAACGTGGCGCAACTTTTAAGGGGAAGCGTCGGTATGTAGATTTCAATCAAGGGTTAGATGCTCGGATTATTGCCGAGAAACCAGAACTTGCCAAATTACTCGCGAAGATCTGCCTGTCGCCAGTTCGATTGGCATTCGATTTTAATAGCCGTCTCATGGGACGGGCTTATAAAGAGGCCATCCATCTTTTAGCTGCGGAAGGTTTCAGGGAATTTACGAATTATCTTTTATTCAACTTCAATGATGCGCCCGAAGATTTATATAGTCGTCTAATGGTGAATTATGAGCTGAATGACAAATTAAAATTACAAATTACAGGATTCCCGATGCGGTTCATTCCGATGGATGATGTGAAAAGAAATCACATATCACAGTTCTGGAAATGGCGTTTTTTACGTAGTATGCAGTGCGTGTTATTGGCTACGAGGGGCTTGGTAAGTCCAAATCCGAGTTTTCTATTCCGGTCGTTTGGTCAAACCTATGATGAGTTTCTTGAGATATTATCGATGCCTGATAGGTACATAATCTTCAGAAAAGATTATGAAGATAATGATGCAAGTGAGTGGCGCGATAGTTTTCGCAAGTTGTCTCCTACAGACAGAAATGAATTTTTGGATCTGTTAGGAGTTCTAAATCGTGACCGCGGTCGAGCCAAGACAATCCCAACAATTCGAAGAGATTTTCAAAAGCTATTGTTGCATTATTACCCAGATGGTAAAAATGCTCCTCAGACTCCAAGACGAGATATTTTGGTACGACAAGGAGTATCTGTTGGATATGATTGACAACGCCTCCTCGATGCGCTAACCCCGCCCTCCGGCGCAAACTGTCAAGCGACTAATTGTTCATTAGTGATACCTATGAGTGGCGCCTCCGAATGCCCCATATTTAACTATTTCTAATTTTGCAATTTACAATTTACACTTTACACTTTCCCACTTCCCTTATTGAACATTTAACAGTCGTACACCTTCTAATTAAAAGACTTAAAAGGTATGGATACCTTATCCCTCACCGTATTCCTCCCCGTTTTAGGGGTGTTAGTCATTGCGTTTCTGAAAGATGAACGGGCAATCAGGACGACCGCCCTCTCATTCAGTCTCTTAGTCTTTCTCGCGTCGCTCCCCCTCTGGTTTGGCTTCGATCCAAGTCAAGGCTTATCAGCGGCTTCCCTGAAAGAACTGATCCAGTTCGAGACTAATCTCCCCTGGGTCGCCAGCCCTAACATCAACTATCACATAGGCTTGGATGGCATCAGCCTGCTCCTCGTCATGCTGACGACCTTCCTCACTCCCTTATGTATTTGGGGTTCCTGGACTTCTATCAAGTCAAGACCCAAAGGCTATTACATCTCATTCCTCCTCCTTGAGACAGGTATGCTCGGTGTATTCAGTGCCTTGGACTTGATACTGTTCTACGTTTTCTGGGAAGCCATGCTGATCCCGATGTACCTCCTGATCGGCGTCTGGGGCGGCCAAAACCGCGTCTATGCCGCTGTTAAGTTCATACTTTACACGATGGTAGGATCGCTCTTGATGCTTGTCGGCATCATCTGGATGTACTTCAACGCTGTCCCCGGTACTAACACCTTCGATTTGCTGACGATAAGCTCCTCCGCCGCGATCCCTCATCAAGCTCAGCTTTGGCTGTTTGCCGCCTTTGCATTGGCTTTCGCCATCAAAGTCCCGATGTTCCCGTTCCATACCTGGCTTCCCGATGCCCATACCGAAGCCCCCACCGCCGGATCGGTCATCCTTGCCGGGGTGTTGCTCAAGATGGGAACTTACGGTTTCATAAGGTTTTGCATCCCGCTGTTCCCGGAGGCGGCGAATGAATTCGCCGGTACAATTAGTGTGCTGGCGCTGATCGGCATCGTCTATGGAGCGTTAGTCACGTTATTACAACCGGATATGAAGCGTCTGATTGCCTACTCGTCGGTTAGTCACTTGGGTTTTGTGATGTTAGGATTGTTCGCTTTCAACATGCAGGGCATGCAGGGCGGAATGTTGCAAATGATCAATCACGGGCTGTCAACCGGCGCGCTATTCTTTTTAATTGGCGTGATTTACGAGCGACGCCACACGCGGCTGATCGCCGATTACGGCGGTCTGGCGAAAGTCATGCCGAAGTATGCCACCGTGTTTCTGATCGTTGCTCTTTCGAGCATTGGCTTGCCGGGACTAAACGGCTTTGTTGGGGAATTTCTGATACTTACGGGGGCGTTTAAAGCCAACGCCGCGTTCGGGGTGATCGGAGCGACGGGGGTAATTCTGGCGGCGGTGTACTTGCTTTGGATGTATCAGCGGGTGTTCTTCGGCGAGGTAACCAATGACAAAAACAAGGGACTGGCAGACCTGACCCGGACGGAAATGACGATTTTGGCGGCGATGCTGGTGTTAATTGTCTGGATCGGGGTGCATCCATCGACCTTTACGTCGGTCAGCGAGAACGCCGTGAAGTTCGTGATGAGCCGGGTCTCGTAAAAGATCAGTAGGGCAGGGCGTCACGACCTGTCACATTAGGCTTTTCTTTTGTGACAGACGCGAACGTCTGTCGGGAGGACGGATCTCCGCATCCGTCCGTTGGGGCATGAAGGCATTGCGCCCGCAGTCAATGGCGCGTCATTCCAGCGCAGGCGGGAATCCAGAAGAGTTAAAACAAAATAGTTATTGCAAGTAGTTAATAATGTAGTGCTAACAACTCGTCGGACGGCGATAGTTAGTGCGCAATCTCGGAACTAAATTGCTGAGATCACACTCAATTCCAGTTAGGGATTTGGAAATTATGAACTCACGACCTCGATTTCAATGCTGCCTGAATGGCGGAATCGCCCTTAATGTACGCTTCGATGGAGTAGATGCGAATTGCGCATGTTTTTGTGAGAAAGTTTGGTGAAGTTTCTAACACATCAAGCCATTGTCCATACCGTTCATTTTCAGGCACATCATTCACAAGGATAAAGACGTTAATACCCTTCTTCACTCTCGCGAGGAGTCTTATCCGAAGTGATTCATTCATTCCGTGACCAGTATAAGGTGGAGGAGTGAACTTTCCTTCAGGCTTATTCAAACGTTCAACTACTAACATTTGTTCTCCTGAAATTATAAACGAACATTCTCATTGAGTTCTGGCTATACCAATATCTTAATATATCTCGCTATTCTTCCTCCCAGTTTAATGATTGGTGCAAATGATAGTACCAACTTTTTGGCAGAACATTCTTGCGCTGAAGTCTGCCAAGAATTATTCCTGGAGTTATGCCAATCTCTCGTGCCCAGTTTTCAATTTGAGTATCAGTGATCACTTGAGTCGCCGCTATTCGTTCAATTCTGTTATAAATTTCTGACGGAATAAGCGTGTCGGCAGCAAACGCGTCTGCCTCTGCCTCAAACGGATTCTCCTTGCTCTGGTGATCCACATCTATGAAGAGGTCACGAGGCTCGTGCAGGAGCACATGGCCAATCTCGTGGAACAGCGTGAACCAGAAAATGTCAGCGCGCTTCCCGCGCAAGGTGATCTGTACAGATGGATTATTATTCAGCCATCGCGTCACTCCGGAAACCGGAAAACTCTCGAATTCCTTCACCATCAGGAACGCAACGCCGCATTCACGACCGATTTTCTCAAGTTTCGGTTGCCACTCTGCACGCAAATGAAGGAGCGTCAGACTTCGAATCTCGGGAAGTCGAGCACGTAAAGCATCGGGATTGAACGGTTCGAGTACGCAAGAGTTGTGCGCCTCTTCGCCTATCCTCAACCAAGCCGCAAGCTTAATCAACGGCAGATCAAACTTCGGGCTTTTGCGGTAGGCGAAAATGCTTTGGTCGAAATAGTTTTCGAGTGCTTCATAACTCGCGACGCGAAGCCAGTTCAGTGTAGCTCGTAATCGATCAATTGGTTGCTTAAAGTCTTGCAGATAACCGCGCTTAATTAATTCCCGGTACGGGGTGTCTTTAAACTTTTCCATTTGACGAGTGAGTTGTGCAACCTCTTGGTCACGAGCGAGGGTGTCCTGATAATTCCGCTCGATATTTAGCCAAAAGTATGCTGGCAAGCCGAGAACCCGTTCAAGCTGAATCGCCGTTTCCTTGGTAATGGCTTTCTTGGCGTTGATGATCTCGCTGATCGCTTGTGGTGGTTTGCCCATTCTGCGCGATAATTCCAACTGGCTCATATCGCGAGCTTCAAGGACTTCCTTGATGGTCTCGCCGGGAGGAATTGGAATCGGGGGCAAGTATGGTTTGGGTAGCTGATGTTGCTCAGCCATGGTAGTCCCTAATATCGGTTATGCGGATGCGGTGAATTTTGCCTAAATCGTATTCCATAGAAGGAACGCCGTCCTCTGATAATGCTGAGAAGCATATTCGCCAACCGTCCTTCAGTACAACCGCCCACTCTTCTTGACGCGATCCTTGAAGTTTATGTCTTCTTAGCGGGGGCGTGACTGGAACATCTTTCAGACTGTCAAAAGATTGAAGTTCGACGATTCGCTGAAAGAGCCTTCTCATGTACAACTCGTTACGCAGCTTGCGCCTTGCAGCAGCTTCTGTGGTGCAGATTTTTTCTAAACTGCCATTCTTGTAGCTAATATACATGAGCTTTTCCGGAAATGCAATACGCCCGTTCACCCTATGGGCGAATTATTAAATCGAATAAATTGTTTTCGTTTCTAGTATGCAAGCCAGCCGAGGCAACAGAGGCTTTGTTTTAGTGACAACACGGACGGTTATCCTAAGCGACGAAAGTTAATTTTCAATGGGCTCCCGTCCCTCTACCAACGGCCCCACCGCGAGGTCTTCGTCGATCAGCGGCCAATGAATGCCGTAGCCGGAGGGGGACATTCTTAACCCCTGTCGCTCCAAGTCCGAAGCCATGGAGAGAGACAGAGAACATTCCTCCCACTTCAGAAAGTACCGCCCAGCGCCGGTCACAATAGTCAAGCCTTCTTTGGTCGCGCTGACCTCCTTGGCAAGGATGACCTGTCTCCGGTATTCTACCGGTTGTGCAATTTCTGCCATGCCAGGGTAACCTCCTCTAAATTCTCAAAAATGATTTGACGCACCTCGCGTCTCAGCGCTGGCGTCATTCGCCAAGCCCAAGCTTCCTCTATCTCGAAGTCATCCACCCGAACCCAATACTTGCATTCCGCGTCGCCCTTTTCAGCGTGGACATGCATCGGTTCGATTCCCTCGTTCGGGTAGATGATGATATGCCAGCCATGCTGATAAACGATTGTCGGGCTCATTGCGCTACTCCCCTTTTGCTGTTGATATCAAATATACCTAACGAGCAGGATTATTCCAATAGGTACTTGTTCCCTTGCTCCTTCGTAGTTAGCCATGACAGGCGGAAACTGCCAAGCCTTAAAGCCTTCACTGCGCAATGAGTTGAAGCAAGTTAATATTGCGGCACAACCTACTTGCTTGCAAGTCAGGTATCAATCGTCTAAAGTGACAAACTAAAGTCTGTCGTACCCATCCCATTCGGGCTGGAAGCCCGACCTACAAGCGACAACCGGGACGGTCATCCTACGCGACAGATTTGGAAATCTGTCCTACCCAATCCCCTTGAATATCCCCTTCAGGAACAGCGCCACCCCCGTCAGGCAGAAAAGCGCCGAGAGTCCCATCAGCGCGTAATAGACCGGTTCCTCGAGATGGCGGCCACTCTTCAGCGCCATCGTTATCGTTTCGCCCAACCCCTCCGGCGGCCGCATCGAATAAACGATGCTCCCGCCCACTATACCAATCGCTAAAAGAATGATCCCTTTGATGGTCATGGTTTCTCCAATTTTATTTGTCCGACTTGCCAAGGAGCCTGTAATGTCGAACGGATTTGGACAGGCCGAAATGACGCGTCTTTGATTGGCACGCAACCGACAGCGACGCCGGTGCTACCAATCCTACAATCTATCCCAAATTCTTTACTAAGTCAATAACAAAACAAAAGCGGCGTCGCACGAGACATGCGACGCCACTTTCAAGACATGCCTTACTGCCGACTACGGGGAGTCGGCAGAAGAACCAGTGTTACTTCAACCACTTCAGCCACTCCGTCTCGGGCGGCAAGACCAGCACCGTCGTCGAGTCGATGATCTTCTTGTACGCCTCCATGCTCCTGAAAAAGTCGTAAAATTCCGGGTCCTTGCCAAACGACTTCGCGTAGATGTCGATCGCCTTCGCCTCAGCCGCCCCGCGGACAGTTTGTGACTCACGGTACGCCTCCGCCATCAGCACCACCTTCAGCGAATCCGCCGCCGCCCGAATCTTCAACGCCTCTTCCTCGCCCTCCGAACGGTACTGGTTGGCAATCCGCTTCCGCTCAGCACGCATCCGCTCAAAGACCGACTTCTCATTCTGAGGCGGAAGATCTGCCCGCTTGATCCGCACATCGACGACCTCGATACCGTAAGCCTTCGCCGCTTCGTTGGTTCTCGCGGTCACCTTCAGCATCAGCTCCTCCCGGTTGGTCGTCACAACTTCCTCGACGTCGTGCTTGCCAAGCTCGACCCTGAGCTCCGAATAAATGATGTCGTCGAGGCGCGCCTGAGCCCCGTTTTCATCGTGTACACTGATGAAAAACTTCAGCGGATCGACGATGCGCCACTTGGCATAGTTGTCGAGAAGCAAGTTCTTCTTGTCCTGCGTCAGGATTTCCGTCGGGCTGGAGTCGTAGTCCAGTAGCCGTTTGTCAAAATAAGTCACCGCCTGGAACGGCCAGGGCAGTTTCAGGTGCAAGCCCGGTGTGGTGACCGTAGCAACCGGAGCGCCAAACTGCAACACAATCGCCTGATTGATCTCATCGACCTGGTAAATCGATGATAAGACAAGAATTATGGCTACCGCAATAAGAATCAGCTTATTCATTTCCCACCTCCCTGCAGATTAAGCAGGTTGATCAGCCCGCCGTTCTTGTCACCCTTCACGATGTATTTCTTCAGCCCCGGTAGCACTTCCTCAAGCGTTTCCAAAAGCATCCGTTTGCGAGTCACTTCCTTCGCCTGACGGTATTCGTTCAAAACCTGATTGAAATTTGATGCGTCGCCTTCTGCCTTGGACACACGCTCCGAAGCGTAAGCTTCCGCACCCTTGACAAGCTGAGCCGCCTTACCGCGCACTCTTGGGATGATGTCCGAGCGGTAGGCTTCCGCTTCGTTAATCAGCTTCTCACGGTCTTCGCGCGCCGAGGCGACGTCCTTGAACGCATCGACTACCGCATCGGGTGGGTGGACATCCTGAAGTTGCACGGCGACGATTTTAAGACCCGCGTCGTAGCTGTCCAGAATTCGTTGTAGCAGGATCATCGTCTCCTCCTGAATCTGTCCCTTGCCGCTGGTGAGGATTTCATCGATCTCGTGCTTGCCAACGACCTGCCTCAGCGCCGCTTCGATAGGACGCGACGTGGCTTCGATGTCGCGCACCTTGAAGAGGAACTTCACCGGATCGATGATGCGATACTGGATGATGAGGTCAACCTTGACGATGTTCAGGTTGCCGGTCAGCATCTGCGACTCTTCCGGTTTATCGAGGTAGCGTGCCGGCGGACCCGGATCGACGGTGCGGAAGCCAATCTCGGCGCGCCTGACCGACGAGACAGCGACTTTATCGACGCGCTCGACGGGCCACGGCAAGCGGTAGTGGATGCCGGGCGAAGTGACGCGGACGAAGGCTCCGAAGCGCCGGATGACGCCTTGCTGATCGGCGGCAACGACATAAACGCCAGTCGCCAGCCATACGGCGATGACGATGTAAAACAGCATTTTTTTGCCTGTCCCGAATATGGAGCTGACGTCGGGCACTTCGATGACTTCACCGTTAGGCAAAGTTACGTTTCGTGTTGGAATTTTCATTTGGTTTCCTTTTAGTACGACAGGCGTCCCTGCCTGTCACCTCATCATTCCGGCGAAAGCCGGAATCTATTCGATTCCCCCCTCCTGCTATTTGCAGGGGGGTGCAGGGGCGTGTCTTTGCGAGGAATGTAGTGACGAGGCAATCTTAGCACGATGGGTCTCTGTACCCGTCACCATATTTTACCACCCGATAGAACGACAATGTTTCATTCCGTTGTCAACTTGTTTTCCAATAATTGCAGTAACTTACTAAACATTCCCGCCAGACTGATGATGAGTATTAGGAAATCCAACTAAGGCGCTTTGTAATATACTGCGGTAGGCCCCATATACTTAATACCCTCTTTTTGCTCTAAAAGTAGTCGAGCAATTTCCAGCTTGTGAGTTTCTCTTTTATGTTGCCTAACATAATCTACGGCACTTCGCAAAAGATATAATTTCAAGTAGTCGGCGGTACTCTCGAGGCTTAACCTGCCCTGAATGAATTTGCTAAAAGTGGCAATTAAGGATTTAGTAATTATCGCTTTTGTATTCACAGTGACAGTTCTGTTTGTACCATCAATTGGCTCAAATCCAATTTTATCAAATCCAACAAAGGCTTTTGCTCCGATCTCCATTGCTTTCATACCTAAGCTTTCGGAACCACAACTGAAACAAAACACCGCTTTATTCTTGAACAAACTTAAGTTATCTTTATTAATGATTTCGGTAGATTCTCTTGTTTCTACAGCAATGCGATCTCTGTATTCACCTCCGTAAACACAATCATCACGGCCATGTGCCATTATGATTACAAATTCTACGCTTGCTTTTTCAAGTTCGACTAAGGCTAAGTTCTGATCACACTTATCGCTGAGTCTAAAAGATTTAAATGCATGTTTTTCCAACATAGTCACAACTGGTCCTAAATATTTTGTATCTTCTGCAACAGAGTGAATACAAATACTACGATTTGTAGATTCGGTCATTTATTTAAGTCAACTAAACATGCCACACCGAACTCAACAATTTCATGAGCAAGTCGCTTACCAATTTCATTTTGTTGTCTTACCGATTCTGCAAGCTCACGGAAACTTTTTCCATCTAAACCGGAGTTGGTTGTCTTCGCAAACAATCGCTCGTGTTTCATCAGAAATCTATCTGCCAACAAACACAGTGGCGGTGTCCCTAATGCCGTATAAACTTCATTCGGGAGATCGTCGCGCGAAATGAACCGATCAATCTCAGCGTCAAGTAGCTTTCTTAATAACTCTTCGGAAGTTTTCAATTTACTTGTCTTATCGTTTTCAATGACTTTTAGAAGCGTTTTACTCAGGGTTCCAGAATATAGCATCAGAATTGCTGCCCGATTCATAGCCCTAATAATTGCGATTATTTGGAGCGATAAATGAATTGCTGACGAAGGCTCGCTATTCGCATCCAAGTTGATGTCAACTAAAACAACATCCCAGAATTCACTCGCGCGTTCTTGCACTTCCTTCAGAAAATTATCCCTGCTATGGCCTGACGAAAAGTCGATTGGATTTATTTGATGGATATAAACCTCACCATATTCTCCCTCAATAGCACGTTTTGTCTCAGTAAATGCATTTGCATTTCTTATATCATCAATTGCGAGAATACGGATTTTCATGCTATAAACTCCAATACGAATTTTGCACCCCCGAGGATCGGATCATTACCTTCGAGAGAAATTTTCCCATTCATGTCTTTCATAATATCCCTGCACGTATATAACCCAATTCCGGATCCTCCCCGTCCACTAATTCCAAGTTCGAAAAGTGAATCAACGAGACCTTTCTTAACTGCCTCTCCATCATTGGATATTGTGACAAGCATCCTCCCATTAGACGATGTGATACTAACAAGGAGATTTCTTGCATGTGCCTTAATAGCATTATCCACTAAGTTATCAAATAATATTGTAATCGCCATCGGTCTGAATAGCCTTACAAATTCATTATTGTCATAAGTAATAGAGACTTTCGGTGTTGGTCTTGGTAAATCATCACCCTTTAGGTATTCGTATATAAATCGCCCTAAATCGTTCCGAATTTGTTCGACCTTTAGATTGAAATCGGCCTTAGTAACAATGCTACTTACTTTTACAGTCTCATCAATCCATAGCTTAATTTTACTCAGAGAATCAAGTAAGCTATCTCTATCGTATTTATCGCG
The DNA here is from genome assembly GCA_964355675.1 of uncultured Caldithrix sp. GTDB lineage: Bacteria > Electryoneota > AABM5-125-24 > Hatepunaeales > Hatepunaeaceae > CAMBDS01. Next base: position 22,560 of record CAYHEC010000006.1, read on the forward strand.
TTTAATATCGCTAATGAGAGAGCTTATTGTTCCACGCATTTTTTGTGCGGATAACTTGATCCAATGATCCAAATTATCACGAATCTCTTCTGGATTTCTCGCATTTGCTAACAGGAAAATATTCTTCCGTCGCTCAGTCTCATACCTTCGTTCTGCCTGTTTACGCGACTGTTTGGCTTCTACAGCTTCCTTTTCGGCTTCTTCGCGAGCGGCTGTCAAGTCTGCATAGCGTTTTTCAATCAAGGCTATCTCTTTAAGAAGCGATTCATTGCCTGTATTCATTGCAATTCGCTTTAGATTCGATAGTGTGGACACGACACTTGCGGATTGTCGGTCGCTTAAGATATCAAGGAGTTTTTGATCGTACTCAATATCCAAAATATCTTTGGAGTCAGTCAATTTCTTGATGATCTCAAGTATATCGACTTTAACATCAATCGGTAGCAGTTCTTCATCTGTTCCTTTTGGCGGAGTACCCCATTTAATGGTTTCTATAGTATATTTTTCCAAGCGTTTCAAGGCGTAATCCCAAAAAAATTCTTGCAAATCACGCCATTCAGGTGAATCTATAAAGCCAGCATTCCTGCTTGAGGTTTCCCTGAAATGTGAGTCATCACCATACACCTCTATACGACCCGAAAGCTCTCTTGTCCCAAGATTTCGATAGTATCCTTGCTGTTTTCTTCGATCGATACCAAGCCCATCATCACCTTCATCACCAAATGGGTGTAAACGAAAGCCATTTTTATACACAAATACAGAACCATAGGCAACATTATGCATACCTACAGCCCTATGGAAATGTAATTTTGCAGATCTATTGAGAGCAAACAGATAGATACGGACATTGGCTAAAGAATCATACGGACATTTTTCAGTGATGCGATATATCAATGAACCGCGATCAGTTAGAGTTGTAGATACAGTTTCACATTTACTATCTACGACACATTGTATCTGCGTAGTCCTAAGTCTCAAATCTTCAAAAAGAAAGTTTCGTATTGTACCATTTATACAATTTCTCTCGTCTTCTTCAAGCTCATCTGAAAATTGCTCTTCCGGAACAATCAGTTCAATAGTAAATCCCTCCGCATCATTCTCCTGATTAGGGTTTATCAATTTGCGCAATGCATCGCGTAGCTTTTTAATTTTTAAACGATCCCATGTCTCGCGTAGGCCAGAAATCTCTAAAATGGTTCCTACATTGAGATTGTAAGGATTTCTTTCACTGGAGGAAATACTCACATGAATATCGACGAATTCTTTCTTACTGTCTTCCTCAAATTCCTGCCAATCAACATCCACTCTTTCAATAAGTTCATTTGCATTAGCACGCGTGTAAAGGCTCAGAAGATTGCCTAACCTATCACATGAAAAACGCCCTATCCCCTTCGCTCCGGCAAATGTGCGCTTACCGACAATTTTATTGCGATAATCTCTTGATTGGTCAAATAGGTCGTCTTCGACTCCTTCGTGTTTTGCAGAATATGCAACAAATAGCCATTTATTTACAACATCATCAGGAGTCATGCCTTTACCATCGTCCGCAATGATAAGTCGAGGAGCAGACGTGCGAAGTCCTTCGAATCGTATTTGTACACTACGCGCATGGGCATCGAATGAGTTCTTTACTAATTCAAATACAGCAACAAAATCATCGGTGATTAGTTCACGCCCGATGATCTTCTTTAATGCCGAGCTGATCCGGAATGTGGCCGGGCGTTTAGGCATCTGACAACACCTTCTTAATCGACATTCCAATCAATCGAGCGAATAGCGGTGGTATCGCATTCCCGACCTGTGTGTAGCGAGGAGTCTCTAACGCACGCCGATGTCCGCCAGTAGTATAAGGTCCTTTGAACTCAAACCAATCGGGAAAGGTCTGTAGTCGGGCGCACTCTCGGACGGTTAGTACTCGGGCTTCTGAGTAATGGATATTATCGTCCGGTATCGTTGTTATAGTAGGAGCGGTTTGATCAGCGTTAAGCACCACAACGCTCCGCTTCATTAAGCCAAATTGTTCTCGATCTGTCCCCTCTATCCTTTTATCTCTGACAGCATGAGACAGGAGTTTTTCAAATACACCTCTGTTCGCAACGGTATGGTTCACAAAACGATGACTATCGGGGATGTGTTGTTCTTGAATGTTTCTCATGTACTTCTGAACAGGAGTGCATGAATCCGCCGTTATGCCGGATTTGAACCCTCTTGAATCAGGGCATTGTGTGGATCCGTGTTGCTGTTCCAGGTCGGAGATCGCCGATTGAACGCTATTGAGGCTTGGTAACCCAAGTGTTGACAGTCGTTCAAACCTTGTTGCTTTTAAGTCATCAAAGATGGCGTTTGCGAGGTTCTCGCGTGTTGCTACTGCAATAAAGCGAACTCTGCGTTGTGGAACACCGTATTGCGACATGTCTATGAGTTCGCCTTGCGCGTCGCTATAGCCCAATTCCTTCAGTCTATCAATGACCACTTTAGAATATGCTACGCCAGATTCAGCATTGGCCTTAAAACGCTTTGTGAAGCCGCGAACGTTCTCAAAAATGATGCAGCGAGGTTGGACTAACTCAACGAATTCCAAGTATGAATGTACAAGACGATTGCGACTGTCGCCTTCTCGTCTTCGCCCAGCAGTTGAGAATCCTTGACAGGGTGGTCCGCCAGCTACAAGATCGACTTGCCCACAAAGCCCCTTTAGTTCATCAACCTTCTCGATGAGCAAATCCTGTATATCCCAATTTGTGACGGATAACCAATCTGGCCACTCGTAATGAGTGTGCTTATCGATCAGGTTTGTTCGAAGCGTCAAAAACGCCGATTGGCTGCGTTCAACAGCAAAAAGCCCTCTCCACCCAGATTGGTGAAGACCGGTACTCAAGCCGCCACAGCCAGCAAACAAATCGATTACTGTGAGTTCGCTATGTTCGTTCTCTTTTATCAAAATTCCTTTATTATTTGAAGGGCGAGCAAAGACGGGCTCGGTAAACCGGCCCCTACGCGACAGGGTGCGGACACCCTGTCGCACAAGAAAATCACAGATCGATCACGCCCGTAGCCCCTATCCGATAAGTCTTTTCAGCCTTCTGTGACTCAGTGATCGATTTTTGACCCCTCCTACCTCGCAAACTTCTTCACCCAGCCGAAGTACTGCGTAAAGAACGTCATAGTATCATAAACAATCCGCGAATTGTAGATGTAGAACCACAAACCCGACGTTGTGACCAACTTATAGAACAAAATCCCGCAGAGGAAGATCGTTCCAATGAAAATCGCGCCGATCCTGTTGAAATACTTGACTCTACCGATCCGCATCTCTTCCATGTAGTAGCGGATTCGTTTATCGTTCAGGTGATCTTCGGTCAAAAATATCCCCATAATCGACCACGCCAAACCAACCATCACCCCCACGATAATCGTCAGTGACGGCATCCACTCGATTATATTCGGGTAGCTTATTTGCCAATAAACAGTCAACCCCATCCCCAAGAAGACCATTATGTTAGTGAATTTACGGAAGTTGCGCAAGTAGGCCGGCAATTTGAAGATGAATTTATTGCGCGCGGCTGTAGCTTCGACGTTTGCCTTGGCGATGTACTCGATTATCTGCCCGCCGAACCAGGAAAAAAACAAGAAACGAAATTGATGATCACCGATGTAGTCGAACAGCCGCCCGGTGCCGAAAATCTGTTCGAAAAATGCTACAATCACAACGGTTAGCATATATACCAACGACCAGAAAATGTAGCCCTTGTCTTCGGCGAACAAGATCGTCGTGTCGCGGACCTGATCCCAAGTCGGCACTTTTTTAAGCGCCTCTCCGCAAGCGGGGCAGGTTTTCTCGCGGAAGAAGTTATAGGCGGAAATCGATCCCTTACAGTTCGGACAATGCATGGCGTGGCTCGTGGTTGAAGAGGAGAATTAATTCCAAACGGCGAGATTCGCCGTGAATAATGTATGTAAACAAAAATACCGCGTAAATCAAGCGATTTGAGGAAGTATTTGTGACTTTGGTCACTGAGGAGATGTCGGAAGGGCTGAAACCGGAGCGCGCATGCTTACTCGCGTATGGTGGCAGACGTCTTCTCTGTCGCCAAATATTTTTATTTCGCCCCAAAATAAACTCCCGATTCGACCAAAAAGACTTGACAAGTGATTTTTTTTTTTGCACATATTAGAGTCGGCTCGTCTGAAGCCGACCGTCTTCCATTGGAGCGCGTTGGTTTGCGGAGCCAAGATGTTAGCAATTGGGAGAACGAAATGTCAAACAAATTACGTTTCAGAGCCCTAATCGGGCTGATTGCGGTTATTATGATTGTGGATGGAACGCTACTACCATCAGGAGAAGCCGTAGCTCAAATCACCCACACAGTCGTCGTAAAGGACCTTATTGACCCTTATCCGGTTGAGGGTCTTGATCAAACTATTCACTTCCACTTTTACTTCAATAATCAGGAAGTAGATGATGTGGTGCCTGTAGAAACCGATCCAGGAGTCTATGAGGGCGAAACATTCCTTGATGCGCCAGAATATGATTCGTGGACGGTCGAAATTGATCCGGACGATGATTTTGATTTTCCATATTTGGATCCAAACCCAACGGCTCACAAGTCATCACTGACTTACCTGTTTAATTGGATAATTGATGACAATCGCCCTTGACCAAGGCGGATTAAAGAAAGTTTGGCGGGGAGGCGCAAGTTTCCCCGCCATTATTCTTAACAGCCTCATTTCGACATTCAATTTCTTGAGATTTAAAATTATTATTTTACTCTTTTTGCCATTCGTTTTCTTTGAGCCTTCCTTTGCTCAACCAAGAATCGAGTGGCTTCGCACCTACAATGGCCCCCTCGACAGAGGTGGCGTTCTGTATGATGTATTTGCCACAGAAGAGGGAGGTTTTGCAATGACCGGCTCGGTCAGCGGAGATGAGCGCTATTGCTGGCTACTGGTGACAAATCGCGACGGTGGGGTGATTCATCAGAGCTCACATCCTCGGGCTTTCGAAAATCCGATTTGTGAAGGTAAAACTATAATACAGGATGTCGCGGGAGGATATCTTATCGGTGGAAGTTTGAGGAGCCGCGACCTAACTCCGGCACGATTTGGTCTAATTCGAACTGACGAGGAGGGGGAGCTGATATGGTGGCGAGAATATGCTATAGGAATGTGTTATGCAGTGATTGAAGAGAAAGCGGGTAATTTCATCGCTTGCGGAATCGGTCGAATCGGCCAAGCCTCAGGAGCATTCGTGGTCAAGTGCGACGTCGATGGAGATACGATATGGACTAAACTGTTTGAGAATGAGACCTATTTTAAAGGCTTACGCGAGACTGAAGATGGAATTATTCTGGTGGGATTGGGGCAGGCTCAGACACTTATCTGTCGTCTTGATGAGGATGGGGGGCTTATTGATATGCAACGCCATGGACAGGGAGTTCTCTACTCGTTAGTGTCCTGTCCTGCTGGTTTTTTAGCCTCAGGATCTGACGCTGGCAATGTTTTGGCAATGAGGCTTGCTGAAAATGGGAATCTGAGATGGAGACGAGTGTACGATATTTCTGGTATTGCCTACGGCGTTGCTCGGATGCCCGATGAAGGCTTCATTCTCTGTATTGCCTCCTCTGGACACCGATTGCTCCGCATCGACCGTGGAGGGAATGAAATGTGGAGGCGCTATGATGATGATATCAGGGGTAACGGCTGGCAGTCTATAGTGACGAATGTTGATGGTGCTGCTTATGTAGTTGGCGATTTTAATGGCAGTCAAGGATGCTTAATGAAAGTCCAGCCCGATGTCAGCCCTCCGGTCATTATTGATTGGACTCCTTCCCAATCTGAATTGAAAGTACTTCTCGGTGACTCAATAGATTTTGCAATTGTCGCTGAAGATATTCAGGATGATTCATTATGGTTTCGTTGGAGCCATAATCGTGATGATCTTGGGGTCGAAAATGATCACACTACTCTCGATTTTGATGAGTTGGGGTTGGATACGGTCAAATGCTCTGTGTTTGATAGTTCCGGCTCCGATCTGGCGGAATGGCACGTCACCGTCACTGACCTCTACATCCAATCCTTCACCCCCGACACGCTCAACCTCACCATCCGCCGTGGCAACTCCGTTGACTTTGCCATCGATTCCGTTGCCGCCGTCGGCGGTAACGACGACATGCAGTACCTCTGGACAAAGACCAATCTTGATAATCAGGGAGAACCGGAGCGCTCGGGCGAGGACGCCCAAGCTACCATCCCCTTCCTCCAATCGGGGAACTTCGCTGTCGAGGGACTGGCTTACCGCGAGCAATCGAGCGACGCGGTCGTCTGGAATGTAGCAGTGAGTGGAGCAATCTGGAGCTTTGCACCGGAAGACATTACGCTTGAAGTCTTGCCCGACAGCCTCGTGAGGTTTGAGGTTTTTCCAAATGATCCCGATTCAGTCGGGTGGTCGATTGCGTGGCTTGTCGATGGGGAGGTTGCGCGGGAGGGTGAGACGACGCTGGAGTGGCGGTTCTTCGGTGAGGCGGACAGCTGTCCGCCTCACCTCGTGCAGGTCGTTGTGGCTGATTCGGTTGAGGCGGATACCGTGACGTGGGAGGTGGTGGCAAGAGAGTTAGGGGTTGGGGATGAAGAGGCTGGCAGGCCGGGACGTCCTGCCCTACTGGATGTTTCGCCGAATCCGTTCAATTCAATGCTGACGATAAAGTACACGACGGGCTCGGCGGCCCGTCCTACGCGGCTTGCCATCTACGACGTCTCCGGGCGGGAGGTTGTCAGGCTGGTGGATGGTGGTTCTTCCGTCAACCCCCCGTGGTTGACGGGAAGGAACTCTGCCGACCGCAGGGGGTCGGCAGAAGAAACGAGTAGCGCCACCTGGAACGCCTCTCCTTTCCCTGCTGGAGTCTATCTCGTTCGTCTCCAAACCGGACAAGAGGTTTCGACCAAGAAGGTTGTTTTGATCCGGTAGGGGCGCAAGGCCTTGCGCCCCTACATTGCCGCAGGGTGCGGACACCCTGCGGCAAAATGGACACCCTGCGACACCGAAAGGGCGGGGTTTTAACCCGCCCTCCAAGAGAAAAAGAGCCGCCCCGTCTTGGAGCGGCTCTGTCTCTCTCTTCTCTCAACTCTCTCACTCTCAACCTGCCTAAGCTTCCGCCCAAACGCCCTCGGTCAAATACTTGTGCATCGAACCAGCTGATTTTTTCCCGTCGCCCATCGCCAGAATGACCGTCGCCGCACCGCGAGTTATGTCACCTCCTGCCCAGACGCCTTTAATGGAAGTTCTTCCAAAATCATCAGCTACGATGTTCCCCCACTTGTTCAGCTTCAAATCAGGGCAAGTCGAAGTGAGTAGCGGGTTGGCGCGCGTTCCGACTGCAACGATTAATATATCGCAAGGGACGATAAAATCTGAACCCTCTATTGGAACCGGTCTCCGGCGACCCGAAGCATCAGGCTCACCCAACGCCATCCTCTGACATTTCATGCCACTCACCCAACCCTTGTCGTCACTTAGCACCTCAATCGGAGCGACCAGCATCTCGAAGAGAATTCCTTCTTCGGCGGCGTGATCGACCTCTTCAACTCTTGCTGGCATCTCTGCTCGTGAACGTCGATAGACAATGGTTGAGTTCTCTGCCCCGAGCCTTTTTGCAGTCCGCACCGCATCCATAGCAACATTCCCCCCACCGACAACGGCGACGTTATTAGCCTTCAAGACCGGTGTATCGGTTACAGGGAAGCTGAACGCCGTCATAAGATTAACACGGGTCAGGTATTCGTTGGCAGAGTAAACGCCTTTGAGATTTTCACCAGCAACTCCCATGAAAACCGGCAAACCGGCTCCGTTTGCAACAAAAACCGCGTCAAATTTCTCGATGAGTTCGTTCAGTGTATAGGTCTTGCCGATAACAGCATTGAATTCTATTTTTACGCCCTGCCTGATTAGCCGATCAACTTCGTCCTGAACGATGGCTTTCGGGAGCCTGAATTCTGGAATGCCATATACTAAAACGCCTCCCGGTTTGTGGAACGCTTCGTAGATGGTAATGTCGTGCCCAAGCTTGACGAGTTCACCAGCCGCTGTTAATCCTGCGGGACCTGAGCCAACAATAGCGACCTTCTTACCTGTCGAAACAGGGGTATTAGGGACAAGCAACTCTTCATGACTTCTCGCCCAGTCGGCTATATAACGTTCCAGGTAACCGATGGCTACGGGGGCTCCCTTGATCCCGCGAATACAGAGCGCTTCACATTGCGTCTCCTGAGGGCAGACCCGGCCAGTGACAGCGGGCAGTGAATTATCACGCATGAGCACTTTGGCGGCAGATTCAAGATCGCCTTCAGTGATGTGCTTGATGAACAATGGAATATCAATAAAAACGGGACAGCCGGGAATGCACTGTTTCTCTTTGCATTGAATGCAACGTTGTGCTTCGAGAAGAGCAAGTCTGGCGTCAAAACCAAGATTAACTTCAGTAAAGTTCGCTCGACGCAACTCCGATTCCTGTTCGGGCATCTTTTGACGAACAATCTTCATCTTTTCTTTGTTCGAGACAGGGGTTCCGTAGGTTAAAACATCATCGGAAACCCAATTAGAAAACAACGCATGTTCTGTGAAATCAGTAGTGACAAGTTCAGCGCCAAGTCCGACGAGACAACCTTTTTCAAAGTGTTGTAACGCCTCACGTTCATAGGTTTGATAGGAAGTGAGTCGTTCTGATAATTCATTAAAATCGACCTTATGTCCATCAAATTCCGGTCCATCGACGCAGGCGAACATGGTTTTACCACCTACTGACACCCGGCACCCTCCACACATACCGGTTCCGTCGATCATAACCGGATTCAGTGAAACAATTGTGTGAACCTTCATGGGTTCTGTCAACTTCGCCACGTTCATCATCATAGGGACAGGTCCTACTGCATATACGGCGTCGATTTTCGCATTGTCAAGAACCTCCCTAAGCGCTGTTGTAACAAAACCTTTGACTCCGTAACTTCCGTCATCGGTACATACGAAAGTCTTGCCGAGGTTCTTTAGCTCTTCCTCGAAGATGACCCACTCTTTTGAGCGACCACCGATGATGTTGATGACTTCCACGCCCTTGGCACACAGACCCTGAGCGATAGGGTGGACAACTGCTGTTCCAACGCCACCACCGACGCAGACGGCGCAACCCGACTCAATCAATTCGGTTGGTTTTCCGAGAGGACCAGCAACATCCTGAATCGATTCACCGACATTAAGTGAGGTGAGCTCAATCGTAGATTTTCCAACAGCCTGAATGACCAGTGTAATCGTGCCATTGGCCTTATCACCATCGGCGATAGTTAGGGGAATTCTCTCAGAGATAGGACCTTTGCGGACAATTACGAACTGTCCGGGCTGACGGATATCTGCAATGCGCGGCGCGAAAACGTCAAGGCGATAAACGTTAGGCGCAAGTTGCTGTTTATTAGTAATAATATTCATAGTGATAGGTTTGGAACTTTTGATAGAGGACAATTGTTGATAATGATACAATTACTGCGAAGATAGACTCAGTTGGAACCCTCTCTCAGCAGTTTGCGAGTACGGAACGCGCTCAGACTCGCGGAATGGAGCAATTATTACGCCAAATCAGATTAATTTGACCGAATTGTGGTTAGCTGTTTTACAATTTGTGAATTCTCTTACAGTCTTGCGAATGGTTACTTGCCTCAGCGTTTAAAAATCAATGCCGTTCCAACAACTGCGACGCATGTCCCGATCCAGACTCGCGCCGAGATTTTCTCCTTAAAAATCAAATGCGCCCATGGAATTACGATGAGAGGCGTCAATCCCATCAATGTCGCCGCGACGCCGGTCTCGGTGTAACGGACGGAGACAAGCGACAACCAGACTCCTAGAAAAGGTCCGACAATAGTCCCGGCTCCGGTTAAGGCGATCGCTTTTCCATCGTCGAATGCACCAATCAAATTCTTCCATTCCCGTTTTACTGTTACCAATAGTGCAATTCCAATCCAACCAGAGACCATTCGCAATAGTGTTGCCGCTATTGGAGTTACTGTATCACCCATTCCGGATTTGGCAAGAATAAGGCCGACCGCCTGGCAAAACGCGGCCAGAAGACCGAGCAGGATTCCCTTTCGGATTTCTTCCCGTCGTTCTGATCCGGTTGAGGTGTCGTTCGCAGATCGCTCAAGGACAACCCAGCCAACGCCCGTTACGGTGATAATGATGCCTACCCAAGCGATAAAGGCAAGACGTTCTCCCAATATCAGAAAGGCCAAAAAAGAAGTGATGATTGGAACACAAGCCATTATCAGCGTTGCCCGACGAGGTCCAAAACGAATCATCGCGGCAAATAGCGCATTATCCCCCACTGCGAGTCCTATCACGCCGGAAAGTACAATGAAAATGATGTTTCCGCCTTCATACCAACTTGCGACAGGCCCTGACAATATAAACCGCGCCGCGGAAAACAACAGGAGAACAGCGCCTGATAGCCTTAGCAGATTTACGTTGTTTAATCCTATTCTCTTGCCGGCAAGCGTGAAAAAAACGGCCGTCCATGACCAGCATAAAGCTGTCAACAACGCGGCAATCTCGCCTTGATAGGGTATTAAAGTTGCGGATCCGATGCTTTATCATCCTTGAAAATGAGTGAAAAATTCGATCTTGTAATCGAACGAAATCAATAAGCGCTCTTAATGAAGCGATTGTCAATTATATATTCCAGAATCTCCCTGCACGTTGTAATTCGTCAAAGAAATACTTTTGGTTGAATTATATCAAGCAGACCTGACTAAAGTCGATTGACTTAGAGGACATTTTCGTATTACCTTTTGAGTTATGAGTTATTCACCTCAATTTCAGACATCATCGGCAAAGAACAAAAAGCCTCGACCGAAGGCGACAGACCGCATCCATCGGACATTATTTACTGCCGTGATTGCTGGCGCGTTATTGGGACTTCTTCTTCTTGTTATTTCCTGGGTATTGAATTCCCCGGCCCCGGATGTCGGAGGCGGAGAAGAAATTATTACCATCGAGCAGGGAATGACCCTTGGGCAAGTCGCAAGTCTGTTAAATGAAAGAAGTTTGATCAACCACCCGATGGCCTTCAAATTAGCCGCACGGATAATGGGTGTTGACCGAAAGCTACAGCCCGGCACTTTTCTGATTGAGCGAGGCACGACCAATACCCGTGTTCTTCGACTGCTTTTGACTCCGATGATTAGAACCATGAATATTACTATCCCAGAAGGATTGCAGGTCAGAGATATAGCTAAAATATATCACAAGGAGTTAGGGATCGATCCGGCGGAGTTTGTTGCTTTATGTGAGGATCCAGATTTTGCGATTTCACTTGGCGCTCCAGCAGACCGGTTGGAGGGATATCTTTTCCCCGACACCTACAATTTCTACCTGAACACTCCGGCTAACTCAGCTATCGAGAAAATGGTGGAACGTTTTTTTGATGTAGTAGATGACTCGCTTTTGTTAAGAATGCGTTCGAAAGGGATGGCTTTACACGAAGTTGTCACCTTGGCGTCGATTATCGAAGGTGAAGTGCAGGTTCCATCTGAAGCCCCTCTTGTTTCTGCCGTTTATCATAACCGTTTACGAAAAAGAATGGCTTTAGAAGCCGATCCCACGATCCAATACATCCTAAAAGACGGTCCACGCCGACTCAGGCGAAGCGACCTTTTGCGGGATAGTCCATATAATACTTATCGTCACCTAGGATTACCTCCCGGACCGATAAACAATCCAGGTATTCGAGCTATTCGAGCGGCAATTAATCCCGCTGACGTTGACTATCTTTACTTTGTCGCCCAAGGGGACGGGTATCATGCCTTCAACAAAGAATACTCAGGCCACCTCGCTTCGAAGCAGAAATTAGACAAGCTTCGTCGAGAGCTTGACCGCGAGAAGCAACAAGTTGAAGGGTAGCGAAATTGAACCGCTATGCTACTGGAGGACGGATACGGAGATCCGTCCTCCTAAATCAAATAGACGGATTCGGAGATCCGTCCTCCTATTTCAAATAGACGGATTCGGAGATCCGTCCTCCTATTTCAAATTTTCTCACCACGGAAACTCAACAACTGACCTCAAATAATTCTATTCCTCAACGCTTCGAAGCCGAATTAAATAGCCCGCAACGAGAAGCTGTACTCCACACTGATGGACCGCTGTTGATCATTGCCGGAGCTGGTTCCGGTAAAACAAGAGTGCTTGCTTATCGGGCGGCGTACCTTGTCGAAAAAGGACTTGCCAAACCCTATCAAATCCTTGCTCTTACCTTTACAAATAAATCGGCGGGCGAGTTACGTGGGCGTGCCAGCGAAATGATCGGACAAGGCGGTGACCTTCTTCAGGCGGGTACCTTTCATTCAATCTTTTCCCGGATCATGCGCCAAGAGGGATTGAATATAGGCGTCGATCCTCGATTTACAATCGTGGACGCTGATGATCGACGCAAAATGATCAAAGCTATTCTGAAGGAGATGGGATCGGGTGTTGATTCAGCTCGCGAAATCACCTGGCTCATCGAACGTGCAAAAAACGAAGCGCTTTCTCCCGACCAATTCTCTGCAATTGCCCAACGACCTCTCGAACTGATCGCCGCCGACGCCTATCGACACTACGAAAATCGTCTGCGAAAAATGTCCGGTCTCGATTTTGATGATCTTCTGATAAGGCCTCTTGAAGCTTTTCGAAAGTACCCGGAGTTTCTCACACGGCTTCAACATCGATTTCGTTATGTGATGGTGGATGAGTTTCAGGACACCAACCCGGCTCAATATAATCTTATCAAGGCAATCGCCGCTGTTCATCGTAATCTCTGTGTAGTAGGGGATGATGATCAGGCGATCTACGCTTTTCGCGGGGCTACCGTCGCGAACATACTCGAATTTAAACGCGACTGGAACGAGAGCAAGATCATCAGATTGGAACAGAACTACAGATCACACAAATATATCCTTGACCTCGCCTGGGCAGTCATCAAGAATAATCCACAACGCCATGAGAAAAAGCTATGGACAGCCAGAAAAGATGGGGAACCGGCGTTGCTGATCGAAGCACGCTCCGATGATGAAGAAGCGCTAAGATTTATTGCATATATTCAGCACGAGGTAGCCTCCAAGGGGCGATCCTTGAAAGACTTTGCGATTTTGTACAGGACGAACGCACAGAGTCTGCCTTTTGAGCGAGCCCTGCGTGGAGCGGTTCTTCCCTATCAAGTCGTGGGCGGTTTGCGCTTTTACGAACGGAAAGAAATAAAAGACATCCTCGCCTATTTGCGAGTCCTTGTCAATCCCGCTGATGATGTTAGTCTTGAAAGAATAATAAATTATCCTCCGCGTGGAATCGGAGATACTCTTCTGGCAGAGATGCATGTCCGAGCTCGTCACGAGGATAGTTCACTGCTATCAATCGTCGAGAAAACCGCCCTGAACGAAAAATTGACGCCCCGGTCAAAGAAAGCGCTTCAGCAATTTCTCGATATGTGGAATGGATTCCTTCAAGCCATGACGTCAATTCCTTTCCCAGAACTGGTCAAGCTCATCATCGTCACGACAGGTCTCCGCGAGAGGCTTCGCGAGGAGGAGAAAGACGATCCCTCAAGGGCTGACTCAAAGGTGGAGAATGTAGAGAACTTTGTCGCGGACGTATCGAGATTCACTGAAAATCACACCGATAAAGGAATCGCTGATTTTCTTGAAGAAGTGTCACTGGTTACCGATGTCGATAAGTACGATGAATCTCAGGATCGGGTCAACTTGATGACGATCCACACTTCAAAAGGACTGGAGTTCCCCGTAGTACTTCTTGGAGGTCTTGAGGAGGGTTTGCTTCCATTTTTTTCACCCGATGGTTCACCAACAGAGGTGGAAGAAGAACGGAGGCTTTTTTTCGTGGCAGTCACTCGAGCCAAAGATCGACTTGTTGTCGGATATGCCGTTGAGCGAGTTCGATATGGAACTCGCGTCTGGATGGGTCCATCGCGATTCCTGCGTGAGATACCACCGGAACTGCTTACTGGAGTAAAGCGTACCACCAGTGCTGTTTCACCGGTCAGGAGTATTCGTCCATTGGGGCAGGTTCCATCGATTTCCACACCATCAAGCGGTACTGGATCCGGACTTGACGCTGATGAAATTCACAAGGGACTTCTGGTTAGACACCCAACCTTTGGTCTGGGAGTTATCTTCGATTTTCGCCGTCAGGGTCCTGACAGCCGCCTCGACGTCGATTTTGATGATGTTGGAAAAAAGACGCTGGTACTACGATATGCAAGGTTAGAAAAGGCGGGATGATTTGGGGGTGCTGAAAAAGTCCGAATGTGCCCAGTACGGGCGATTTAAATCGCCCGATCAAAATAATTACGCCGGTGAATAAATAGATCAAACACAGTGAATGGGCGGACGAGGGCGTCCGCCTGGACTTTGCAGGACTTTCTGTTTCCGCCAAGTTACACAGTCCATCGGATGGTTTGAATCTTGGCTCAAACAGGGACTTTTTCAGTAAACCCTAATTGGTCAACTGCCGTAATTCGCCATTTCCATAATCAGATTTGAGTCGAAACAATTTTATTTCAGTCATAACCTATTGTAAAGTGATTGTAAATTTCTTAACTTACGATTCGCTGATCATCTTAATATTATAAATCTACTTCATTGAATATCAAAATCGCACGACATAGCGTACCGATGCTTTCTTCAGTGTTATTACTCCTTGTATGTCAAGGACTTATAGCTTCTGAAAACCCCGGCACGGACGACTATCTATACGCGCGAAAACTTTTCGAAGAACGTTACTACGACTTAGCGGCAGATCAACTGGAACGTTGTCTGCGCGACTTCCCTTCTCTCACTGACGCAGACGAAGCACAGTTTATGCTGGGTGAAGCCTATCTCAGATCGGGCGACCCGGATCGAGCTCGCGCCGCTTTTCTGCGCACTGTTATCGTTTATCCAGAATCCCCTCACGCCCCGGAAGCACTTTTTAAAGTTGGCGAATCACTTGAATCTGCGGGCCGTAACCGCGAAGCCGCTCAAGCATTCGAGCGTGTACAGGGATTTTACTCCGGGTCAAACCTCGCGCCGCGTGCGATGGGCAAAGCCGCATCACTTTTTACTCTTGCCGGCGACACACTTCACGCTGATGATTTAACTAACCAACTTATTGAGAAGTATCCCGATTCTCCTTTTTCGTCTATATCCCGATTGGAACTTGCCAACAGGCTCATCGAACAGGGTGACTATCGTGCCGCTATTCAATATCTGAACTGGGTTGCAACACGCGCCGGAATGGACAGCCTTGCGGCAGAAGCTTGGGTTAACCTCGGACGGCTTTACAAGCGCCGTTTCGATTTATCCTCTGCGATGGAAGCCTATCAAACCTGCATTGACCGATTTCCATCTTTAATTCCTGCGGCAAAGGCAAGACTCGAATTGGCGGGGATCGAGAATCTTCGCGGTTCCCAAGATGAAGCCCGGCGAATTGTCGCCCCGCTTCTCGCCTCAAGCATATCCGAATTCCGACTAAAAGCTTTAGTTGTTTGCGGCGATGCTGAATATTTACGCACCAATTACGAAGACGCGCTTGCTTTTTACGATACTGCGGCGGCGGGTTCTCATGAAGCTATGCTCAAGGCCGCGTGGACTACTGAGTTGCTTGGCCGACGCAAAAGCGCCCTTGACCGCTACATTAAACTTGCCGGAGCGCCCGGTTCGATTGGAGTCAGCGCCAAAATTCGTGCGGCGATAATATCGTATGATCTTGGCCAACCGGACCGCGCCGCGGCACTTTGGGTAAGGTTGATCGAAGATCCCAATTTCAATGATTCTACTGGAAGAGCGTTTCTCGAACTCGCTCGTGCCCGTGCAGAAGCGAGATTGGATGGAGTCTCGTCAGCCGCTGACTCGATACTTCGTGAAAATCCCACCAGTCCCTTTCTTGACGACGCTCTGTTTCTGGCGGCTCGTGCGGCGGTAAGAAAAGGCGATCATCAGGGAGCATTAAATCGGTACGAAGTTCTCCTCAAGGGATGCCCTGCTTCATTGTATTGCGATTCTGCTGAGTCAGGTATAGAGTTTATCCGGAATTTCCATATACGCGGTGAAAGATTAATCGAAAGAATGGCTGAACTTTCCAGTCTGCCACAAAACAGGACCAATCCAGTTCGCTGGGCGCTTGACTGGGGCGATTTTTACTTCGATGAATTTAAAGATCCGGTAAAGGCGGCGGATCAATACGACCGTGTGCTCGATGACATTCTTGCAACCACCGAGGACAGGCTCTACGCACTGAGACGAAGCGGAGTTGCGTACCAACTTCTTGCCGAGGCCGCTCGCCGAGAGAAAGACTCCTTCAGTTGGACGATGTACTCGGATTCCGCTCATAATCGTCTAACGGCTTTGAAAAGGCTGGACCCCTATGGTCGCCAGACACTTGAGCTATCAATCCGATTGATTGAGTTCGACGCCTCGCTGGCACGGTCGGGTCAGGCATCTCCCCCGATTATCGCCAATCGTTGTGAAGAAATCATTTCAAAATTTGGTGAAGACTCACTTCCTGCCGCAACCACAGCAATTTATTTAGAATCAACGCTCGCTTCGGGAAGGATCGAGTCGAAAAACATCGTTTCGTTTATTGCAATTGCCGAACGTGGCTTGAAACGAGCAACTAATCCTAAGACACAAGCTCGACTTAAGTCTTGGGAAGTCGAAGCATTAAGCTCAATCGGAGATGAATATTCCGCCCTTGACACTGCTGAAAGTGTGGTAATAAACTATCCACTAACAGGTGATGGGGCGAAATTGTCGTTGTTACTCGCTTCTTCAAAGAAAGTCGCAACCGCAAAACGACTGGAATATTTGGCTCGATATCGTGAACTGTACCCTTATCGTGTCGATGAGAGTAAAATCAGTCTTCTTGAAGCTGATCTTCTCGATGCGTTAAATCGTCCGATAGACGCGCTAACCGCTCGACAGAAGGCAGATGCCGCTTCCGGTTGGGGGCGACCCGAGTTAGATGTGCTGGAGTTGCCACCAATTGAAATTCGAATGGAGAGAGCCATTGCCTTCAGGCGAGCCAGCCAGTTTACTCAGGCCGCTGAAGAACTTGCCATAGTGCTGAATAGTGCTCCAGAAGGCGAAAATGCACCGACGGCGTTGTTAGAACTTGCTATGGTCGAAGCAGGTAGGCAAAATCCGCAGGGCGCTTTGTTATTGTTGGACAGCCTCAATCTCAGGCATGGGGATTCACCTGCAACACTAAAAAGTACATGGTTTAAACCTACATTATTGATGGAATTGGGAGACTATCGTGAAGCTGAGAATGCTTATGCAACTCTGGCTACGCAATCTGATAATGCCGATAGTCTTTATACGTATGCCGTCAACCAGATACTCTGCCAATACCGACTCGATCTAATTGAAAATGCAAAAAAATCAGCTAATGAATTATATAAACGGTACAAGGATCGCCCCGATCTCGATCAAGCCAAAGCCCTTTTCTATCTTGAGAAAGGTTTCTCACTCGACCGTTCCAAGAAGTTTGCCGAAGCGCGCGAGAACTATGATCTTATTCGAGATAAATTTTCGCGGACGAAATGGGCTGATGATGCGTCTTACGCCAACGGTCAATCACTTATTAAGGAAGGCAAGTACGAAGAAGCGGTCAAGGCGCTCGATCGGTTCATCACTGACTATGCCGACAGTTCGCTCGCGCTGGACGGCTGTTTAAGCCTTGGCTTGGCGCAATATCAGCTCGAAAGATACTCAGAAGCAGTTGTATCTTTGAAAAAAGTCTGGGACTCACGTAATGAAGCGAGACTTTGGCAGTCTTCGTTCGAAGCGCTCTCTTCCGTTTATAGAAACCTCCGCTTTTTTGACGCCGCAATCAGACTCAACAGGGATTATCTGCTTCGCTTCCCGGAAGCCCCAGATGCACTTGACCGAAAGATGGATATAGCGCAGTACTATATTGAGCTGAAAGAATGGGATGAAGCCATCCGCCAATACCGCCCGCTCCTTCCCTTCAGTGATGCCGAGCGAGAAGCCGAAATACAATATTACCTTGGTGAAGCAAGCCTTGGCAAAGGCGACTACCGTACGGCGATTCTTGAATTCTTGAAGGTGAAAGTACTTGGTCGCAAGACTAAACTTGATTGGGGAGTAACGGCAATTTATCAGGCAGGATTCTGTTACGAAAAACTTGGGGATATCGAAGGTTCTTCCAGAATGTATCAAAAGATTATCGAGGAGACCGGCGAAACATCCAATTATGGTCGCGCCGCCCGGCAGAAACTTGATTCGCTACCCACTGCCCAAGTTCCACCAGGAACTCGCTGAGATTGTTTTCTTTGGCCAAATCAGCGGCGCTGTTAGTTGATAAATTTTCAACTACCCGCCTGAGCTTCGTTTTGGTTTCGATTATCTTATTCTTCAATTCAAGCGCCTACCCTCAAGCGCCTTCTTTCGATTCCGACCGTGCTTATTCCTTACTTCGAGCTCAATGCGCCTTCGGCCCTCGTAATCCAGGTAGCGAAGGTCATACTATGTGTGGAAAATGGTTGAGCGAGCAGTTGAAGTCGAAGGGTGGGGAAATAATCTTACAGACATTTATCGGTTATGATCCACATGCCGGGCAGAAGCGACAGCTTACCAATATCGTAGCCCGTTTTGGAGATCAAGAAAAACAACCACTGATGCTCTGCGCCCATTGGGATAGTCGGCCCGTCGCCGATCGTGACCCTGACCCGCTAAAAACCAACCAACCTATTCCCGGCGCAAATGACGGAGCCTCCGGCGTCGCTGTTCTGCTGGAGATCGCTCGAGTCGTATCTGAAAATCCGCCTGACAAAGCAATTTTAATCGTTCTCTTCGATGGGGAAGATCTCGGACGAGAAACTCACCCGGAGGAGTATGCCCAGGGCGCACGCTATTGGGCGCTACACCCCGTACCTGAACTGCCGAGCGAAGCAATTCTCCTCGACATGGTTGGCGACGCCGATCTCGAATTGCCCATCGAATGGTATTCTGGTAAACGAGCGCCTACCTTGCAACGAGCGCTTTGGGAAATCGCGTCAGAAATCGGGGCAACAACTTTTGTCGATCGGCAAGGTCCAGCCATAGAAGACGACCATGTCCCGTTGCTAAAAGCTGGTATCTCTTCAGTTGACATTATCGATTTCGATTACCCATATTGGCACACTTTGGATGATACGCCGGATAAGTGCTCAGCGGCAAGCCTTGGCCAAGTAGGAAAAGTGCTCATCGAATATATTTATCGGTAAATCGAGTTTTAGGAAATTAGAGTAATTAAACCCACTCTAATTCCTGCTCATTCCGAAGTTCTACAAATTGAATACTTTTCCGATATCAGAGCACGGTCGTTTTATGTCTCGCGGAGTGGCATTGAATGTTCACAGCGCAAGGTAAGGATGCGATATGACAGGGATGCGTCTCGATAAAGACCTCAAGCGCTGTTGTCGTTCCACCCAACCCCTGCGGCCCAATGCCGAGCTTGTTTACCTTTTCCAGCAACTCTACTTCCATCGCGGCGTAAAAAGGATCAGGATTACGTTGTCCGATCTCACGAAGAAGCGCTCGTTTAGAAATCTGTGCGCACTTGTCGTATGTCCCTCCGATTCCAACCCCAACAATCATCGGCGGACAGGGATTTGACCCGGAACGCCTTACCCTGTCCACTACAAAGTCAACCACCCCCTGCCTTCCGTCGGAAGGCTTCAACATCTTTATCTCCGACATGTTCTCCGATCCGCCACCCTTCGGCTCGAAGTGCAGAGTCAGCTTGTCGCCCGGCACGATGTCGATCCAGACCACAGGCGGAGTATTGTCGCCGGTATTGTCACGTTTCAAAGGATCGCGCACGATCGACTTGCGCATGTAACCTTCATTATAACCCTGCCTCACACCCTCGGTAATTGCTTCCTTCAAATTGCCATCAACGACAACCCTATCGCCGACGTCGGCAAAAATGATCGAAAAGCCACAATCTTGACAGAGCGGAACCTGATCCGTGGCGGAGATTTCAGCATTCAAGATTATTTGATCGAGAAGCGCTTGACCAGTCGGCGAGGCTTCGACGAGGCGGGCTTTTTTGAAGGATTCGAGAACGTCCTGGCCGAGGTAGTAATTAGCATCGATAGCCATTTTGCGTACGGCGTCGGTGATAGCAGAGGAAGGGATAATTTTGTTATTCATTTAGATGTCCTGATAGGATGGCAATTCAGTGGATGGTATATCCCATCGAAATAATGAAACAGAGATGGGTAATCAATCGAATTAAGTAATTTTTTCTGATTCTTCATAAAGTGTATCGGGGCAGAAATCTTGTTCGTTTGGCCAAACGATAGTTCCGTTAAAAACACGTACCCTCCTGAAGTAATTCACATCGCGCAATTCCTTAAAAACACCAATATTCAAATAAACAGAGCAATCAAAACGACCGGTTTCACCGTTAGTAAACCTTAAATGCAGGATATACTCCTCCATTGGAGTAAC
Organism: uncultured Caldithrix sp.; assembly: GCA_964355675.1. Classification (GTDB taxonomy): domain Bacteria; phylum Electryoneota; class AABM5-125-24; order Hatepunaeales; family Hatepunaeaceae; genus CAMBDS01. Next base: position 43,086 of record CAYHEC010000006.1, read on the forward strand.
AGATTTTATTCGTGGATTCATGGATTACCTCAATGGTTCGATAGTACTGACCTGTCACGATTCTCACCCATAGCGGGCGGACACTTCTGTCCGCTGGTGTTGATGCTTGAATCTGGTAGAGGGCGGACTGAAAGAGTTCATTGAAATATTCTCAATTTGTATCGACTTGTCCACGCGGACGCCCTCGTCCGCGCTTGTTTTGTGCTTGAATGCTCGGCGGACGAGGGCGTCCGCCTGGACACTCTCGGCATTCTATCGAATACTTCAACGAACTCTGAAAGTCCGCCCTCCAAGAGCGGCACCCTAATAGTATCAGATTCGCTTATCGACGTCGATCACTGCGCCTTTGACAGCGTCGAGTGATTTCGTTAGAGCAGTTTGCTCATCTCTGGTAAGCTTAACCTTGACGACCTTTTCTACGCCCTTCGCACCGATAACTACTGGTACGCCAATGAAGTAACCTTTGATTCCGTACTCTCCTTCAAGAAGAACGGCGGCAGGCAGTACGCGCTTTTGATCGAAGAGATACGATTCAGCCATAGCTATCGCTGAAGCCGCTGGCGAGACAAACGCCGATCCGTTGCCGAGTAAGTTGACGATCTCCGTACCGGCTTCGCGGGTGCGGGCGGCGATTTTCTCGATTTTAGTCTCCGACATCAACTGTGTGAGAGGCACACCGCCGACCGTGCAGATGCGGGTCAACGGAACCATCGTCGGGCCATGACCGCCCAGAACCACCGCAGAAACATCTTTCACCGAAACCTTCAACTCCATCGCTATGAATGCTTGAAGACGGCTGGTGTCAAGCACTCCCGCCATACCACAAACGCGGTTCTTGGGAAACCCTGTCACTTTCTGAAAAGCATAGACCATCGAGTCGAGCGGGTTGGTGACAATGATGCAGAATGCACGTGGGGCTTGTTTCTTGACATTCCTGGCAACATCGCTGATGATCTTGACGTTGATGTCGAGCAGATCATCGCGGGTCATGCCGGGCTTGCGGGGCAGACCCGCAGTGACGATAACTACATCGGCTCCGGCGATGTCGTCGTAGTTTGAGGTGCCGGTAATCTTAACATCGAAGCCCAGCACGCCTGCGGACTCAGCAATGTCGAGCATTTTACCCTTACACATGCCTTCTTTTTCAGGGATGTCAAGCATGACGACATCACCAAGTTCTTTTTGTGCGGCAAGCAAAGCGAGAATTCCACCAATTTGACCACCGCCGATGAGTGCGATTTTCTTACGTGCCATTTGTCGATCTCCTGAATGTGTGATTTGATAATGGTTCTATATTCTGATGTGTTGAGTGCTTAAGACATACCTTTTCAGGGTTGCCTCTTTTCCACTCATATTGACATTAGAAGATAAGACCAGATAGAGTATGTTCCAATACTTTGTGGAAAAAAGAGCAAGAGAGTTTACTCTTTGTGAAGAAAAATGCAGACAAAAAGAAGACGGGATCGAATGTAATTCGATCCCGTCCTTGGTAGAGGCGTATTTGGCAGAGAATGCGGATTCCCTGCCGCAGGGTGTCCTCACCCTGCGGAAAAGTTGCTATTTCACAATTAATTGTCGCAGGGTGAGACACCTTGCGACATCGAATATCGTATCATCGTGCAGACTCTGCGGCTTGAGCCTATTGCACTCACCTACTTTAAATAAACCGCTGGTAAGGCTGAACTCTTGCCATCGGCGTTCAGCATGATCTGATAACGTCCCGCAGGAAGAGAACTCCCAGCAATCTGGTTCCACGAAACCTGCCCAGAAGACGCAACAGGAAGGACTCCCACCAACCGACCCATCGGATCGATCAACGATAGTCTCGCATTGCGGCTGTTGGTGTCGAAGCGGATGGTAGCATTCCCATTAAACGGATTGGGGTAGATCGAGACTAATGAATGGGATAGGGGCAATATCTCATCAGAAGACTCAACCGATAACGGGGTTAAACCCGAAGTGGCGAAATTGTCGAGGAGCACTGATTTTGCGCTTGGTTGAGCTGATGTGTCTGATAAAATGATTGTGACAACAAGAGAATCAAACTCGTGGACTTGGGGACTCCAATGGTTCGAATACTGCATCCAGGCATTTCCCATCGGTTCAAGCGACCCTTCGGTTCCATCAACCGCTTGGTCTTCGACATATCCGACAACCGCGATCCCGCCAAGTCCTCCAGCGGAAAGGGCTGAATAATAAAATGAAACTGCAACTTGATCTTCAGCGCGCATAGCTCCTAAATTCTGCATCAAAATACTGCCCGGAACCTGAGGAGTTGTCAACATGCGAGCAGAGAAATTTCCCTCATAATGCGAATTAGATCGTTCAACCAACGTGAGGAATCCCGGGATATTGTACGTCAACCAGCCATCCGGATTTCCGTCAGTCCATTCTTCAAATCCGCCGTTTTGAACCTGCCCGTAAGATGCACCTGTCATCAATAGAACAATGAAAAGAACCGCGAAATGTTTCATTTCTGCTCCTTGAATTTTATTTTTAAATTATAACACCTTTCCCACAAAGGCGGGATCGGTTAGATAACAACAGAAGCGGGCGTCAAACACCCGAGTTCGACGCCCACTGCTAAACGATAAATGGCAAAGCGAATTCGAAAGGTATTTAAATACCTTCTGACTCGGCTACGACATTGACAGCTTTACGTCCACGGAAAGATTTGAATAAAACTTTACCGTTCATTTTGGCAAAGATGGTATCATCCTTGCCGATCCCGACGCCAAGTCCCGGGTGGAAATGAGTGCCACGTTGACGAAGGATAATTTCACCGGTCTTTACTCGCTGGCCGCCAGCGCGTTTGACGCCAAGCATCTGCGGATTAGAGTCCCTGCCGTTGCGGGACGAACCGCCGCCTTTCTTATGAGCCATCTCTAAGCTCCCTTCTCAATTGAGGTCACACGCACCATCGAGAAATGATGCCGCCAGCCATGCTTGACGCGATGGCCGCCACGACGTGTAATTTTGTAGGTGATCCCTTTACGTCCACGACCTTGAGATAGAAGCTCAAGTGTTACGGAATACGGGAGATTCGGTCTGCCAATCTCGAAGTTTGTGCCGTCTGCGATCATCATTACGTCTTTTATAACGACAGTGCCGCCGGGTTCGGCATTGAGCCGATCAACCTTCAGCGTCTGGTTAGGAGTAATGCGATATTGTCGTCCGGCTATTTTTACAAAGGCGTACATTGGAAATGTTCCTGTTCGGGTATCTAATAATTCTCAAGACAATGAATATAACTTCTTATTGTCCCTGAGTCAAGCTTTCTTTGCGCTCGTCTGCTGTTTTCAGTGAGCTTCCAACTAAATGTTCGGCGGAAACATCTTTTTTGGATTTATAGGACCAGGCGCGAATTTCATCGATCTTATAGTATTCTTCGCTATTAACGGTGATGAATATTCTGTTCGCCCACATTATCTTCGCTAAGCGACTTGTCAATCCACCAGTAATGTAAGCTTTAACTCTTGGATGAACAGAAAGTTGCAGGCGATGTTCATGCGTCTGGGATGTGAATCGCTTGATCCAGCGTTCGAGAGCCGTCACCACAGTTTCAATCGATGGAACAAGCCCTGATCCGTCACATGTCGGACATGACTCACGAAGCGAGAGCATTAGCGACGGTCTGATTCGTTGCCGGGTCATTTCCAAAAGTCCAAAAGGAGTAATAGGAGCAATATCCCATTTGGATCTATCCATTTTCATAGCCCGGCGCATCTCGTCGAAGACTTTCCAGCGATTGCGCTCGTCGGACATATCGATAAAGTCGATGACGATGATCCCGCCTACGTCGCGCAGACGGAGCTGGCGGGCAATCTCACGAGCGGCTTTAAGATTGACTTTCAGTGAGTTATCTTCATGGTCTCGTTTCCCCACGAACTTGCCGCTGTTCACGTCGATGGCAATCAACGCTTCAGTGGGATCAAAGTATAGATATCCGCCGCCACCAAGCCAAATTTTGCGGGAGAGACTGCGCTCAATCTCTGCTTCTATGCCGTATTTGTCAAAAATTGGTTGACGATCGGAATAGAGCGTAAGCTGTCCAACTAAGTTCGGAGCGACGTCCAGAAGGTACGTTTGAAGTTCTTTGAAAAGTTTTCGAGAATCGACTACAAGACTATTCACACCGGGAGTGAATAGATCGCGAATAATCGATGAGGCCATAGTCAAGTCACGATAAGCAAGCCCCGGTCCCTTAAGATTTAGAACAGATTGCTCAATCTTCTTCCAAGTACTCGTCATCCTTTCAAGATCTTGGCGCAATTCTTCGTCAGTTTTGGATTCGGCAAGAGTTCTAATAATCAAGCCGAAGCCCTTCGGTCTCATCCGTCCACCAATCTGGCGTAGTCTCTTCTTCTCTTTAAAAGTCGAGACTTTGCGGGAAACACCGATAAACGATTCATTCGGAACGAGAACCAGAAATCTCCCGGGAAGCGAAATCTGTGTGCTTACACGGGGTCCTTTGCGACCAATAGATTCTTTAACAACCTGAACCAGTATCTCTTGACCTACTTTTAGATCGGATCCTTCCCAGCGACGGCGGTGACCTTCCATATCATCCTCCGACTGCTCGACGCCGGTTTCCGATTGAAGTTTAATCAAGTCGTTACCGCTACCAATATCTGAAAAGTGCAGGAAGGCATCCTGAGAAAAACCTATGTCAACGAACGCGGCCGACATACCTACCAGAACCTTGCGCACGACCCCCTTGTGCAGGCTCCCAACCATTCTCTCGTTCTCTGGCCGTTCAACGAATAACTCTACCAGTTGATCGTCTTCAAGCAACGCAGTTCGAGTCTCCTCGGTGGTAGCATTGATAATGATATCTTGTTTCATTAAGCCTCAAAACAGAGCATATAGCTCCGCAAAGTATTTGAAGAACATCTCCTGTCACGACATAATCGTTAACAAAAGAAACAATATCTGTTGAGTCAGTGGAAAATTGCTCAAATCATCGGGTATCGGCGATTTAAATCGCCGACTCAAGCAAAAACCAGACGTTTGTGCAAGTTCAGCGACTAAAGTCGCCGGTACCGATTGAGTTTTTCAGCAGACTCATCTGCTTTTGAACGATATTGGGCGATCCCCCCGATTGTAGCCCATTCATCGTTCGGACACGATAAAAACGCGCCCAAATCCCCCCACACTACCCCCCTAACCGATATAGCGTGCCAAAACACGATAACGGTCTATCCCTAATCTGTCTGATCGTGGTGATACTTGAAAATTATAAACTTGATCACCATCCGGACCAGAAAATCCTACTCGTAACGGCGCTTTGGTAGCGAGGCAGAAATATGCCGCAAGAGGTTCAAATTTCGGCGACAGATCTACTACAACATCGAACCCCTTTTCGTTAAATGTCCGACAGAAATTTTTCCTTGGGATACCGAAAAAGGATAAGTCATCGCGACGTACGTTTATCAATTCCGCTTCGATTTCAGCGGGAGCTGACGCCCCAACACCGGGAAGTGCAAGAAGCGTCAGTGAAGCGTGAGGGAATCGTTCTCGAACCCGGTTGAGTACGACTCGCGCCGCAAGTAGATCCAATCCTTCGCCCGGCCAGCAGATTAAAACCTTGTGAACTCGATCCCAGATTTCAGCGACATCAATCTCTTGTCGAGCAAGTTCTTTTGATAGCTTACGAAGTGCCAGGCGGGTAAAGCTTTTTTGCAGAGAATACCAAATTCCCTCAAACATTGTTGAAAAATACCTCCGATTTCTCAACCCTGATCCGCGAGATTCTCCGTCCGATCAATTCTTCTACTTTGAAATTATATCCATTAAATTCGAATTCTTCGCCTCGTCGTGGGACAACTCCAAGCTGGCTATAGACAAACCCGCCGACAGTATCGTAGGCGTCCGATTCTTCGACAAGTTCATGTCCGATAACCTGATTCAGGTCATAAATGGAAAGTCTTCCACTCGCGGTAACCGTTCGTTCGTCGATTCGCATCGATAAAGGCTGTTCTTTATCATATTCATCCTGAATTTCACCGACGATCTCCTCGATGATATCTTCAAGCGTCACAAGCCCGGCAGTTCCACCATACTCATCAAGGACGATCGCCATGTGAACCTGCTCTTTCTGGAATTCGCGCAACAGGTCGTCAACTTTCTTTTCCTCTGGAACGACATAGACTTTGCGGACCGATTTCGCAAGATTAAAAGTGTCGGGATCCTGGGCCGCTAACAACAGATCTTTAACGTGAACAATACCAATAATATTGTCGATATTTTTATCATAAACAGGGATTCGAGAGTGACCGTATTGAGTCACTATTGTGAGTATTTCCTGCAATGATGCTTCGGAGGAAACGGAAGCCATATCGATTCGCGGCACCATCACTTCGCGAACTATAGTATCACCAAGCTCAAAGATGGAGTGAATCATCTGCCGTTCTTCCTGTTCCAGTACTCCATGCTCATGGCCAACCTCGACGAGAGCGCGAATTTCCTCCTCAGACATGCTCATGACTCGATGTTGCTCGACGCCGAAAAAGTGACTGAGTGTTGTCGCAATTTTGGCGAGAGGCCAAGCTATTGGGAAGGTGATCCAGATTATCCCACCGACTAACCAGGCAGTATGGAGAGCCCAGGATTCCGCGTTTCTTATCGCTTGAAGTTTCGGGATCAATTCACCAAAATATAGAATCATCAATGTGATCAGAACAACTTCAACTCCCACCGCTAAACCAGAACTTATCCCAAATGTGTCTGCCATCTGAATTACCCAAAGCGCTGATATTGCGGCAATGGTAGTATTAACGATGGTATTCCCGGTCAATATCGAAGATAATAGCAGACGGGGATTCCGCATGAGCCGAGTAATCCGGCGAGCTCGAGGATCGGAGGATTGGGCGAGGCGATTGAGAACGCTTCTGCTGAGCGAAAAATAGGCGGATTCAATACTTGAGAAAAAGGCGGAAGCAACCAGAAGCGCCAGTAGAACCACCAGCTGTATCCATGAATCTGTATCCAATTAACCCTCTTCCTGCAGATCGACGATATACTTCTCACCACATTCGACCATATTCTTCAATGAGACCTCGTCATCATGATCCCATCCGCACAAGTGAAGAAAACCATGAACTGCGAGTCGAACCGTTTCTTTTGAAGTTTTCTCCCCAAATTGGGCCGCTTGAAATTCAGCGCGGTCAAGACTGATGTAAATATCGCCTTCGACCGCCGATGGATCATCGCTAAGATCGAACGCCAGAACGTCAGTAGGTTCATCGTAACCGCGAAAATCTTTGTTAAGTTGTTTAAGTAAATCATCATCGCCAAGAACTATATTCAAATTTGACACTTTACACTTTTCACCGAGACTCGTGGCGTTCAATGATTTTTGTATTGAGTTTGCCAGCAACGGCTGAGAAATTCCTGTAACGAATTCGATGTGCAACGCAATTTCATCGTTGTTCACAGGTTTATTATTTAGTACGCTCAACTTATAACCGACCAATTTTTGCATTTTTAGTCTCTGGCGTATTTTCTACACCTTGAGAAGAGTCTGGATATTGAATTCGCTGATGATGCATGCCGAGCAGAACCTTCAAGAAAGCCTCTTTAATGTGGGTTATTTCTTTAAGAGTGAGAGGACATTCATCAAGATCTCCTTCCGCCAACCGTAATGAGACAAATTTGTCAACCATTTCCCTTAAATCCTGTTGAGAGGGATGATCAAGGGAACGAGTTGCCGCTTCTATCCCGTCTGCAAGCATCAGAATAGCTGTCTCGCGCGTTTGTGGTTTAGGACCGGCGTAGCGGAAACGGCTTTCATCGACTTTCTTACCTTGTTCTCGCTGAGCCTTGGAGTAGAAATACGCAAGTTTCGTTTTGCCATGATGTTCAGTTATGAACATCTTGATTTCAGGCGGCAATTTATGTTGCGAGGCGAGCTCCATACCTCGATTCACATGTTCGATCACAATCCTCGCAGATTCGCTTGGAGCCAGCCGGTCGTGAATATTCTCGCTACCTGTCTCTTGATTTTCTATAAAATACTCACGAATATCGATTTTTCCGATATCGTGATAATAAGCTCCGGCGCGTGTGAGCAATGAATTTGCGCCGATTACACGAGCGGCTGATTCTGCTAAACTTCCCACCATCAAGCTATGGTGGTATGTTCCCGGCGATTTCAGCGCCAGCTGTCTGAGTAGCGGTCGATTGAGATCCACCAACTCAAGCAAGGTCAGATCGGTTGTAATACCGAAAAGACTCTCAATCAGCGGAACAATACCCAAGACCAACATCGGAGATACAAACGCCATCCCCAATGCCAACCCGGTCTCCGCCCAAAATGACCCATCACCTTCATACGTAACCAGATAAAATCCAGCAACCATTACCAATGAGACGCCGGCAAGATATATTCCGGTCTTAATGAGATCTTTGCGCGCTTGCAAAGATCGTAACGCCATGATAGCAACTCCACCATTGGCAAGAGCATAGGTCGTTGTTTGAAAATCATTGCCTTGAAGAAATCCACCCGCAAGCGCAAGTGTTACCAGACCAAGGGCGGCTATTGTCCTCCCCAACAAAATTGTGAGCAACAGTGCAGTAAATGCTGCTGGAAACAACTGTCGTGACAAACCGAAACCGATTGGAACAACTCTGAAAAATAATAATACTGAAGCTAAAACCAACAATAATAGCAACATTTTCTGCCAATTGCTCCAAACTTCAGGTTTGGATACAGACACGCCAAACATCATGAAAGCGGTAAGCAATGCAATTATAACTAACTGCCCGATGATGGGCAGGAGCGACGCAACTCCGCCCCGATCGACGGATAATTCTGCGCGCTTTACTGCGAGTGAATTAAGTTTGTCAAGATGATCTTCAGTTACCTTTATATGGCTGTCGATGATCAACTCATCTTGTATAACAAATCCTTTTGCAAGCGGCACACTATTTACGGCTGACTCACGCCTTCGTTCGGTTTCCTCTGGGTTATAGACCAAATTGGGAATTAAAAATTGGGAGAGGATTGCCGTTTCAATTTTGACTGACACACTGTCGATTCCATATCTGTTCATTGAGTCAAATATATACTCATGAATTAGTAATGCATTTCTATTTGGTTTATTCAATGAGTCAAGCAGTATGACCGTTTCTACGTTGCCGTTCAAAACTGCTACAAGTTTGACGCCGTGGGGAAGATCATCATTTTGAGACGCGCACACTCCGGACCGATACAAATGAGTCATAACATCGGGTCCGGTCTTGGAGAATAATATATTATATTTATTATGATTTGGAGCAGATAAATAGAGTTTAAAAAGAAAACTCCACTGCTCCCAGTTTAAATGTAGCCCATATTTATCACTGATATTTCGTGAGCCTTTTAAGAATGCCTCTCCACCTTTTTCATTCCACGAGTCGGTTGAATCGCTTTCAATCTTCAACCAGCCATCCGGAAGCGATTCTATAAGACTCGCTACTTCCGAGCCAAATTCTGCAAATTTCTTTAAGGCAATTGCTTTGGTAGTATCATTTTTTATAAATAGCGGCAGAACCTCCGAAGCGGCATAATCGCGCTCTGTTTCTAACTCCTCAGAATTTTTGAGAATTTCAAAATCGAATGGGGCTATGATTTTGGCAGGTGAAATACTTCCGATTGACAAGTGAGCGAATTCAGGTGATTTTCCTCGAGGCGCGATAAGTGTCAGAAGAATGATAAAACAGATCGCAAGTGAATAATGCCACCAGGTTACGAATTTTTCATTCTTTGGTCTCGATTCACTTTCTATTTCTGGTCCATCATCCATGCTGAATTTCACCGTTCCCATTTTGGTAGGCTCGCAGAATTTCTGCGACCAAAGGATGCCTGACAACGTCGGTATCGTTAAATTCAACGAACCCGATTCCTTCGACATTCGATAAAATCTGCTTAGCTTCAAGCAATCCCGATTTGGATGGATCGCTTAAATCAATTTGCGTCAAATCTCCGGTCAGGACTGCCCGCGATGAAATCCCTAATCGTGTCAGGAACATCTTCATTTGGCCCGATGTGGTGTTCTGTGCTTCATCAAGAATAACAAAAGCATGATTAAGTGTTCGACCCCGCATGTAAGCCAGCGGAGCAACCTCAATTGCGCCACGTTCGATGAATCGTCTCACTCGATCCCGTGTAAGCATTTCGTCAAGGGCGTCATACAGGGGTCTGAAATAGGGATCAACCTTTTCAAGAATGTCGCCAGGGAGAAATCCAAGCGTTTCACCCGTCTCGACTACCGGCCTGACCAGTATAATCTTATCTACCAGACGACGGTGATACCAATCGACGGCCTTGGCGACTGCCAGATAGGTTTTTCCCGTCCCAGCCGGCCCAATTCCGAACACGATAGCTTTCTGTTCCATCACGGCAACGTAGCGTTCCTGATTGCTTCCTCTAGCCCTGACTGGTCCGCGAGATGAATCAAAAACGACTGCGCCTTGATCGACAGGGACAACCGAACCCGAAGCGCCCCCGTTAAATCCAGCCAAACGTAAAATCGTCCTGATATCTTTGACGGAAACATCATTGCGGCGCAAGTAGAGTGATTCAAGATCAGCAAACACTCGTCGAATGCGTTCACCTTCTTCAGATGGACCCTTGACGATTATTCTGCTTCCGCGGGCTGTTAATTGAGAATCGAAATGTCCTTCGAGGTAACGAAGATTGGCGTCTCCTTCCCCTAATAAAATGGGGAAAATAACATCGTTGATTTCAATATCGAACTGAATTGGTTCTGTTTTCATATCTATGACAAAAAGCAATGCCCCCACCCGCCCGAAAGGGCGGGTAAGGGCAAAGCGAGCTTGATCAAGCGCAATGCCTGACTAATTATCTCCACCGGCATCCCGGCATTCACGCTGAACTAAGTGCCTCAATTACGTGGAATGGTTAGTATCTGCTCTGGGTAGAGGTGAGTTGGTTCGCTTAAAAATTGTCCAGACTTATTCGCCTGATACAACTTTGTCCATTGGAAGGGATCACCGAAAACTTCCGGTCTGCCAGCGATCTTCTTCAAATTGTCGCCCTTTACAACTAAATACTCATCCTTGGAAAGTTGCCTCGGAACAGTAAACTGCTGAGCGGGGTAGATCAAATCTGGATCCTTGATCATAGATTTGTTATAGCTCCAGATTCGCAGCCACTTCCACGGATCGCCGTAAACGTCTTTCTTCCCGGCAATCCTCCATAGACAATCTCCCCTGATGACCGCATAAAGATCGTGCTTCGGCTTCGGAAGACTCGCCTTGAGCGCTCCAACCTTTGCCGCCATTTCCACAAGACGATCATGTTGAACGGACAGTTTGGCGATGGGATCATTTTGCATTCCAGCGATAAGCCCGGCGATCTCGTCGAGCTCCCCGGCGCGGGCAAGCAATTGTTCCGGAGTCAATCTGCCTAACTCATTCAACCTCTTCTCGAGGTCGTCAAGTTGTTTGTTAAAGGCTTCGATCTGTTCGCGGGTAACGTTCAGGAAAGCGTAAATTTCATCCCAGACCACTGATATTTGTGCATCAAGATCAGCAAGTTGAGCCTTCAGATCAGCAATAGCAACATTTTCAGTTTCTAATGCTGTCTTTGCGGCTGTTTCACGTGCTTGAAATGACTCAAGCTTCTTCTGGTACTCTTCGTATGTCATCCGCTCTGTAGCATGTGCTGACATTGCGGTGAACATTAAACCGGTCGCGAGCACCAATGCAACCAATATAGAAATTTGTTTGGTCATGATTGGCTCTCTCTAACGGTTTTTAACAAGTTCAAGTTCAGCTTTTGCAGCGTCAAGTTCTGCTTTCTTATTATTGACCTGCTTCTCCAGACCGCGACGCTCTGACTTGGCTTTTTCCACGTCGCGCTCAGCCGAAACGGCTGCTTTATCTGCCGCATCGAGCTTCTTCAAGTCGTCAGGACTCGCGTACTTAGTACATCCGCCAAAGGCGAGAGTACCAGCTATAAAAGCGCACAGAACTGTGGTACGAATGGTCCTGCCGGTGCTATCCATAGATACTCCTCAATTGATACAGTCCCCCAGATACTTAATTATACGTAACAATTCACCTTCTGTCAAGTGTTTGACAGATTTATTTCGTTAAGTGAAGCCCGAGTTCAGCAAGTTGCTCATTATCTACCCTTGATGGAGCCCCGTCCATCAGTGATGTAGCATTATTGGTTTTAGGAAATGCAATCACATCGCGAATAGAATTTTCGCCAGCAAGCATCATCACGAGACGGTCAAATCCGAGGGCAATCCCGCCGTGTGGGGGAGCGCCGAAGGAAAGAGCCTCTAAAATGAAACCAAATCGCTGGTGCGCTTGTTCCCGGTCCAGACCAATAACTCTAAATACCCGCTCTTGTAGTGATGGGTGGTGAATTCGGATCGATCCACTACCCATTTCGACTCCGTTAAGAACAAGATCATAGGCACGAGCTGTTACGCCCATCGGATCCGACTCAAGTTTTTCCTCATGTTCGGGAATCGGTGATGTAAAGGCGTGATGACAGGGTGTCAAACCCGAGCCATCCGGCAATTTCTCGAAAAGTGGCGGATCGGGAACCCAACAGAACTTAAAATCGCCAGACTTGATCAAATTCCATTGTTCTGCGAGCTTACGCCTGACCTTTCCGAGCGCTAAAAGTACCTTTTCAGCGTCTCCAGCGGCAAGCAAAAGCATGTCGCCCGTTTCGGCATCTAATTTGGCAATTAGATCAGCTTGCGATTCAGAGTTAAGAGTTTTTCCCAATACACCACCAAGTCGAAATCCATCCTCAACCGACGCAGAGAGCAAGCCGGTCAAACCTTCTGCTCGTGCGATAATTTCAAGATCGTCGCGTTGTTTCCGAGAAAGGTTACCCTTCCCTTCTGCACGAATTGCGAAAACGCCGCCACCAGCGTTGATGACGTCATCAAACGCCTTGAACCCCTCATGGTGAAAGACCGAATCCATTCGTGCAATCCTCAATCCGTAGCGAAGATCGGGAGCATCGGATCCGTATTTGGAAATCGATTCATCAAAAGGTATGCGGGGAAAGTTCGGCTCGATTTCCAGACCTAAGACATCCTTTACCAGACGAACCATCATTTTTTCGACATGCTGAATGACGTCCTCTTCCTCGACGAACGACATCTCAAGGTCTATCTGGGTGAACTCGGGCTGGCGATCCTTGCGCAAGTCTTCATCACGGAAGCAACGGGCAATCTGGCAGTATTTATCGAGTCCACCGATCATCAGCGATTGTTTATAAAGTTGCGGGGACTGCGGCAGAGCATAGCAATGGCCATGGTGGATCCGGCTCGGTACCAGATAGTCACGTGCACCTTCCGGAGTGCTTCTAATCAGAAAGGGGGTTTCGATTTCCACGAATCCCTCTTCGCTGTGAAAGGTACGTACAGAGTTCAATGCTTTGTGGCGAAGCTCGAGGTTTCGTTGCATTCGCGGACGTCGTAAATCGAGGTAGCGATAACGCAGACGAAGCTCTTCGTTCGGTTCCTCTTCTTCTTCGACGCCAAGTGGAAGCGGAATACATGGTGAAAGTACCATCACCGATTCGGCCACTACTTCAATTTCACCAGTTGCCATCTTTTTGTTGACCATGCCTTCACGGCGATGCCTGACAACGCCCTTCACCTGAACGACGAACTCGTTGCCAATTTCACGTAATTGCTCGGTAGCGACAGAGTCCTTGTCGGCAACGACTTGTGTCTTGCCATACTTGTCACGTAGATCGAGGAAGATCACTCCGCCGAGGTCGCGCACTCGTGCCGCCCAGCCTGCAAGTGTGACAGCGGCGCCAACGTTTTGCCCGTTCAGTTCACCGCATGTGTGTGTTCGATAGCTCATGAGTTAAGTTCTGCTCGTTTCTTTTCTTTAATAATTCGATACATTTTCGATCTTTGGGATAGTGTCTCGGCATTGCGACGCATCTCGCCTGAGATAACCCAGTCAAACAGAAAGAGCGCTCCAATTGCTGTCAACGCCAAAGCCTCCAGGGTAACAGAATGACCGAGTCTTCCCTCGTATTCAATAAAAGCTCCGTAACCGGGATAAGTCCTCGTGATTAGAAACGCTCCGAATATTTCTCTGCAGGTTAGCGCTATTGTCATGAAGATCAACCCGCCGATCATCTTTCGAAACCAAGAAACCAACAGGACTCCAACGAGCATGACTGCGGGAATTGACCTGTAAATGATCCCAGTCCAATCCGGATGCCTGTCGTATTCGCCTCCAAATCCAGACAAGGAAAGGCGAAGGATATACGCGATGAAGATTACCGCGGCAATTCTTGGCAACCACTTCATGATTGGATCCGAAATACCAAAGACGTTTCGTTTCAATACAAAACGGGGCTGCAACCGCAGCCCCGTTATCTTAGCCGCTGGTGCGGCAATCCTTAACACGGTTTCCCGCCTATTCGAAGATGTAAGTAGCTCCGGCAGTTACATTTCCTTCGCTATCGCCGATTTTATCAAATCGCCAAGAACTGATTACATTGTTAATGCAATTCTCACAATCGGCTCCTAAGGCATTTCCGCCCCAGTTGCTCTCGCGGAAGCGGACTCGAATGACTTCGCCCGAGGTGGCAATGGTGAATTCAACCACGACCTTGCCTTTGAGACCTGAGTCCTTCCGCTTAAGCGTCCAATAGCAATATTGAACCTGATTTTTATTTTGAAGAACGATGTCGGAAATAGCGCTCTGACTGCGTTGCTTGGCTTTTGTTCCAGAACCTTTGGCAGTAATCGCACTACGACTTAATTGGATAGGGGCTTCATTAAGCATGAGATCGATATCTGAAGATGACATTGCCTTAAGCTCGGAGATATTAATGCCTCCACCGCCAGGACCTTCGCCAACTCCAGCGCCCACAACGCCACCACTGCGAAGTTTCTTAACTTTCTCAGCGGTTCCGGCTTCTCCAATCATGCCAGTCAGTTGCTTGATGTCTAACGAAGCGCTCCCGCCACCGACTCCCTGATCTGTACCAGACAAGCCGATTACATCTCTTGCGGCGGCGGCTCCGCCACGACGACGACCACCTTTAGCGGTTGGTCCTCCGAGAATCTTGACTCGTTCTGAAATGCCAGCTCTTCTGGCTTCTTGTCGTTCTGCTCTCTCAGCTCTGGCGCTTGCAGTTTTCTCGGCACGACCGCCTACGACTGCACCTCCACCGCCTCCACCGCCACCACCGCTACTTGATTCGAGCTCTTGACGGCGAGCTTCACGCTTGGCTTGACGCTCATCTTCCTTAGGAGCTTCAGACTGAACGATTTGTTTTGCTTCGGTTTTCTGAACGACCTTCTGTGCTGGTGCGGCAGCTTTTACGCGATAGATGGTTTCGGTATATTTCTTAGCTTCCTCAAGAGTGATCACTCTTACAGGTTGGCTAGCGCCCCACAATACACAGATAAGCGCGAATAGAGCTGTACCAAGAACAATACCGGCAAATTCGCGATCAAGATCCCGCCAAAAGTTTTTTTCAAACTCACGAGGAAATGCCATTACTTGAGCCAAGTTTTCATCTCCTTATGCAGTTTTTTTCTTGACGACGAAATCAAGCGTTCCATATTCGGCCTGTCCACAAGTGTTGATCACCTTAAGAAGTTGATCATAAGGTATAGACTGGTCGCATTGAATGGTAATCGACCCCTTGAAGTCTTTCCCCAAGTGTTTGTCGAACTCACGCTTTTCGGTAAGAAACGTTTCCAAACCGTCAAGGATAACCGAATTGGGATCAAAAAGATCTTCTTTGGTCGCGAGCATTCTGGGGTTCTTCTCAATATCCTCGTAAACGCCTTCCGGATTGATCAGAATCGAAATCGATTTTGATGGTTGCATTAAACGGTCGGCGGTTGGCAACTGGACGAATGGTGATGGTTTCATCATACCACCGGTTGCGCTCGATAACTTAAGCAAAAAGAGAAGAATTACGGTCAACATGTCGAGCATCGAGCCGAGGATCAAACCCTCTTTATCTTTGCGTCGATGTTTCGCCCCTTTTGAGGGTGCAAATGCCATTTATACAAATCCTCCGGATTGCGGATGTAGAAATTCCATTTTATTGGAATTGCTTTAGCATAGCTACAGGGAAAAGTTCCTTGGAAAGGGTGTCGATTTTAACCTGACGACACGCATCCATCGTAGCAACAACTACTTGAAAAGGAGTCTGGCCAAGCGCAGTAATCGATACTTCACGTCCGTCTCGATACCTAAATACTTCGAAGACGTCCATCCTGCCAGTGTTCTCATTCAGGACAGAATCGATGCCGAGTGGAGCTCCGACTTCTTGCTCCTTTACTTGGGCCAATCTGTTTGAGAGGGTTTGGTAATCCGGACTTCCGGGAAGATTTGGAACTTCAAAGAAGTATGGGCCAGGTTCAGTCTTCCCGAAAAGCGATACCTGAAAACCAGTCGCTGAGATATTGACTAGCAGATCAATCGTCGCGTCGTTGTTCCATTTTGGGGCTTCAGATGGTGGCCCACCGGAGTCTTCGACTCCTGCGGCCTCAGCCGGAGGCAGATACTCGAGCATCGAGATCTCTGTCATCTGAGCAGTCCCCATCAATAAGGCAATCAAACTGCAGACGATGTTCATCATCGGCATCAGATTGACGTCGGCTTCCTCTTCCTCCCTCGTATGCTTCTGGGAAGGTTTGAACGCCACTATTTGCCCCCGGTCAGCAGGTGGATCAGCTTGACGGAGTGTTCGTCGATGTCATCGACGATTTCGTTGGCTTTGGTATTGAGAACTGTATATCCGAGAATATTGGGCAGTGCTACCATCAATCCGAAGAGGGTGGTGAACATTGCAACACCGATACCAGCAGAAAGAGATTCAGCACCACCGCCAGTAGCGCCAGCGGCTTCGAATGAAAGAATCAGTCCGAAGACCGTTCCAGTCAATCCGGTAAGGGTAGCAAGGTTACCTAACTGCGCCAGATAGGCGATTCGCTTCGTAAGTCTTGGCATAATTTCCAAGGTAGCCTCATCGACCGCATTCTGGACGGCTCGATAATCAACAAACTCTTTCTTGTCGGCTTCCACAAGCGCGGCAAGAACCACCGTTGGAAGTGCTTTTCCATCGGCAGCTTTACAGAGTGCAATGGCTTTCTTGAAATCGCCTGCCGAAACCAATTTGCGAATTTCTGCCATAAAAAGTCCAGCATTGACATTCGACCGGGCCCATAGAAATACGACTCGTTCGATTATGATTGCCATACCGGCAACAAGAAAGAATAACATCACCCACATGAAAATCCAGGCTTCGAATCCCGGCATGAATGAGTGAAATAACTTTGAAAGCACAGCGTTCCTCCCTTTGGGTTGTGGAAAGAATTGAATGATCGACCATTTGAATAATCTAAATTGTGATTAGAACGTATCTAATCAACTCAGCGCTTAATATACTACTGCGACCGTTTCTTTGCAAGCATTTTTTGTGGTTCTTCAAGCTTAGTAATTACCAAGTCTGAAAGCCTGGGCTTGATCGAAGTTGTATTAACTGTGATCAGGTCTTCTGGCTTCTTCTGAAGAACAACTGGGGAAATATCTGGTCGCTGACGAGGGATAGTAACCACAATGGTTGGCAACTCGGGAGCGACCTCAATTCGTATTTCTTCCAGCATCAATACTTCACCACCGGTATTATCCCTGCCCTGCTGACCGAACGAAAGCAAAGGCATGAATAGAACCAGATAGATCACAAAAACTACCGGGAGTTTTCGCATATTTGTACTCAGCGTAATTTGTTCTTCTCAATTATACGCATGTCGCGTAATTGTGATGGTGTTGGACCTACTATTTTCTCGGGTTCAGCAATCATTTCATTATCTTCGACGACAGTTTCAGTCAACTCTTGCGGTTCCGGCTGTTTCTCAGGCGGTAGGTTCGTTCCAAGATTTATCTGTTCCTCATCAGAGCGAAGTTTAGAGACAGCCTGAGCTTTGAGAGATTTATCTCGTTCAAGTTCTCGTTCACTCAAGGAAGCAAGTTGTTTATTCATATCGGGAACGAACTCATAGATTAAGCCCGCTCGCAATCCCTGGCGCGTATTATTCATGTCTGATGCTTCGATAGCAACGACGTTGTTACCAACCTTCAGGAATTCAAGAACAGGAAATTCTTTTACTAGCATCCAATCAAGATTGTCATCTTTACTGTCCTCCCCAACAAATGCTCCATTAAGATAAAGACTGAAATTGTCGTCTGCAGTAAGCCAGAATTTTCCTCCACTGGGAGGTTGATAGATCGTAAATGATTTTCTGAACCAATAGGTTTTGACGCCGTTGCTGTCGGGATTCATCCAGATCCGCCAGAGTGAGTCGGCTTCTGTATCAACTAACTCAACCGGAGTAGAAGGAGTTGCAGGCGGTTCCTCAGCAAGCACTTCAGGATTTTCTTCATTAATCAGGGTCGAATCCGTTGTGACTAACGAATCTGCTGACGAGGATGTATCCTCCACTAAAGGTTCTTCGGATTGCGCCGGAATTTCGACTTGTGGGGCTACCTCTTGAATGACGGGAGCAGGCTTTTCACGGAAGTACCAAATAGCTTCTGCGCCGATACTGTCAAGAATTCCCATATTAACATCGGTGGAGAACCCAGCTTTTAAGGCGCGTTCCCATCCGCTATCGTCGAAGTCGTTGTTTTGAAACCCTTCCGTCGCCTGTGCCCATACAAGCCATTCAGTATTCGTCTCAACTGACGTTTTATCGGATGATAATCCGACTTGACTTCCGTATTTTTCAGGATTTAACGAAACGAGTTTTGTTGTTAGTTCAATCCCGGCCATTCCTGAAAGGTTATAAGTCTGTCGCAACGAGAGCCCGCTCTCGAGCAATATCAGTGTATAGTCACGGAAGTTGTTTCCAATGTCTTCGAAAGCTACTTGCGCGTCGTCATATTGAAGCTCGCTGGTTTCATCGTACTTCGCGGAAAACTCGATTTTCTTTGCTTGAGCGTCTTCAGAATATTTCGAGAACAGTTCGGACTGTTTTAAGACAAACTGGAGTAGTTGATCATTGGCAGATTCTCCGAATCCGTAGGGAATTTGATAAACGGCGGCAGTGTCTAAAATTCCTCGATAACCTTCGAGCATATCCAAAGTAAAGTTATTTAGATAATCAACTTGATCGAGTATGATGCCGCCCATTTCATCAGAGTAGAATCCCTGGGGCGTTTTGCCATCTTCACCCTTGGGTAGAATGTTGACAAAATCTTTTACATTCTTATCCACGCGAGCTTGAGCGAGATTTGTTTGTTCAACATATTTGCTGATGAGGGTATCGACCGTCTCCTTGTATCCCAATTCAACTGCGTCTCGCCATTTAGAGCCCAAACCTACCGATTTTGCCTCATTCCACGCCTGAAGATAAAGCCCACAAATTTCGGGTGCCATCGGAGCGATGATATTCTTGATGACTTCCTGCCTGAAAAGCATTCTTACTTCTTCGTCTTTATCAGTCGAGCGCAGTTCAAAATTAGCATACCAAAGTTTGGCGAGATACTTTCCATTCAGAAATGCAACATAAGGCATTTTATATCGACAAGAATCTGCCCAATTTGATGCTTCTATGACAGCGGAATCAAGCTCAGTAAGCCCACGCTGCAATGCGGACAACTTGGAGAGTGAATCAGCAAGTCCAACGGCTGTTGAGTCTTTTTGTAATTGAGCAACAACTCCTGCAAATGCGTCGTAGTCACTCTGACGACGGGCATGTTCATCTTTAAGAGGCGTCGAGATGGCTCGCAGGTTTTCGAATCCTGATTTATACGATTGGGCGGAAACATAATTCAGAATAATGGCTTCATCGACCACTCTGGCCAGTGTGTCGATCTTGCCTTGAAGATTTTTTACCTGCGGGACGCTCTGTTCGTAGGTAGCTAATGCGAAATCTTCGTCGAGTTTACCAATTGCATAGAAGGAACGATATGCTTCCTTCTGACCAAACCGAATTAACTGATGGTATTTCTCAACGAGTGCGTTTCGCCAGTCCTTTTTCCGCTGTTTGGCGAGTTTGATCGCCGCATCGTTCCCCGTGATGCGTAGTTTATTGTACTCTTCCTGTTCCCATTGGAGCAGGTAATTGAGTGACTGTGAAGCATAGCGAGGCGAACCGGATAATCCTCTTCCAACCAGTTTCTGATGGGCGTCAAGAGTCGAAGTGAATTCCCGTGATGCACCGGTTCGGTCACCTTTATCGAGCGAGTATTTACCACGCTCAAAAAACGCCTGAACAGTCCGAGGGTCGTCAGGATAGCGTTGAGCAAATTGGCGATAAATCTCATTTGCTTTATCAACTTCTTCGAGCTTCATATAATGCGATGCATTCTCAAAGAGATAGACGCTCGCATCCTCAGCTTGGGGGAATATCTGCACATAAAGTTGATTGACGCGAATGGCGGATCTATCGTCACCGATCTGATTATAATTCTGGCTAGCATTTGCGAGAGCGCCTTGACTCAGCTCCGACTTAGGATAAGCCTTGACGAGCCTCTCATAAGCTTCGGCAGATCTCTTAGGATCTTTTAATTGGCTCTGAAGATTAAATCCTAAGTTATAAAGAGCTTTATCTCCATATTCTGATTGTGGATAGCGATCCGCCAGTATAGTGAATACTTCATTTGCTTCAGAAAACGCGTTCGCCTGCATATATTCGATACCGGATTGGAAGAGCGAACGGTCAGCATATTGGTACTCTGGATTTTCGAGACCAACGCGTTTAAATTGATCAGCCGCCGCTTTGTGGTCGTTCCCTTCCTTCAAATTGGAGGCGGTCAAAAAGACCGATTCGGCTTTTCTGCGCTTGGAAGCGTCCTTCAAATCCTTTGAAACATGCGAATTGTTGGCAATCCTACCAGAAACAGTCTCAACCGCGGCATAATCTTTAACTTTGAAGTAACCCTCGAGAATTAACTTGTACGCGTCCTCAACAAATTTATGCTCAGGATAATCGGCGATCAATTTCTCGAGATATTTCCGTGAATCTGGAAACCAGTCATGCCGGTAAAGGATATCTCCACCTTGGTAGAGCATCGTCGGAGTCAGTGCGGATTGAGGAAATCTGTCTATAAAAAGGTCGAATCCGCTCAACAAAAGTCGTTCAGAGTTCAATAAAGGCGTTTGTATGCTCGATGCAGGTGCTTGTGTTCCGGCGGAATCAACTGGCGCAAGCTCGACCTTTTTCAACTCAGGCGGGGCAATGTCACCGGTAGAGGTCATGGAAATCTCTCCGGAACGTTCGCGTTTTGCTAACTCTTGAGCAAGCGCCACAACACGTTGAGTAGAAATCTCTCGCTGAGTAGAGTCCGCATAGCGCGTTGCTACCTGCCAGTACTCGCGAATTGCCGAAGGTTCACGGTCCGGCCTACTTTCAAGAACGGTTGCTAAATTAAAATGAATTTTATAGGCGTGCGAACCATTTGGCCAATACCTTAAGTATTGTCGGCTGAGATTTTCGTATTCGGTGAAGAGTGTCGGATCTTTTGAGTCAGTAGCAAGCACCAGAGTTTCATCGATACTCATATCGAGGAATCGTTCCAATGTCGGAGTAATTCTATCTCTAACTTTCTTGTCAGTGTTTACCCGCCACCACTCTGAGTCTGGAGAGTATGATTGGAAAAATCGTAATTTTTCGTTGTGTGCCGCTTGTGGGTTATAAACTTCCCCAGATTGGTAAATATCTACGACTTCCATCAGCACTATTGGAGCATCTGGATCAAGTGGGAATAGTTCGCAATATTTATTGTAAACTTCTACAGCATCCGAATAACGACCAATTTGCGTTCGATAGATAACACCTAACTGGCGGAAGACTTCTTTTCCATATTTCTTCATTCGCTCTGGATTTGATTGGAACCAGATCGTCATATTATTGATGCCAGCCCCATCCCACTCACGAGGATCAACTGCGAAACAAACACCAATATAGTTGATCGATTCTTTGGCAATGTCCAATCCAGTTCCTCGAACTCCACTTTCTACTTCGTAACCAGCGTCGAGAGAACGGGCGAAAAATTCAACAGCGTCAGGTATTTGACTTAGTCGATAATAACACCAGCCGAGTTTGTAAAGTGCTTCAGAATAGTACTCTGATTCAGAAAACTCCTCAGTAATCTGTGTATAAATCTTGACGGCTCGATCAAGATCGTTTATTGGCGGCATGAAGTAATATTCGCCAATTCTTCGCAAACAGTTAAGTTTGTAACTGCTTTCAGGGTAGATTCTTACAAGGGTTTCAAACAGTCTATTCGCGCTATTTCGCTCAGCCTGAGATTCTCCTGTTCCAGTAAGAACGCCAAGATTGTACAGAGCATCATCGGCAAAATCGGAAGTCGGAAATTCATCGACAATCCGTTGGTACATAGCCATGACGCGCGAGTAATCAGGTTGTGGACGCCTTAACGATTGAGTTGCTTTCGGATCTACTTTCGACAGAGAATCCAAAGCCGCAATATATTGGTCCGTCTCTTCGAGAAATAATTCGTAAGTCTCACCATACATCAACTCGGTGAGTCTGAAGTAGAGATCGGCAAGAACGGCCCGCCGATGTGGGTATTTGAGGAAGTACGGGTCGTTTTCATGCGCACGAAGAATCTTGGTTCCCGCTTCGATGAGCTTCTGTTGTTCGCGCCTGTTCGTAAGTGTCAAATCATCTTTTTCGGCACGATATCTCTGCAACATCCGGTTCAATTCTGCGTCAGGCATTCCGAATATCAAGGCAAGCTCAATACGGTCGAGTACAGAAAGCAACCTATTCTGAAGATCGGCGTAAACACCATAGCTGGCTTGATCCGCAGTCGGTGCTGTTCCACCGACTGCCAAAATAAGCTCACCAAGTTGTTTAATTACGAGTCCGCCTTCCTGAAAATAATCGGCATACTGGACTGTATCAACCAAGCTTTTTAGGCTGATCCACCGCCCGCGAAGCTCGGCTGGCAGTTGAGATAATCCAGCATCGATTGTGATATCGTCTGATAGCCTTGCATCCTGAGCAGGTGCAACAAAAGGCAAAGCTCCAAACAGAACAATCGATAAAAGATTGAGAATTATACTTTTCTTTATCGCTATTTTCATGGGACGGATGGCCCGTTTTGCGGTTCCTCATTCCCGTTCTG
The DNA here is from genome assembly GCA_964355675.1 of uncultured Caldithrix sp. Classification (GTDB taxonomy): domain Bacteria; phylum Electryoneota; class AABM5-125-24; order Hatepunaeales; family Hatepunaeaceae; genus CAMBDS01. The sequence continues at coordinate 66,207 of CAYHEC010000006.1, forward strand.
TTCGGGAGGAGGCGTTCCGGTTGTATCCTTACCAAGACTATCGGGAGTTACAGTGTCGAGAAAATTCGGTTCGAGAATCGGCTCTTCAGTCCCAGGTTCAACTGTCGGTTCCGTCATTTGCGAAGGCTCGTCACTTGATTGAACCTCAGTCTCAGTCTTGGGCAGTTCTTTCTTATTATCTGAGTCTTGGGAATTCTCCACTGGCGTATTTTCCTGAGGAATATCCTCATTCAGTAGTGGAGTCGTTTGATCAGGTACCGATTCCTTTGGTAATTCTTCGCTTGGTGAAGTCGTCTCGATCTGTTGTAAAGGTTGGGGAATATCTACTCCGGTCGCGTCTTCAGCAAGTGGTGAAACCGGCATTGTCAAACCCCACATCGGAATAGCGGGAGCATAATACGGAGCATCACCGGCTTTTCCGTTGGGAACAAGTTCCGCGGCAAGCGTTAAGGTGTCTCTTCTGACAGCTTCTCTATCCTGTAAAAGAGTTCCTACCTGGCGAATATACTCGTCGAGCTCTTCGATACGGTCTTCCTTTGAGTAGAGGAAATCAAAGTTTAAGCCGCCGTATGTGTAGCGCTGGTAAGCAAAATCGCTCCAAGTGTCGATATTGCTGACTACCGATTCTTGCCCGAACTTTCTCAGACTTGTCCGTACCCTCAGAATTCGATCTTGAATTCCGGTTAGATCCGTTTCAACCCCAGCCAACTCAACTAATGAAGCGGGATCGGTCGTTCCCAAATTATTACTCAGGTACTGTTGAACCATCGTCATAGCAGTCTGAGTAGCCGCCCATTCTCGTTCCAATTGTACAATTAGAGTATCGCTGACCTGATTCTCGTATAATTTATCTTGTTCCCGCTGTGCCAATGGTTTTTGAGCCATGTAATACTTTACACCAGCGGAAAGCTCAGAACCAATATCAGATAGAATTCCAATATTATTCTGGTATTCGTTCAGTAGTTTAACGTCCTGAGACTCGTAAATTGCTTCTTCGAGCTCAGTTTGATCTTTAAAAAGAGCATAAAGTTCCTTTTGCTCTTTTAAAACTTCTTTAAGGAAAGGAGTTGCTTTCAGCGCACGCGCAAAGCGAACGCCATCGACCAGCTTATCAAGAGCCTTGTGTACTTTTAGGTACTCCGGGAAAAGATCCCTTTCGCCACCAAGGAAAATTTGCGCTTCCAACTCCTGAAGCTTGCCAACCAAAGTGTTGATCGCGCCAAGTTCATGGTTGAAGTCATAAAAATCTTGACGATCATCAAGCGCGGACATTACAACACGATAATTATCAAGAGCTTTGTCGCCCTGACCAAGCATTTCTTCGCTAAATCCGATCAGATTACGTACTTCGTAAAAATACTGGCTCTGAGGGTATCCCTCCAGAAACGAATTACAGCGATCTATGACCTGTTGATATGCGCTAAGGCGATACAAGCACCAAATAGCTGAAAGTTGTCCACGTTCAGCAATGTCTCCACTACCTTCGATAGAATTAAACGACTCGAAAGCTACATCAAATTTACCTCGGAGGTATTCGACGTAACCGAGTTTCAATCGTGCGTCGCTGATCTCTTCATCAGAAAATGTTTTTCCTTTTATAGGGGTTAAAAACTTCTGATACCTTGCTTCAGCATCATCCAACTCAAGAAGAGCTAACGAACAATCTGCTGATCGTAACATAGCTGTTCTTGAAAGTTGAGATTCTGTCGGAATCGAATCGAGAATCGCTTGGGCATTCTTCCAAAACTGACCAACCATCAAATAGCGAGCTGCACGTTCGGCGGTAATCCAATAATTCTCATCTCGATTACCAGCAGATTCAACCTGATATTTTTCCCAATATTCAATGGCTTTGGGAATGGCGTTTTTATCGCCCGCAAGCGAAATCAACTTTTCGAGAGATCGAAGCCTATACCATGACTCGGAAGAATTCTCCACCACGTATAGATAATCAATTTGTGCTTGATCGTAGATCTGAAGACCAAGATAAGATTCTGCCCGATTAAAGACGAGATCGCTGACGTCTTTGTACCCATACCGATCGATGAGTTCGTCACTTTGAAGGATGACTTCGCGATAGAGATTATCTCGAAATGCAAGTATAGCCGATTCGAGATCATACCGGAACATTCGTTGTTTTTGTTCGGCCGTGGCAGTTCGAATGAGCCGATCTTTTATCAGCCTTGCTTGAAGAAACTTGTGGTTGAATTCTGTTTTTTGGAACTCTTCAATGGCAAGATATCTGATCCTTAGCGGGGCGTCCAAAAGGCTGTCAGGAAAAGCATAGGAAGCCTCTTCCAAACCCTTTAATTCGGGTGGAGTTATCGCCGCGAGAGTGCCGAACGGGTCTTCATTTGAGCGAGCGGCAACTTCGACGTTAATGCCTTGGTATAACCAAGCAAGAAACGTCTCACGCAACGACATCTCAAGCGCAAAATCCATATCGCGTTTGAGAAAGAAAAATTCAGAATAAGCTTGGTAGAGTTGCTGGTCGGACGATCCCTGTTCAGTGGGACTCGATGTCGCCGCTGATCCTCGAGGAGTGAGGGAGAGGGCGACCGCTAAGGCAACCAAGCAACTCAGCGATCGACGTTTAAACATTCCGCTCCACACTGTTAAGGGGCAGATTACTATAATCTATTACTGGACGCGTTTGGAAACGAAACGCGACCATCAAGTATAACGTATTTTACGCGCCAAGTCAAGCCATTAATTGATCTTTGAGCGCGCAAATTCGACCTAACGGGATTATTTAATAGAAATTAGCGAAAAAGCTATGACAAGTCACTCAAAACAACCATGATACCTTAAGTTTTCAGGCAGTCACGACTATTACTACTTGACAAATCTCGTTTGTGTTACCATCAATAATTGTTTGGTTCAGTGGCGACCAGCTTCGGAGGCGATGTGAATTCGATTGATAGCTCTCGCCAAGGACGCATTGGCTCTAACGAGGTCAAATTCTTGCTCACTGTTGCGTTCGGAAAGGCGTTTAATCGCTCTTAAACGAGACATCTCGGATCTCTCGGCATCGATCGACTCGGCTGACTCCGCAGTCTCGGCAAGAATGGTAACGCTATTGGCAAGAACTTCGGCAAACCCGCCAGATATTGCCCAATATTTCTGTTCCTTGTCCAAGTCTAATATCAAAACGCCGATTTTCAACGCGGTCATAAAAGGAATATGACCGGGTAAAACGCCAAAGTAGCCTTCGATTCCAGGCGCTCTTAATTGACGAACATTATACTCAGCACGCGTACCCGTTGGTGTGACAATCGTCACTAATAAACGGGATCCCGCGCTTGCCGAAGAACTTGTGTCTGAATGAGCACTATGAGAATCAGCCAACCTTTTTAGCCTCCTCGTAGCGAGCGAATACATCCTCTATCCCGCCTGCCATATAGAATAGACCTTCGGGAATATGGTCAAGTTCACCATTTACAATCATTTTAAATGCCCGCACTGTCTCTTTCAGCGGAACAAATGCACCTGGGCGACCCGTAAATGCTTCTGCCATGAAGAATGGTTGAGATAGAAACTTCTGTATCCTTCGTGCTCGCTCAACCGTTGTTTTATCTTCGTCAGAGAGCTCATCCATGCCAAGAATTGCAATGATGTCCTGCAAGTCCTTATAACGTTGCAGAATTTGTTGAACCCGCTTAGCTGTATCGTAGTGATCATCGCCGATGACCTGCGGGTCCATGATTCTTGACGAGGAATCGAGTGGGTCGATTGCCGGGTAGATTCCCATTTCAACGATGGCGCGGGAGAGTACTGTTGTCGCGTCAAGATGCGAAAAAGTCGTTGCGGGAGCGGGATCGGTTAAGTCATCAGCAGGAACATAGATTGCTTGAACTGATGTAATCGAACCTTTTTTGGTAGAAGTAATTCTTTCTTGAAAGGCTCCCATTTCTGTCGCCAATGTTGGTTGATAACCGACTGCCGAAGGCATCCGACCGAGTAGGGCCGAAACTTCTGATCCTGCCTGGGTAAATCGGAAAATATTATCGATGAAGAGTAATACGTCTTTCCCTTCGATATCCCGGAAATACTCTGCAAGTGTAACGCCTGTCAGAGCAACTCGAGCACGACAGCCGGGTGGTTCGTTCATCTGGCCAAAGGACATGGCTACCTTCGATGTCGCAAGAGCCTTCCGATCGACCTTCGATAAATCGAACTTGTGAACGTCGAAATCTTCGCCATAGTTAACAACTTTGGACTCAACCATTTCGCGAAGAAGGTCGTTTCCTTCACGAGTTCTTTCGCCGACTCCAGCAAATACGGAGATACCACCGTGCATCTTAGCGATGTTGTTGATCAGTTCCATGACTATCACCGTTTTGCCGGTTCCGGCTCCTCCGAATAATCCGATTTTCCCACCGCGGGAAAAAGGTTGAATCAGATCGATGACTTTTATGCCTGTCTCAAGGATTTCAGTTGAGGTTTCGAGATCTGTCAGTGGTGGTGTTGGTCGATGAATCGGATATTGGAATTCAGATACAATTGGACCAAGACTATCGATTGGATCGCCGACAACGTTGATCAATCGCCCAAGAGTTGCCGGGCCAACGGGAATAGTGATGGGGGAGCCAGAGTCATAAACTTTTTCACCACGGCGCAAACCGTCGGTGGCGTCCATGGCAATGGTGCGAATGACACGATCTCCGAGATGGCTTTGGACTTCCAAAGTGAGCTTACCAAGGTCCCCTCTATCGATATAGAGGGCATTATAAATCGAAGGCAACTCACCATCAGGAAAGGCGACGTCAACAACGACGCCGATGATTTGCTTGACTGTTCCGGTGTTAGGCATCAGATGTAATGATTATTTTATTAGATATTTAATGCGACTATTCAGAGGGCAATTTCCCTTTCAGGATCAATCACACTCCGAATGCGCGATATATTTATTTAAATGTTGGATCGATATAGTATTCGATACCGGCGACTTATATGCCCCTGCCTTGATTCAACGTAGAGGCCGAAGACACCTTTGGTGGCTTCGTGCCTGATTACCGTTTCAAATCAAGTTCAGAGCTTCAACGCACGAATCATCCGGTTAAATTCAACCTCATGTTCCGAATAGGAATCTTCTGGAACTTCGGCACGAACTTCCAATTTGTAGCGGTTGCCAATGAATAGCGCCCGGAATCCACGCATACCGGTCTTTTCGCCTTTCCAATGAACTCTAACGAAGCGTCCTTCGCCATTCGATGCTGAAACAAGCCCCTTGTCTTCAATTGAAAACTCTTCTAATTCGCCCGCGTCGCCCGATCCATCAAGGAAAAATGGATATAGTTCATTTGGTGAGATGTCCGGGGCGACGGGAGTTGCAGTCATCTCCAATTTGGTCGCGGTATTTCCTTTAAATGTACCTAAAAGAAAATCGCGCCGATCATCCGACTTATCCCAAATCTCCCACCCGTCCGGAAAAGTAAACTGGAACTTAAATCTGCTACTGTCATGTATATATCCGCCCCAACTGGTACAGCCCGCAAGCGTTAGCAGTGCGAGGGCTAAGATAGTAAATTTTTTCAAATTTCAACCCAATTCTTTGTTTAGTATTTACCGGAGACCTTCTGCTCCGCCAACAATTTCAAGCAATTCTTTAGTAATCGCAGATTGTCGAGCCTTATTGTACTGAAGTGTTAACTGGTCAACAATCTCGAAAGCGTTTTCGGTGGCGTTGTCCATCGCGGTCATCCGTGCGCCTTGCTCGCTCGCATAGGATTCAAGGAGAACTTGCCAAATTTGAAAGTTGAGATACATTGGAAGCAGGTTATTAAGAACCGATTGCGGATCGGGTTCGTAAATGTAATCGATAGGACTCCAGGCGGTCATCTCCTCAAATGGCTCAATGGGTAGAAGTGGCGCACAGATAAGTTGTTGCTGGGCCGCATTCTTAAATTCATTATAAACAAGATAAATGCGGTCGAACTTTCCCGAAATATAAAGGTCAGAAATACTATTCCCAATCGATGTAGCTTGGGAAAATTGCAAACTTTGGAAAACACCGGGGAAGTGTTTGTAAATTTTAACTTCGCGCTTCTTGAAAAACTCATAGCCTTTTCGCCCAACTGTAAACAGTTCGACATCCTTGTCTTTGAATTCTTCGAGAACTTTCTGGGTTCGACGACAGATATTGGCGTTGAAACTACCGCACAATCCACGGTCGGAGGTTACGTTCACCACACCGACACGTTCTGGATTACGCATCGCGAGCAAAGGATGTAGCTCAGTACCAGTATGGTAGGCGAGCGAAGCCATCACCTCCCTGAGCTTGCGTGCATAGGGACGCGATCGATCCATATTTTCCTGCGCCTTCTTCAGTTTTGCTGCGGCGACCATTTTCATAGCGCGAGTTATCTGAGAAGTGCTCTTGACGCCGCCAATGCGGCGCTTGATCTGCTTCAGTGAGGGCATTTAACCTATTATTCCGTCAAACCTGTTATCTGCTGTTGCAAAGTGCAAATTATGCTTTCTTATGACCGTGGTGACCATGAGATCCATCCACATGCGTATGATCGGATCCCACAGGTATATGAGTCATCGTGTGGAATTCCTCCCCACCTTTATGGAGGGCGTGGAATCCGTGAGTGAAATCTTCACAGGCTTTAGTTAGTCGTTTATCGATATCATCGTCGATCATCTTGCGGTCAGCAATATCTTTCAAGATATCATTATGGATATCGTGCAATTGCCGAAGGAATTCTTTTTCAGCAACCTTAACGTCGAGTATCGGAATTTCATCAAGAAAGCCTCGCGAAGCGAGAAAGAGCGAGGCTATTTGATCCTCGAAGGGGAATGGGGTGTACTGAATCTGTTTCAGCACTTCCGTCAATCTTTCGCCACGGGTCAGCTGTTGACGAGTCGATTTGTCAAGATCGGATCCGAACTGGGCGAAGGCTTGCATTTCACGGAACTGGGAAAGCTCCAAACGCAGTCGCCCTGCAACTTGTCGCATTGCCTTGAATTGGGCATTACCGCCGACGCGTGAGACCGAAATTCCAACATTGATCGCCGGGCGGATACCTGCGTAAAACAGTTCCGGTTCAAGGTAAATCTGTCCGTCAGTGATCGAAATAACATTAGTTGGGATGTAAGCTGAAACATCTCCCATCTGGGTTTCGATAATGGGAAGCGCTGTCAGCGACCCGCCGCCAAGTTCATCGGACATCTTGGCCGCTCTTTCGAGCAATCGGGAATGGACATTGAACACATCACCAGGATAAGCCTCGCGACCGGGAGGACGTCGGAGCAGAAGTGACAACTGGCGATATGCCCAGGCGTGCTTGGTCAGGTCATCGTAGATACATAGAGCATGGCGACCGTTGTCCCGGTAGAATTCACCTATTGCCGCGCCGGTGTAAGGAGCGAGAAATTGAAGAGGAGCGGGTTCGTTAGCCATCGAGGCAACAATGATGGTATGTTCCATCGCGCCATGTTCCTCAAGAGTCTTTACGACCTTGGCGATTGTTGAACCCTTCTGGCCGATGGCGACATAGATGCAGATGACGCCCTTGCCCTTCTGGTTGATGATCGTATCGACGCCAAGAGCGGTCTTACCGGTCTGACGGTCACCGAGAATCAACTCACGCTGACCCCTACCGACCGGAATCATCGCATCGATAGCCTTTATACCGGTCATCAACGGTTCTTTTACCGGCTGGCGAGTAATAACTCCGGGGGCTTTTCGTTCGACCGGATTGAAAAGCTTGGCGTTGATCGGACCCTTGCCGTCGAGTGGGAAGCCGAGCGGATTGACGACTCTGCCCAGCAACTCGTCGCCGACCGGAACCTCGACCACGCGGCCCGTGCGCTTCACCAGATCGCCTTCGTGGATCAGTTTATCGTCACCGAAAAGCGCCACGCCGACGTTGTCTTCTTCAAGGTTAAGAGCCATGCCGAAGATATTGTTGGGGAACTCAATCAGTTCCGACGCCATACAGTTTTCGAGGCCGTAAATTCGGGCGATGCCGTCGCCCACCTGGATGACTTCACCCACTTCAGCCATATCAGCCGAGGCGGTGTAGCCTTCGATCTGCTGTCTGATTATTCGCGAGATTTCTTCTGGTCTGATCTGCATTAATGCCTTTTCGCAGTATTTATACCGTTGTAGGTCTTTAATAAATACGAACTAAAGTAGTCCGTTTTGTTCACTTTGATGAAAGACCTGTTCGATCTTTAATTTCTTATCGAGAATATCTTGAATTTGAATAAACTCTATAATGATGCCTTCGCTCTTCACTCTGGCGGCCTCCTCGTAAGCTCCTTTTGTGAAACTGAATGCGACTATATAACCTTGATAATTCTTACGCGGATTTTTATAATATCTTTTAAGCGCCGTCTCGAAATTATCGACGACATTCCTTCCCACGCTCTCTTGCTGTTTCACCTGAATCGGGTAATTATTGAAGATCGAAAATCCGTCGATACCCATATCACCCGTCTTCTTTGGACTGGGAGTGCCGTGCAACTCATTGATCACCCAGTATTGGAACTCATAAGGTTTGAATTTCTTCAAGTCTTCGAGCGTTTTAGGCATACCAATTATATCAAGGTCTCGCTCAGCAACGCCAAGATTTGCAAAGCGATTTTTTATTAGGGCAATCGCCGATGGCGATATATCTATCCCGATCCACTTCCTTTCGAGTCTCTGGGCAACCGCCAGTGACGTTCCACAACCGCAGAATGCATCAAGGACGATGTTGCCCTTTTGGGATGACGCCTCGATGATTCTCTCCAACAATTGTTCGGGTTTTTGAGTCGGATAATGCCATCGCTCTTTTGTAGCAGACCCGACAGCAGGTATCTCCCACCAATCTTTCGAGATGACCATCGAGTACTGGCCCTTTTCATCTTCCTGGAATTTGCTTTTCTTAAATCCATATTTATGCATCATATAAGACTTCTCCTTTTGAGGGGAAAAGCTATAAATGCTTGATTTGGTATAGAAGAAAATCGTATCGTGTTTGCGTCCCCAGCGCTTGTTGGTCGCGCCGCCGGTTTTGTAACACCAGACAATTTCGTTTTGAAAATTATTCTGACCAAAAACCTCATCCAGCATTACCTTGAGGTAATGTCCGGCGTGCCAATCGCAATGGAGGTAAAAAGAACCGGAGGATTTCAGAACACGATAAAGAGCCATCACCCGCTGTTTCATCCAATCAACATAAGCGTAAACACCGCCTTCCCAACGATCCTCAAAACTACGAATTTCTGCTTCATCACCCCAGATAATCTCATAGTTTCGGTTGCTGAAAAAGGGCGGATCGACATAGATAAGATCGACGCACTCCGGAGGAAACGTTGCAAGTTCCTCAAGATTATCGCCACAAATCAGACGGTTTTTGACTAATTCCATTTTCCCTGAGAGTTAGCGATTTCTAATGAAGAACTGTTTTATTGAAACTCGGACTTGCCTATTCCCCTGCCAAAACGCCCTTCAACTTCTCCAGCCGTCCTCTGATCGAAGCGTCGATGACCTGATTGCCAACCTGCACGCGAACACCGCCCAAAAGAGCCGGATCTACAGTCTTCTTTAGGATAACACGAGTGCCAAACTTGCTCGATACCGCCTTCTCGATGCTGGCAAAGGAAGAGTCATCAAGCGTCTGCGCAGATTGAACGGTTCCATGCGTTTCACCTCGATGGCGGCTGACCAATTCATCGAAGTTGCTACTGGCATTAAGAAAGATCTCTGAGCGTTTCTTGTCGATCGCCGCCCGCATGAAGTTGAGCGTGAACTCGGAAGCATCCTTGAAGATGCGGTCGAGTACTTCACGCTTAACCGACCTTGCAATCGTCGGCGAATCGATAAACGTCCGCAGTTCGTCAGATGAACGAAGCGTCTCACTCAACAGCTTTAAATCGCCAGCGACTTTGTCGAGAAGATTCTTATCGCGTGCTACTTCAAAAAGCGGCACGATATAACGTCTTGCCAGCGATGCGCTCAATTAAGAGACTCCTTTAGACCATCTGTGGCGAGTCGTCTATGATCTTCTGGCGTCAGCGACCGGCTGATGATCTTCTCGGCGGCAAAGATCGCAAGGCTCGAAATTTCAGTGCGAATGGCTTTTAAAGCGGCCTCGCTTTCAAGTTCGATCTGCTTGCGAGCGCGTTCGATTTGGCTTTGAGCGTCTGCCTTTGACTTTTCGATCAGCTCATCCCGCACTCGCTCAGCGTCAGCGCGGGCTTTCACTACAATCATCTGAGCTTCAGCTTGTGCCTCAGCGATTTTCTGTCGATAAACGGTTAAAGATTGTTCGGCTTCTTCGCGAGCCTTCTTCGCCGCTTCGATATTGTCTTTTATCCCCTTTTCGCGCTCATCGAGAGCCGCCAGGATAGGTGTCCAGGCGAACTTCTTCAGAATGATAAGCAGTACGACAAAAGAGATGATGGTCCAGATCATTAGACCTGGATGAATGTCCATCATTGGCTTTGGTCCTTGGGCTTTGGGCTTTGGACTTTAGACTTCAGGCAGTCAGGCTGGGATAGCGTTCCCAAAAGCCCAAAGCCAAAAGCCTAAAGCCTTCTTAGGCTTTCAGATTGAGTAGTAAGCAGATAACGGCGCAGAGGAGCGCGATACCTTCGATCAGCGCCGCGGCGATGATCATCGCTGTCTGAATCTTGGCGGTTGCTTCAGGCTGGCGAGCGATGCCTTCCATAGCGTTTGCGGCAAGGCGGCCAATTCCGAGTCCGGCGCCGATAGTGACGAGCCCGGCTCCGATGCCGGACGAAAGATACGCGTAAGCGGTGTTGCTTAATTCAGCGAGAATTGCGAACATTGTTGTATTGTTCCTTTTGATTAGGGACGGGATTATGAAATAAATATTGTTTTATTTGTTGTTAATAGTGCTCTTACGCACCGGATTCATCCTGAACGAAGTGAAGGATATCTGTTTAAACCATCTTTCGCTGAGATTCGTCCTAAAAACCAGAGATTCATCCTGAACGAAGTGAAGGATATCTGTTTAGAACCAACTTTCGTCGAGATTCATCCAAAATACCAGAGATTCATCCTGAACGAAGTGAAGGATATCTGTTTAGAACCATCCTTCACTCAGATCTTTCCATTCCGGATTAAATTCCTTAATCAATTCGTCTTTCTTTCTTCTTACCCAGCCTTTCATCTTTCGCTCTGCCTCGATGGCGTCCCTTACATCTGGAAATTCCTGATAAAATACTAATTTGTCAATATTATACTTAGCAGTGAATCCATGAATAAATTTATTCTTATGTTGATAAAGCCTTCGCATAAGGTCATTCGTCGAACCAATATAGAGCATACCGGAGCTATTTCTTAGAATATAAACATGATACACTTTTCTCATCTTACAGTTCTTTCAAGTATCAGCGGTTGAAAACAGATATCCTTCACTTCGTTCAGGATGAATCCACATCAGTGTGAGTCCACGTTCATGATGAATCCACGGTCAGGAAAGTCATCCCATCAAATTCGGTATCAATAAGCTGTAAATCAATTCAGAAAGATACTTGGTGTTGGGACCGGTAGCCTTGAATGTAATGCTGATCGGTTCGGCGAAATTTATATGAGCCGTCACTTTCAGCATCCCATCACCGACGTTATCGCGAGTAATATCGAGGTCAGAGACACGCTTGGTGATGTTGTAAACGCGAAAGCCTCGTCCAGCCATTGTCTTGAATTCAAAAAGCGTTGAGCTTCTAAAGAGCCAGATCGGGCTCGACGGTGGTTCGGAGAGGAACGCCGATTCGGGGGCGATCCCGGTCAGGGCTTTGCACTCTTCGTAAGCGAGCTTGACTTCCCCGATGCTGTCACTGCCGATGGCTTTAAGGTAACTGAGTATGGTGTCGGTCATGCTTCGATACTAATGAACGTAATAAACGTCGATTTTGATTGTGGAATTCCTTCGCCTCGTGAAATCATATCGGTTATAATGAGTTTGGTCACGTCTTTCAAATTCGCCATTGTTTCTTCCATAGTCTCGCCTTGTGCGTGGCAACCCTGAAGCCCGGGAACGTAGGCAAAATAGCCGTCTTCGTCGTGTTTGATAATTGCTGTGAAGCGGTAGTCTTTGTAATTGATGTTCATAAATTCTATTTATCCAAGGAGAGTAAATAATCTTTTCTCTATTCCTATTTAACCCTATGGTTCATGTTCTTGCTAAACTGATTATTTTGCATTTTCTCATGATTTGAAGTTCGTCTGTGTAAATTACTTCTTTAACCCAAAAGTTTTATAGATCTGCGATTGCAAATATCTACAAAGTCACGAGTATTAAAGGTGATAAAGGCGTTTATTTCAAGGTTGTCATCTGACAAGGCTGCTCTTACGACTCTATCGACCATACTTAACGGTCGATAATGTTCGCTCCATTGGATGAAATCACGCAGACATTTATCTCGATAGGGACTATCATCCACAAGCTCAAGCCTACGCGCATCCTGCAATATCATTAAATCTCGATATATTGACTCAACACATTCTCTCGACTCTGCAAAGCGAGTCCTCAAAGTCTCATATGCAATAGGCCAGAGTAAAATCAGCGTATTATGACTCGCGTCTTGCCCAAAGTGCTCCTGAAAATGGAAGATAGATCGTTTGCGTAGTTCACTTTGACCTTTCCTTTGGTAGAGGTGTATGAAGAACCCTGTGTCAACACATATATTCAACTGGAAACGTCTTCTTGCTCAATCTGGGGGATTGAATAACCTGTCCATGAAGATTTTCTTCGCTTTCCAAGGATAAATCCCCCCCGAAGTACATGTCCATCCTTGCGAATTAGATAAATACGTGCGTTTTCGTCGAGTAAACGCTTCAGCTCGAGTTCAATCTCACTGACACTAAAATCGGTCTGGAAAGTAGCCACACTCGTTCCGCACTCCCGAGCACCTATTGAATCTAACCACTCGTACAAGAGGTCATAGTTCCCTCGGAGACCCAAGTCGTACGATAGCCAATAGCGCTGTTTTGATCGGCCTACTGAACCATTACCCCCCGCTATGGGCTCGTTCTTTTTGGCTGAATGTAGTTTTGTCATTTAATATCCTAAGTAACTAATTTAACTATTTAATGACTCGGCTTCATCGTCATCCCCGTGAACAACGCCGTCAACATCGTGAACACAAACGCCTGCAAGTGCCCGATGAAGACCTCCATGAGTGAAATAAACACCACTCCCGCCAAAGGCAGAGGCGCGATCAGCCAGCTCTTTGCCATGAAAATCAGTCCAAGGAACGCCAGAATAACCGCATGTCCCGCAACCATATTCGCAAAGAGCCTGATGCAAAGCGCGAACGGCTTGGCAAACATTCCCACTAACTCGACCGGGATCATGATTGGGATAACAAAAGTCGGCAACCCTGAAGGCAGTAGTGCCTTGAAGTGATGCCCGAAGCCGTTCTTGGCGATACCCATCCCCTGAATAACTAAGAATGAAATAATCGCTAGCCCCGCCGTCACATTAACGTTCCCCGTCGCCGTCCCACCCCACGGAACCATGCCGAACAAATTCATCGCAAGGATAAAAAAGAAAACTGTCAGGAAAAATGGCAGAAGTCTCCGCCCGTCCTGTTCGCCCATGATCGGATAGACGATCTCGTCGCGCACAAACAAAATATAGATTTCTAACAGATGCGCGAACTTCGACTTGAGCAGTTTCCCTCCCCGGAAGGCAAGCGTCAGGCAGAGCGTCAAAATGATACCCGCCAGCCACATCATAATGACGGGCTTAGTGATCGAAAGGTCGATGCCAAACAGCTCAAAGTGAAGCCTCTCAAGGCTAAAAACCTTATAGAAAAACTCGACCTCGTGCATTTCGGTCAGATGGCCGACGATATCGAGCATTCCCCCCGAAGCTCCGTGAGCGCCCTCTGCGACAGCTTCACCATGCGCCGCGCCGTGCTCAGTGACGGCGAAAAGCGCGCTTGTTGCGAATTTGGTTAGTTCGATCATGCTCTCTAATTACTCAAGCCGTCAAACCTCTGAGGTTGATGGCAAATGTCCACAGTCGGCCCGCCGTGGCCGACTGGTAAATCCAATACTGCCAAGCGCGGCAGATCGGCTAGTGGAAAATCAATCCTTTTTCTGCCCGGCAAAATATAACGATTCGATAATTTGAAATGCAACGAGAAAACTGAGACAGGCCACCGAAAAATCAATTATCGGAAATCCTGCCCGTTTAATGCCCCACCAGATCCCTGCGAACAAAACCAATAATTTGAAAAAAAAACCGCCGACAAATGTTCCCAGTACCTCGTTCGGGTTGCCCTGGCCCATTGCTTTTTTCAACATCACAAATATCGGGACAAAAACTGCGAACGCCAACAGGATACCTGTTACCTTCGCTTCACTGACCCCCGGAACTCCCGCCAGTCCTGTCACTATCGATGCTATGATCATCAGCCCGATTGTCGCCGGTAGCGCTATCCCCCTCGGCTTTTTCTCGCTCGCGTTGTTCACTGATTTCCTGGATGTTGTTCATTGTAAGAACAAGGTTGATGAATCCGCCAGTCGCGCCAATGAAAGCGCCACCGATGGCAAGCCAAGGGCTCGTTCCCAAGGCTCCATCGATCCAATATCCGAGGAAAAATAATCCTAATACCGACCCGGCAAGAGTAATTCCGAGGTAGGTATAAGCGCCAGCTCCGCTGATATTCCCTAAGATTGGAATCCGTTTAACGTTCGTCCTGGTCAAGGTTGATCACCTTTGGAGGATGCGGCTGATGCTTGGTTTCACCCATCTCGGACATACCGTTGAAGATAGCCCCTTCCTCAACTACAAGCCTGACAGTTCTGAGATCACCGGTAAGAACGGCTGTCTCTTCAAGGATAACTTTTCCTTGACAAATAACCCTGCCCGTTACTTTACCGCCGATTATCACATCAGCGGCAGTTATATCGCCCTCAACTCCGCCGTTTGGACCAATCGTAACTGTTTCGGTGGAATTCAGCTCACCCCGCATGGTTCCATCGATACGCACCGAATTGCGAACTGTCAAGCGTCCGTCTAAGCTGGCATCCTGACCTATCAAGGTGGATAACTCGCCGGAACTATAACGACTTCCTGAAGCTTTTGCCAAAATTTATCCTACCGCCTTTCGAACAATTTATTGTGTCCTTGGAGGGTGGACTTTCAGAGTTTGTTGATTTATTCGTTCGAGTAGAGATTTGACCCTCTTGGAGGGGGGGGCTTCAGCCCCCCCTAAAGGACAATCAAGCACAAACAAGGGCGGGCTGAAGCCCCCCCTCCAAGAGAATCTTGTCCGAATTGGCGTCTCAAGCGAATAAATCAACGAACTCTTTCAGTCCGCCCTCCAAGTGTTCTCATTACCGCGCCCGCCCGGAAAGGCTGACGATTATACTGATGAATAAAACCAACAATCCGCCCGAGAGCAATACAGGCTCCCATATTAGGAGGACGGATCTCCGTATCCGTCCATCAGATGAAGTTGGTACCCGCAATGGACGGATGCGGAGATCCGTCTTCCTGCTACTTCATCTGCAACAACTTCAACGGATCGATTGGAATACCGTCCTTCCATATCTCAAAATGCAGATGTGGGGCACTTGAATGCCCTGTAGAACCGAGAAGCGCAATCGGCTCGCCTCGCTTCACTTCTTCTGCCAATCTACGCAGATTTTGGCGATTATGACCATAAAAAGTTACATAACCATCTCTGTGAACAAGGATCAGGCAATTGCCAAAAAAAGAGGTCCACCCTTCGAAGATCACATTGCCCGACGCCGCGGCTACCACGGGAGTACCATCTTTGCCAGCGATATCTATACCGAGGTGACTTCGCTCCGGAAATAGCGGATCCTCTAAGAAACGCTGTGATAGAAAACCTCTAACCGGAGACAGAGTCGGCAAACCTTGTTGCAAAAATTGGGCTGGCGAATGCAGTCTATCTCTTAAAAGAGCAACAGCTTCTTCTGATAGCCCGTTGATTCCTCCCCCCGACGTCAACTCGAACAGCGAATCTGGTATCGGTCTATGCTTTTCTTGGTAAGAACGAAATAAATTGACAAGAATAGACCGACTCTCAGCTATTTCACGAGTAACCCGTAATACTCGTCGGTTTTCCTCGGTTAGACGTTCATTTTCTGTGGCAAGACGGTTCCAATCAAGGGCTTTCAGGGCGAAACGCGAATAACTGAAAATCGCCGCAATTACAGCCACTACAAGTATTAAAAGGACCCAAGCGGCAAACTTGAGCACAAATAGCGGAAGATTGAGACGCCTCGATTGCCCCCCCTCATCTGGAACGATAAGGACATTCATCCGCTTGATCATAAGGAATCCCGCATGCTCTGTTCGCTCAGATCAAGTTTTCCACCCAAAGACCGAACAATCCGCTCCAATGATTGGCGACTCTGGTCCACATCTTTGGCAAGACGAGAGACCCGTTGATTTTCAACCGTGAGTCGTGCATTTTCAGAGAGCAGATCATCCCTCTCCAACGCCTTGCGAAGTAGTGATGTGTAGCTGACTCCAGCAAATATTACGGCGAGAATGAAAAGCAAAGCGCCGATGGCTACCAGCTTAAGCCACAAAACCCGAATTCGGTAACGATAGGGCGTACTTCCCTCTGGTATAATCAAAACGCTCAGCCATTCAGGTGATTTACGCTGATTCTTTGACGCGGATCTTTGCAGGGGAGTGTTCATAATAAGATAGTGATGCTCAATTTACGAACTGATGTTTTACAAATCAACTTTCTTGCCACTATTTTCACACTTTCGGGAAAGCTCCGCTAATACAATTGCCGCAGAAGCAGAGATATTCAACGATCCGATCCGGCCAATTTGAGGTATCTTTATCAAGTGATCACACAAATCTCGCGTCAATCTCGCCAGCCCATTTCCCTCCGAACCAAATACGACGCAAACTCGTTCGCTGAACTCTTCTTCCCAAAGAGATGACTTGGCATCCGGATCCAAACCATATATCCAAAAACCAGCCTCTTTCAACTTCCTGATTGCGTTGGCAAGGTTTCCAGCCTGAACCGTTGGAATCCTTAGGGCCGCGCCAGCTGACGTCTTGATAGCCGCTGGAGTCATTCCGGCCGCTCGTCTTTCGGGAATAATTACTCCTTTCGCACCAAAAACTTCCGCCGAACGTATAACCGCCCCCAGATTGTGCGGATCCATTACGCCATCAAGCATGACCAACAAGCTGGGACCACCATTAGAAATCAAATCATCAAATTCAACCGGTGGACCTGGGTAGAAAGCCGCCGCGGCGCCTTGATGAATCTCGTCAGGGAAAAGATTGTCGAATTCCCTCCTCTCCGCAAGCCTGATCGGTACACCTCTGGCTTCGGATAGTTCGAGTATCTCATCGAATGTATTTCCCTCCCCGCCTCTGAGAATCAAAATTTCTTGAGTTTTAAGGTCGCTCCTTAAAAGCTCAATCACCTCTCGTCGGCCAAACAACCAGTTTCGCTGACTCGGATTGGATCGCTCGTGACCCGTATAGGATTTGGGTTCGGAGTAACTTGCAACTCGTTGTCGATGCCCATCAGGCCGAGGACCCCGGTCTGCTTCCTGATTACCACGATTATCAAATCGAACTCGAGGCTCGCTGGCAAATCTCTTTGTTTTTGAGCTTTGGCCACCCCCACCAGGTTTATCGATGCGATACTTTGATTTTTCTTTTACGGGCGCTTTCAAATAGCTAAAGTTCCTCTGAAACTATACCGATACAATAGATGAAGACTTTCGTTCCAGACTCCCCTTGCAAGCCGTCCGGTTAACGTTCGCTTCAGACCTTTACCTTCCGCACTTAATCAAACTCTCCGATTCCCTTGCATCCCTCCGGCCCACGCGCACTAAATATTACTTCCACGCTAAATCCGACGACGGTCGGATTTGGTGTTTTTGATGGGGTCGGACAGTATCGCATCATCAGGTAATATTAAGACTTGGAGAGCGGCTTTTCAAGCCGCTCTCCAAGTGCAACTATTTTATGCTACCCTAACAGTGCGAATGTAGAATTCTTTCAGAAAAAGAGTAGAAAAGCTAAAGTTCCTCTGAAACTATACCGATACAATAGATGAAGACTTTCGTTCCAGACACCCCTTGCAAATCGTCCGGTTAACGTTCGCTTCAAACTACTACTTCCGCATCTGATTAAACTCACCGAACCCCTTGCATCCCTCCGGCCCACGCGCACTAAATATTACTTCCGCACCAAATCCGACGACGGTCGGATTTGGTGTTTTTGGCGCAACAGTAGTCTTTCCAAACTATTGATTACCCGTTTCCAACACCGAAGTATTCGAATCCGAGTTCTCGAGCATGTCCCGGATTGAACAAGTTTCGTCCATCGAATATGACTGGATTCTTCAACAGAGTCTTAATACGCAAAAAATCGGGATGGCGGAATTCGTTCCACTCTGTGGCAATGATCAACGCACTTGCACCTTGAAGCGCTCCATATCCGTCGTTGGCATAGTCGATCTTGTTACCGTACTCTCGTTTTGCTCCCGCCATTGCCTGTGGATCATAAACGGTTATTGATGCTCCCGCAACAAGAAGCGCATCGATCAATGCAATAGCCGGGGACTCGCGCGTATCGTCTGTATTTGCCTTAAATGCTATCCCCCATACCGCGAAGCGATGTCCCGATAAGTTCTCTCCGAACCGGAGCTGAATTTTCTCAGGGAGCAACTGCTTCTGGCGGTGGTTTGCTTCAATCGCCGCCATTATAACTTTTAATTCCACTCCAAATTCTTGGCCAGTAAATACCAATGCTTGGAGATCCTTCGGAAAACACGACCCCCCAAATCCCAACCCCGGAAAAAGGAAGTGCTTGCCAATCCTTATATCACTGCCGATTCCTGCTCGGACTTCGTTGACGTCTGCGCCAACCTTTTCACATAGCAGGGAAATTTCATTAATGAACGATATTTTTGTCGCCAATAAGGAATTAGCGGCGTACTTCGTCAATTCAGCGGATTCTATTCGCATAGTAATAACAGGATTGCCCGTTCTTACGAATGGCGAATAAAGATCCTCGATAATGGCCGCCGCACGAGGACTGTTTGCCCCGATTATTACTCGATCTGGTCTCAAGAAGTCATCGACTGCATCTCCCTCCTTAAGAAACTCCGGATTGGAGACTACATCGAACGGAAAATTGGTCAACGAAGCGATTTCCGCTTGAACTTTGGCGGCTGTACCGACGGGAACCGTTGATTTATCAACAATAACCTTGTATCCGTTGATTGCCGGAGCAACCTGACGTGCGGCTTCAAGTACATGCCTCAAATCCGCTGATCCATTTTCATCTTGAGGTGTTGGAACTGCCAGAAAGATAATATCGCTTTTTTCGACTGCGGTTTTAGTATCCTCGGTAAAAGTAAGGCGTCCCTGTTTGACATTCCTTTCCACCAGAGCATCCAAACCCGGTTCAAAAATAGGAATTTGACCGCTTATCAGGGCGTTCACCCTGCTTGAGTCCTTATCCACACAGATAACGTCATTGCCCGTCTCGGCAAAACATGCTCCGGCAACAAGACCCACGTAACCTGTTCCAATTACTGCAATTTTCAATTGATGACCCTGAGTATATTATGATAATTTGCTAAATACTGGCAGACGAGAGCGTCTGCCAGCGGAAATACTCGAATAATTCAAAGAACGCGATTGTCTTAAATTGTTGACCGGCTGACTAAATCATCAGCATGACGCAGTGATTCTATAGTTCCGGCGTCTGTCCACCAGCCCTGAAATTTGCCCCAGCTCATGCTCCCAAGTCGGATATATTCGTTGTTAACGTCCGTAATTTCAAGCTCTCCCCTGCCCGATGGTTTTAATGTCCGAATAATATCGAATACAACGCTGTCATATAAGTAGATACCAGTCACCGCCCATTTTGATTTGGGGTACTTCGGTTTTTCCTCGATAGACCGAACCCGGTCACCATCAAGAATTGCTACGCCAAACCTTTCAGGATCAGAAACTTCTTTCAAGATGATTTTTGCCCCGGTACTTTGTGTCTGGTACTCTTCAACGAAATTCTTCAGCGAATCTTCAAATATATTATCACCAAGTATAACTGCCATAGAATCGCCATGAACAAAGTTTTCAGCCAGACCGAGCGCTTGCGCGATGCCTCCTGCCTGATCTTGAACCTTATAAGTGAATCGGCAATTGAAATCGGTTCCCGACCCAAGTAATCCGACCACATGTCCCATGTGTTCGATTCCGGTCACGATCAAAATCTCATCGATACCGACCTCAAGCAATTTGAATATCGGATGATAGATCATCGGCTTACCACCAACTGGTAAAAGGTGCTTATTAGTAACCTTGGTCAGAGGCAGAAGCCGGCTTCCTGTTCCGCCCGCGAGTACAATTCCCTTCATGAACTATTCCTTTTTAGAATATAAGTGATCTTACTTTTCACCAGCCAGTAAAATTGCTGCGGCTATGCCAAGTAAAACGCCGATTGTTTTACGAACCGTAATTGGTTCTCCGAAAATTAAAACGCCCGCGATCGCTATTCCAACTACATAAAGACTTGTCAATGGTACAATCACGCTGATCGGACCCGTATTAAGAGAAATATAAAAGAGTATTGTTCCAAGCGCCCCCAGAATTCCAGCGATCAGTCCGTACCAATTTCTAACGTCAGATCTCATTTGAAACGATGATGGTGCGATAATGACCATAATTAACAGCCCGACAAGCGCCGAAATTATCTCCAGTTTCTGCCAACCGATCCCTCGTATAGCGAATTTGACGGATACTCCCCACGCGGCCCACGTCAATGTGCAAAGCAGCGCCCAAACTTTCCAATGCACTCATGCTCTCCCGCAAAAGAGTTTTTGATTTTACCATTAATTTCGATTCTTAGAATTTAATAGTAACAATGGGCAGTGACAAGCAAGCTTTATCATTCTCTGCCAAATCAAGAAAACTCTTACTATAACAAGCGCACTTCCGATCAATAATGTTTCATCCGATTGGCAGAAGTTTTTCTTTAATCTCAGTATGAGGTTGCTTTACACGGAATTGAGCGGTGGAGTTGCACTTCAATCTCAAATATCCTATATTTAATACGGTACAAGTCGTAATCGCAATTGCCCTGTAGGCAAATATTCACTGGCTTGAATCGTAGCACCTCGATACAAGAACGGCTTCACTAATTTTCTACTCAAGCAGTAAACAAAATAATTAAGTGGATGGTTTCATGAAGTACGGTCTGACAGCAAAGACACTTTTGGGCGTTGCACTACTGCTGTTGTCTGTCTTCAATCGCACCAATAGCTCGCATGATTTCTTTCCTTCATCTCCTGGTGAAGAAGAACTTCTGAGCAATTTGAATGAATGTACTACCGGTCTCGCCTCGGGAAATGCGACTCCGGACGGGAGACCTTTGCTTTGGAAGAATAGGGACGTCGGAAACGGCAATCAGGAGTTCCATTATTACGACGATGGCAGAATTCCTTTTATCTCTATCACTTATCGAAGTGAAGTTGATGAATATTATGGAGGCGTCAATGCTGAAGGTTTTGCATTGGAAAATTCCAATTCATACAATCTTGAGAACGGACCCTACCATAACGGTTTCGTCAATGGCGGTGATGACGACGGGAAAATTCATACTTTGGCTCTTTCGACCTGTCGAACTATCGAAGATTTCGATCGACTGCTCGATTCCACCAATACAGACGGCCGCACGTTAAACTGCAACTATGGCGCAATTGACGCATTTGGCGGCGCGGCAATGTTTGAAACAGGCGGTTATTCTTATACTCGTCATGATGCAATCGACGCTCCGGGCGGATTTCTTGTCCGTTCCAATTATAGCTATTCCGGAAATGGTCTCAACAACCGGCCTTCCTTTTGGGGACCTCATAGACACGACGCGGCTTATGAATTGTTCCTGCATGCCGTACGCAATAACGAGCTGACCCCACTCTATCTTTTTCAGAAAGTCATTCGTGATATTTCTGTCGAAGGACTCGATCCCTACCCGCTTCCTTTCGACGGATACTTCGACAACTATCCCTATGGTTGCATTCCTAACAATGAAGCCGTTTGCCGGTCAACCACTCGAGGCATCGTAGTCGTTCAAGGCGTCCACGCTGGTAGCCGACCCGACGATGCAATCCTATGGGCGATTGGCGGTTCACAACTGACTACTGTTGCCACACCGTTGTGGGTCAGGGCAGGCAATGTTCCTGTTGAGTATGATGGCGCTCTTGGTGGTCGTATTTGTAACCGAGGAAATGAGTTACTTAGCTGGGTCTATACCGATGGCAATTTTGGTCAAGCCGTGGACACTTGGAAACTCACCAACCCTGATCGAACAGGTCTTTGGGATTTTACACTCCCACTCGAACAATGGGCATATGAGAAAACCCAACGCTTTGTTCACTCACCACAATTCAGTTATGACCGGCTCGAGAGTTTTCAGGCAGAACTTGCCGCGCAAGTTGCAGACTCTCTCGAGGCTTGGCAACCATTCGCTATGATAAATGATATTGTCTCGCCAATATTCGAAAACGGTGGCGTGACCCTCGCTTGGGGTGAAATTGAATATGAACGCAATGGAGTAGGCCCCCGCGAATTCCGAGTTCATCGATCGCCCGAACCATTCAGGAATGGCATCGTTGGCACTTTGCTATCGGTCGTCCAAGACCGTCGCTTCCATGACCAGCATCCGCTCCCTAATGGAGGTTATTACAAAATAGTTGCATACTATTAATCGATGTCCGATTCATGATTTAGCAATCTTGACTCTATTTTCAAATATCATTACATTGCCCAGCATATTTATTGATATTCAACTTTGCCAGTAAAGGGAAGTCCCGTTGACCCGACGATTTGTTCCCGCAATCTTCCTGTCCATTTGTCTCGCCATACCGTTGTTGAGAGGTCCATCCCCAGAGGCAGATTTCGATTATGGAGACCAGCCAAACGAGCCTATTCTGGAAGGTCTTAACGAAACTTCCTCAGGCTTGGCCTCTGGCTCAGCTACCCCCGATGGACGGCCCCTCCTCTGGAAAAGCCGCGACCGAGGGGGCACTGCCCCTGTCGAATTCCATTACTACGACGATGGCCGCATTCCTTTCATTGCCGTCACCGATGAAAATAGCACCACTACCTACTACGGCGGTCTGAACGCCCTTGGATTCGGTCTGGAAAATACTGACGCCCATAATATCCAACATGGCCAACACAATGATGGGCGGGTTATTCTGGATGCACTTGCTCAATGCCGCACAGTTGACGATCTTGCCGGATTGCTGGACTCAGCAGACCAAGTTGATGAATTTGGTCGGTATGGGTACACTTATGGTTGCATCGATGCTTATGGAGGCGCGGCAATCTATGAAGCATTCCAGCGTGGCCATCGACGCTACGACGCCATAGACTCGCCCGATGGAATTCTCATACGTTCCAACTATGCCTATCAGGGAGATGACCCGGCCGGCAATCCTAACACCTATGGATTGCACCGTCATAACCGAATAATGCAACTTTTTCGTGCCGCCCATGCACGGGGCGAACTTAACGCCCAATACATTATGCAAACCGTTGCACGCGACCTGACAATCGATAAATTTAGTCCCTACCCTCTGCCTTTCCGTGGTTATTACTCAAATGGAAATCAAAGCTTGCCTTACGGATGCATCGACAACAATACAGCTGTTTGTCGTTCCACAACCACCGCCGTGATGGTAGCACAAGGTGTTCGCGACGGAGAAAGGCCTGACAATGCAATTCTTTGGTCGATGAATGGTTCACCCGTCGCTGGAATAATGACGCCGCTATGGGTCCGGGCAGGTTCGACCCCGGTTGAATACGACGGCAGAGACTCCAGCCGTATCAATGGTCGAATAATCCAATTATACAATATTATCTATGGGACATTTCCTGGCGCTGTTGATACCTGGCTACTCACAAATCCTCAAGGTACAGGACTTTGGGACTTTCTCCTCCCCTTGGAAAGATCGGTGTTCGCCAAAACGGAACGATTCATAAGTTCTCCACAATTCAGCCTTGACAGGCTTGAAGGCTTCCAGAACGAAATGGCCCAACAAATCGCCGACTCACTCGAACGATGGAAACCAACCCATAATATCACCGAAGTTGCTAATCCTATTTTCTGGAGAAGCAATCTTATTCTGGCGTGGGGCGTTCCTAATCTTGAGGGGAGGGAGGCCGGAGTTGTACCCCGTGGATATGATATCTTCCGTTCGCCTGTTCCATTTCGAGAAGCCGAGACCGGCATAAAGCTTGCAACTGTGCAGGAACCAGAATTTACTGACACCGCCCCACTCGCGGATGGTGGATTCTATAAGATCGTTGCATTCTACTAAATGCGGGAGCGGGAATTGTATCGATCTCTCATACCGGCGAAACAGACTATCCGAGAATATCAAAAAAGCCTAAACGCTCTCATACCGGCGAAAGCCGGTATCAATTCCTTAAAGGTCGTTATGATACGTGGATCCCGACTTTCAGCGGGATGAGAGCATACGAATCTTATATGCATTCTCAGACAGTCTCAGAAAGCCGCCATGAGAGCATTTTGGGCATTTTTAGCATTCTGAAATAGACCCTTTGGGGTTGACGCCACCTAAATTATGTTGTAAAACAAAGCTGTCAACCCTCTGGATTGACAGCTTTGTCGTGAAACGGCTTTGCACCCTCAACCTCACACGGTTGACAGCTGATTTCGGTTTCTATAGTACCGAAAGATACCTGCCGATTTCATAATCCGTTACATGTGTGCGGTAGTCATCCCACTCGATCATTTTGTTCTCGATGAACTTCTCGAAAACATGATCTCCCAGCGCCTCCCGAACAAGACTGCTTCCAGCTGTCAGATCGATAGCTTCTTTTAAACTTCCGGGCAGTGAACCAATCCCACGATTATCCCGTTCTGCGTCTGTCATGTGGTAGATATCCTCTTCTATCGGTTCCGGAGGGGTCAAATTCTCTTCGATCCCTTTCAACCCGGCCGCCAACATGACTGAGAAGGCGAGGTAAGGATTAGTGGCCGGATCAGGGCTCCGAAGCTCGATTCGCGTCGATTTCTCTTTACCAACGCGAATGCGGGGAACTCGAACTAAAGCGGAGCGATTCATCTGCCCCCAGGAAATGTAAACCGGAGCCTCGTAACCGGGAACGAGACGCTTGTAGGAATTAACTGTCTGATTCAGGATCGACGTCATCTCAGGAACGTATTTGAGAATCCCGGCCATATAACTAAGTGCGGTCTTAGAAAGATAATAAGTTCCATCAGGTTCAAAAAAGGCATTTCGGTCGCCTTTGAACAGTGACTGATGAACGTGCATTCCCGACCCATTTTCACCATAAATAGGTTTTGGCATAAAGGTCGCATAATATCCCTCCTTGCGAGCTACTTCCTTCACAATAAAACGATACGTAAGGCAACGTTCGGCCATCACCAGAGCGGTGTTGAACTGCAGATCTATCTCATGCTGTGATGGAGCCACCTCGTGATGCGAATACTCAACCGAGATTCCCATTTCTTCGAGCGCAAAGATTGTGTTCTTCCGTAAAACCGTCCCTACCTCATTGATCGAACTGTCGAAGTAGCCGCCGCGATCAAGAATCTCGGTTCCACTACTGTTCTTGAAATAGAAGAATTCCAGTTCCGGTCCGACAAAAAAAGTATATCCCAACGAGGATGCCTTCTCAAGGTTGCGTCTGAGTACATAACGCGGATCGCCCGGGTAGGGTGATTTATCAGGAGCCCTTAAATCACAGAACATTCGTGCTGATTTATAGCTCCCATTACTAGGAAATATAGCAAAACTCGTTGGATCTGGATGCGCCATCAAATCGGATTCGTGGATCCGAGCAAATCCCTCAATCGATGATCCGTCGAATCCCATTCCTTCGTCGAAAGCGTCTTTAAGTTCTCGCGCTGGAAGTGCGAATCCCTTTATTTGACCAAGAATATCTGCAAACCAAAGTCTGATAATCTCTATCTTTTGATCGTGAACTATGCGTAAAACGCCTTCTTTGTCGAGGGCCATTTTCTCTCCAGTTGTTTTATTGTTGTCGTAAGGTGTTCACACCCTGCGAGTGATTTTGATTCTGTTTTGTCTTTAGAGTAATAATACGTGCTATCCGTTAATGAGTGGGAATAAATGCCATGTTTTTGCATCAAACATCAACTGGAGTTGTTTCCAATCGAACAATCCAAGGCATTTTTCACGTTCAAATGAGCGTTATCCCTCTCCAGTACCGCGAATAGTTGTGAAATTCAAAACATTCTCATTATAATGAAGGGATAATATACAGCGAGGTTACGATGAGAAGAAGAATTATCGGGAATATCGTTATTATCACCGTCATTTTCACGGTGGCGATGATTACCGAACAACATAAATCAGACGGTTCTCTCTCTCTGGACTCCCCATCACCTGCGCTGGGGAAAATGGTCGCAACCGCGTTCCATCAAGCCCTAAGCGATCCTTACTTTGCGCCGATTGAGAAATTAACGGCATACCTCGACCGACATCCGGGTATGTCGGCGATCACGGTCGATATGTTGAGCAAATGGGCTCCTGACGATGAAATTCCTACTTGTTTCGTCTGGAACACCGATGGCTCCAAATTTCAACTGGATCACGGGGCAGATCCGGAAATCGTCGATGGAATCGTCGTCAAGTTACGCGAGGGACTTTTAAAAGTAAATCCCAACCAGCTTCTTTATTTGAAATTCTTAAAGGTCAACGGCGAGAAATTCTGGCTCGGATTTATTCGAATTCCATTGGGATCCGCTCAACCAACCCAGATGGCAGGCGCTTTTTTTTCCATGGATCGATATATCGAAAGCGATGTCCCCCGACTTATCAATGAGATGATCAACCGTCCACGCTTCCCGCTTGCAGTTTTTCAAGCTGACTCCAAATTACTTGGCGAACTGTCCGGCAGTCATCTCTCTATGCGAATTTTACGAGAAAACGGCGACGTCTATTTCCAACGCGGAAGGACCTTCGATAAAAGCAAACTGATCTACTCCGAATCCCAATATTTTCCTAAGCCGATCGTTGCCATGATGGAGGGCTGGGATCTACAAATTTTCAGCGCCAATGCGGAAGGCACCCCCGCCTCTGAATCGACCTCCTTCCATTGGATTTTATATTCCTTGGCTACACTCCTGCTTTCGGGTGTTTGGTGGATCGGTACTCGTGCGACCAGCGTACCGGTTCATTTGAATCCCACAATTAATTATCCTCCAGCAAGACCGAGCCAAAGGCATCGGTCTGAACAAATTAATAATAATAACAATGACCAGAATTGAACTCCCAGAATTTACCCGCCCAATTGTTAATGATATATCCCCATACGAACCGGGCAAACCAATCTCAGAAGTCCAGCGTGAATATGGGCTTAAGGATGTAATCAAGCTGGCGTCTAACGAAAATCCTTTAGGACCTTCGCCGAAAGCCATAGAAGCAATCCGATCAGTACTGACGGATCTTCACCGGTACCCCGATGGAGCTGGCTACTACTTGAAGGAAAAGCTTTCTGTCAGGTTAGCCGTGCCACCGGAATGGATTGTGCTCGGAAACGGTTCCACCGAATTGGTCGAACTGGTAACCGAAGCCTTCGTGGGCGAGGGCGATGAAGCTGTCATCGGTCGGTACGAGTTCTTCAAATACCGTATTGCTGTTCAGCTAATGAACGGCTGTACTGTTTGGGCCGAGATGCCCGACCTGCAGTATGACGTCGATGAATTTCTCTACAAAATCTCGCCTCTCACGAAAGTTTTATTCGTCGCCAACCCGAATAATCCGACCGGTACGATGATGAACGCCGCTCAAGCAGACCGATTGATGGAGCGGATCCCGGAAAATATCGTCACTGTGTTCGATGAGGCCTATTATGATTATCGTGATGTTGTGAACTACCCTGACATTATGAAATACGTGCGATCCGGAAGAAACGTCGTCATAATGCGCACGTTCTCTAAATCGTATGGACTGGCGGGACTCAGGATAGGTTACGCAATAACCTCTCCGGCAATAGCGCAAGCCATGAACACAGTACGGGAGGCTTTCAATGTCAACACTCTCGGACAGGTTGGCGCGATAGCGGCTTTGGACGATCACGAGTTCCTGAAACGAGGAGTCGAACTGAACGAGGTGGGCAAGCAATATTATTATCGTGAGTTGACACGACTTGGCTTAGACTACATCCCAACTGGCGCAAATTTTGTGTTAATGAAGACCCGTATTCTCGGACGGGAGCTTTTTCAACGGTTGCTAAAGCGGGGGGTAATCATCAGACCGGTTGATGGATATGGGTTAAGCGAATACGTGCGGGTTTCGATAGGATTACCAGAGGAAAATGCGCGATTTATCGACGAACTGGCGTTAGTTCTTGACATCTGATATTGTACAGCAAATAACAACAAAGAGCCGCTTCCCGAGGGGGCGGCTCTTTGTCTCTTGGAGGGCGGGGTTTTAACCCGCCCTTTCCATTTTGCCGCAGGGTGTCCGCACCCTGCGGCAATGTAGGGGCGCAAGGCCTTGCGCCCCTACCGGATCAGGACAATCTTCTTGGTCGAAACCTCCTGTCCGGTCTGAAGGCGGACGAGATAGACTCCGGCTGGGACAGACGCGGCGTTCCAGGTAGCGCTACTCGTTTCTTCTGCCGACCCCCTGCGGTCGGCAGAGTTCCTTCCCGTCAACCACGGGGGGTTGACGGAAGAACCACCATCCACCAGCCTCACCACCTCCCGCCCGGAGACGTCGTAGATGGCAAGCCGCGTAGGACGGGCCGCCGAGCCCGTCGTGTACTTTATCGTCAGCATTGAATTGAACGGATTCGGCGAAACATCCAGTAGGGCAGGACGTCCCGGCCTGCCAGCCTCTTCATCCCCAACCCCTAACTCTCTTGCCACCACCTCCCACGTCACGGTATCCGCCTCAACCGAATCAGCCACAACGACCTGCACGAGGTGAGGCGGACAGCTGTCCGCCTCACCGAAGAACCGCCACTCCAGCATCTTCTCGTCAAACCGCGCAACCTCCCCATCGACCAACCACGTAATCGACCAGCCGGCTGAATCGGGCTCGCTTGGAACAACCTCAAACCGAACAAGGCTGTCGGGCAAGACTTCAAGCGTAATGTCTTCCGGCGCAAAGCTCCAGATTGCGCCCATGACCGTCACATTCCAGACGACCTCGTCGCTCGACTGCTCCCGGTATGCCAGCCCCTCGACGGCGTAATTCCCCGATTGGAGGAAGGGGATGGTGGTACGGGCGTCTCTGCCGGTCTCTTCGGACTGTTGATTATCAAGATTGGTCTTTGTCCAGAGATACTGCACGTCTTCGTTACCGCCGACAACGGCTACGGAATCGATGGCAAAGTCAACGGAAGCGCCGCGCCGTATAGAGAGGTTGAGTGTGTCAGGAGTGAAGGATTGGATGTAGAGGTCGGTGACAGTGACGTGCCAGGTGACGATGGATACTGATTGGTCCGCTGTGATACGACATGCTACTTCCACAACTCCTGATCGTTCAAATAGAACAGTATGGGTTGTATCATTGTCATTGACCAAGGTATCAGCAATCAACCATTCATAGCTAAACTCCCTGTCGAAGACGTCTTGCACGACCGCTGAAAACTGGATAGTATCTCCTGATAATACAGTCTGTAGCGTATCGAAGGGCGACCATCTTAAACTTGGGCGGGTCGGCATTTGTCCGAGACATGAAATCATTCCAACAAATGCATTATTGTGATTTACCACGCTCGCAGTTCCGGCGGCAAATACATATTCCTCAGCGCCGATTACCGCTCCCCGTAGCGTTAATGGATGATAATCACGATTTTCTCTATCTACGTAATTTGTTTGCCATTTCAGCTCACCTTCAAGATCGATAAACAACCCCAATGGCATTGAATTAGCCACGTTTCCGCCAACAATCAAATATCCTATAGCGGGAAAATATAAAAGGCCGGGAACACCACTGACTTGAAAGTCACCATAAGAAACCGACCATTCGAGGTTGCCGTCCTGATCGGTTTTGATAAGTCCAGGATGTCGGTTGTCTAAAGTCAGGAATGCAAACCCGGATTCGCCCGTTCTCACGAGCAAATTGTAACTCAAGGCTGTAAAGTGATTTTCGTATTCATTGAACCAGACAAAATCTCCTTGATAATCGACTTTTCGTAGCCAGCATAATTGTCCATTCCCTGAACGATCGCCGCCGCATAAGACAAGCCCCTCTTCCGCCTCACGCAAACCAAAACACAAGGGAGTGGTATAACCTGCATACGTTTGATTTACGATAGGATTTCCGTTCTCTTCGACAATTACAAGCCTTGTAAAATAGGGATTTCTTGTATATCCGGCCGCGGCAATTTCGCCACTCTTCAATTCAATTACACCATTGCAACCATCGGGGCCATAATCCCGAAACCAAACCTCCTCACCTCCTTCAGTTAGCCTTAGAACTGATAATTGATTGCCACGTGTTCCGCCTACAACGATGTCGCCATTGTCGGTTTCGATCAAGCTGTTGGCTCTCCCTTGAACATTATATGACACCGCCCAAATCTCTTCACCATCCCGGTCAACCCGCACTACGATCCATCCAGTCACGTTGATGCGATCTCCACAGACAACAAGATCTCCATTATCGCAAGCGAAAATATCGAAAAAACCTTGCGAAGATGGGAAATATCTCATCCATCCTGCCACAGGCTGTGCCAGAACGGGTTGGCTGAAAATCAGGCAAAGAAACAAGCATGACAGGATTAATTTATTCATGACGAATGCTCTCTTTTTAACTTGGTACCCTCACCACTACCAAGGTAAAGCGCACACTTGGTAATGGTGAGGTGAATGTGTTATCGTTACAGATTGGCTACAGTACCCAAATAGTCAGATCGTTACCGTTGATCCAATCGGTAACACCTGTTGCTGGATTGTTCGTAAAATTCAAACTGTTTGAAGTCGCAGTAATACGAGTTGAAACACTCCCTTCAGGCGGATCGTATGCTCCTTTCCAAATGCTAGTTCGATCCCAACCAGACTCATATGTCAGCGAGCCTCCTCCAACAATAGGTTCACCGTTACCGTTAAGGAAGGAAACGGTTACACCAGTGATTTCAGCGTCTGATGTAAATCCGTGTGCGTCCCAATCAAAATATGCGCTTTGGATTAATGCCGCCTTCGCATCTTTCGGCGTCGGCCAGACCAGCACTCCCACCATAACCGCAACCAAAACGACCAGCCCAATCAGGGCTCCGTAACGTAATTTGTGTGACATTTCATTCTCCCAATTGCTAACATCTTGGCTCCGCAAACCAACGCGCTCCAATGGAAGACTGTCGGCTTCAGACGAGCCGACATTAATATATGCAAAAAAAAAACGACTTATCAAGTCTTTTTGATCGAATCGGGAGTTTATTTTGGGGCGAAAAAGTAATCGGTGACCAACAAGATGTCTGTTACGGTGCATAAGCCTTCTTCCCCTCTCCGATCACCTGTCATTTTGTTCAACCTGTTGTATAGTGAACATTTGTTCATACTACATTTTGACAAATAATTACAAAAAGACTTGACTCACCCAGCTCGTGCATGTATATTATCTGCTCGTGAAACGAGCTGGAGCACTGCCTTGACTTGAACCACCGCCCAACCCTCACTTTCAACTCGTATTCATCTTTACTGATGTTGTCAAAGCCTTTGTTTGACGACTCATCCACCCACCATTTGACATTAAAACAATTCAAGAGCCTGCCCACGGGCATTAGCTTCTTCTATAAAATACCTTAGATTCCAAGGATAACTTTATGTTTCCCGATCCGGCTAATCTCTCAGACCTGCGCGAAAGCGTCGAATATACTCGCGTGGTATCGAATGGCAACGGCTCATACGACCACCTCAACCCTACACCCGCGACGGAAATAACCCGACCTCTCGGCATTGTTCCAAAGCAGATTCCCGACGACCTGCCAGATCCCAAATTGAGTGATAACGCTATAACTGTCCTCAAAAGGCGGTATCTCGAAAAGGACGCCATAGGAAATTTAACCGAAACGCCCCGCCAGATGTTCTGGCGCGTCGCCCGAACTATTGCTTCGAACGAGATCAAGTACCGGCCTGAGATCGATTTACTCGACGAGACCCGCGCATTTTACAACTTCATGGCCTCGCTCGATTTTATTCCCAACAGCCCGACTATGATGAACGCCGGCCGACCGCTGGGACAGCTTGCCGCTTGCTTTGTATTACCAATCGAAGATACTATGGAGGGTATTTTCGATGCCGTCAAATACGCCGCCCTCGTTCATAAATCCGGTGGTGGAACTGGCTTCAGTTTCTCGCGTCTCCGTCCCAAAGCGTCGATGGTGGCTTCTACCGCCGGAACAGCATCCGGACCGGTCTCTTTCATGAGAGTATTCAACGCCGCCACTGAGACAATCAAGCAAGGTGGCACACGCCGCGGCGCCAACATGGGAATCTTAAGAGTCGATCACCCCGATATCCGCGATTTCATCATCTGTAAGCAAGATATGGTGTCCATCACCAATTTCAACATCTCGGTGACTGTTACTGATAAATTTATGCGAGCCGTCGAGACGGGTGGGATGTACGACCTGATTGCTCCAAGTAGCGGGAAAGTTGTTGGCCACGAAAACGCCCTCGATATTTTCGACCTGATCGCTGATAATGCCTGGCACAACGGCGACCCGGGTATGCTTTTCATCGATGAAGTCAACCGTCACGAAAAAACGCCCCATGTTGGACTCGTTGAGGCAACCAACCCCTGCGGCGAACAACCACTTCTTCCATACGAGTCATGCAATCTCGGTTCAATAAATTTGAACAATATGCTTACCTACGACAATCAGATCGACTGGGATCACTTACGCCAATCAGTAAAACGCGGTGTCCGTTTTCTCGACAACATAATCGATATGAATAAGTACCCGCTTCAGCAAATCCATGACATGACTCACGCGAATCGGCGCATCGGTCTCGGGGTAATGGGTTGGGCAGATATGCTTTTTGCACTCAGAATTCCTTATGATTCTGAGCAAGCGCTTGAATTGGGACGTAATATCATGCAATTCCTTCATTCGGAAGCCCGAGCCATGTCTGATGAACTTGCCATCGAGCGCGGTGAGTTTCCAAATTGCCCGGGATCCGTTTTCAAACATCCGACACGCAATTCAACAGTCACTACCATTGCACCTACCGGCACTATCTCGATGATCGCTGAAACATCTGGAGGTATCGAACCGAATTTCGCGCTTTGCTATGTAAAACGTGTCATGGATGATGACCGACTTCTCTATATCAATCCCAGATTTGAGGAAGCCGCCAAAGCGGGAGGGTGGTACTCACCAGAGTTAATGGAAAAAATCGCCAACCATGCCAGCCTTGAAGATTTAACTGAAATCCCTGAAAAAGAACGGCGAGTTTTCCAAACTGCGCACGATATCACCCCGGAAGCTCATATCAAAATGCAGGCGGCTTTCCAGCAATGGACGGACAATGCAGTGTCCAAAACGATCAATTTTCCAAACTCAGCGACCCACCAAGACGTCAAGAACGCCTATATTATGGCTTGGAAAATGAAATGCAAAGGTATCACAATTTACCGTGATGGTAGTCGCGAAGTTCAAGTGATGAACACCGGATCAAGTCTATCCACTGCATCATCAGAGATTAAAGAGATCGAGAATAAAGTCGAAGCAGAGACATCGGTAAAAACTGCCGTCCTTCGACCAAGCGATAACTCTATTATCGCCAGCACGTCGAGGATACCTCAGGATATTCCCCCTCCGATTGCTCATCCTAAGCCGCATACCAAGCCAAGACATCGACCCTCGGTGACCTACGGCTATACCGAACAGATCCAGACCGGTGAAGGTACTCTGTATCTTACCATTAACGAGGATAACCTCGGATTGTGTGAGGTCTTCTGTAGCATTGGCAAGCAAGGGGGCGCCGCCGCCGCACAATCCGAAGCAATCGGACGGCTAATTTCACTGGCTCTCAGATCAAATGTTGACCCACCTCAGATCGTTAAACAGCTCAAAGGTATTATGGGGCCAAATCCGGTTTGGCACGAAGGCGATCTCATCCGCTCGATTCCGGACGCTATCGGGAGGGGTCTTGAGCGATATCTTCAAAATAAGTCAAACCCTCAAGCAGAATTGCAACTGACCATTTCTGACACATCACCCTCAGATCCTGAATGCGATCCCGATCCTGATGTTAATCGACCAAGTCTTGAATTTGCGTATGGCGTGCGGATCAAGGAGTCGTGCCCGGATTGTGGTGAACCAGTTGTTTTCGAGGAAGGTTGCCTGATATGCCGAAGCTGTGGATTTTCAAAATGCGGCTGAGGCGGACGGGTGCGGGGGGGCTGTTACCCAAATCAAAATATACTGAGTAAGTGCGTGTAGTCACACAGCTTTGCTTGACAGGACATTATATTGATGCCTGCCGAGCAAAGCTCAGCGGGAAAACGCGCCAACTTTTCTAACCGTATGGTATTTCTGTAACAGCCCCCAGAGCCCCGTCCTACAGATCCTGTGGACACTTTTCAACAGATTTTAATTGGAAGTCGAATTAGTTATTCGAAAATTCCTAATATTTTATGTAATTGACACAGCTACATATACATATTGCTTTAAACGATTGTTTCGAACATCTAAATAAACCACTTGAAAAAGTGGTATATTTTTAGGTGAAATATTTGCAAATCGGAAAATATTCCTTATCTTGTCTGTATACTGGTGGAAAGTCCTTCCCGTATTTCTTCAAGGCAATCAATCTATCTTCTTGATTGCTCTGTTTTCCACATTTATAATGTGATGATACATTCATCAATGTTGCAATTTAATTAAGCTCTGAGGATCACTGTACAATTCCGTACGGGATCTTCGCCTTTTTTTGGATCGTTTTGCCTGCTTTATTCTCAACCGGAGATCACAATGAAACACCGCAATACACTCTCACTTCTCGCCGTATCGGTAATCGCATTATTGCTGACGACCCATCTCGGTTTCGCCAGCGATTGGAGCGGAAACATTACCAATCACGTTACTTGGACTGCCAACAGTGACATTACTATTGTCAGCAGTCTTACAGTGACATCGACAGGCTGGCTGACTGTCGAGCGTGGCGTTACAATTGATGGTGATGGTATCGCGACGCTTACAGTCGCATCTGGCGGCAAGTTGGAAATCGGCGAAACTTCCGGATCAGCTGTGAAGATTGACAGCTTGGTCTCAATCTCGCTGATCGAGTGCGAAGGCACCACCCTCATCACGAATACAAATTTCACCAATTGTGGTGACCCATCTGGCATAAATCCCTTCATTTCACTTAACGGTGGCGAAGGCGACGGTTATCGTTTTATCAGTTGCTCTTTTGATACGATCATTTCTCCAACGATGCATTGGGAAGGTGGTTCAAAAGGAGAAGTCGGCACATGCGGATGGTTTCCATGGGCCGGTTCACCCATAATAATCGGGCCTGGCAACGGTAATGCAATATACCTCGCAATCCACGACAACGATTTCGACGGTTCGTGCGGCTGGTTCCCTTGGGCAGGTTCACCCCTTATCGCCGCACCAGTAGGTGGCGGTACACCCTGTAACATCGTCATCGAAGATAACAATTTCACCGGTTTAAGTAACGCCGGAGTCGGCGTCCATGTTGATGGAGCTACTCACGACGATGAGCTTACCAGCGGTCAATTCGATATTCGGATGGAGCGCAATAAGTATTACGATCTGGAAATCGGCATTGAGCTAGAAGATGGAGCTGAAGCAAGCTCCATGCTAATCAGCAATAATGTTTTTTACAGTAGCCAGACCGGAATTTCATTAACATCGACCTCCGCCGCCCCAGTCCTGGCAACCATTGCCAATAACGCATTGTTCGATAACACAACTGGCGCTTACATTTCCCTAAACGGAAACGCGATTCCCGATGGCTTAACCATAACTAATACAGTCGCTTGGGAAAATGAAGTCGGATTCGATTTCGCCTTCGCCAACAGCGCCTCGATGAGCGACTTGCTCTTTAGAAATAACATCGCTGGCGAAAGCAGTACCGCTGGTTTCCGTTCAAATGTTTCCGTCAGTGCCGCCTCCATTCATCATATGGGGCTTAAAGGCAACGTTAGCAATATCAAAGTCGGATCGAGTGCCGAATCGATGGATCGTTTCGCCTCAGACTGCATCGTCGATGCTGTAAATGGTAAATCGTTCAGTCTTGTGAACGAAAATCCGGGTACAGCAGGCTGGGATTTTCACCTGCTGGTTGACGATTCATGGAGCGGTGATTACAACAATCTTATCAACTCTGGCTATGATACCGACCCTGACAATTACACCGCGGATATCGGTTTGTTTGGTGGCTCCAAGGCGGCTGGGAATATCGACAAGGACTTCAATATTCTCGCCAACTACCGTAGCGTCACATCGATGGAATTTTTCAACGATGTCACTTCTTGGAAACCAGATATTTATCGTTTGAACATCGCTTCACCATCGATCAATATGACTTCTACTGGCACAATCGACGGCGGAAGCTCATCGAACCCGACTATTATCGAGATTCCATCAGGTGTAACCTTACTGGTCTCCGACAACTTCCGCGTCGAATATGCAACTTTCAAAGGCATAAACAGCAGTGCTTGGAAAGGCTTCAAATTCAACTCCACCTCCAGCATAGACTACTCAGGCTTTTCATATTGCACTATTCTGGATGGAGAATATGGCCTATATCTGACTGGTTTAGATGATGCCAGCGGGGACCGTCTTCCTGTAACTGATTGCACTATAGATGCTTGTGGAGTTGCAGTTTATGCTAATCAATCTCGACTGAATCTGACAAGAGTTGCAATCACGGGTTCTAACGGCTCCAGCTTCGGCGGATCTGGAATTTACCTGACAAGTTGTAGCTCAGGGAAAATATTAATCGACGACTGCACGATCACTGGAAATGGGACTGGCGGTTCTTATTCCAGCGCGGGGATTTACTTATCAAGCTCTTCCCCGGAGATTATCAACACCCTCATCGAAGATAACTCAGGCGCCGGTGTTACCTGTTTTTCTTCGACTCCCGACATGAACACTTGGAACTCTTCGACGTCTTCTGATCGCCCAAATTCGATCCACTCCGACGGCGGTCAGACCCAGTCAGGCTCCGATGGCGCTGAGATTTATCTCGCTTCCAGTTCCTATCCTGATATCCAATACAACAATATCTGGGATTACAGCAATGGACCCGTCGGTTACATGATTTATAAGCATTCTACGTCGAACAGTAGCGCTCTTGTCCCATCTAACAACTGGTGGGGTGCAAATCCCACGTCCAGCTTCTTTTATTGGGGCGCAGGCTCGGCAATCGACTTTTCAGCCTACTCCGGTAGCCAGCTCAGTAGCGCTCAACGATTCGCTCAGGCTATGAGTGCATGGGATGCGGGTGACTACGTGAGAGCCGCTGAATATTTCTCGGAATGTGTCTGGGATAATGGTGCGATTGGCATCAATTCAGTCCACTATTTATCTGGATGCTATGCCAAAATCCCTCAGAGCGATTACAGGGAGCTGAGAAGATTCTTAAGCCGAGTTTCCCGTCGCCATCAAGACGCTGAAGTCGCCAAAATCGCGGCTCGGTTTGCCACGGACTGCCTTACCGAACTGGGCGAATTTGAAGACGCAATGGAAGAGTATGAGGAAGTTATGGAAGACGCCAATTGTTTGAACGACCGAGTTATGGCTGAGGTAGATTGGCTTTCTGTTTATGATCTCGCCCACGGTACTGACTTGGATGCTGTCTCTTTCGACGTCCCTGCAAGGATGAGCAAGGCATTCGCCGAACTCGAACGGGAGCAAAACGGATTCACCCAATCACTGCCGGGTGATTTCTCTTTGAACAATGTCTATCCGAATCCCTTCAACGGCTTTACCCGCATCAACTACTCAGTCCCGGAAACTGCCAATTTACAGATAACCGTTCACGATTTATCAGGTCGTCAGGTTGCTGAACTTTTTCATGGTCTGGTTGAGGCCGGCAATCATTCAACGATTTGGAATGCCGAAGGAGCATCGGCGGGCGTTTACATGGTCAAGGTAAACTTTGCTGGCTCGATCTCAAGCCAGAAGCTTCTCTTGGTAAAATAAACTCTCCTGAATTCGAATTCAAAAAGCCGTCAGCCTTTTTACGGTTGACGGCTTTTTCTTACACTTGATTTAGGGACGCATAACAGTGCGCCCCTAAATTAGTTTTATTAGTGTCACACTAATTCTATAATAAGTAATAACAATATCTTATATGAATATTTTTAACAATTCACGTAACTACGACCATCTTCTTAAGCCCCTTGAAGAGGAACTCCTTTCCCACGCCTCAGGTCATAGCGTCCATTGGTGCAGACGAGGCACAACCGCCGGAGCCTGGGCATTCAAAGCCGCGGCGTTGAACCGTCCGGAAATCTCCGAACCGGAAATTATCCTCCCTGCGACGGCGTGCTCGACGATGCCGGCGGCAGTATTACTGGCAGGATGTAAGATTCGTTTCGCCGATGTAAGCTTAAGTGATGCACTTCCCACACTCGAGACCATCGAAACCGCCATGACAGACAATACCGTCGCCGTACTCTTTATTCACATGTTTGGCAATACCGCCGATCTTGATGAGCTTCACCGCCGCCTCGTAGCGCGCAAGATTTGGTTGATCGAAGACGCCGCCCAGGCTTTTGGAGGACATACACCTTCTGGCAGACAACTTGGATCCGTTGGCGAGATGACCCTTCATGGTTTCACCGATAACAAAATTCTTGAGTCTGGCGGCGGAGCGCTGATGGTGCGAGATCCGATTTGCGAGCCGTTTGTCATAGAAGCAATGCGAAGGCTCCCCAAGCCTACGCTACTGACGAGGGAGTGCTACTCGCGCTTTGACCGTAGTTTTCAGTCGATTTACAATGGCTTGGTCGAGTTTCAGAGAATTAAGTACTCGGAACCTTCCCCTACCCAATCGCAGACGGCAAAGATTAAAGTAACTGAAAGGCCCTTGACGGAATTTCCCGACGCTTTCTTGTCCATCATCCTTGCCTTCTCCGACTGGTTCATGCAAGGTGATCCACCGACAATGAGGCTCTCCTACGAGCGCCGTAACCTTGAGTCCAGCATTGAGCACCGTCTGCGCATGGCGGAGCTTTACCGAAGATTGTTGCCTTCGGATTTTGGCGAACACATCAGCCACTTCGAGGCAAGCGGCAATTGCTGGCGCTATACGATCTTATTGAATGATTCAATCTCGCAGGAAGATCTGATCTCTTCCTTGAGGAGGCGAGGCTTCCAAACCACCGACCTCTACTGGCCACTTGATACTTTGTTCAGTGAGAGTCCGGACTGTACAAATGCATTGAATTTGGGAAAAAGAGTTATCAATCTACCGGTGGATAAGGGCGTCAATGAGGAAATGGTGGTGGAGATGGTGAAAATGATGAAGGGGAAATGCAACTCTTAATCCTTCCCTTGATAAAATCTGAATCATAAATTCAAAAAAACAAGAAGTCAACCCTCCGGGGTTGACTTCTTGAGTTACTGGAATGTATTGCAACACGCCCTACCGTATTAGCACGACCTTCTTGGTCGAAACGTCCTGCCCGGACTGAAGGCGGACGAGATAGACTCCGGCTGGGACTAAGGAGGCGTTCCAGGTAGCGCTACTCGTTTCTTCTGGCGACCCCCTGCGGTCGGCAGAGTTCCTTTCCGTCAACCACGGGGGGTTGACGGAAGAACCACCATCCACCAGACTGACAACCTCCCGCCCCGAGACGTCGTAGATTGCCAACTGTAGGGGCACAAGGCCTTGTGCCCCTACGTCGTATCGTATCACAAGCATCGAATTGAACGGATTCGGCGATACATTCAGTAGGACATGCGTCCCCGCTTGTCCAACCTCTTCGTTCCCAACCCCTAACTCTCTTGCCACCACCTCCCACGTCACGGTATCCGCCTCAACCGAATCAGCCACAACGACCTGCACGAGGTGAGGCGGACAGCTGTCCGCCTCACCGAAGAACCGCCACTCCAGCATCTTCTCGTCAAACCGCGCAACCTCCCCATCGACCAACCACGTAATCGACCAGCCGGCTGAATCGGGCTCGCTTGGAACAACCTCAAACCGAACAAGGCTGTCGGGCAAGACTTCAAGCGTAATGTCTTCCGGCGCAAAGCTCCAGATTGCGCCCTTGACCGCTACATTCCAGACAACCTCGTCGCTCGATTGCTCCCGATAAACAAGCCCCTCGACGGCATAATTCCCCGACTGAAGGAACTCGATGGTAGTGCGGGGCTCCGTACCCGCGTCCTCTTGCTCTCCCTGATTATCGAGATTGGTCTTTCTCCAGAGATATTCAGGATCGCCGTCGGGAGTGTAGCGAACGATGTCGAGTGAGAAATCAACAGAAGTGCCACGGCGGAGGGCGAGGTCAAGAGTATCAGGGGTGAAGGCGGAGATGAAAAGGTCGGTAACGGTGATGTGCCAGCGGATAGTGGTCGAAAATTCCTCATTACTCACTCTACATTCGACAATCTGCTCACCCAATTGATCGAATTGAATCGTAACTGTCGTATCCTGACCCAAAGCGTCGTTTTCATTCAAAAGCCAGAGATAGGATAGGTCGAGACGGCGCTGATCGTTTGCGAGGACGAGAAATCTGATACTATCCTGAAGCAACACAGTTAGCATTGTATCGGTTGGAAAATGCGCAATTATCATTGGGTCAAGTCTAAGCGGTTCAAGTTTCATAGCGAAAAGGTCATAGCCATTGACTTGCGGAGAGTTGAAAACGTAACCACAAGCAAGTACGCCTCCATCCGGGCTTGCGACAACTGAGGTAAAGCGATTTGTGAGAGGATCAAAATCTCCAAG
The DNA here is from genome assembly GCA_964355675.1 of uncultured Caldithrix sp. Classification (GTDB taxonomy): domain Bacteria; phylum Electryoneota; class AABM5-125-24; order Hatepunaeales; family Hatepunaeaceae; genus CAMBDS01. Next base: position 107,117 of record CAYHEC010000006.1, read on the forward strand.
TTCATTCATATCATATACAGAAGACCATCTAACATCATCATCCGGAGAGATTACCTGGGCAATTGGTCTGGCCTCTTGGTTGCGGCTCGCCCAGCCAACCATGATTACATCGTCATTCCTAAGACGAGTGCAACCTTCCCATTGCATCTCGGAACCGAAACCAAAATCCTGATTTTCTGTCCAAAGCTCTTCACCTTCGTTATTAATTTTTCTAACTAATAAACTGCGACCATTGCCTTGGAATGACCTTCCAACAATAATGAATCCCCCGGGAGCAGAGCATATCGCCTTAGCAAACTCGCTTGTGTTGGCGCCAAGTCCGTAAAGCCTCGTCCAAACGGTTTCACCATCCAAATTAACCTTCTGTGCAACCATTTGGTACTGAACAAACGGTGGCGTTCGAACAGCGTAGCCAGCGACAATGACTCCTCCATCGGTTTCTCGGAGTCCGTAAAGATAACTATGCCCGTTTAAGAATTCATATTCCCGACGCCAGACTACTTCTCCATCCGCATCAATTCGCATTAACAATGCAGTATATGGATAGCCATGGCGTATTAGGCCTGTCGCGACGAAATCGCCGTTCTTCAATTCGATAATTGCCTCTATCGATCTGGAACCATAGGTTCTGAACCAGCGTAATTCACCATCCGGACTTATCCGATATATACAGGCCTCATTAAGGCTGAGACCGCCCACCATAAAGTCCCCGTTATCAGCCTCAATTACCGTTAGGGAAACGTCAGGTCCATTTTCACGACCATAAGTTTGCTCCCAGATGACCCGGCCTTCGGAGTCAACTTTTACAACGTAACTATCTTGATTGAGGTCTGCATTTGGTGGAGACTGCGTTCCAACCATCAAGAAAGCTGAGTCTGATGTGGCAAAAACATCACCAGAGTACTCAGGGCCTGATGAACCATAACAATGGAGAAAATCGATGCCAGGTTGACTCCAAGTCGTTATAGGCTGAATCAAGATCGCAAGGCTCATATAAATTAATATTTTCATTAGGTAATCCTGATTAATTTCTGTTTAGTCGGGAGGGGGGATACCCTCCCCACTGTTTGGCTTTGAGATTAGTAGAAACCGCTATTGGTTTTCATGAAAAGTATAAGTTACCTGCGGGTAATTGATCTGATACGCTAGGGTGCCATCATATCTCGGATCGGTTATCTCAGGCACCCAAAATGTCGCAGCTGCAACCGGTGTTGAATTTACTGTGAAACTTCCGTCGCCGTCAGTGGAACCGGTGTACTCTGTCCATATAGCCCGTACCCGTTTCGACCCAGATACTCACGGTATAACCGACACACTTAGTCCCAGACGAGTCCAGCACTACCATTGTGTGATCTAACGCCAACGCCGTTCCGCTCATCCCAACCACGAGACAGAGTGCAACTAATAACAAGGCGAACTTTTTCATTACTTCCTCCAAAATTTGACTTCCTTCCGAACTTTTACTATCTTGGAGGTGCATCCGTTTGCGCGGACGCACCTCCACATTTTAGGGCGTCTCTTCTGCTTTTGTCGGCTACGGAGAGACGCTCGTGGTTTTTGCCACATTCTATCGCAAGCTGTCAGCCGCGGCGGGCTGACAGCGGTTTATCAAAAAAACAGAGAACCCTCGTCCGGGTGGCTTTCAAGCTCCGGCGAGGGTTTAGTAGTCTCTAAGCTCCAGAAATACTGGAGAGAGTTCCACTCGTTGTCATAAAATTCAGCATAGTTAATTAATAAAAAGTTGACGCAATCGAATAACGGCAATATGTTCGTGACCGGTTACCATTGGACGACCATTTCTAATATATGCTTCGGTTAGCAGGTTGTCAAGAGATTTCTTTTTTTTATTTTTTTTAATAATTAGCGTAAATTGCGAAGTCACGTACCGGCGACACCACACAAGTTTAGTTTCCGACCACAGCGGGTCGGCAATGGAATGGCAAATCCCCTCCCAGCAAAGCTGTGCGCGCTACTCACCACGATTTTTCATCTTTTGGGTTTCGGGCAGTAGCCCCTCCAAGCTGTGCTATAAGGAATCAAATAACAAACGCCCCAACCGATTGAACGGTTCAGGGCGTTTGACTTCTTTACTTGCCTTGATGAGTCGGCGGTGACCCACCTACCCTGCCCGATCAGCTTTCTTCTGCTCGTTCGGGTCGAGGTACTTCTTTCGCAAGCGGATAGATTTCGGAGTAATCTCAACAAGCTCGTTGTCGGAGATGAACTCAAGTGCGCCCTCAAGCGATAACAGCCTTGGCGGATGAAGATGATAGGCTTCCTCTGAATTCGACATTCTCATGTTGGTAAGCTGTTTCTCTTTTGTCGCGTTAACCCATATATCAGAATCGCGCGAATTCTCTCCCACAATTCGTCCTGCATACACATCCTGCCCCGGCTCGATGATCATCCTGCCACGTTCCTGAATACTCTCGATAGCATAAGCCGTTGTTCTCCCAGTCCGGTCAGCCACCAACACCCCGGTCAGCCTGTGCATGATGTCTCCTGCCCAAGGTCTGTGCCCGAGGAAAATATGGTTAATCACTGCTGTACCGCGTGTCTCGACCATCAGTTGTGATCTGAGGCCGATCAGTCCGCGCATCGGTATCTCAAATTCGAATCGCACCCACCCGGACTGGTGATTTAACATTTTCATCATCTTGCCTTTGCGAAGTCCCATCGCCGAAGTAACGACTCCGACAAAAGCCTCAGGGCAGTCAACCATCAGAAACTCAAAAGGTTCGTGGAGTATCCCATTGACATTTTTGGTGATAACATTCGGTTTACCGACGGCAAACTCGTAACCTTCACGGCGCATTGTTTCGATCAGAATAGCTATTTGAAGCTCCCCACGACCGATCACCTTGAATGAGTCAGTCATGGCGGTTTCCTCGACACGCAACGAAGGATTAAGCTGAATTTCCTTCCATAGCCGGTCACGAACCTGCCTGCTGGTGACGTACTTTCCCTCGCGCCCGGCAAAGGGCGAGGTGTTGACAGAGAATACCACTTCCAATGTCGGTTCGTCGATGTGGAGGGGTGGGAGTGGTCGCGGGTCTTCCGGATCGGTTAGCGTGTCGCCAAGCTCAATGCTTTCGACGCCCGCGATGGCTACGATATCACCGGGTTGCGCCAAATCGATAGGAGTCCGCTTCAAGCCACTGAAGCCGAGAAGTTGGGTGATTTTAGCCTTTTTTGCCTGCTCGCCATCACCGATCTGCACATATTGCCCGTTTCGTACACTTCCGTTCGTCACGCGACCTATGCAGATACGTCCGAGGTAGTCGCTGTAGTCCATACTGGTTATTTGAAGCTGAAGCGGATGTCCCTCCTCAAATACAGGTCCGGGTACACTTTGTTTAATCATTCGAAAAAGTGGTTCCAGATCTACTCCGGGTTGGGACAGGTCAAGAGTTGCCGTTCCTGCGCGGGCATTTGTGTAGATGATCGGAAAATGACACTGCTCTTCGGTTGCGTCAAGATCGAGAAAAAGCTCGAGCACCTCATCGACAACCTCTTCGATTCTCGCGTCGGAGCGATCGATCTTGTTGATGACCACCACAGGGGACAGACCACTCTCGAGCGCATTGGAGAGAACATAGCGTGTTTGAGGAAGGGGGCCTTCAGAAGCGTCCACCAGTAACAGACAGCCATCGACCATTTTAAGTATTCGCTGAACTTCTCCGCCGAAGTCGGAGTGGCCGGGAGTATCGACGATATTAATGGTGATGTCTTCGAATGGTATAGCAGTATTTTTCGCCATGATTGTGATGCCTTTTTCTCTTTCGAGATCGAGGCGGTCCATCGCACGTTCGGCGACTGCTTCATTGGAACGAAAAATTCCGGACTGCTTTAGCATGGCGTCAACCAGTGTCGTTTTGCCATGATCGACGTGGGCGATTATTGCGACATTCCGCAGGTCGGCTCGTTGTTTTATCATATTGCCATAGTTAAGATACGTTTATTGAATTGCGAACTATTATTAAGAGTGCGGCTTATAGAAGCACTTTGGAGGGCTGACTTTCGGTCCGCCCTTGAGGGAAGGGTGAGACACCCCACAACAGCAGATCACTTGACGATTATTGTCGCCAAGCCATCTTTGGTAAGATATTTTTCTGCCGCGGCCTTGACAGACTCAGGCGTCAGAGATCGAAACGCCTCGATCAAATGCGCACGCGAGTCAGGGTCACTCCAGTAGTACTCCCCTGTACCCATAGCAAAAGCCTGCCCTATTCGCGCCATATCGCGCATCATCAGACGACCCGCAATTGCCGCACTAAGCTTTTCTATCTCTTCAGTCGTAAAGACGTGTGTCTGAAGTACATCCAGAAGTTCATTGATTCCGGACTCAGATTCGCTAAGTTTTTCGGGTCGAGTGCCAATAGAAATTTCCCACAACCCCCAGAGCATATCTTTTTCGCCGCGTTGGTAAATGACTGAACTCCCCAGCGAGTAAGCAAGGCCTCTGGTCTCTCGCAAAACCATTCCCATTCTTTCGCTGAACCAACTATTAGCGATGGTCAACGACGCTCGGTCGGCGGGCGAAACATCGACGAGAACTTTCCCCATCACAACTGCGCCTTGAGGCTTCCCGAGTATGATAGTGTCGCGAAGTGATACGCTCCTCAGCGACCGTTCTGGTTTACCCCAACCCTCTGGATGCTCGAATTTGAATTTATTGTTTTTTGCGAATGATTTAACCACCGCATCGGCCGCCTCTTCGGCTGGAACGGGACCAGAAACGGTAATGATGAGGTTTTCCGGATGAAGGTAAGACGTTCTCAATCGTTCGATTTCTGCAAGTGATACTTTTTCGACGTCTCCGTAAACTGGAGCCGCAAGCGAAGTGCTACCGACTGCGTTTTCCCTAAGCTTACCAATTCCGACGCCAGCCGGATTGCGAAAAGATGCGGCTCTTCCGGCGGCGACGCCTTCTTTTGCGGAAGAGACAAGTTCTTCGGTCAAGGGAGTCGTCAATAACAGCTCGGCCAATATATCAACACCTTCCTTCCAACTACCGGGCAAAAGCTCGAATCGCACGAATGAGTATTCTGGAGCGGTATAGTAGTCATCGTAAGGTATCGCCGGGCTATCGGCAGTCTTGATTGTCGCCGCAAGCGTTTCCAGTCGGTTGCCTAATTTTTGACCAACCGCAACGGCTTCTCCCAGCGTCCGATGGAGCAAGTCAACCGACCCCGGATGATAGACACGATCCCATAACCAGCGGTCTTTTGCGAGGACGTGTACAGCAAAAACTCGCGCCGTCGGATCACTCTTGACAATAACAGTGGGCATTCCTTCGCCACTTCGACGAGTGCTACCAGAATACTCGCTGGCAATCTCACTCTTTGCTTCCAATCCAGGTTCGATAGCGACGAGAAGTCGAGCCGGTGTTAACAGCCATTTCTTTGTTACAACTTGAAGTTGTTCTGGACTCGTTTTGGCCATCCGGTCATTCCAAGAGGCGAACTCGTCCCAAGATACCACCGCCCAGTACGAGGCGTACATCATACCATAGTAATGAAGTCGTTCGGTATTGTAAACTTGCTCAGCAAGATAGCCTCTCGTCAAACGAGCGATTTCATTTTTATCGACGGGTTTATTAATCAGCCGTTCGAGCTCGGCATCAAGCAAGCTGACAAGTTTGGCGTTATCGGGACCCTCTTTGGGCGCAGAAAGGGTAATTGTAGCAACAGAAACATCGGGATCAAGGGACAAGTCAGTTCCACCACTGACGCCAGAGGGCAAATTCGCTTCGAACCGTTTGTCCAGAGCGCGAAGCTGAAGCATGAAAGCTACGAATTCGGGACTGCCAGGCTTAGGAGCCGCCATCGCGACCATGACTTTGCGCATTCTTCCCGGAGTTTCTTTGACGATTGTACCCATTGAAGAAAGAGAGTTGAAGTCTGGCGATTCGATTGTCCGACGGGGAGGGATTTCAGCGGGTGGATAGGGGCTCAATCGTTCGTTAAACCAGTCGAAAAGGCTGTCTGCATCAAAATCTCCAGTTGCAAAGAGCATCGAGTTGTTTGGTTGATACCACCTTTTATAAAATGCCATCACCGAGTCACGTTCCAGTCGCGATATGCTTTCGGTTGTTCCAAGCACTTCCCGTGACAAAGGCGAATTGCCGTATAATATCTCGCCAAACATTCGTTGTACGCCGTCATCAGACGTGTTGGAGCGTGCGATCTCTTCGATAACGATGCCCCGTTCTTTCTCAACCTTCGCTTCAGGGAGAATCGAGGCGAACACCATATCGGCGAGGATGTCGAATCCGGTCACGAATTTATCTTTTTCAACCAATACCATAAAATCTGTGAAGTGTGAGCCGGTATGGGCATTGTTATAAGCGCCGATCCGGTCGAACCCCGCGTATATTTCTTCTTGTGTACGAGTCTTCGTACCGTTGAAGAGAAGATGTTCGAGGAAATGCGCCGAGCCCCATGTCTGCCATGTTTCGTCTCTTGCACCGATTTTGACAATGATGTTGGCGGCTATCATCGGAACCGAATGGTTTTCGACAAGGACGACGTCCATGCCATTGCTAAGGCGTCCACTGCGAATACCGGAAGATGCTTGCAAGCTAAGAGGTACGAGTAGTGTAATTAGAAAGAGTTTGAGTTTCATTGATGGTCAGTCAAGAATGATGATTATTTGAGATTACTATTAATTCGTTCAGTTTATTTTGGCACTTGGAGGGCGGACTTTCAGAGTTCGTTGATTTATTCGCTTGGTACGCCAATTCGGACAAGATTCTCTTGGAGGGGGGGCTTCAGCCCCCCTTGTTTGTGCTTGATTGTCCTTTAGGGGGGGCTGAAGCCCCCCCTCCAAGAGGATCAAATCTCTACTCGAACGAATAAATCAACGAACTCTGAAAGTCCGCCCTCCAAGAGAATCAACTCTCTTCTTTTTTGAGCTTATGCTGGATCAGCCCTATTATTGTCGGAAAGAACGAGAGAACGACAATTATGAGAATGACTGCGGTAAGATTTCTCTTCACGACCGGTATATTCCCAAAGAAGTATCCCCCCCAGAGGAATATCGTCACCCAAAGAAAACTGCCAATCACATTGAAAAATGTGAACTTCTTATATTCCATCTTCCCCACTCCGGCGAGGAAGGGTGCGACCGTCCTGACTATTGGCAGAAAGCGCGCAATAATAATCGTTTTACTGCCATACTTTTCGAAGAAAATTTTTGTTTTATCAAGATAGTCTCTCTTCAAAAATCGATAATTCTTCTCTAGTACTGCGGGCCCCATCCATCTTCCAATAGAGTAGTTCAGCGAATTGCCCGCAATGCCTGCAACAAGCAACAGAAAGTAGAGAAGCCATGGATCAAGCCATCCTGCCGCCGCAAAAGCTCCGACCACAAAGATTAGAGAATCTCCGGGAAGGAATGGAGTTACGACAAATCCAGTTTCGGCAAAGATCGTAAGTGATACAAGTAGATAAGTCCACCCGCCATAACTTTCCAGTATTTGTTGAAGATGTTTATCGAGATGGAGAAAGAAGTCGAGCGAAGCGAGAAGGAAGTCCAAATAGTAATCCGACTAAGGTTAAGATGAATTATAATATGCTGTCGCTAAAGATACGAAATATTATTGATTTATCTATCGGAAATAGTGATTTTAAGGAGTTGGAATGATAATTCTTGCGTAACGGACAAAGCGATTTCGATTGGAGTTGTGCCCTTGGAGCGGGCATTCCTGCCTGCCCTACAAGATGTCATCATCGCCGCGAGCCTTCCTCCTCCTCCGCAAGAAACTTTAAGATAGCCCCGCCGATTTCTTCAGCTAATTTTTGACGGAATTTCTTATCTTTCAGTTTTTTCTCTTCTTCTTTATTCGAAATAAACGCCATCTCGAACAGTATCGCTGGCATCGATGCGCCGATTAATACATAAAACCCTGCCTGATCTACCCCGCGATCTCGAATTCCTACCTTTTTGGTAACCGTCTCCTGAACCAATCCGGCGAGCAGTTCAGATTCGAGTGTGAATGTAGCCTGAGTCATCGTCATGAGGATATAACTCTCCTCAGTAAGAGCCTTGTATCGGTCGGGAGTATCCTCAAAGCGTATGGCTTCATTCTCAAGTAAGGCAACTTCTGTCGCCCGTTCAGTTTTCGAGGGTGCAAGAAAATATGTTTCCATTCCTTGAGCTTTCCGCTGTTTCGCGGAGTTACAGTGAAGTGAGATGAACAGCTTTCCGCTCGCTTTATTGGCTATCGAGGTTCGCTCGGACAAAGCGATGAACTTATCACTATCTCGAGTCATGACGGTCTTGACGTCTTTATTCCGAAGAAATTTATTCAGTCTAAGAGCAACATCGAGCGTCAAATCTTTTTCTTTCGTTCCTGTTGCCCCGATAGCCCCCGGATCTTTCCCTCCATGTCCGGGATCGATCACTACCAGATCGAGCGCCCACCTGCTTCGATCTTCTTTTAGCTCGGGATGGTAGGGTAACAAAAAGGAAAAGGCTGTATTAGGAGGATCAAATTGAATTTCAGCGGGAGAAATGGAATTCATGAGTTTGACAAACGAAGTTGCTTCGGCGTAGAATTCATCCCCCCATGCCTCGATTGGCATTGGCATCTGCCAGATCGACCCATCGGGCATCCTTCCAAATGGAGAGCCTTCGTTAAACAAAACACGATTCCCAGCAATCGATATGGTTAACAAGCCATCAGAGATTTCTAAACTTCCCCCGATTACCTCGACAAGCGATCTTATGTTAACAAACCAGGTCTCTCCGCGCTTGAGACACTCGATGGAATCTACAACGGAACTGCCCGTCATGGCGGGGACTTTCAAAGACAACGGTTTATCCAGTGCGAAGAGATCGGCGGACAGGAGGGAAATCAGGCAGAGGAGTATCGGAATAATTTTTAGTAGAGTCGTTTTCAATTGGCTATCAATGCACCGTTCCGACGGATGGAAATGGAATCAGCAAGCGACAGGACACAATCAGCATAGAAAATCGAATGATTATAATTCAAGATCGATTTGCGCATACGAGCCCGGTCAGGCCTATTTGGCCAGCCGTTCTCCTTCAGGTAATAACCGATTGATCTGGTAGCATCTGGAATCGCATCAAGATCAATGATACCATCCCCGTTGCCGTCCTGTCCAAAAGAACGATAGCTCGACGGAATGAACTGAGGCAAACCGAACGCGCCGGCAAATGACCCCAGTATTCCAACGGGATTTTCGCCGCCATGTCTGGCAACAAATAAAAGATCGCGCAACTGTCCTCGAGCCCATTTTGCGCGTTTGATCATTCGCCCTTTCATCTCTACTGCCTTGACGGGATCGTTCGTCAACAAAGCGCGCTGGACAGGAGCATTGTCACCAAGTGAGAGACTCCAGAAAACGTTAAAAACCGATTCTTTGCCTCTCCATTCGCCGAGATTTGTTTCGACTTTCAGAATCGCAACGAGTATCTCTGTGGGAACGCCCTCATAACGTTGGGATAATTCCAAAGCTTCCCGGTGATCCTGACAAAATTGTAATGATCGTGTGATAGACTCTTCTGTCAAATTGTGACTATATTGCTCGGCAGATTCGGTAAATGTCGAATTTCTTACGAGAATCTCTTCACGGAAATTCGCCCGAGGATCATCCAGATAATCTGCGAGCTGATTAATTTCATCAACGGACCAATTTGCGTCTTGCAGAATTATAATCAGATTTTTCTTGCGCTCATTAGGATCATTTGTAAAGGAATGAACTGCTCTTTGGAATGCAGATTTGTCCGGTCTGTCCACAGATAAAGTTTTTTCCTGATGTTGTTCTGGTCGAATCGAACTCGTTGGCGGAGGTTCAATATTACTTTCTCTGTAAGATTTTATTGAATCGGCTTTCCCGTTATTAGAGGTGTGTTGCGTATCAGCAACTACAAATGGGCGGGAATAGAGTACTGCACTATCATCTATCGACGAAGCGGAAACTGATGGTGTACTCTCTTTTTGTGTTGACGTGGGCGACTTAACATTAGTCCCAAACCGGTTGTTCAATCCGTTCAAGAACAACACCACGCCGACCACAGCCAGCAATATACCTAATAGTGTCCAGCTTTTCAATCGACAAGACATGGTTTAAAGGTTACAAGGGCGGTCGTCGGGAGAGTCTTATTTGAAATTTTGCAGTTCACTAACTTCCATTAGAATTTATTTTTTAATCCTGTCAATTTATAGAAGTGCTTGGAGAGCGGCTTTTCAAGCCGATCTTGCCAGCACCGGTTGGGGTTTCAGACCGAACAGAGCGGCTTGTAAAGCCGCTCTCCCAGAGCAACTATAAAATACCCCCCAGAATATCATCTTCTGATTGTAACTGATAAATATAGTTCGCCATCACCCTTAGTGCCACTCTTTAAGGGGTATGTTCTGGCGGTTCGTAATGAGAATATGCCCCAATGATATGGTGAGATCAATATTTCCGTTGACAAGCGGATCCCAGTACCATCAAGGCGGACAATTCTTGTCCGATCAGGGTAAGAAATCTCTCCCCCATATATCGGCAAACCAATAGTTTCAAAATAGGTGCATCCTACGCGAATTTCAGGTAATACTGTCGATGAAGTTAATTCACCATTTTCGTCCAGATTGCCGGTATTGGCGATTTTCGCCCGGAAAATGCTACCCACTGCCCAACCATGAAGTCGTTCGCCAAGCTCCGAAAGACTCCTTGCGTTTTCACCCCATCCATTAATTTGTCCCCATGAGGACAGTCGATGATAAAGGGAACCTCTAATTCTCACGGTTCTCTCTGGGTTCAAAGCCGGATCGCTTCTCGTATCACGGCGGAGAAAATATCTCAGACGCCACGAATAATCCGACAGCGTACCTTTCCCTTCGATGGAGGCTTCCGACCTGTCCTTTGAAATGGCGTCCCCAAGAGCGGGGAATTTATAGTCGAAACTGGTCGCGGTCACGACAATACTTTTGAGTTTTCGGGAGGAAAATGGCTGTTCGGCAACGACTCCCAACGCGGACAACCCTTGTGGATCCCGTCCGCCAACTGCCGCGCTGTGTGGATTTTCATAACGGGCTGGAAAGGATTTGATGGAAACCTTAATTCTCGTCTTCGACGCAGGAATTTTCAACATACTCTGAGAAGCAACAGCTTGAATTCCTTGAATATCCCGACATATCTCCAGTGTTGACATTATTCCCTGCCATTCGCCACCCAGATTGATTCCAATTGCCCCGGCTCGGTCTCCGGTCATCGGGTAGGGATCGGTATAGCTTGGCGCTGGTCGAAGCTCAGGAAAGTACCGCGCCTCCCAGATAAACAGGCCCAGCTTAATTTTCACTGTTGCTATTTCGCCGAATGCATATCCTCCCACTCCGGCGAGTCGTTCTTCTAAACTTCCGCGCTTGACTTCTTCGCCTGGAGACCGGTGATACCCTCCGTCGCTCATTCGGAGGATATTTCCGTAGCTGTCGCGAGTGGCGTCGTAGCGGCTGTTCGACCCTGTTGCCAGAATTTGTAGCCAATCATTATTCCATTTCACGCCAACTCCACGCAGTGCATTGTTGACTGAAGTGTTAGTGGAGCCGGTCAATCGAAATCCATCATGTCCCGAAAACGCCATGAAGCTTGAAGTTGTGCCATATACCGGGCGATTCCAGAATATTACGCCTTGACCGAAGGTCGCGTTGAAGTCTCCGACGATCATTTGTAAATGCTCAGTCTGTCGGCTGAGACTGCATCGAATCAGGTCGTCCCAACGAGGTTCATAGGCGTCTTTGTCAAAGGTGGCTCCTAATCTCCAGTTTCCCCAAATCGCCTTTAACCGTCCGGTTGCTGATTCCGCCCCTCCCTGCCAGGTCGAAGAATGCGGTGAGTCTTTCACAAATGCCGGAAAATTGTAATAGAGCCTAAGATCGATTGAGAACGGGCGCCTGACGGTCGGCCTCTCAAATGATGATGCATTCTTTCGGATTGAACCAGTTTCAGGAGGTTCACTTTCGTTTTGGCAACCAAACTCGAAATGATCAATTCCATCCGTTATATACTCCACCTGTGACAGTTCGAGCTCAAGGCTGTCGAGACGATTCCAATCATCTGTCGGCGCTGATAAGGCAAGGATATATAGAAGAATTATCTCCACCCAATAATTCCCCTCATGCGGTCGATGCGGATAGGAAAGTTAGTGATGGAAACCTCCAAAATTAAGTCTTAGAATAAATCTAATTTCGAGTCCTGCCGTTGCGTTGCGCGATAATTATCTATATTTTTATTGTATGATAGTAAAATATAAAATGAAACTGGCTGGTATATTCTGCCTGTTGATATTGATATTGAATTCGTCAGTATCAGCTCAACAGATCGACGCGAAAATCAATTTTCATCTGGACAAATTGTCTCTGGAAGAAAAGGATTTTCTCGCAGATCTTGACGCTAAACTCGAACGGGCAACAGAATCATACCATTGGGAAGGCGCTAAGCGGAGTTATCTCCTTCCGATTAACTATGATCTTTTCTGGGACAAATCATCTCGTTCCGGTTCTGTGCACAATTATTCTGCCGGGTTGTTGGTTTCGTTGGAAAGTGGTATTGCGTTACGAGATAAACGCACCGAATTTCGTTACTCATCTGATGATTGGATTCATTTTGGTGAACCCTATGAACCACTCTCCGGGATCCTTGAGTTTTATACCTGGATATGTCTCGGATTTGATGCCGACCGGAATTCACCACTCGGAGGTAACCCATTTTACCAGCAAGCAAGAATGGTTGGTGAGCGAGCTCGATCCGAAGCTCAATTTTCACTCGGTTGGGATGATCGGCGCAGGGTCGTATTGGAACTGACTGATTCTCTATATGTGCCAGTTCGCCGCGCTCGCTTCCACACAGCGGCTGGGTTTTATTATGTCAAAGCAGGTAATGAACTCCAAGCGAAAAACAATCTGAACAAAGCTGTTAAACTGCTCACCGAATCGAAATGGAAACATTCAGCTTTAAAAATTGAGGATCATGTTCTAAAATTTGTTGATACAGATTTACTGATGAAGTCATTGAAAGATATGGGAATGGATGATCAGGAGTACATACTTGAGGGATGGATTAAGAACGAACAATCATCAGAGTGATCACTACGGGCTTGACTTTTTAATAAAATTTCATTACTTTATACACTATGAAATCAATAACACATAGACGCAGTATCTTCCTGACTCTCGCGGGACTGATTGCGCTCAGCTTGGCTTTCTCGACAATTGCCTCAGCTCAGGTAATTCAGAGTTTCACGGCAGTTGGCCATGGACAAGAGGTTTACCTGCAATGGGTCACAACTCAAGAAAGCGGACTCGCATCATTTCGCATCCAGCGCAGTTTTGACGGAAAGTACTTTCACTCGCTACACACGGTAGTTCCAGTTGGCAACAACAGCAGTTACTCATATATTGATGATGACCTATTCAAAAGTAATCTGCAAACCTTCTACTACCGAATCGAAATCGAGATGGCAAGTCACAGAGTTTCCTATTCTGTGACCGAACGTGTTGAACTTGCTTTTTCTGGTATCCGTAAAACTTGGGGCAGTATCAAGGCGATGTTCCGGTAAGATTCCGAAATACTTAAGATTACTCAAAGGGGTGCTTTTGCATCCCTTTTTTTGTACTACCTAAAACACTGCTACCTACTTGAGACTCAGCCAGGAATTCAGCGCTGTCCATGCCGTTTCAGCTTTTGCCTCTAAGTCCTCCAACGTCCCATTATTAATAATTGAAAAGTCGGCTCGATTGACCTTATCTCCCGGCGGGATTTGTCTTGAGAGTCTGTAAACCGCCTCTCTTGGTGAAATTTTTAATCTGTTTGAGCTATTCCTGATTAAAACTTCGGCAGGAGCACTCACCACCACAATCCGGTCAAAATTGCGTTCGATTCCCCATTCGTAAATTAACGCGGCATCGAAAACAATTATTCTGCAAGTATCCGCGAGTATTTCCATCTCTTGTCTGGCTAATTGATAGAGAGTCGGGAAGGTCATCCTCGTAAGATCTTCTTGATTCTTTGCATTGGAGAACGCGGCTTTGGCCAGCTCCTTACGAATGATACTTCCTTCCTCTGTGGCTATCTGGTTCCCGAATCGAGCAACCAAGGCGCTTCGAAGCTCACTATTTGTTTCAAGAGCCCGCCGACCCATCGCATCGCCTTCGACCACTCCCGCCCCCAGCTTCTTCCAACAGGCCGCCACGACAGATTTCCCAGCGCCAATCGGCCCTGTCAAGCCGACTTGTAAGGATTTCAAGTGTGCATCAGAGGGTTTTTCCAAGCCGTTTTCGAACAGCAGGAATCAATCCTCCCTCTTGCAGAATTGCAAGCACGGACGGATCCAGCCGTGGGAACGAAGTGAGCTTGCCTTTGATCGTTATGGTACAATGATCAAAATCGATGTCAGCCAAATCGCCGTCGGTGATTTCAGCGGATAAATCTGCCTGAACAAGGGGCAAACCTTGATTAACCGCATTTCTGAAAAATATTCGCGCAAACGAACCAGCGATAACCGCGGCGACGCCTGCCGCCTTAAGGCAGGTAGCGGCTTGTTCCCGGCTTGAACCACAGCCAAAACCTTTTCCGGCAACAATAATGTCCCCGGGTCTCAGCTTGGCTGGAAATTGAGGGTCCAAACCTTCCAAAGCGTGCGTAGCCATTTCAGCAGAATCCAGTATGGGTAGATATTTTCCAGGATAAATAACGTCTGTATCGACGTCTTCACCCAGAACCCAGACTCGTCCGGTGATTTTACTTTCCATTGATCCTCACAATTCGATCAAGTTTTTCGGAGATTTATTTAATATTTCTCCACCATCCGCGGTAACTACTACGTCGTCTTCGATCCTGACACCTCCAAAATCATTAATGTAAATGCCTGGTTCGATGGTGACTATGTTCCCTGGCACAAGTTTGTCCTTGGAATTCTTATGAAGTCGTGGATATGCATGTACTTCAAGACCGATCCCATGTCCAAGACTATGTGTGAAATAGTCACCGTAACCGGCGTCACTTATGATTTTACGAGCGAATAGATCGAGGTCGGCGCACTTGGCGCCGGGGCAAACCGCCGCCGCCGCTTTCTCTTGAGCTTCCAAAACCGTAGAATAGACCTTTTTCTGCTCGGCAGATGCTTTGCCAACAACTACGGTCCGGGTCATGTCGCTGGTGTATCCGTCTGCTACACAGCCGATATCGAGGGTGACAAAATCTCCCGAATTGATTTTCTTCATACTCGCTCTTCCATGAGGAAGCGCCGACCGAAGTCCTGAAGCCACAATCGGATCAAATGCATCCCGCTCGGCGCCAAATTTCATGTGGCGGTAAGTTATCTCTGCGGCAATGTCCATCTCGCTGACGCCCGGCTTAATATCAGCGAGCAGTGACAAAAATACCTGATCGGTGATTTCCACTGCCCGACGAGTAGCGGCGATCTCAGACTCGTCTTTGACTGAAGCAATCTGCTCAACCACCGCGGTAGTTTCGACAAGGGGTGAGTCAGGGAAAGTTTCCGTGAATAACTGGTGCATTTGGTAGGTCATCCGCGAAACCTCAAATCCCACCCGACCCCGAAACTTGATGGATTTGTTCACTTTAAATTCTTGCACAAATCCGTCAGCGGCACTTGTTCCACCCCCAGATGTGATCACGATTGCACCTTTAACCTGTTCTTTTGCCTGGTTGATATAGCGGCCGTCCGTCAGCAGAAATGCATCTTTTCCAGTAATTAACAGAACGGCGTTTGATCCTGTGAATCCGCAGAGATAACGGATTGAGGAACTGCCTTCGTGGTGGATATCAGAAAACTTTGTGAGAAGAAAATTGGCGACGCCCAGCGAGCGAAATTTGCGGCGAAGCGCATCAAGACGGTGGAGCACGGGTGATCCTAATAGTTAGATTAAAAGAAATTGCCTGTCGCAAAGTGAGGACACCTTACGACGATACTTTGTTTTTAGACTTTTTCAACAGACTCGGAGTGGGTGAATATATTCACACCTACTAAACCGAACTCGCAGGAAACATTGCTAACCCTCGTCCATCTTTGACTTCAACGCTTCAAGACGTTTACGGTATGCTTCATTAGTCGGAAACTTTTCAAGTAGTATCTCATAGACGTCAGCCGAGCGTTTCCAATCACCCTGTGAGGCGTAGAGTTCGGCAAGTGTTTTTGTAGCAATTTTGCCTTTCAGATGATAATCACTCCCCTTTTCTTCGGTGGCAGGAGGAGCTTGTGGCGTTTCGAGGGTTGGAGCCTTTCCTGTCACTTCCTCGACTATTGCCGCTAACTTCTGTCGAACAACTTCTTCACGGGCGGCAAGATCAGGTGGAGGCGGCATTACAGGCATCTCGGTCGGCATGCGCATCGTCATCGGTACAACATTCTCATCAATAATCTCCAATCGCTCATTAACCTTTGGCGGCGGCGCTGAAGGTTGCCTCGGTTGAACAGGGATTTGCGGCTTCGGTTTCTGAATAGGATGCGCAATCGATTTCGATGAAGAATCCTTTTCTTGCAATGGCGCAACCTGCTCAGGAACGTATTGAACCGGACTGGCTTCCAGTGATTCTATTTCAATAACAGGTTTCCTTACTGCAAGGGATTCTATCTCACGAGGAGATGGTACTGCTCGGACTGGTGGAGGTTGATCGTCGTCGAAGTCCTCAGGTATTTCAAATCGCGTCAAGTTAGATAAGGTAGATTCGCTTTTAGTGGTTGATTCCCTCTTGACTGGAGGTCGTACCGCCAGATTATACGGGGGATGATCGTTGTCTTCATTCTCGGGTGTTTCGAATCTCGTCAGGTTAGACATCGTAGGATGGGCGTTCACGGAAGCAGTACTTTCCTTCTTTGTCTGCATAAGTCTGAGGATTGCTGAGTCGTCACGAGGAATTCGGGATGTCTCCGATTTGTTTATAACAGGTTCCTGTTCCACAGGCTCCGGACCTGAAATCATTGAATCTCTGGGTTGATCAACCATGGACGAGACCGATATTGGTGTCTCTGGGGCATCTATCTTTCCTGAAATTTCAGCAATTTCTGTTACTTCACGTTCTGCTTCGACCGGCGGAGGCGTAAAAAGGCGTTTTCGAGAAAGAGGCTCGAGGGAAGGTTGAGGCGGTGCAGGTTGAATCTCTACTTTCTCTTGGATAACGGCTGGAGCTTGTTTAGTAGTCGGCTGAATTGCTCCGCCAACTGTTTTCTTATCGACAAATTCTTCAGGTGATGAGCGCACGGGCACGCGCGTACTTAATCCGATTTCAGCATCTTCCGCGTCGAGCGCTCGCATGGCAGGGAGTTTGATGTCGGAAGTCAATCGTGGCCGTTTAAGCGGGGGTTGGTTAGTTACAACTCCACGATTTTCGTCTGTGTAACTGCTTCTATTTGAAGTTACAGGGAGAGAGGGCGTTGCTCCTTCCCAATCGGATTCGATTACTGTCATCACGGTAGGCGGAGTGCGGGGAGGCGTTTCTTTCACCATGTCCGGAAATGGTTTCAAATTCGAAGATATTGGCTCTTGACGCGACGCTAATTTCGGCGGTGGAATATACGGCTTGATCATGGCCTTCTGCATCGAAGCAGGTAGGACAGAATCTGATGGCGAGGCAGACTCTATGCGTGAAACTGGTGATTCCAACCCTATTCTCGATGAGTCTTCGTAGCTTGGATCTTCTTCAGCAACATCATTCTCGTCCACTCCACTACTGATGAGTTGCTCAGCATCGATTTCGACCAAAGGAGTCTCGGCAGGATTATTGATCGCATCAGCCCATGCTACCCGAACAACCCTCTCACGATCCTCTTCTTCCATTCTGGCGATCTTTTCTTTTATTTTAGGATCTTTCCAGACAGGCTGTGATTCGAGGGGGATAACATCAGGAATCGCAATAGACTCATTTATAAGGCTCGTCTCAGGAGGGAATGTAAATCGTTCGGTACGTCTGGCGATCTCGGGAGGCAATAGATTTGCCCTGAGTAAGGCCTGGCGGAGCGTTCCCGGCATCATTCGTTCGACTTGGTGTTGGGAAAACAGCCCCTTCGAAACAGCAGTTTGGCGAAGGATTGCCGTCTGTAGCATGATTTGCAAGTTATCGTCTAAAGGCTCAAGTGATCCAAGCGCTCGCAAGTGATTTAAATACCCTTCCATGTCGCCTTCTTCCTGAGCAAGCTCGGCGCTTTGGCGATGAGCGATTGGGATCTCAGGATCAATCGTGAGGGCTTTCTCGAAAGCGGCTCGCGCCAATTTCGACTGTTTTAAATGCAAATGCAACATTCCCTTTACCAGCCAGCCTGATACCGAGTCAGGGAATTGCTGGAGCCCTTTTACTAAGGTTTTCGCCGCTTTTTTTACCTCACCCGCCTGAAGATGTTTATCCGCAAGACGAGCAAAAAGTCGCGGCTCGGAAATGATTAATTTCTGGAGATGGCGATCATTGGATTTGTCGCTCTTCTTAAGAAACACTGACGCCTCCTTTAATACAGTCAACTACCTGCGGTTGACTGTTTATCACAAATGTACCAACGTGTGTCCCCATCCGTCGGTTAAGTTTATTGGGGTGGCGTCACGTGACATCACGTGACGGTTGAGTGCAAATATTTCTGATAATTGCGGAGTTAGGCACCCACCTGACACAACGCTTTAATTATCAATCGCTAAGCGGAGAACCCCTGTAACATTTAATTCCCCGCATCCGGCGAAAAACGCTTGATATTGGCAAGGGAAAGGTGGTAATCGATTCGCGCTCGAACCGCTTCATTCCGCGTGCGGGTCATATCGAGTTGTGCGTCGAGCAGTTCGCGTGAGCTGGCAAGTCCATTTGTAAACCTCTCTACCGTAATAGAGAGACTTCGTTGAGAAAGACTAAGAGCCTTATCGGTTATTCGTATTCTATCCGCAGATCGCTCCAGTTTTCGGAAAGCTTCTCGCTGGTCGGCGGCTGTCTGTTCAAGCTGAAGCCGGAAGTTCACTTGGGAGGAACGATAAGTGGCTTTAGAGGCTTCGATATCGGCGGAAGTTGTACCGAAGCCGAATATTGGCATTGAGAGCGATAATGAAATGTAAGAGTCCTCGCTGGCGACTTGTCCAAAGGCTTCATCGAGATTCGGTGTAAGTACGCCAATAGCAGAATAACCAGCGTTCAAGGATAAATCGAGACGTTTTCCGGCTAACGAGTTCTTCATCGATATTTCACTTGCCCGAAGCTGTAACTTCTTTTGGCGGACGTCGGGACGATCCTCGATTAATGGCGCCGGCGGGACTTTCGGAAGTAACGTGTCACTCCATGCATCGAAGAGGGGAACTGGAACGACGTTCGAAGGCAGGTTCAACTTCCGGCGCAAATCATCTATCGCCGTCTCCAGATTTCCTTCGACTTCTTTGACCGAAGATTCGCGTCGCGCCAGATCAACCTGAATTTGTAGCAGTTCAACTTCGGGAATGAATCCGGCGTTCATTTTTCGTTCGGCAAGTTCGGCTGAACTCCGCCCCGACTCTAAATCCTGCAAGGCAATGTCGTAGGACGCCTGAGCCTGTAAAAGATTGAAAAACGCTGAAGTGACCTGAAATTCTATATCGCGTAAGCGTGACTCATGCGTAAGCAAGCTCAAGTGCCACGTTAATCGTGATGATTCTCGATTCCGTCCAGTAGGATTTCCGGAAAGAAGAGGCTGTTGAAATTCTAACCCTTTTCGTCCCGAGTAATCATCTAAATTCTCATAATCGGGATCGTTGTAGTCAACCTTATTTTTTCCCAAAATCTGCCAGAATCTGACAGAGCCACCCCAAGGCAGGACTTGAGTCAAATTCAACATTGCATTCTGAGTCGTTCGATCAAAAACTGAATTCGGTCTCCAATCGTGCGAAAAATCGACGGGCGTCGCCTCCAGAGTAACTTGCGGGAACCAGAGATCTCGCGAAGATCTCCAGTGTGCCGCAGAGGCAATCGAATCATAACGAGCTGACTCTGCTTCGCCACCATTGGTGAGAGCCGTCTGGATGGCTTGATAAAGCTCTATGCGGAGAGTATCTTGCGCCAACAAAGTCAAAGGAGCAATGAACGCTGATACTAAAATAAGCAATACGGATAGCAATTTCAAGGGGTGTTTACTCATAGCGGAGAGCTGTTATCGGGTCGAGTTTGGCGGCGCTTCGCGCTGGAAGCCAGCCAAAAATGACTCCTACACCGGCAGAAACCGTTACGGCGACGAAAACCGCCCAGATCGACACGGCAGTCTCCCATCCAGCATAAATCGAAATCCCTCGCGCCAGCCCTATCCCCAGAATTACACCGACGATCCCGCCAAACAGTGACAAAATGACTGCCTCTGTCAAGAATTGACGGGTAATATCGCTCTGAGTAGCTCCGATAGCCCGTCGAATGCCGATCTCGCGCGTCCTCTCCAGTACGGAGGCAAGCATAATATTCATAATGCCAATACCACCGACCATAAGAGATATGGAGGCAATCGCGCCCATCACAATATTAAATATCCGTTGAGTAGCTTGATGTTGGCGCAATAACTGCTCAGGAATAATCACCGCGAAGTCCGCAACCCCGCGATGACGGCGCTGAAATGTCCGTTGAATTAAATTACCGACCGCAACTAAATTGTCCGGATTATTCATTTCGACTGTTATTCGAGTAAGATCCGATCCTGATTTTGGGCGTAGATTTCGCAATTTCAGTTCGACTGACAGCGGGATATAAATATCACGGTTTTCATCCCGTAATTTCACTCCTTCAATTTCCCCGCCACCCGTAGCACGTCTTTCGATAACCCCCACAACAGTAAATACAGTGTTTCGCACCCTTATGTCTTTGCCAATAGGGTTCACCAGGGGAAAAAGCTCTCGCCGGGCACTCCAGCCAAGAAGACAAACTCGGCGTTGAGTGATCTCGTCTGTCTCGTCGATCCTTCTCCCAAGCAGAAGTTTCATATTATGAAGCGCGAACAACTCCGAAGTCGATGCGACTACGTTTAATCTGACCCGTTTTCCGCCGCCGGATACTTCGAGATCATCCGTTTTCATCGGAACTACCCGACGCGCATCCGGAATGATTTCTCGCAACGCTTCTGCGTCATTGAGAGTAATTCCATGAGCGCTCTTTTCGAGCGCCGCCTTAGCGGCTTCACCTTCCTCGGGCTCCTGATCTTCTATAAGTATATTCGATGCACCCATCAGTTCTATCTGCCGAAGCGCCTCCCGTTTTGCCCCCTCGCCAATCGACGCCATTGCTACGACCGCCGCCACACCAAATATGACGCCCAATGCTGTCAAACCAGATCGCAACCGGTGGGAACTAAGCCCGTCCCAGGCGCCTCGAAGCTGTTCCAGAGTGATGAGCATCAGCGATTTCGCCTGCCACCGCCTCGAGGCGGCCTCGACGAAGGCTGTGATTGGCTATTTTCGCCTTTGGAGGGCGAATCCGAATCACTCTTACTTCCCTGTTTCTCTAAAGATCTGGAAGCTTCTTCAAACTGTGCACTCGGATCGACCAAAGCTACCGATTCAGATTCTTTTAATCCGGCATTGATCACCACAAAATTATCGTTGCGAGCTCCAAGCTCTACTTTGCGTTCTTTAAAGCTCCCGCCATCTGCGGCAAACACTACCATACTGCCGCCTTGGTCGAACACAGACTCAATGGGAACCCAGAGCTTGTCCTGCATTTTGTCAATGATAATTCTCGCGGTGGCAGACATTCCAGGACGCAACATCGGGTCGCTTCCTTCAATTCTAACCATAACATCGAACACTTTAGCCTGTGATCCTCCTTCTTCGGTTCTTGCCAAAAGCGCCACATCGATAACCGTACCGTGAAAGGTAGGATCTGGAAAGGCGTCAAGTTTAATCTCAACTGGCAACCCAGTTTTGACTTTGGCAAAATCAACCTCGGAAACAGACGTCTCGACATTCATCACCGAGAGGTCGGGCAACTCGATCAGAGCGGCTCCTCGCCAAGGAGTATCGCCAATCTTGACTTTAGACATTTCACCGCCCCGCCAGATTTCCTTGTGAACAACCAGTCCGTTACGGGGCGCAAGCAACCGCAACCGATCGAGGTCTGTCCTGACCTTCTGAATATCGTACTGTGCTTGCTTAACCTTCAACTCGAGCGATTTCACGTCAGCCGAATCGATTAATTGTTGCGAAGTAATCTCTTCTTCGGAACGTCTAAGAGAAATTTCGGACTGTTTCAACGAAAGCCGAGCCTCTTCGACGCGGACGTCTGCCTCGAATTTCATCTGATCAAGACGAAGTTCAGCGAGACGATATGAGGCACGGCTGTTCTCGAGCGATGAATAAAGTGAAGATACGTGAGAGGCCATCGAGGCTTGCGCCTTGATAAGGTTGACGCGGGCAAGGTCAAGCTCGGCAATCTGATCGTCGTATTGTTGACGAAGTTCAGTCGTATCGAACTGTAAAAGAAAGTCATGTTCCTTTACCTGAGTTCCCTCGGGGATAATATCGATGATTTGCAAGTTAATCCGTGCCGGGGGAGCCGTTACTGTCACCGAATTCTCTGCTCTCAGCTTACCCGGGACTTTAAGATCGATTACAAATTCACCCGCTTGAACCTGCGCCGATGGAAGACTCGCCTGCCGAGCTGGCCAAAAAATCCAACCCAAAATGACAACAACCAAAGCGCCGAGTCCGATTTTTACGGCGAGCGGGAGTCTCGAAACTTGCTTCAGTGATTGCCTCGCATTCATAATTACCTTCAAACCATTTCTCCATGTAGGGAAGGCGGATTTATATCCACCGAACTGCAACGCGAATGTTGCCAGACGAGCCTCACCGTTGTCGCAGGGTGTCCTCACCCTGCGACAAATAATGGTTTTCAGCCGTCGGGTGAGGACACCCGACAGCAAGAAACAAGCCCCACCGACCGGCTATCTCAGTGGCCCATTTCTTGGGGGCGTCAGATCCAAATCCCTTCAGCCACTCTGTCTGTTTATCAGCCCTGAACCAAGTCATCTGCCGCTTGGCGAACTGCTTTGTCGCCGTAGCGATTAATACTGTCGCTTCTTCAAGACTTCGTTCGCCTGCGATTACGTCTGCAAGCAGTTTATACCCGACCGCTTCACTGGCCGCAGGAGGGAAATTATCTGCCGAAGAGTAAAGACTCAACAGTTCTTTAACTTCTTTCAACCAGCCATATATAATCATTTCACGCACGCGCCGGTCAATAATCTCCCTCAACTCCTGCCTTGCACGCTCCAAACCAATAATCAATGGCTTGCACCAAGGAGCAGGTTGACTTTCAAGATGCCAATCAGATAATGATTTACCGCTGACTCTTTGAACTTCGAGCGCTCGAATTAATCGCTTCGGTGTGGTGGCGCTGACGAGTCTCGCGTACTGTGGATCGACAGCCTTCAATTCGGAAAAGAGAGACTCAAACCCCTGATCTTTCAACTCCGCTTGCAACCGTTGTCTTATTTCTGGAGAGCTTGGTGGCGCAAGCGCCAGTCCTTGCACCAGTGATCGAACATAAAGACCAGATCCACCTATAATAAGTGGGATTTTCCCTCGACCCGCCACGTCATACGCGATCTCTCTGGCTGACTTGCCAAATTCACCAGCCGTTATCCTATGCGTAAGTGGCGCAGTGCTGACGAAGTGATGCGGAATCTGATCACGCCACTCCTTTGGCGGAGCGCCCGAACCAATCTCCAAACCAGCATAGAACTGGCGCGAGTCAGCTGAAATTATTTCACAGTCAAGATCCCGAGCCACAATGAATGCCGTCTCGCTTTTGCCGACAGCAGTAGGCCCTACGATAACGAGAAGAGAAATCAATCTCAAGAACCTCTTGGAGGGCGGACTTTCACTCCGCTCTTGTCGCGTAGGATAAGCGTCCTCGCTTGTCGCTGAGCGGACTGGCAGGCACGGCGCGTAGCAATGCCCCCCCTCCAAGTGGAGGACGCTTTCACCGCTTAAACCATTTCTCTATATCACGGCGGCTGAGCACATGATAAATTGGCCTTCCATGAGGACAGAATTCGGGATCTTCGGTCTGGAATAGTTCCTCTATCAATCGCAACATTTCCTCTCGCTCCAGAGGTTGCCCTGCCTTGACTGCTCCCCGACAGGCAAATGCCGCGGCCAGTCGCAATCGGGGGTCAGTTTCCGACGAGGCTCCTTCGCGCATTTCTTCGATCATGCCCAATAGCAACGCGCGTTCGCCTGAAATTCGAATCGACGCCGGAACGGATAGAACCCTGAATTCCCTCGGTCCAAATTGCTCAACTCCAAAACCCATTGCGTTCAAAAGCGGAATCAGCTCCCCGACCATCTTCACATCTTCAGGAGGAACTTGCAAACTGGTAGGAAAGAGAAGTTGCTGGCTGGCCCAAGGCGTTTTTTCTATCGATGCAAGTGCTCGCTCATAAAGCACGCGCTCATGAGCCACGTGTTGATCGATGTAAACCATTCCAGTTTTCAACGGCGAGACGATGTATGTATCGAATACCTGCCAGATTACCGGCCCATTGTCTCCTTCCTTAGGCAATGACGCATACGATGGACGCGACGGAGCCTCGACGGAATCGAGTCTGGAAAGTTGGGTCGATTCCGCATCGTGAGGATCAAAAAGATTCGAAGCAGGTAGAGCTGTATGCTGTGCCCTTGACGATTCATCGACCGGGAATGGCATGAGCGGTCCCCGCGGCGCAAGGTGTCTTCTCGGCAGGAAGGAATAGGGTGTCAGATGAGGAGGCGAATCAACCGGCACTCGGGCTGAAGATGGTGGAAACGAACGGTATGATTGAACGGAGTTTTGCCCGGACGACTGCAGTGGTCTGGAGCCTTCAAGTCCACTCGGCTGGAGGGCGGCTCCGATACTGTTGCGGACCGCTCCGAACACCCCACCAAATGCCCCTGATTCGTCGGCGAATTTAATTTCTTTTTTGGCAGGATGAACATTTATATCGAATCTATCCGGGGAACACTCAAGCAGAATAACGTAAAAAGGATGACCCCCGGAAGTGTAATACGGCTCAGCGGCGGAGTAGATCGCCCGGTTTAATCTGGAGCTGTTGATCGGTCGTCGGTTGATATATAAATACTGGTCAGAAGTTGACCGCTGGGTTAGATGGGGTGGCGAAATCCAGCCCCGAACATTCATCCAACTTCCATCCTGATTAACTTCGATCAGCTCATCGCCTATGTCATCCCCAAATAGTCCGCTGATTCGTTTCCTCGGTTCAGTAGCGGGAAGGTTATAAAGCGATTCCTCCCCTTTGAATAACTCCCAGGAAATCTCCGGAAATCCAAGCGAGAAGTATTTGAATATCTGAACAATCCATTTGAACTCAGTCGAATCGGAGCGGAGAAATTTCCGCCTCGCTGGGACATTGAAAAATAGATGGCTGACTCCGATCGAAGTTCCTTCCGGGCACGCGACCGGGATAAGTTCTTCCACAGACCCTCCGGTAACGGTAAGCTTTGCGCCGATCTCTTCACCGCGCGCACGACTTATTATATCAAGCCGGGAAACTGCGGCAATTGAGGGAAGCGCTTCACCTCGAAAGCCAAAAGTAGTCAGCGATTCGAGATCCTCGAATCGGTGAAGCTTGCTCGTGGCATGCCGACCGATCGACGCGGCAAGCATTGATCCGGTCATCCCGACGCCATCATCGATAACCTTCAACAGAGTCCTGCCCGAGTCGATCACTTGGATGGTGATCTTGGAAGCATGAGCGTCGAGCGCGTTTTCGATCAGCTCCTTGATAACAGCCGCCGGCCTTTCGACCACCTCACCCGCCGCAATACGATCAGCGACCGATTGTGGCAGAGTAGCTATTTGAGGGCGGTCATTCGTATTCAATGCATTCCTTCAAAGAAAAAAACCACTGTCGACCAGCCGTGGTCGGCAGTAAAACTCTGTAATATACTGTTTGCGTGTCGAGTGCGGCGCCCCGCCACCGGTGGTGTCGTCAAATGATAAATGGCGCTCCGCCAGTGAATAATCGGTATAAGTATTGAGATATCGGATAAATAGTCGAACCGAAAATCGAAATATGAAGCAATCGCCCAGCCAGAATTAAACCAAGCAATACGAAGGGCCCCACTCGTTCAAATCGCTCCCAAAAATCAAGGTACTCAATGGGCAGAAGTCCTGCGACAACTTTGGACCCGTCCAAAGGCGGGATCGGCAGGAGATTAAAGAAAGCAAGCATCAGGTTGATGAAGACGCCAATCGTCATCATCGAATAAAATGCTCCATAAGGTTCGATCAGATTGAATTGTAACAAAGCCTGCAAAACCACCCCGAGCAGAAAAGCGAGTACTACATTCGATGCTGGTCCGGCAAGCGCCACCCAGATCATGTCAGTCCGAGGATGTCGGAAATAGTGAGGATTTACCGGAACAGGCTTAGCCCAGCCAAAATAAAAAATGAACAACATCAGCGTCCCAATGGGGTCCAGATGCGCGATTGGATTAAGCGTCAAACGTCCTTGCATCTTTGCCGTCGGGTCGCCAAGCCGCCAGGCAATGTAGCCGTGCGCGAATTCATGGATCGTTAAAGCCGCCAAAATGGGCGGGATCAGAAGAATGATCGTTCTTAGATCGGGCACGGAATCTCCGGTTTATGCATTCATTCAATATAAGGTTTTAGGAAGGGATAGGCAATTAAAGGAAGTGTTCAAGTGCGAAAGTGTGAAAGTGCGAAAGTAGAAGTGAATTGGCGCGTGCGCCCGCACAGCTTTGCTGGGCGGGCAAGAGTAATAAAATCCTGCGCAACAAAGCTGTGCGGCAACAAGCCCATAACCTAAACGATCAGCATCGCATCGCCATAGCTGAAAAATCGAAAGTCCTCGTCAAGGGCACGTTGATAGGATTCATTCAATAGTTCCCACCCAGTCATCGCGGCAACCAGTTGAAGAAGTGTCGAGTCCGGCCGATGGAAATTCGTAAGTACTTTATCTACTACTTTGAACCTATAAGGCGGGTAAATGAAAAGCGTCGCATCACCTGCTCCCGACTGGATTGGTAATTTGGCATTTCCAGCGGCCTCCAAGGCTCTAATCGAGGTCGTTCCAACGGCGAGGATATTTCTACCCGATGATTTGGCATTATTGACTGCTTCCGCAGTTTCCGGTGGTATGCTGTAGCTCTCCGAGTGCATGACATGATGAGCGAGGGTGTCAGTCTTAATTGGCTCGAATGTCCCCCAACCAACATCAAGGGTCAATTTCGCAACTTCTGCCCCCCCACGCACTAATTGCTCAAGCAATTCGGTCGTGAAGTGAAGCCCGGCTGTCGGAGCCGCAATCGAACCCGGCTCTCTCGCATAGACAGTCTGATACCGCTCGCGGTCGGAATCCTCTACCGGTCGTTTGATATAGGGTGGCAAGGGTGGAGTGCCATTTTTCTCCAGCCATCGATAGAAATTCACTCCGGTCGATGAAGTCCAAACGCCTTCCCACCCGCCATGAAGCGAACGGCTTTCAAGTACAAAAGAAGCCCCCTCCGGCAATATAATAACCATCGCTGGTTTGGGTTGGCGTGATGTGGAGACTAATGCACTGATACGGAGTGATTCTGAGTTCGAGACCGGCTGAGCCGAGTTCGCCAGAAACAATAACTCTATTAACCCCCCTGTCACCCGGTTGCCAAAGACCCGCGCTGGAAGAACTTTGGTCTCATTGATGACTATCAGATCGTTGGAGATGAATTGAGCAATATCGTTGAACATCCCGACATGGACAATTCGTTCGGCGGTTCGATCAACGACCAGCAACTTCGATGCGCCCCGCTTTTCAGGGGGATAGAGAGCTATCCGGTTGTCCGGAATAGTGACATGGAATTCGGGGGGAATGTGACTCATTTATCGATTATAAAAAGGGCGGAAACCGCACACTGGCTCCCGCCCGAATTGAGGTAAAAAGAATAACTTCACCGAATGAGTGCCACCTTCATGGTGCGTGCTCTTCCGGAAGCATCCGAAAGTCTTAGAATATAAACTCCGGCTGGAAGATCCTCTGCGCTCCAAACGAGGCGATTGAGTCCTGATGCGTAGTTCCCACTGCCCAACAACATCACCTCATGCCCGGAAAGGTCATACACTGCCAACTTCGCTTCAGCCGTTCGGTCAAGGGTGAAGGAGATATTTGTAGCCGAATTGAACGGATTGGGGGCAACTGAAACCAGCTCGAAGCGGTAAGGCGGGAAACCCACCTCCATCCCTGTTGAAGCATCTGCATTGAAGATCAGAGTGAAAGTTGTGTCGCATAAAGTCTCATCACCAGAATCGAATGCGGTGACGCTCCACTGAACCTCAGTCCTTCGCAGGTCGATGCCAAGACGGTTGCGGATCTCGGCAAGGTCGCGGATCAGAATATGATCGGCGGTGATAGAGTCGATGACTACTTCGAGATCTTCCTTCCAAAGCTTGAGCCGATAAATGGAGGTATCGAGTTCCATGGGTTCCTGTCCGGAAAGCTCCCACTGAAATGAGATGGCTGTTTGATTGCCTAAGAGTCCCACTCCGTTTTCAGGACTAAGGAGGCCGAAGGGAAGCGGCGGGTCATTGACTGCGGCCACAACTACGGTAAAGTCAGTGCTAACCGTATGGCCGTCAGGATCGATGGCGCTGATGGTAATCGTTTCTTCCCCCCACCAGCTCGAATCGGACGAGATACTTATCGTTCGGTCAGCAATTTCTACGCCAAGGTGTTCACTGCCGATGGCGCGAAGATCGAGATCATCCGGGCCGTTGTTAAAGTCTTCCACATGGTCAAGAAACCAATTAAAATCGACATTAAGGGGTTGGTCTTCCCGAACCTGTGGATCTGGTACTTCATCTTCCCAGATCGGGAATCCGCGGCGCGGATCAGGAGCGATTTTAGCCAGGCCGAACTCGTACTCTTCATTCCAATAGTCAACCAAATAGGTATATCCGACGGCATATCCCCCGTCGTTCGTCAAAGTAATGTGAGTCCATTCATAATCGATTGGAATCTCAGGGTTCATCGTCCAAAGGACCTGATGATCGGCATCGACACGAGTGATGTGAGGAGCCCAGTCATACGATCCTCCAAAAATAAACCCGCCATCTTCGAGCTGTTGACAGTCTGTCAGGTGGGTATTCTCAAAATCACCATAGAAATTCTCGGAGATAATTTCACCTTCCTGGTTGATGAACAGAACCCAGCCGGCAATATCGTCCGTGAAGCTGTACCCGACGGTGACGATCTCACTCTCTGCTGATTCCATCACGTTGGCAAAATGCTGTACTTGCTCGTTGCCATAACTCTGTTGCCAGAGCACTTCGCCGTCGGCGTCGATTTTTATAAGGACGCCATCGTCGCGCCCGTTCCCATCCCAATCGGCGACATTCCCCGCAATGATGAACCCGCCCTCTGCCAGTTCGACATGAAGGCCATCTTCTTCCATAACCCGCGGTCCGCCATAGGTTCGCTCCCAAGCCAATCCCAAATCAGGGGTGAACTTCTGAAGAAACGCGAAAGATCGATGCCCATCCGACCTTATCCCGCTTACTGAGATACCTCCATCTTGGTTTAGTTCTATGTCCCTCGTATAATAGTTGAAATTCTCCTCTCCGAAGGTTTGCGACCACGTGATCTCTCCATCCTCGTCTACCAGTACGAGCCAGGTTTTTTCGCGGTTTCTATCATCGAACGAAGCGGAACGACCCACCAAAAGATATCCTTCCCCCCAAGGAATCGCTTCACAGAAGCCATCCTCCTCGTCTCCACCATAAGATCGGGACCAGATTGCCTCACCGTCCGGATCAGTTGATACTACCAGTCCAGCGAAATCTTCCCAATCTTCCGAAAGTGCCCCGCCTGCCAGTAAATATCCACCATCTGGTTTTTGCAGGGGATATCGATACGCCACATATTGTCCGACTTCGTATCTCTGCTGCCATTCGATTGCTGGCTGGGCGAGTGCTGTGCCGCAAACCGCGACGAGTAAACCGCCGACCATCCATATTTTGTTATTCATCCGAGTCTCGCTTATTGTATTTCTAATATTTTAATTCAAGTAGTAATAATCAAGATAAACAACATATCGAACAAAGTCAAGTACCAAAAACAAAGAGCCCCCGCCAATGCGGGGGCTTGCAGTCCTTGGAGGGCGGGTTTAAACCCGCCCTCCAGATGGTATATTTTCCGTGTAATTACTTACCAGGTATAAAGCATCGACACTTGCGAAGCCAATGCACCCGGAGCGCCTGAGATCAGGTAAGGTCCACGGGTGAAGAAGCCAGGATCGAGGTTAAGGTCGAGGTTGAAGTTGCCACGCTTGTAGCCAGCGCCGATGTAGAGTCGGGTGTTTGCGCCGCTGGTCAGCGTTTCGTCGTCGCCAACTTTATCAGAGTCGGTGGTCCATTCTTTGACGCCACCACAACGAAGTGTGAAGTGCTCAGAAAGTGGCGATTCCATACCGCCCTTGAAATAGGGAAGCAACATCTCGCTTTTATCAGTCTTGTTAGCTGGATTGCCATCATCGATAGCTTGGGAATGGGAATGAATGCCCATATCATGCACCATGATGATGTTTTCACCGCACGGCATACTTCCGCCGATGCCGATATCGAAAGCGGTGTGATCGTTCGTGGTCGAAGCGCCTGTCGGGGGTTTGATACCGA
The DNA here is from genome assembly GCA_964355675.1 of uncultured Caldithrix sp. Classification (GTDB taxonomy): domain Bacteria; phylum Electryoneota; class AABM5-125-24; order Hatepunaeales; family Hatepunaeaceae; genus CAMBDS01. The sequence continues at coordinate 137,740 of CAYHEC010000006.1, forward strand.
AACCTTCGATTTCAAACATCACATGCCCTACCATTTGACCCCAGTCGTTCTCTGGCATCCAATAACGGGCGTTGACTTGAATAATCGTGCCACCGTCACTCTTGTTACCGGCCGCGCCAGTAGCATCCTTGGTCTCCCAAGAGTAACTGCCAAACTTCACTGCCGTTTCGAGCTTCTCCATGAAGGTGAGCCCAACGCCAATTTTCATTCCCAAACCTTTGGCAAGGCTCTTGTCAACGGGAGTCTCCATCTTGTGTTCTTCACTGTTGCCGAATAGCTCAAAGGTGAACCCAAAGGGCATTCCGCTCAAATCGCGAGCATAGAGCAAAGAGAATTTCTGGTCCAGACCTACGACTCCGTCACCGTCAAAGTCCATGGGAAGGTAGTCTTCAACCCACTCCTCGGTCGTCCAGTATCCGCCCATGGTAAAGTCACCATGAGTCATGTGCCAGCCACTGGTGTGGAAATTTGCGCCCTTTATCTCGGCAACACCGAGATTGGGATACATCCGAAGAGTCTGTGGAAAAGTTTGGACATTGGCGTCGTCGCGAATAACTGCACCGACTTCGCCCATTGTCATTACGCGAGTTTCAGTTGCAGTCACCGTTGAGGCAAATGCAATTGAAAGAATGCAAAACAATACGATGAGTTTCCTCATCTGTACCTCCTGAAAGGTCGTTTGAATTTGGCTCACCGGCCCGGGCCGAAAGCCGCCTACCTGAATATTTGTTGAATTCAGGTTCCATCGAATATAAGTGACTTAAACATTGATGTCAAGCACTCCGCAGACTTAATCGCAATTTTCTATTGAGGTTTGCTCAGAAGTCCACCTGCAAGTCCACTCCAGTATAGTTTGAGGCAGTTCTTCACCGTAATCGTGTACTTACAGGCTTAACCCAACCCTCTTTTATTCGGATCCGATTACAACAGCTTGTTCTGCCCTGATGTCTTCTTGAGGTTGCTAAAAAGTTTCTGAGCCAGCATTGTCACCTTCCTCCCCCGTGGCGTCCGTTCGATGAAACCTTCCTGAATTAAGAACGGCTCATAGATTTCTTCAATTGTCTCGGCTTCTTCGCCAACAGCCACCGCAATCGTGCTTAAGCCGACCGGTCCACCACCGAACTTTTCAATAATGACCCGAAGAATACGAATATCCATATCATCCAATCCATTCGGATCTATTTCGAGCCTCTCCAGACCGTGCTGAGCGATCTCGTGAGTGATTTTACCTCCACCCATCACTTGTGCAAAGTCTCGCAGTCGCCTCAATAGACGATTTGCCATGCGAGGGGTGCCTCGTGAACGGCGGGCGATCTCCTGCGCGGCGTCTTCATCGACATGAACACCAAGCAGTTCCGCTGAACGCCGCAAAATCCGATAAAGATCGTCCGGCCCATAATAATCAAGCCTTGCCGTCACACCGAAGCGAGCCCTTAATGGCGCTGTCAACAATCCGGCGCGAGTCGTAGCTCCGACGAGCGTAAAGCGCGGCAGAGATATTTGAATGGATCGCGCCGAGACGCCTTTGTCGATCATGATGTCCAGCGTGAAATCTTCCATCGCAGGGTAGAGATACTCTTCGACGACATTGTTAAGCCGGTGTATTTCGTCGATGAACAGGACGTCGCGAGACTGCAGATTAGTAAGCAGTCCCGCAAGGTCGCCCGGTCTTTCAAGAACGGGACCTGAGGTGACCTTGATCTCAACACCCATTTCTCTGGCGATGATATGCGCGAGCGTGGTTTTGCCAAGTCCCGGCGGCCCATAAAAAAGGACGTGGTCAATCGCTTCGCCACGTTCGCGAGCCGCCTGCAAAAAGACCTTGAGATTTTCCACGACGCGCTTCTGCCCGACAAAATCGTCCCAGACAGTCGGGCGAAGCGAAGCTTCAAGCTCGGTTTCTCCAATTTCTGGAGAAGGAGATGTTAGTTTAGTGCTCAAGTGCTCAAGTGCTCAAGTGCTCCTTGCCCAAGTAACTGTAGAGTTTATAATAAGATTTTACAAGTATAATAGCATCTTTAAAAGATATTCTCATTTGGTTGAAATTCCTGCTGATTTGGGGCGGTCTAACGATTTGATCAATGATGCGAGCATTCTCTCGATTTCAGAAGAGAGGGCGATGAGATTTTGAAGTTGATCTGATTGAATATATTCAAGTTCAAACGAAATTTCAATCTGAGTTTGAAGTTCAAATAATGAACCACGGGAAATTCGCAAGAACTGTTGAAAGTCCTTTCTCGATTGGCGGGCAAACCCTTCTGCAATATTGCTTGGGATAGAAACTGCCGCTCGTCGCATTTGTGAACTTAAGCCATACAGTTCTGTTTGAGGAAATGTTGCGGTAATACGATATACTAATGTGACAAAGTTTTTTCCTTTTTGCCACACTAATAGATCTCTGAAGGTGTTTACTGCCATTTATTCTCTTCTTTTGTGATACTATCGGGATAGAGTCGATTAACTATCTTGATTCGATCCCATTATTGTATATCGAGCACTTGAGCACTTGAGCACTTGGCACTTGAGCACTTGGCACTTGGCACTTGAGCTCTTGAGCACTTGAGCACTTGGCACTTGAGCACTTGAGCACTTGAGCACTTGAGCACTTGAGCACTATCCCGGTGGCCAGCCTAATTTCCGTCCGCCTAACAGATGCAAATGAATATGAAACACTTCCTGCCCACCATCTCCTCGGCAATTGAATACAAGACGATATCCGGGATCAGCTATACCCAAATCTCGAGCAATTTGGTTGGCCGCCAGGACCATTTTTCCGATCAGATCGGAGTCAACCAAGGTTAAATCTTGAATTGTCTCGATGTGACGCTTCGGAATAATCTGAATATGTTGTGGAGCTTGAGGCCGAATGTCGCGGAAGGCGACAAGTTCGTCGTCCTCAAAAACTTTGGCGGCAGGTATGTCGCCAGCTCCGATTCGGCAAAATATGCAGTCAATCACTTCGTATAACCTCGTAAATTTCGTTAACATTCATTATACTTTACTTTGAAGGCTCGGCGCAAGTATTCGAGTTATAAACGCCGACTTGACAAAGCACTTTCATTAACTTAATTTTCAATAAATAATTTTAACAGGTTCGTGATGAGAATCTTTCTCAACATTATTGGCGGATTGATAGTGCTGACTGTGCTGGCCTCGATGATTGCCGCAATCGGCGGAACATTTATGGATCCGGATCATCAAGCTACTGTCACCGCCCATCTGAACGTCCCGCCTGACAGCATTTTCACAGTTATCACCGACTATAGTAATTACCCGCTTTGGCGCAAAGAACTGCTCAAGGTCGAATTACTACCGCCACGAGACACAATTTCAGTCTGGCGGGAGTTCGACAAGGAAAAAAGTAATTGGGCTTTCGAAGCTGTCGAAGTCGAAGCTCCATTCCACATTAAGATCAATATTGCTGAACCGAACGCGCCCGTTCAAGGTTCGTGGACAATCTCAATCGTACCTGAAGGTGATGGATCTAGCGTGAACGTAATCGAGGAAGGTACCATCAATAATATTTTTTTTCGATTCCTCGGCAGTTTGTTCTATAGCCAAACCGCATCCATCGAATCGTACCTGACGTCACTCGCCGCCCGATTCGGGCAGAAACTCGAATTTAAATGAACAAAATTATAGATACAAAATCCCTTTCTGAAGTTCACTCCTCCGTCGAAATACCGAAGAATGTCGGGGTGTTCAAGCGTGTCTTTGCCTTTGCCGGTCCAGCATACCTTGTCAGTGTCGGATACATGGATCCGGGCAATTGGGCCACCGATCTCGCAGGCGGTTCGAGGTTTGGATACGCCCTGTTATGGGTGATCCTGATGTCGAATATGATGGCGGTGCTTCTCCAAACCCTGTCAGCGCGGCTTGGTATCGTCACCGGAAAAGACCTCGCCCAAGCATGTCGGTCTGAGTATTCCAAGCCCGCATCCATTGCCCTTTGGATTCTTTGTGAAGTAGCCATCGCCGCATGTGACCTCGCGGAGGTACTTGGCACGATTCTCGGGCTGAATCTTCTGTTCGGCTTACCGTTGCTTTGGGGTTGTGCCATAACATTACTTGATACTTTCCTGCTGTTGCTCATCCAAAAGCTGGGTATCCGCAAGATGGAAGCATTCATCTTGTCGCTGATAATGGTGATTGCAGGAGGATTTGTGATAAATCTGTTCCTTGCCAAGCCCGACTGGGGAGCCGCCGTTGCGGGCCTGACTCCTTCTCTGCCGACCGGTTCGCTCTACATCATCCTTGGCATCATCGGAGCGACGGTCATGCCGCACAATCTTTACCTGCATTCCTCACTGGTGCAAACTCGGAGAGTATCGCAGTCTATCGATTCGAAGGCTCAAGCCTGCAAGTATAACCTCATCGACTCAATAATCGCTCTAAATGCGGCATTTTTTGTCAATTCGGCGATACTCATTCTCGCCGCCGCAGTGTTCTTCAGGAATGGAATAGTCGTCACCGAGATCCAGCAGGCTCACCAGATGCTGAACGATCTGGTCGGATCGAGAGTCGCACCGATAGCATTCGGGCTTGCACTTCTCGCCGCCGGGCAAAGTTCTACCCTAACCGGAACACTTGCCGGGCAGATCGTGATGGAGGGTTTTGTCAAGATTCGTCTCCGACCCTGGTTACGACGTCTGGTCACCAGATCGATAGCTCTTTTGCCTGCTGTCATCGTTATAGTCATATCAGGCGATCAAGGAACTTATAAGTTATTGATCTTGAGTCAGGTAATCCTCAGCCTCCAGCTACCGTTCGCCATTGTCCCGCTCGTCCATTTTACCAGCAGTAAAATCAAAATGGGCTCGTTTGCTAACAAGCTGTGGGTCAAAATTCTTGCCTGGATTTCATCGATAATAATAATCGCGCTCAACGGCTGGCTGGTTTATAGTCAAATCAGCGAATGGCTGGCGGGAGATGTGCCCGGATTGCTGTCGATATTTATTCTCAGTCTGGCGCTCGGAATTGGTCTCTTCCTGATCTATATCATCGTTTTACCATTCATCCGACGAGGCAAGGCGTGGGAGAAAATTCAAACCACCGGTGCGGCATTCGTCATTGAAAAGATCGAAACCCATCATAACAAAAACATCGCCGCCGCTCTCGGACGGGATGCTGGCGACGCGGCAATAGTCAGCCGGGCTCTGACGCTCGCCAAAGCCGAGCAGGCGCTATTAACCCTTATCCACGTAGTCGATTCAGCGCCCGCCCAAATCTATAGCGATGACGTATATGATGAGCATACGCGGGATGACGAACGTTACTTAATGGAAATCGCCTCAGAGATACAAGCCGCGGGAGTATCGGTCGAGATAGCGCTCTTGCATGGCGACCCTGCCAGAGAGCTGACCGTTTTTGTCAAATCTCACAAAATCGACTTGCTGGTGATGGGGTCGCACGGCCACCGGTTATTAGGCGACCTGCTGTTGGGGCAGACAGTCGATCCGGTGCGACACAATCTCGATATTCCCGTGCTCGTGGTGAGGTAGCGCTTCGCCTTGGAGGGCGGACACGCTTGTCCGCCCCCGAAGCAAATGAGTCCAGGCGGACGCCCTCGTCCGCCCTTGGAACTAGTGTTCTGTCAAAAGATTAATGTTGGGTGATGGTAGCGCAGCGATTTATCACGCCTACCGTCCCAATCTCGTTATGAGCGCGATAAATCGCCGCACAACCGATCGTTATTTACATGACAAGATACTAGTAGTTTTAGTTTTGGCGTGGACATGAGTGTCCGCCCTCCAAGCACCACACAACCTCAATTTGAGGCAAGAAATGCCTCGAGCGCCAAAGCAACATCGGCCGGACGATTTTCCTTACCATTTCCGCGCAAATCAAGCGCCGTATGTTTCTTCATATTTGAAGGAATCCACCGGCAAGGCTCGTCCCGGCCGCAAAATATGGAAAAAGTTGGAACTCCCGACGCCACCGCGAGATGAAGCAAGCCGTTCTCCCCGCTCACAACCACACCGCATCGGCTCATCAGAGCCGCAACACTTAGTAGGTCATCCATTCCAACCCAAATCACTCTAACTCCGGCAATACTTTCCAGAGTTTTCAAACTCTCTCTCTCGTTTGATCCCGCAAACAGAAGCCAGGTGATGGCATTCTTCTTCGAATACTCCACAAGCAACTTCCGCCATTTGTCAACAGGCCACAAACGCCATTCGCGACGACAGTACGGAGCAAGACCAAGCACAATATCATCAGGTTTAATTTCAGCTTGGCGGAGAAATTGATCTGCCGCCGCAAATTCTGTTGAATGGGGAAATACTTGTGGCAGATAATCTGGTGAGTCTTCACCACGGAGAGCATTCCAAATAAAATGTGTGAGCAAGTTAAATTTCGGTAAGACGGCGTAGGATGCAGAATTTTCTGGTTTGACTGTATGGGTGTATGCCCAACTTCGCATCCTCCGCTCAAATCCAATCCTTATCGGAGTCCTAATTAGTCGAACGAGCAACGCCGAACCGGGGGTACTCTGGAAATCTATGACTGCTTGATATTTGTTTTGGCGGAGAATTCTTATCAGCGGGTAATAGGCACTTATCGATGAACCTCGATTAGGGGCAATGATAACGTTGCGGAGATCTGGATTGTTGCGAAGTGGCTGGGCAGGTATCTTTTCTACAAGTACGTCGATGGCTGTTTCGGGGTGAGCTTTCTTAAAGGCATGGATCGCAGGAGTGGCAAGCAGAACGTCACCCATTGCGCGCAAGAGTACAAATAGGACAGGTTTTCCATCCTGGAGGGCGGGTTTTAACCCGCCCTTTTTCTGCCGCAGGGTGTCCTCACCCTGCAGTGCATTTTCTTGCCGCAGGGTGTCCTCACCCTGCGGATTATTTGCATCCATGCCGCAGGGTGTCTTCACCCTGCGGTCTATTTGCATCAATGTCGCAGGGTGAAGACACCCTGCGACAGCGTTGCCCACAATCATAACCGACATTTTAACGAAAGAACAAACTTTGCCCCAACTTCACCGTTTTCAACAGCGATCAAATCTCCTCCCATCGACCTGATTGCTATTCTTGCATAGGACAATCCCATTCCAATATCGCGTCTCGCACCGAGATTTTTTGTTACCGTAATTTTGTGACGGTCAAAAATCGAGTCAAATTGTTCCGGGTGAAGCAATTCCCCATCATCGGTAACTGTTAATTTCCAAACATTACTTCTCGAAGCCTTGTTTGCTACACTTATTATTCTACCGCCCTTTCGAGTGTGTTTCAGGCAGTTTTCGAACAGATTGATGATAGCGCGTTCGAATGCCGCGTAGTCGCCTACGGCGTGTATCCCCGACGCTCGATCTTCAAAGGAAAATTCCCTCTGGAGGTCTAAATGCATCAATTTATCTAACCGCGACTTGACGATTACGCCAGGATCAAACATGTCATGAAATAATGTTTGTTCGCCAGTTTCTATCTTAATCTGTTCGGATAAATTATGGATCATTGCAAGTTGTAGCATCCCGCCCTCCTCAGCAGAGTCCAGCAGGCGCAAAGCTTTCGGCGAAAGCTCTTTTCTGGCAACCATTTTGGCAACCTGCAGACTACCCAATGTAACCGCAAGGGGATTCTTGATGTCGTGGAATAGAGAACGAATCATCAGATTATTTTGCCGTTCCTGAGCTGAAAAAAGCTCTTCGAGTTCGGCAATACGCGCTTTTAAGCTTGCGACAGAATCATGTTTAGAAGGAATTCGGTTGGGCACTGTTCTCCAAAAAGCTGTCAACGCTCTGGGGTTGACGGTGACAACGATGACCGTGTGTAGCCCGCACAGCTTTGCTGGGCGGGTATCGCTGCTGACCGCGGCAGGTCGGCGGCGGTTCGTGCATCGGGCTGGAAGCCCTATTCTACGTACCGATAAGTTCTTTTAAAGTAGCCAAATTACGAGCATAATCTGGAATCTCCCCGGGAGTTTCCAGGAGTCCAGGAATATTTGTAAAACGAGGATCTTCGATCAATCGCTTGAAGGGGTAAGCGCCGATCTCGCCTTTACCAATGTCCTCGTGCCGATCGACGCGACTACCGAGCTTCTTCTTAGTGTCGTTCAAGTGAAAACAGACGATTTTTTCGAGTCCGATTATCTTATCGAACTCGCTGAAAACCTGATCGTAACCATCGTCGGTAGTCCAGTCATAACCCGCCGAGTGGATGTGGCAGGTGTCGAGACACACACCCATTCGTGATGGGGCATCGGTAAGGCGAAGCATTTCCGCAAGGTGTTCGAACTTGTAGCCGAGATGACTCCCCTGCCCGGCAGTAACTTCGAGTAGGCACTTAGTTTTACCATCCGGGTGTTGGTCGAAAATTTCTTTCAGCGAGTCGGCTACACGTTGAATACCTTTCTTTTCGCTGGCGATAAGGTCAAGAATGTCAACCTTTTCACCGGGTGCATGCGAGCCGGGATGGAGCACGACGCCGATCAGTCCAAGCTGGTCGCCGCGGATAAGTTCGTCGAGATAGGCGGCTTTCGACTTCTCGCGGTTCTCCTCGACAGGTGCGCAGAGGTTGATCAGGTAAGCCGCGTGCGAGACGGCGTGAGTGACTCCGTGGCTTTTCAGTCCCGCGAACCACTTCTCCAGTTCAGCGTCCTCGAACGGTTTACCGACCCATTGGTGCTGATTCTTTGAGAAAATTTGTATGGCCGGGACGCCAAGGGTTTGGGCGTTGAGAGGACCTTTCGATACCCCTCCGGCAGTTGAGACGTGAGCGCCTAATATCATATATTTTAGATTTTAGATTTTGGATTTTGGAATTGAAATTACTCGCGTAGGGCGGATTTCCAAATCCGCCTGTTCACCACGTAGGACGGGCATCTTGCCCGTCACGGTCGGAACCGGCCAAGCGGACGCCCTCGTCCGCCTAAATTTGCTTACTTTTCCAATGAATTCAACTAACGAATTCAAGAATTTTATCGAATTTAACTTCTTGTGGATGCTTTAGATGAAGCAATGGAACTTGACTCCCATTCACCTGTAGAAAGGCTTCGACAATAGGACGTTCACGTTTTCGGAACGTATAGACGTAATGGATGAACTCCCAACGGAATTTTTCGATGCAACCCTCTGCCATATCGGGGCGTTCACGACCATGACCTTTGACAACTCGAGATAAACATCGATATAAGCAGATCGGAGTTGGAAAATCGAGCCAGATCACACCATCGGCACGTCGGAGTCGAATATCGAGCGTTCTGGCATAATTACCTTCGACAATCCAGGTATCTCCCTGTACTAACTCACCGACCAACTCGATCCATCTTGGGAAAGTCACGTGCACCCATCCGGCATTCCAGAAGTGGCGGTCAAGATGAATGACCTCCAGTCCAAGCCGCTCGCCAAGCTTTCTTGCGAGCGTCGATTTCCCTGAGCCGGGGCTACCGATGATAAGAATGCGTTTCATGGTTGATCGCGAAAAATAATGCTCTCTTCTCGTTTTTGTGAACGAAGTGAAGCAATCCCGTCGTTCGTACTAAGGCGGTTGCTGATGGGAATGAATTAATCGATCCCTTTCGAAGAGCTAATCTTCATCGCCCACATCATTATCTTGTGATAATTCTTTGATATCCATTGATTTGATTTCATTTTGGATATAGCGTCGACTGACTCTTAACTGTCTTGCGGTTTCACTTCTATTGCCTTTGGTATGATCAAGTGTTTTGAGTATATGAGATCTTATGAGTTCGTTGATTTATTCGTTCGAGTAGAGATTTGATCCTCTTGGAGGGGGGG
>CAYHEC010000007.1:0-66720 GCA_964355675.1 uncultured Caldithrix sp.
AGAACACGATCCCTATAAGAAATATTTCAAAGAACTCGTCCTCACCCTGCGACAAATAATAGTAATTAAATAACTTTGCCTCAGGGTGAAGACACCTTGAGGCAGGAAATCCACATTCTCGGGCAAACTCAGAAGCCTGCTGAGCAAAGCTCTACAGGGGACATGCATTTATTACCTCTCGTTATTGCGAAAGCACGATTAGTGCTCTATTTTGTTCAGGAGGAAGTACTCGTCCGCAGACGAATAAGCACGATGTTTGGGCGGAGAGTTGTCCGCCCAACCGGCAAGGACTTGACTTCGGGGAGAAGGTTTTTCAGATTTGGAAGAGATTTCTTTATCACGCGAGTTCCTCGCAAAGACCGTCACCGCCTGGATGGTGACGGCGAAGTTCGACATTCTAAATTCCAACATTCTAAATTCAACTTGTCCTATCCCATACTCGAATACGACCCCTCGACCAAAGCGCTCATCGAGCCGGGGGAGATCCTCAAAAAGATCGACGCGCCAGAACGGTGCGTGTTTTGCTTCTTTCAAGAGGTCATCACCAGGCTCAAGGATGAAGGAAAGTTGAAAGTCATCTTCGAAACAGGCTCGGAAATCGGCAAGAACCCGGTCTATGAACTTGAGCACAAAGGCGAACGAATCGCGCTGTTTCATCCCGGCGTCGGAGCGCCGCTTGCCGGAGCGTTCCTCGAGGAAGTCATCGCGCTCGGTTGCCGGAAGTTCATCGCTATCGGATCGGCGGGAGTTCTCGACGGAAGCATCCACCTCGGGCATCTGATCGTCCCGACATCGGCAGTGCGCGACGAGGGGACAAGCTACCATTACCTGCCCCCGTCGCGAGAGGTAGAGCCAGACTCTGAAGTTGTTGCCGCAATCATCAAGACTCTCGAAGTTCAGAATATTCCTTACTCGACCGGCAAGACATGGACTACCGATGGATTCTACCGGGAGACGCCTGCCCGTATTAAACACCGTCGCGAGGAGGGGTGCATTACTGTCGAGATGGAGGCCGCCGCGTTTTTCGCTGTTGCCAAGTTCAGAGGTGTGCAGTTCGGGCAGATACTCTATGGCGGAGACGATGTTTCAGGTGAGGAATGGGATCATCGTCAATGGCACTCGAGGAGGGAAGTGCGTTGGGGAATGTTGGAACTGGCGCTCGAGACGGTCGGAAAAGTTTAGCGGGTCGGCTGAAGATATGGCACGATCCATTTGACAACTTATCAGCCTCTACGCTGAGCACACGCATTTACTGCCTCCCCTTATTGCGAACGTTGGATTACTGCTCTATTTTGTTTGGGACTTCCGAACTGTCATCCGTAGAGAGTTGACAGCTTGCAGGAACGAAACCACGTACTCAAACGTGAATGTACTATGAGCCGCTCATTATCCTCGGGCGGCAAGGCAAAGCGACACTATAATTGCTGTCAACCCCAGAGGGTTGACAGCTTGCTAAAATGCAACACTATACTCAGGGCAGGAAACGATGAACGACACATCTAACAGCACTCGACCACCACTCTTCCGCATCGACAAGACCGCACTCATCATCGCCGGACTCGCGTTATTGTTCCGCTGGATACATCTCGCGTTCGTCTGGAACAGTGACCTTCTCCGTATCCCAATCATCGACTCGGCTTTCTATCAGCTTTGGGCGTCGAATATAGCCTCGGGTAAATTTGTCGGCGAGGGGATCTTCTTCATGAGTCCGCTCTACCCTTATATGCTTGGACTCCTTTACTCGATCTTCGGCGTCAACGCCGGAATAGCGCTGATCTTCCAAACCCTTCTCGGGGCGGCGACGGTCTATCTTGTTTACCTCTGGGTGGATGGCAGACTTGGCAAACGACATGCGATTATTGCGGCCGGACTGGCGGCAGTCTATGCGCCGTTCATTTTCTACGACGGAGCCCTGCTGACATCATCGCTGATTCTTTTCCTCTCCGCGCTGATTCTTTATCTGGCTGATCGATTGATCGAAGAACCAACGCCATCGGCGTTGATGTCGCTGGGGGTAGTTATCGGCCTTTCGGCGCTGGCGAGGCCGCTGGCGCTCCTTGTGATCCCTGTGATCTGGTGGATGTTGTTTTTGAAAGAGCGTTCTACCTCAGCGCGTCGGTGGTTTTTGATGCTGGCAGGTACGGCGGTCATATTGTTTGCTGTCGGTATTCGAAACCTGATTGTCGGCAATGAGTTCACGCTTACGACCTCCTCGGCGGGAATGAATTTCTACGTCGGAAACAATCCCGATGCAACCGGGCTCTATTGGGAAGCGCCCTTCCTCTCGTCAGTCGAGCCTCAATACGAGGATGACGAATATCGCCGTGTGGCGTCAGAAGCAGTCAGGCGGGAGTTGACGACACGCGAGGCCGGTGGCTATTGGTTCCGTAAATCTCTTGACTGGATGATCAACCACCCGATCGATTACCTGAAGCTGGCGGCAACTAAGAAATTCTACTTCTGGAACCGAGCCGAGTTTGCCAACAACGTCAGCATTTACCTCGGACGGGAGTTATCGCCTGTATTGCGTTTCAACCCGATCGGATTCTGGATGATAGCGCCTCTCGGTCTGGGAGGCTTGATACTATACTGGCGAAGAAAAGGTATTCGAAACGCGGCTCTTCCCATCGGTTGGGTGTTCGCATATTTTATAGGCGGAGTGATCTTTTTTATCAGCTCGGAGTACCGCCTGCCGGTAGTTCTGCCGCTTTTATTTGGCGCTTCGTTTTTCCTGATTGCATTTATTGACTATATGCGCGAGAAAAAGACTGAATCTGCCCTGAGGCTTGCCATCATCCCGCTCATTATTCTGCCAATAGTTAATTATCGAACCGATTTCATCGCCAAAGGTGAAAACTCACGCATGGATTGGTTTAATATTGCTAACACGCTGTTGAAGAGTGATGAGGTCTCTGCGGCGGCAGTGAGATTTGAGCGTTCGTTAGCGGTCGATCCATACTTTGCGGAAGGGTTGCTGAGGCTGGCCGAGTCATACTATCGTTCAGGAAGGATCGACGATGCAATTGCCATCGGGAAACGAGCTGGTCTTGCCGATCCTGAGTCGATATTGAAGCTTGTCCAAGGGTCGGCGCTTCAGGAAGCTTTTGCATTGTTGAACGAGGGAGATCTTTCCAAGGCAATGAAGGAATTTACTGCCGCGGGTTACGACCTCGCGTCAGCTTCGGCTGAAACAACCCGCGTAAGCCGATTGAACGCCGCGCGTAAGGCCTACGAGTCTGGCGATGTCCAGAAAGCCCTTGACCATTTTATAGCAATTCTCGCCGTTGACACAACTAAAGAACCAGCGATTTACTACAATATCGCGTTCCTGAATTTTCAACTGGGGAGGGTCGATTCGGCCGAAACGTTTGCTGTTAAAGCTATAGAAATCGACTCACTAAACGGACCGGCAAGTTCACTTCTTGCAAAAATCTACCGATCTACAGGCCGAGAAACTGAAGCGGAAAATGTGATGCGTCGAATCTCGCCTGAAAGCCATGACCGCGAAGCCATGTTAGAGTCTATCCGCCGGGACATGGATAGTCTGGAGGCAATCGGCCAATGGGAGAAGGCTCTCGACGAATATCAACCATACGGCAGGATTTTCTTCGAAGTTGCGGCTGAGGATAAGTGGCGGCTTGGCAGACTCCAATACCGGGTGGGCAATTACGATATCGCATTAAGATTATTTGGTGAAGTAGAAGCGGCGATGCTCCCCGATCCAGCTATCGGACTCTATCAGGGCTGGACCTTGATGGCGCTGGGAAGACTTTCCGAGGCAGAAGCCGCATTCCAGCGCTGTTTAGCGGCAGATCAGGAGCGCGCTGACGCTCGTGTGGCATTGGCAAGGATATATTTTCAGCGGGGACAGGTTGAAAAGTCATGGAAGGAGCTTGACAAGATGAGTAACCTAAAATTCCTGAATGAGAGTATCGAACGGGAATACAAAGTATTACTCGATAGCTTGAAGGCAAGGATGTAAGGTAAGTTGAGCCTCCGCGAGGCCAAGCGGACGCCCTCGTCCGCTCTCCATTAAACACGTGCGGACGGCGCACGGGGGTGTGCGTCTGGACAAATCCAGAGTGTATGGCGACTTTTTCAAGAGACTGAAGACTAAAGTTACAGGTTGAGAGTTGGAATTTATGGGGTTAATGCCTTTTCAACGGTAGGATGCAGGACGAAAAGCCCTGTTAATTCGTTTCCGGCACAATATTTGCCGAATGATTATCTGCATAGGATACTCACAGGAATTAGCAATAAGCTTGGACTCTCCTCAGAAAATACTACATCTCAAGGTGTTGCTCGTCGAAGACGAATGGCTACTCTGCTGGTCATTGGAGCGCCATCTGGTCAGATTTGGGATCGAAGTCAATACGGCGTCAACCGGCGACGAAGCATTTCGTTTGTTTGAAGCAAACCGGTATGATTGGCTGATAACTGACCTCAAACTACCTGAAAAAGATGGAATTGAGTTGATCGTAGCCGCGAAAAAACTGAGACCGGGAATGCGAACAATTCTCATGACCGCCTATGGCTCACCGACGCTTGAGGAGAAGGCTCGCAAGCTTGGTGCAATCTACATAGCCAAGCCCTTCGACCTCGATTTGGTCGTCCATTATGTTCTGCCCGCACCGACCACTCAATCCTGACAAATCTGCGCCAAAAAGCTCATACCTGAGCAAACATCCCCTATTTTTAATAGCTTCTTGTTCCTTTCGTTGTAAATTATTTCAGAGTACTAACTCAAAGAGTTTTAACCCTCTTGGAGGGCGGACTTTCAGTCCGCTCTTGCCCTAACGTCGTGTCACAGCAATAATGACGGGTGCCGGTAGCGCGGCGATTTATCGCGCCTATCGTCCCAACCTCAATTTGAGCGCGATAAATCGCTGCGCTACCGAATAAGCGCGATAAATCGCCGCGCTACCGATCATTATTCCCATGACAAGACACTAGTCGGGCTGAAAGTCCGTTCTCCAAGAGCAACGTTACCGCCCGACACTCTCGAATAATTATCCTGTCAGCAAGGTTGGGTCGGCTAAACATATTTACATAGATATTTGTAAACAATAATGATCGAATTAATAGATCCTACCGTCGTCACTATCTCCGCGTTGTTCTTGCTTGTCGCCGGAGCGATCGGCGGAATACTTCCACAATACGTTAACCTCTCGGACAGAGGACTCCATCGCTTTCTGGCGCTGGGAACGGGGATGCTGTTAGGGACGATTTTCTACCACATGCTTCCCGACGCGCTTCACTCCTTCAGCGCAACGTCGTTCGTTCTCGTTGGACTGTTAGGCGTCTTCGTAGTAGAGAGAATACTTGTTGCCGAGCACGCTCACTCTCACCACTCGCACGAGGGGGATCATCATCACCGGGAGGGTGACGAGCACAATCTGCAAGACCACAGCAACCATGGAATTATAGGCGTTACAGCGTTTGCGGGGCTGTCGGTGCATGCGCTGATGGTGGGGCTGGGATTAGCCGCTCAGCTTGGCGATGTGGTTACAGCCGTGCCTTTGATGACGTCGCTTCTGGTGCACAAGCTTTCCGAAGCATTTTCGTTATCGACGATATTTCTGTTGGCCGGCTACACCAAGACCCGATCACTTTTACTGCTTGGTATCTTTGCCTTGATCGAGCCGCTGGGGGTAGCGATAGGAGCGGTTGCGCTCGGAATACTGCCTCACGGCTGGGAGGCAGGCGCCGCGGGACTTGCCGCCGGAACTTTTCTGTACGTGGCGCTTTGCGATCTTTTACCCGAGGTTTTCCACCGCCGCGAGGGACGCTGGGGAAGCCTGCTGATGTTGGTACTCGGAATTGCGGCGATTGCGCTGATGATAACGGGGGGACATGGGCATTAAAAGGATAAAGGATAAAGGATAAAGGATGAAGGATGAAGAAGAAGTGTTGAGGACAGGAAGATTGATCAGTAAAACCATGAGATTGTTGATTTTGATGGCGTTTCTAACAGTACCTTCAGGCCTTATCGCCGGGCCGCTCGAGAAGCTCACAGTCCTGAACACGAAGATCACGATTATCCAGGATTTCCGACTGCCAGCCTACTGCCGGATCGAAGCCGATCTGTTCAACGAATCTCCGGCTGACCTTTCCGGTGAGTGGCGGATGCGTCAGCAAAGCGGTCATCTAAAACTCCGGCAGAACGGGCTTGATCACATCACCATTTATCTTTGGGAAAATCTTTTTCTCGATACATTAAAGAAATCTATCGAAATCATCTGGCAAAGCGATCTCGACGAAACAACGACCGATACCCTGCGTTTCCCGCTGAATTGGCGCAAAGCCTTTCACCGCGATATTGCATTAAATGACGAATGGGTTTTCTCTGAGATGAAGCGTGACGGAGGAGGCGGTAAGCCTTATGTAACAGTTTTCATTCCGATCCCTGCCAAGGTGATGGTTGTCGCGCAGGATTTCCGGCTATATCCCGTAGATACTCTGTTCAATGAGGAGAAATTTCGCGGGCTGGAGCGAATTCCATGCTTGACTGAGCGCATCGCCAAGGGGGGCTTTACCTTTGTACTCTATGTTAATGGGGTGAGAATTGGCGCTCGAAAGATCGTCGAGCCGAAATACAAGAATCCTGGAGAATTTTATTACGGGGAGTGAGGGGGATTTAATAATTATAAATTAATTATTATTAATGAGGGACGGATAGAACGCTTACCTTGTCTGTCACAATTGCCGACTTTTCCTTCAAGAATCTTCTTCAACCTATTGACATTATAAATAAATATTTGTAATATTACACTCGGGTTGTGTCTATTCCCACTAACAACTTGCCGACCAAACCTTAGATTCGCCTCGCAGGATCGTTATCCTCCGTAAAATACAACACTCCTGATCACGGTTCACCTTTGTAAACTTCTGAAAACTAATATATATACATATCAATTTGGAGGTACAATGAAACTTCTACCGGTTACGATCTTCTTTGCAGTGTTGGTTCTTTCCGTCGGCCTGAATGCGCAGGATCAAATTGAAATTCCGGTTTCAGTGGGTTACAATCTGATCTCGAGCAACATCCATCTTCCTGAAGAATTCTGGGCAAGGCAGGAAGGCCCCGACGTCCGGCGTATATTCGCCCAGCTTAACGGAGTGAACGGCAACACGCTGGGGCTTCTTGTCAATGAGCAAGGCCGCTTTTATCTCCCGAGCCGGAATTTCAACAACATCTCATTCTGGAATGAAGCGGAAGGGTATGCTGCTGATATGCTGGAGGACCGCGTCATCGTCTGGGAAGGTGAGCGTCTCCCCGCCAACACCAATCTGCCGATGAGCCAAGGCTGGAACTATGTTGCATATTTTCCGACCTACCAACTCGACGCCTCCGCGCCAGATTTCCGTGTGCTTTCACCCGTCATCGATCGGATAGACTGCGCTATCGACGGCGATGGAGGCTTCATGTTGCCTGACTACGAGTTCTCCAACATGGCGCCGTGGCGGGAAGGACGAGGCTATATGGTGAGAGCCTCGGAGAATATCGAGATGCAGTATCCAGAGGAAGATGAAGGAGCTGAACTCTGGCATCCTCTTGCCGGAGATCACTGGCTTCGCCCACCTGCGAGGAACGTCATGGCACTACTGGTTAACGAAATTCGGGGCGGGGAACCGGCTGACGGAGATATGATCGCGGCATACAACGGAGTTCTGTTGGTCGGTTATGGAACCGTTCAGGATCAGCGTTGCGGAGTCCCGCTCTGGGGTGACGAACCCAACTCGGAGGGGATCGATGGTCTGCGAGCAGGTGAGGAATTCCGTCTTGTTTACTGGATCGCCGATCAGGACGAGGAAATTGACGCTGAAATCGTTGAAGTTGTTGAGGGTGATGCCGTTTTCTCGCATTCTGGTATGGCGGTGGTGACGATTTCGGCCGAAATCGGCGGGCGCGCTCAACAGCAAGTGATCCACTTCAATCGGGGTTGGAATTTTGTATCACTCAATCTGAGCCCGGCTCAGGAATTTTGGCAACGCGAAGAAGGTCCCGACGTCAGGTCTCTGTTTCGTGCTCAATGGTATCATCAACGCGGATGGTGGATTCATCCTTACATGATGAAGGACGAAAGGGGAAGATGGTGGGCGCCTGCTCGGGAATGGTGCTTGATTCCGTACTGGAATCTTGCCGAGGGGTATTTGGTTCTGGTCGGCGAAGATAATGATGTAACCATTACGGGTGAATCGTTTCCACCCGATACTGACGTCCCGATCTCGACCGGCTGGAACATGATTGCTTACTTTCCTGACTACCAACTTGTCGCGTCAGCACCGGACTTTTATGTCATCTCTTCCGTTGTTGACCACGTCATAATTGCCAAGGACATCCAGGGCCGGTTTATGTTACCTCAACGACGGTTTTCCAATATGACCGCCTGGCAACCAGGGAATGGATATCAGATCAAGGTAGATGCTGATGTTGTCTTGAACTACCCCTCCGAGCAAAACCGTGGCGCGGCAACGGAGCCGCCTTTGGGAGGCACTCATTGGATTTTCGAACCGAACGGCTATCAAAACATGAGTCTGCTCATCAGCGAAATCACCGGTGTGAAGCTTGAGTCCGGCGACCAAATTGCCGCGTTCAGCACGAATGGTGCATTAGTCGGCGTAGGAGACGTCAGCGATGGAATGTGCGGATTGGCGTTATGGGGAAGAATGAACAGTAGCGATCCCGGCATGGCAGAGGGCGAAAGCTTCGAACTGAAGCTCTGGCGTGAGTCAAGCGGTGTCGAATCACCGTTAACTCTCTCCGATAACCTCGTATATCGCACCGACGGATTTGCCATTACGTCTGCACAAGTAACTGCCGTACTGCCATCCGATGTAACACTCAGTGGTTGTTTTCCGAACCCGTTCAATGGCACAACCCTGATCGGCTTTGACTTGCCGACCAAAGGTGACGTGACCTTGGCGGCGTTCAACCTGTCCGGCCAGGAAGTTACAAGACTGCATCAAGGTTGGATACAAGCCGGGCATCACGAGACAAACTGGCAAGCCAGTGAGTTGCCAGCGGGGATGTATATCATTCGACTTGAGACTGCCGGGAAGGTTCAATCGATGAAGGTGATGCTGATAAAGTGACGTAATTGGAATAGTATCCGACACACAAGGGCGGCTTTCGAGCCGCCCTTGTTGGTTATTCTATCATTCAACTTGCGTTTTCAATCAGGGCATATTATTTTACACATTATAGCTACATCGTACCAACAAAGGAGTAACGAAATGACTAAAAGTCTGGTAAAACACGGCAATAGCTGGGCTTTGGTGCTTGATAAGCCCATCCTCGAATTGCTACAGATTGAGCCGGGAACCCCGCTTGAGATTGTCACCAACGGCGACGTTCTCGTAATCCACCCTCAACGTGACCACGATCGCCAAAAGCGTTTCCAAGCGGCGCTCGGTCAAATCAATCGAAAGTATGGGCGCGCTTTGAAACGACTTGCTGAGTAAAGGATGGAGATCGAATTTCTCACACTTGATGAGGTTTTTGCCATCCACGCCGACCAGATCAAGAGATATGGCGGAAGCGCTGGAATACGTGACCGGGGCTTGCTTGAGTCTGCGTTGGCAATGCCTCAAGCACAGTTTGGAGGCGTCTATCTGCACACCGATATTTTCTTGATGGCGGCAGCATATCTCTTTCATCTGGCACAAAATCACGCTTTTATCGATGGTAATAAGCGAGTAGCCGCTGTGACTGCCCTTCTCTTTCTTTCCCTGAACGGTATTGAGTTAACAGCAACAGAGGAAGAGTTCGAAGAACTCGTTTGGCGGGTAGCTCGAGGCGAGATCGGCAAAACTGGCATCGCCGAATTCTTCAGGGCAAACTCATCGCAAATGCCAAAAAATTGAATTATAGTATTTATCACGTCATTTCACCATTCAACTTTTAACCCTTATAACATTCAACTTCCTCTATGAAACTCATCGAATGCGTCCCGAACTTCTCAGAAGGACGCGACAAATCAATCATTGAGGCTATCGCCTCAGAAATCAAAAAAGTCTCCGGCGCAGAGCTCCTCGACGTCGATCCCGGTGAAGAGACCAACCGCACCGTCATGACCCTGGTTGGATCGCCCGAAGCTGTTGCCGAAGCCGCCTTCCAAGCCATCCGTAAAGCCGCCGAGCTGATCGACATGTCCAAACACCACGGCGCGCATCCCCGCATGGGAGCTACCGACGTCTGCCCGTTCGTGCCGGTCGCCGAAGTCACTATGGACGAGTGCGTCGCAGTGGCGCGTGACGTCTCGACCCGCGTAGGTAGGGAACTTGGCATTCCGGTCTATACCTACGAATACGCGGCAACCCGCCCCGAGCGAAAAAACCTCGCCGAAGTCCGCAAAGGCGAGTACGAGAGCCTCCCCTCCCGGGTCGGCGATCCCTACTGGATACCAGACTTCGGGCCGGACGCTTTCAATGCCCACTCCGGCGCAACTGTGATCGGCGCACGGGATTTCCTGATCGCTTACAACGTCAACCTCAACACCCGCGACCCGAAGCTCGCCACCAAAATCGCCCAGCGCATCCGCGAGATGGGTTTCCCAAAGCGCGACGCCGAAGGCAAACTCGTTCGCGACGCCGACGGGAACAAAATCATGATTCCGGGGCACTTCGAAGCTGTCAAAGCCGTCGGCTGGTACATCCCCGAATACGGTCAAGCCCAGATCTCCATCAACCTCGTCAACTATAAGGTCTCCCCACCGCACGAGGTTTTCGACAAGTGTTGTGAGATCGCCACCGAGCTTGGCTTGCGCGTCACCGGGTCGGAGCTTGTCGGCTTGATCCCGCTTGAGGCGATGACCTCCGCAGGGAAACATTTCCTTAGCCGTCAAGGCAAAATCACCGGCGTCAGTGAGCAGGAGTTGGTCAAGATGGCAGTGCTGTCGCTGGGCTTGGATCAGCTTGGAGCATTCGATCCGAACGAGAAGGTTATCGAGTACCGCATTCGCAAGCCGGGACGCCTTGCTCCACTAAGTGTAAATCAGTTTGTGGACGAACTTGCGTCAGATAGTCCAGCTCCGGGTGGGGGGAGTGTGGCGGCGCTGGTTGGAGCGCTGAGTGCCGGACTGGCGTCGATGGTCGCCAACCTGACGCACGGGCGGAAGGCATACCTCGCTCACAACGAGACGATGGACGCTTTGGCGGTCAGAGCGCAGGAGTTGAAGGCGCGGTTGGTGAGGCTGATCGACCTTGACACCGAGGCGTTTGACCGGGTGATGGCGGCGTTCGGCTTGCCAAAGAAGAGCGACGAGGAGAAAGCGGCTCGTGAAGCGGCTGTACAGGCGGCGACCAAGGAAGCGGCGTCGGTTCCGTTCGAGGTGTTAAGCCTGATGTCTGAGGTGGCAAGGCTGGCAAAGACTGCCGCGGAGCTTGGCAACACCAATCTGACGCCTGACGCGGGTGTGGCAGGCCTCTGCGCGGCGCTGGCGGCACGGGGAGCGGCTTACAACGTGATGGTGAACTGCGGGAACCTGACCGACAATGAGTTCACCGCGAAGATGAAGGCAGATACGGATAAGCTGTTGGTGGAGGTCGATGCAATTGCTGGGGAGATCAGGGTGGTTGTAGAAGGAAGGTTGTGGGGGAATAATTAATAATTAATAATTAATAATTAATAATTAATAATTAAGAATTAAGAATTAAGAATTAAGAATTCGGGAGGATAGGCTTTCAGCCTGTCACGTACTACAGGCGTCCCCGCCTGTCGCGTAGGATAAGCGTCCTGCTTGTCAATGGACAGGGCGTCCCCGCCTGTCGCGTAGGATAAGCGTCCCGCTTGTCAGTGGGCAGGGCGTCTCCGCCTGTCGCGTAGGATAAGCGTCCCGCTTGTCAGTGGGCAGGGTGTCCCCGCCTGTCGCGTAGGATAAGCGTCCTGCTTGTCAACAGGACAGGACTTCCCGACCCGTCTGGGTAGCACCGGCGTCTCCGCTGGTTGGTACGGCGGTCATCCCTGTCCGTCACCTTTCCCCCTCGTCGATCGACATTCCTTGAAATTGAGGAAATTCCGCACTAACTTGAGTGAGAGACTCTTGGAGGGCGGACTTCAGTCCGCCCTTGAGGGCGGGTTAAAACCTGCCCTCCAAGAAACACTCAACAAACCAATGACAAAAGAAAAACGGCAATGAAAGCAACTTCGCTCATCATACCATTGCAAACCGGTATCCAGTCCCTCCTCCTCGCGGCGATTTGGAGTTAAGTGATGTATGATCGTATATTAAAGAGGGTTCGCGAGTGCATTCGGTCAGGAAATTATCGGATCACTGAACATGCGCGTGATGAGTCTTTCGAAGAAGGCATTACCATGCGTGAAATTATGGATGTTGTTGAATGGCACAATCGTTGAAAAACAACGTGATATTGAGACAAGTGAGTCAAAGTTCATCGTTAGAGACTGCAATCCGTTACAGAGCGGTCTCGAAGTCGTCGTTAAATTCGGCGTAACCGGAAGACTTTACATTATAACAGGTTATTCAATTTGAAAGGGGAAAATATGCTTTGCGATAACTGCGGGAAAGAAGGCGCCTTCATTTAAAAGGTCACAAAGACTTATGGCTCTGGCGATGAGTTGCTGGTGATCGAAGACGTTCCCATCATTTGCTGTCCGCACTGCCATGAGCGCTACCTCATGCCAGAGACCGCGCATACGCTTGACGATGTGCGAACACTGCGAAAAAAGGCGAGAAATCGATCTGTTCAAGTGGCTTCATTCGAAATGTAATTCATACAAATAGTTAAATTGAAAGGCAATCCAATGAAAACAACATCTCTCATACCGTTGAAAAACGGTATCTGCCTCCGCTCTCTCATACCGGCGAAAGCCGGTATCGCCTGCCTCCTCGCGGCGGCGCTCGTTTTGGGTGCGGGGAAAATGCAATGCTGATAGACATTAGCAGGCTCGATCTGAGACAGGACGAAGACGGTGTCTGGATTGCCAGAAGTTCTGTTCTTCCCGGCTGTCACGCCTGGGGAGCAAGCGAACTTGAGGCCGCCCTGAACTTCGATGCCGCCGCCAAAGCGCACCTTGAAGCTCTTAGGGATTCCGGCCGTCCAATTCCAGAGGCTTTCCGCGCCAAATTCGTATTGGTCGCTTAGATGGGTAAGAAATATCCTTTTCTGAAGGGACGAGAAGTTGATAAACGACTGCGCGATTTGGGTTGCGAGCTGATCCGGCAATCCCGTAGCCACCGTCATTACAGCAATCCATTTCAGCCTGACCGGTTGATTACCTAATCCGAGCATTCCGGTGATGTTCCGAGAGGAATAATCGACGATATCATCGACGATCTTGGCATTACCAAAGAACAATTCTATGATTATTAATTACATAAATACAATCGAAAGGTCAGACCAATGAAAACGAATTCACTCATCATACCGTTGACTCGAAGAGGACAAGCTCGCGCAGTCAATGACGGTATCTCCCTCCTCGTAGCGGCGCTCGTTTTGGGGGCGGGGGTAGTAAGTGTTGAAAACATGAGCCAAAAATGACACAAGAATTAGTACTCGATCTCAAAGGTAGAATCAAATTGCCAGAAGATATTCGCGAATTTCTGCGCGCTGAACCGGGCGATCATATCCTTATCAGAACACTTGACAACGGAACGATCCTGCTCGAACCGCAGATAGACTTCCGAACCTTGTGTGGAATTCTCCCGAATAATGGAATCCACCTGACAATCGAACAAATCAACGACGTGATCTCATCGATGGGCGAGCCGAATGACCGCAATTGACACCAACGTTCTCGTGCGCTATTTCGTGCAGGACGACGAGGATCAGTTTGTTCGAGTGAAGATATTCTTCAATAAGAAGCTCGACGCTCAAGAACCGCTGTTTATCAGCGATGCCGTCTTATGTGAACTCGTCTGGGTGTTATCAAGAGCATACCGCCATTCAAAAGCGGATGTAGTCAGAATACTTGAACTTCTCGTAAGATCAGCCGGTATGAATTTCCAGACTCCGTTCGGTTTGCGCCGTGCCATCACGGCTTTCAAAAAGGCCGGGGCGACTTTGCTGACTACCTGATTCGTGAACGGGGAATGGAAGCGGGCTGTTACGAAGTCGTCACGTTCGATAAGGCACTCCTTGGCGAAGCCGGTTTTATAGAACCATAAATAACATACCGGTGAAAGCGGGAGGACGGATCTCCGTATCCGTCACATGTAACTAAAAAACATAAAGACACAGAGGAAAAAACCAATGAAAACAACATCACTCATCATACCGTTGAAAAACGGTATCTGCCTCCTCATGGCGGTTTGGAGTTAAGTGATGTTTGACCGTATATTAAAACGGATTCAAGAGAAAATCAGAATGTCTGAATACTCGATTACCCAGCACGCGCATCGGGAAATGTTCAATGACGAACTTACAATTGTGGATGTTGAGCACGCGGTTCTAACCGGAACGATTGTCGAAAAACAACGCGACGAATCGACGGGGCAACCCAAGTATTTAATGCACGGAACAACGCTGTGGAACGACATCGAGGTCGTTGTGACCTTTGGAGCCAATGGAAGGCTCAATATATTACAGTCTTTACAATAGAGGAATAAATATATGATCTGCGATTTCTGCGGAAAAGAAGGCGCTTATGTTCGCCTCACTACCGAAAGTCTTGGCAAAGACGAAAACCTTCTCGTCATCGAGGAGGTTCCGATCATCCATTGCCGTAACTGCGGACAGAGCTATCTGACTGCGGAGACGGCTCATCAGATCGAAGCCATTCGGCGCAACCGTAAGAAGCTTATCAAGCGGCCGGTCGAGGTGGCGCGCTTTGTTTCGCCCGCGTAGGTCGGGCTTCCAGCCCGACTCGCGTAGGGCAAGCGTCCCCGCTTGTCCAAATCTTAAATCATAAATCTTAAATCTTAAATGAATCGAAAGGTCAGACCAATGAAAACAACATCACTCATCATACCGTTGAAAAACGGTATCTTCTGCCTCCTCGCGGCGGCACTCGTTTTGGGGGTGGTGCAGGTCGGTTTGGGACAGCATTGGAGGCCAGATCAGAACGATGCCAACATGAGCGTTCTCGTCGAAGAAGGTCTCATAAACGACCAACAAATGATTACAAACGATGAAGTAGGCTGCTTTACACCCGCAGGGCTTTGCGCAGGAGCGACGACTGTTAATGATGACGGTTTTCCTATAGGAATTGCTGCGTGGGGGGACCGTCAGGATCAGCAAGGAATTAATGGGTTCGTAAATAATGAACAAATTGCATTCCGCCTGTGGGACCATAGATCTAGACGTGAGATTCAAGCTGACGCCGAGGTAGTTTTTGGCGAAGCGGTTTACCATAGAGATGATCTTGTAATAGTGTCATTAAGCGGGGACTTAGGAGAGGCTATACCAGCCATTTATATATCTGATAATCCAATGGATTTTGGCTCAGTCACTGTCGGCGAATCCGAAACCTTGACAATTGAGGTAAGTAGCATAGGTGGCGAAACTCTAATAATAGAGAGTATAGAATCGGACAACCAAAATTACCATCCGCCTGAATTAGGAGAAAATCACGAGATCGCGAACGGAGATAGTGAGGAATGGGATTTTGTTTTCGCACCAGAAGAGTTTGGCGATCATCAAGCGGTTTTTACTATCAGGACAAATGCCAGGAACTTTCCGAATGGCGTAATAACTATCGAAGCTCAGGGCCGCGGAATGGGATCCGAAATCTTTTTGGATGCCAATGAATTGGAATTTGGTTATGTTCATATTGGATATACACGTCCTCGTGTCACCGAGGTATCGAATGAAGGTGATCAAGATCTTGTGATCGAGAGAATTCGGAGCAACAATGCGTCATTTAGATATCCTGATTTGGAAGCAGGGCATACTATCTCGCCTGGATCCTCGGAAGAATGGACATTCACATATGCACCAGAAGCCGAGGGTGAAGAAGAAGCGACTATTAGCATTTTGTGTAATGCGGCAAATGTGGCAAACGGTTCGATAGACATTCACGCTTTGGGATTTGGACTGTCACGAACGCTCAGAGTTCCATCATTATTCCAAACAATACAGAGCGCAATTGACGCTTCTATTGACGGTGACACCGTGCTTGTCGCGTCAGGCACATACACAGAGAACATCAACTTCATCGGGAAGGATATCTCGGTCGTAGGGGATCCCGAAGATCCTTCACGCGTCATCATTGACGGCAACGGCGACCGCTGTGTCTATTTTTCCAATGGAGAGACCCGCTCAGCCATCTTGACCGGTTTCACGATTCAGAATGGTGTGGCCAATTATGGCGGGGCTGGCGGCACTTCCGGCGGAGGTATCAGGTGCAACAATTCGAGCCCTACTCTCAGCCATTTGATTGTTCGAAATAACCGTGCTGAATGGGGTGGAGGTCTCGATATAGACTATGACAATTCCTCACCTTTAGTTGAAACCCTGCTCTTCTACGGTAATCAGGCATCTGTGTGTGGTGGAGCAATCATGATCTATCATTGCCAACCCACGCTGAAGCACCTGACGATATTCAGCAACAGCGACGGAAACGGCGGCGGGGCTATCTTCCAGCAAGGATCTCAAGTATCGCTGTCCAATTCGATTGCTTATGGCAATTCTCCAAGCCAGATCGGCGGTAATGATGGAGGACCCTATGACGATGGCGGAACCTTAGACGCTCGATTCTGCGACATCCAAGGCGGCTACAACGGCAACGGCAACATCTCCTCCGACCCCCTCTTCTTCGATCCTGACAACGGTGATTTCCACCTGCAAGTCACTTCTCCCTGCATCGACGCCGGAAATCCGGAGGCGGAACTCGATCCTGACAATACCCGCGCCGATATGGGAGCCTACTACGTCCATCAGACCTTCCACTACATAGCCTTAAGGCAGGGCTGGAATCTGCTTTCGTCCTTCAACCAGCCGCGCATTGCTGCCATGCCTACCGTCTGGTCGGAGATCGTCGCGCGAGGCAATCTCTTCATGTCGAAAAACCAAGCCGGGCAGTTTTATATGCCGGGAGCCTTCAATAATATGGCTCCCTGGGATGTCAGGCAGGGTTACATGGCGAAGCTGAATGAGGCTGATACTCTGGTGATTGTCAATGTGCCGACAGATGTCGGCACTACTATCCCACTGAGGCAGGGCTGGAACATGGCGGCGTACTTCCCGGAGGAGGAGCTTGACGTGCGCGACGCTTTCGCCAATATCATAGACGACCTCATTATCGTCAAGAACATCGAAGGGCAGTTCTTCATTCCAGCACGAGGCTTCAATAATATGGCGCTATTGCGTCGGGGCAAGGGGTATCAGGTGAATGTGGCGCAGGCGGTGGAGTTGGTTTATCCGGCGGGGCAGCGGCGCGTTGCTTCCGTCACCCCCCCGTCTCGCTCTGCTTCCGTCACCCCCCCGCGGGTGACGGCGAATGGAAAAGTCTCCGCCGACGACAGGGCGTCGGCGGAAGAAGTGACGCACTTCCAGCCGGTAGAGATGACCGGCGGGAATATGAGCGTGCTTCTCACTACTCTCATACCGGCGAAAGCCGGTATCCAGTCCGATGAAATCGGCGCGTTCACAGCGAAAGGGCTGTGCGTTGGTAGCACCGGCGTCTCCGCCGGTCAGACCACCACAGAGGGCGGTGCTACCGTTATTGGATTGGCCGTTTGGGCTGACGATCCCACCACCCCCGAAATCGATGGAGCAGTCGAAGGGGAGGCTTTGGGCTTTAGGCTTTGGGATGGAACGAGCGAGAGGATATTAAACACATCCGTACAACAGGCGTCCCTGCCTGTTAAGACTAATAGACAGGAAGCCCTGCCTGTTATGGCTAATAGACAGGCGGGGACGCCTGTCGTACGGTTTGAAAAGGATGGGTTTGCAATGGGAGAAGCCAATCTTGGAGGGGTATTGAGCCCCGCTGTTCCGGCGAGCTTCGCCTTTCATGGCGCCTACCCCAATCCCTTCAATAGTTCAACCATCATCAGCTACGAATTACCGAAAGTAGCTGACCTCAGCCTCGAAGTAATCGATTTACAAGGTCGAGCGCTGACCATTGTTGCAAAGCCGCATCAATTGGCGGGCTCATATTCA
Organism: uncultured Caldithrix sp.; assembly: GCA_964355675.1. Classification (GTDB taxonomy): domain Bacteria; phylum Electryoneota; class AABM5-125-24; order Hatepunaeales; family Hatepunaeaceae; genus CAMBDS01. The sequence continues at coordinate 18,067 of CAYHEC010000007.1, forward strand.
GTCAGATGGGACGCGGCTGATTTTCCAGCGGGAGTATATATCCTTCGGCTGAGGGCTGGTGAGGATGCTTCTATCCGGAAGGTGGTTTTGGTGAGGTAGGGTTGAGTTTAGAATTATGAATTGTGAATTGCGCAGGCGGACAATGTCCGCCTGCGTTTTTTTAGCGGATTTATCTGATAAGTAGCACCTTCCGAACTACTGATTGATCCACAGCCTCTAACCTGACCACATAGAGGCCGCTCCCCACCCCCGCTCCATCCCAGACGATTTTGTGCTCGCCAACTCCGTACGACAGGCGTCCCTGCCTGTCAAGAAAATCCACCACAAGCCTGCCCTGAAGGTCGTAGATGGCAAGGCGTAGGGGCGCATTGCCGTGCGCTCCTGTCGAGAAGGCGATGGTGGTCGAGGAATTGAACGGATTCGGCGCGACACTAAGGAAAGCCGCGCTCGGTACGGCGGGGCTCCGTACCCGCCAATCCCCAACTTCCAACTCCCCCACTGTCACTTCCCACGTCACCGTATCCGCCTCAACCGAATCAGCCACAACGACCTGCACGAGGTGAGGCGGACAGCTGTCCGCCTCACCAAAGAACCGCCACTCCAGCATCGTCTCGTCAAACCGCTCAACCTCCCCATCGACCAGCCACGTAATAGAAAGGCTGTCATTTTCAGGCTCGCTCGGAACGACCTCGAAACGAACGAGGCTGTCGGGCAAGACTTCAAGCGTGATGTCCTCCGGCGCAAAGCTCCAGATTGCTCCCTTGACTGACACATTCCAGACGACCGCGTCGCTCGACTGCTCGCGGTAAGCCAGCCCCTCTACGGCGTAATTCCCGGACTGGAGGAAAGCGATGGTAGCACCGGCGTCTCTGCCGGTCTCTTCGGGCTGTGGATTATCCAGATTAGTCTTTGTCCAGAGAAATTGCACGTCGTCGTTACCGCCTGTAGCGGCCACGGAATCGATTGTAAAATCAACGGCAACTCCTCGGCGGATGGTGAGGTTGAGTGTGTCTGGGGAATGGGATTGGATGTAGAGGTCGGTGACGGTAACGTGCCAGGTTACTTTATCGAAACCCGTAGAATCGCTTACGGTGCAGCATACTGAATCAATACCAATGTTATCGAATTGAAGGTCTGTCTGGCTATCATCCTCTTCGAGTTCACGATTATTTCGATTCCAACTGTAAAACAGTGAATCATTTTGAAGATCTCCAGCAATTACGGAAAACTGAAGAACATCACCTATTAATGCTGAAATATTATTATTAGAAGGCAGGTAAGATAAAATCCTTGGTGATGAAATATCGGGCTGAATCTTGATGAGTAATCCTTCAACAACCCCTCGCGTGCCAACTGCATAAGCAAATCCGTCGGAGTCTGTAATTATAGATGTCCATCCTCCAGAGGGTAAATTGCCATCTTCATTTTCATTCCTCTGCCACATATAATTTCCATTTTGATCAACTCTTACAATGAGATGTGTAGATTGACCGAGGTATCCTCCACCGAAAGTAAATCCACCGTCAGGTAAAATTGCGACAGCAGACATATCGAAAAATTGGTTGAATTCTCGGCGCCATCTTAATTCACCATTCTGTTCGATCCGAATTGCCAAAAAGCGACCCGAATTACCACCGCAAGCCATAAATCCATCACCATTGCACGATATCAATGAAAACAATGGACCTTCACCATGTTGCCAAGATTCGACAAGTTCACCTGTTTCATTTAGTTTACAGACTAAACTTTCTCGCCAACCAACCGTCATGAACCCACCATCGATCTCTCGGATTGACTGAAATCTTAGATAACGATATTCGTTATGGATATGCTCCCATATAACATTCCCGTCTAAATCAATTTTTGTAATATATGCAAATGTGCCACCCATTGATTGAGTTTGTCCACATGCAACCAAATTTCCATCCTTCAACTCAATAACTGCATAACAATCACCACTTGCAATCCGCCTCCACCAAATTAGTTCACCGTCAGAATTAGTTCTAATGACTGCAAATCCTCGTTCAACTTCAGCACTTTGGATTAGTCCCCCCATCACATAGCCACCGTCATCTGTTTGTATCACACTTCGCGCAACAGAACGCGATGAATTCAAATCCCTTGGGAAAGCATTTTCAAAAATTATATCTCCTTGCTCATCTGCAACTATCAACCAGAAATAGAAACCGCGAAAGCCAGTCTGGCCAGTCATAGCAAACCCGCCTTCTGCTCTGGGGCAAATATCATTGATTCTGCCATAATCTTCAAGGAGTCCCCTATATGTCCGTCTCCATTCATTTGGAGGTTGGGCGACGGTGTCCAAAGTTATTATTAGCATCATGGCAAGCGTTACAAGTATTTTCATATTTTCTCCCTTATTAGTAAATAATTCTAGCGTTGCTGGGGCAGAGTAATCGTTTGCTCTGCCCCCTGTAACGCAGGTTAGTATTTAATTATTAAGATCATCAACAAACTAAGTAAAGCTGGTTGTTGACCAAGATTGCATCGCTGTAGGATTTGGTTCACCCGGAAAATCGAGCCAGAGCGGCTCTGGATCAATCAGGAGTTGCCATGAGTCATAATCAATTTCCGCATCCAATCCGGTAGCTATTTTGTAAATTCCACTGCCGATCTCATCAACAGCACCCGCCTCGACTGGTTCGTTATCTAAGAATAACGTATAGTGCAGAATATCTTGTAGCCCAGAAACTGTACTAAAATCGCCAACATCTTTGACCGAAATAGAAATCTCGGTATCCGCCCTTGCCTCCTTCGGCGTTGGCCAGACCAGCACCCCCACGACGATTGCAACTATTGCGACCAGCCCGATCAGGGCTCCGAAACGTAATTTGTTCTTCATTGCTTCCTCCATTTTGTTTTTCGGACTCGATCTATTATATTGGAGGCGAGGAGAAGTCCGATTCTCTTCACTTCTGCCGGGCGTGCCATCTCCGCCAAGAGATAAGAGGCGCGCCCGGGCTTTTTTTGCTACAATCTATTTCAAGCTGTCTGCCGTGGTGGGCTGGCAGCGGGTTATCAAAAAAAACAGAGAACCCTCGTCCGGGTGGCTTTCAAGCTCCGGCGAGGGTTTCGTAGTCTCTAAACTCCAGAGATACGGGAGAGAGTTCCACTCGTTGTATTTAATATTCAGCATAATCCAAAATGGGAAAGTTGGCACTATCGAAATAGGCAATTCACTTCCTAACCGGTCATCATCGGACGACCGTTTCTAATATAGACACCGGTTAGTAGTTTGTCAAGTCTTTTTAATCGGATTAGGAAATAGATTTGGTGCGAAATAAAAATAATTGGTGATAGAAAAGACGTCTGCTACGATAAACAAGCAAGTTGGCGCTTTCCAACGCTCTTGGAACCGTTCCATCGTCCCGCCCGTGAAATATGCCACCCGGATGACAGCGTTAGGGGTTGACAAACCATAACTTTTTACATTATATTGAGCGATACAGGAACTTACTGGACTTTGCACCCGCCGGAGACCTTTGAGTATGAATTCGTGCCGATTTTTGCCCGTCATTCTGGGAGTCTGGGGCTTGGCCGCCGCCGCGCCGGTCGAACGTAGTTCGACTTCGAACGCCGTAAAACTGCTTTCAAGCTCACATTCCCGCGTTGAGATGGTCGTCAACTCGCTCGCCGCTACTTCCAAGCTTGCCGTTCAAGAGGGAGATACAACTCAACACTTCTCCCTTGAGGGTGAGGGGCTTGTCTATATTCCCGGTTGGCCCGTCCTCCCCTCCGTCAGCCGGTTCGTGATCGTACCTGCGGATAAGGGGCTGGAGCTTTCCGCTCGCGCCGATGAACCGAGGATCATCAAGGCAGACTTCCCGCCTACCCTCTGCCTCGATAAAGACATTTTCGCTGATGAGTCGGTCGGTGGACAAATATCGACCGTACTGAAAGTCGGCGGTGATGGTATCTTCCCCGCGTCCATCGCGGAGATGAGCGATCCCGTTGTTATTCGCGGCGTCAGGATGGTCAAGGTGACAACCTACCCCGTGCGTTTCGATACCCACAGCAACTCGTTTCTGATCTATGACCATATTCAGGCCGAAGTTCTCTTCGACAACTCTCCCCCCGTCAACCCCGCTTTTCACGCCAACCGCATTCATCGTAGCCGGGAGTTCTTGAAATTTCTCGACGCATTAGCCATCAACAGCGACCTGCCGGGACGTGATGACCCGATGTTCGCGTCTCCCTATGTTGGGCATTACCTGATTGTTGGCCATGCGCAGTGCATGCAGTACGCTCGACCGTTTATCGAGTGGCGGCGCAAGAGTGGCTACAAGGTCGATCAACTCTCGATCAGCGCTGACAATGCTCTGAATGAAGCCGCAATCAGGCGGTTGATACAGGAACGTTACGACGCATATCTTCGCCAGGGGATTGACCCCTTCGACAACATCCTGCTGTTAGGCGACCGTACAAACCACTACACAGACCCACGCCCCAACTGGATACTGGACGCATACCCATCCGAATCTGTCTGGCCAAATGGCGCCAATCATGCCGATTTCCTCTATGCAACGCTTGAGGGAGATGATCGCTATCCTGACGTGGCGTTTTCCCGGTTTGCGTCGGGAGGGCAGAACTTGATGGAACTCGCTGTTGCCAAGACACTTGCCTACGAAGCGACGCCGTTCATGGGTGATACATCGTGGTTTCGACGGGGGGGAGCCTTGTCGCAACATTGGGGGAATAATCCGCAGTCCGCATGGCATCCTTCGATCCACACAAACACTCGCTGGGTGGAGGAGGTTCTTAAACAAGTAGGTTATGATGATATTGTGGCTTACGAGAACTTCGATTGGGACCATGAAGGGAACGAGGTTGGACCCGTAGTTGCAGACCTGTTTAACGCTAAATCGAACATGGTGTTAGGTCGAATACAGAATAACTACTGGAGGTGGACACTTCAGGGAGTCAATGTCAATAACGTCTTTCCATTCTACATAACAGCCAGCGGGCATGGCGAAGCAACTCTTGAACTTGTATTTCGGGTGGGAACCGCTCAACAACCAAAGGGGGCGGTTGCAACGACCTCGGGCTGGGGAGATCCTCCGACGGCGGCAACGTCGGCCTTGTTTATGGAGTATATCAAAGCGTTCCTGATCGAAAGAATGAGCTTCGGCTGGTCACGGAATTTTGCAATTATCGATATTGAGACTATTTTCCCAAATATTCGTTGCGCTTTCGGTGCAACGCTGTACAACCATGTAAAAACAGATTTTGATTTTTATGGCGATCCGGGGATCATGCCATGGTTCGGCGCTCCTCGATTGGTCCAGGCACATGTTCCGAGAAGCATTGGCCGAGATACAAGAATGATTGAGATTTCCGTCTCGGCAGGTGATGGAGATGAACCAGTAGCTGATGCGCAAGTTACCTTTTATGATCCGGGAAACATGCCCGGCGCTCCCGACGAATATCTCCGTTATAACGATATGTTCTCGATGACTACGCGGACAGACGAACAAGGCCGGGCGAGCTTCATTTTTCCGGATGGTCATTCCTTTGAAGATGGTAGAAGTATTTTCGTGACGACAACCGGTGACAATATCAGGCCTGTATTCAACGAGATTCGCATCGCTCAGTCCGACTTTGATCCCGAAATCTCGGAATACACTCTCACAGAGAGCGAAGGAAACGGTGACGATCAGATTAATCCCGGTGAGACTTTCCGATTGGGTCTGACAGTGGCGAACAATGGCAACGAAAGACTCGATTCCTTGGTCGGGGCTATTAACTCGCCCGTCTCATGGATCGAAGTTGTTGACGATAGCATCTTCTTCGGAGCTATCGACGCCGGAGAAACGCGGGAGGGTAATGGGAGGGCTCTCTTCAGAATTTCAGCCAGATGTCCAGACGGTCTTGCCCATGTAGATATGAAATCCGAGTTGTTGATCGATTTGTTTCTCGGCAATCATTCGAAACACACTGGGATTCAGCTTGATCCCAGAGCGCCGTGTTTTTCCTTTGATGGCCTCGAAAGGGGAAATATTGTCTCACGAGGTGAGAATCAAGTTTCGCCAATGATAATGAATGTCGGCAGAATCGCGAGTGATCCGCTGTCAGCAACGCTTTTATCGAGGTGGATGGATATTCAGGTACTTCATCGACCCTCCTCCTATGATCGCATCGATGTCAACCAACGGGGACAGATCACTGGTGATGCATTCCAGATAGAAGTGAGCGATCAAGTCGTTCCGGGAACGAAGTATGACCTGATGCTGGCGTTAAGTAGCCAGTCGGGCTTTCGAGATACTGTCAGCTTTGCAATACAGGTCGAGGAGCCGGATGCCAACACTCCGACCGGACCAGATGAGTATGGTTACTTTTGCTTTGACGACACCGACGAAGGCTGGGGGGAAACGCCCTCCTATAATTGGATTGAGATCAATCCCGATGATAACAATTCTGAGTTTGATGGAACTGCCTTAGATTTTGATGAACAATCTCCTTCCGAAATTGGCGAAGCCATTGTGCTCGAAATTGGATTCAGCACGAACTTTTACGGGGTCTCCTTCGACCATATCACCATTGCCAGCAATGGTTTTATCGCTATGGGCAGTCAGCCGCGGATAGTAAATTTCCAAAATTGGCCGATGGACAAGGCAATTGGGGGAGCAGTCGGGATGCTAAGTCCTCTTTGGGATGACCTGCGGTTCGATCCTAATTCTTGGATCGGAACCTACCTCGACGAACAAAATCACCGGCTGATAATCGAATGGTACAGGATGAGTCCAGCAGTTGGTGAAGGAGAATTTACGTTTCAAGTCATTCTCTATGACGCGGAACACTACCATACACCTGATAACAATCAGCCGATTCTCTTTCAATATCGAGCAGTTTCTGAACAGCGAAATATCCGAAATGGTGACTCGGAATGGATAACCAACATTCCTTATGCCTCAATCGGAATCTCCAGCCCGTTTGGGAATACTGGCGTCAATTACGTATGGAATAACAGCTATCCAGCCGCATCAGCGCGTCTGCAAAACCGGAGAGCTTTGCAGTTTGCCTCACGAAGACGCAAAATGGCAATGGGGTTTCTTTATGGAAGAGTTGTGAATTTTGTGGGTGCGGAGCCCCTCACAGGGGCGAGAATTTTCACTGACTCAGGGATCAGCACAACAGCCAACGAAGAGGGTTTCTGGTCATTATACGCGCCCGCAGATGTGGAGTTCTCGCTCACTGCATCGTACGAAGGCTTTAATGACTCCACGCTTACTGAGCTATCACTCCATGAAGGAGACACTCTTGAGGTGAATTTTGCTTTGAAGAATCCTCAGATTACCATTTCACTCGATCAATTTGAGGCTGAAGTCAGACATGGACAGGAATTTGAAATTCCGTTTACCATCAGCAACAATGGAAGCGGTTTGCTTCGCTGGAGTGCAGAGAAAAGGCTTGCTGAGGAGTCTGGTTCTCCCTGGGATTCTATCGGCGCGCTCCATTGCGGTCAACGTGTGGACGATTCCCGGATCGAAGGCGTCGTGTTTGCCCACGACCATTTCTTCGTTGCGGGCGCCAATGGCGCCGATCCCAACTGGATATACATTCTCGATCATAGAGGCGAACCTGTCGGCGGATTTGCACAGATCGGCGCCAGTAGTTATGGTATGAAAGACCTGACTTGGGACGGGGAGTTTATCTGGGGTTCGGGGACGAGTCAAATTTTTGGTTTCGATACTGAAGGTAACGCCATCGATACACTTCCTTCTCCGATCGATCCGGGTGTTGGGCTGACTTGGGACCCGGAAAGGAACCTATTTTGGACTTGTGGCGTAACGACGTCGATATTCGGACTCGATCGGGAGGGCAATGTTGTCGTAACTATGCAACGCGATAATTTTAGAAAATATGGACTTGCTTACTGGAAAGACGATCCCGATGGGATGGGTCTCTATCTCTTTGCAAGAGATGTGAATAGTTCCAGAGAGTGCGTCTGGAAATCCAACCCGGACGAGAATCGCTTTGTCTTTATCAAATTCCTCGAACCTCCCGAAGGCGGATCGAGTGCCGGTGCGGATATAACAGATGATTTCAGTCCTCTTCACACGACGTTTATATGCGTAAGCAATACCGATGTCGATCTGGGTGGCGACCGAATCGATCTTTATGAAATAGGCGAGAATCTCCGCTGGATGGGTCTTGCTGTCGAATCGGGTGAAATTCAGTCTGGCGAAGAAGCTGAGAATGTCCTGATTTTAAGTGGTGAGGAGCTCCGACCAGGTGAGTATGAGGGGAGGATCGTTTTCGAGCACAACGGTACGGGGGGAACACTCGAACTTCCGGTAACACTGTCAGTTACTGGCGAAAATCCTACGATTCGGAGGCTCTCTCTACAGCAAGGCTGGAATATGATCTCGCTCAATATAGAACCTGTGGTTGTGGATATTCCTGAATTATTATCCCGACAGGTTGAGTCTGGCAATCTACTGATAATAAAGGACGGACTCGGAAGGTTTTACGAGCCGGAACGGGAATTCTCCAATCTGGGACCCTGGGACACAACACAGGGCTATCAGGTTGCGGTTCGCAGAACAGCGAGTTTTGAGGTACGGGGGTTCAGCGTTGATCCCGATTCGAGAGTTCCACTTGTAGAGGGCTGGAATATGATCAGCTATTATCCCCGTCAGGCAGTTGCCGCGGAAGACGCTCTGGCAGGGATCAGGGAGCAATTGGTCATCGTCAAGGACGGATACGGTCGCTTTTACCTGCCGAGATGCGAATTCTCTAACATGACTTTGATGGCTGAGGGGAGCGGCTACCAGTTGAAGGTGACGGAGGCGGTTGATTTGGTATATGATGTGGGGGAGCGATTTTCTGCCGTCACCCCCCCGCGGGTGACGGAGAAGGACTATTCTGCAGTCACCGGCAGAGCGGTGACTGCAGAACAGTCTCATTTCCAGACGGTTGAGATGACGGGGAGTAATATGAGTGTGCTATTGAATTTAGAATTTAGAGATGTGAATTTAGAATATGAGATTGGGGTATTCACGGCACACGGAGTTTGTGTCGGTAACTCAAAATTCACAACGCTTAATTCTAAATTCCAGATTGGGTTACCAATTTGGGCAGACGATCCCACAACTGCGGAAGTCGATGGGGCGGTCGAGGGGGAAGCTTTGAATTTCCGGCTTTGGGATGGAACGGACGAGACGTCTGTTCTACCGATCTGGGACGGTCTGTACGACAGGCTTTCTATCCTGTCATATAAAACGGATGATATTGCAATAGGGGAAATTAAACACGAAGAGACGAAGATTCCGAATGAATTCGGGCTTGCCGAGCCATATCCTAACCCGTTCAACCGGATGGTCAGTTTAAAGTTCAGCCTTCAGCGTGTCGGTGACGTAAACCTAAGCATCTACGACCTCTCCGGACGGCTGGTGGAACGGCTTGTCGAAGGGAGAAAAGAGGCGGGAGAATATAGGGTCGTTTGGGACGGGAGTGGGGTTTCGACAGGAATTTATTTAGTAAGGTTGCAGACGGGGGGAATGAAGAAAACACAAAGGATGTTGTTATTGAAGTGAGAACAAGTCTGTTAAAAAAGTCTGAGCGAGGCCAAGCGGACGCCCTCGTCCGCTCTCGATTAAGCACGAGCGGACGGCGCACGGGGGCGTGCGCCTGGACAAATCCAGCGTGTAGGGCGACTTTTTCAACAGACTTAATTTTAGTACCGACTGAAAATCCGTACTCCAAGAGTTTCTATGTTTATCCGACTACAAAATGAACAAATTACGTCTCCGGTCTTCAATCCTGCTGGTGTTTCTGATATTATTGATGAGCGGCTGTGCGGCCACCAATATCCCCTTTCATCAGATAGTATCTGTCCATCCTTCCGGCTCCGCATCCGATCCAGCATGTTATTCGGCATCCCTTCCCGATTCACTCTGGATTATCCATCTTGATACTATCCTCAAAGGCGTAAGATCCGCCATTAAAAGTGATAAAAAGAGAGTGTACATCTATGTCCACGGTGGATTGTTCAGCCCTCAAATGGCAGAGGAATGTGCGGCTGAATTTGGAGATACGATGGGGGAAGATGGTTTTCCTATCTTTATAAATTGGCGATCGGGATTTTTCACCTGCTATGGCGAGCACCTATTTAGAACAAGACAAGGGAGACAATGGTATCTAATTGGGGGAGTACTCAGTTCACCATTCATTCTGGTCACAAATTTAGCCAGAGGAATCAGCCGCTTGCCAATGATCGACTTCGAATTGGCGGGCAATTTTCTCGAAACGACTCGACGGTTCATCAGACTCGACAAATCGCTGACTCGATTCTCTGCCCCCGATGCAAATGCCGACAATCTTCAATTCAAATTTGACACTGTCGGAACAAAAACGCAATTTGGTGAATTGCCCGTTTTAATCAATAATAGACCTAATTGGTCGCGCTGGAATTTATTCTTTTCCTATTACCCAACACTTGTCAGCATAGCGACACTCCCTCTTGTGTTCGATCAATTTGGAACTGGTTCCTGGGACATCATGAAACGCCGTACTGAAACGATGTTTATTAAGCCGAGGCCTCCTTCGATGTCGATCCTGACTGAGGTTCCCCTTTATGAAAACAGCAATATGCGAAAGGGTGTTGTATTTCAATTGATGGACTCCCTGCAAGCGATCCAAACAGCCAATCCCGATCTGGAAATTTACCTGATGGGGCATAGTATGGGAACGATGGTTTGTAATAAAATATTGACGGGGTGGCCGGATCTCGAAATTTCCAAGATTATTTATATGGCCGCGGCTTGCCAAATCAGCGAATTTCAAAAATGTGTGGTTCCTTACATGCGGAACCATAAGGAAACCCAGTTTTATAACTTCATGCTCCATCCTATCGTGGAAACGCTGGAATTTCATGTAGGGGGATTAGGCGGAACGGGGTCTCTTCTGCATCAGATCGATCAATTTTACGAAAACATCGTTGCAGATAATGGCCGAACTTTGGGTAAATGGGAAAATGTAACCAGTGGTATTAATTACTTCAGGGATTCGGGAGTCTCCCAGAGGATTTTTCTTCGGGCTATGCCTATCGCCAAGGGATTCCCTATGAATCATAGTGATTTTAAAGATGGGAAGTTTGTTAAGACGGCAGGGAAATTCTGGGAACCGGAGAAATTCGGACTTCTAAGGGAATAATGAATTCTCTGGGAGAGCGGCTTTTGGTGCAGGATGAGGACATCCTGCACCAGCCAAATTTTCTTGGAGAGCGGCTTTTCAAAGCCGCTCTTTTCTAACGTCCAGTCCTATAAATTGGCTAAGGAGCCTCGTTGTGCATGGAGGGCGGGATTAATCCCGCCCTCCATGACAGATTAACTGCGTATATTAAATAATCGGATTACTACGCCCCGTACATTTCGATAATCTCTTTCTTCCCTTTGCCGAGGATGCCGTACTTCGCGCCGATCTTGCGGAAAGCCTCGCCGGCGGTATCGAGATGATGCTTGTCATGAGCCGCCGAAAGCTGGGTGCGAATCCGCGCCGCGCCCTTGGCGACAACCGGGAAGAAGAACCCCACCGCATAGACGCCCTCCGCAAACAGGTCGCGAGCGAAATTCTGAGCCAATCCGGCGTTATACAACATCACTGGCACGATAGGACTGTCTCCGGCTTTGATGTCGAGACCGATATCGGTCATCATTTTTCGCCAGTAACTGGTGTTCCACTCAAGTTTGTCGCGCCGCTCTGTCGAGCCCATCAGGATGTCCATCACCCTCAACGCTCCTGCCACAATCACCGGTGCAACGGTGTTTGAGAATAGGTAGGGCCTGGCGCGCTGGCGGCACATTTCGACTAACTCCTTTCTCCCACTGACACATCCTCCCGAAGCCCCGCCCAATGCCTTGCCGAGGGTGGTTGTGATAATGTCCATCTTCCCGAAAACGTCGCAATGTTCATGGACGCCGCGACCGGTCTTTCCCATGAAACCAGAGGAGTGGGATTCATCCGAGAAAACCATCGCATTGTATTTTTCACCCAGAGCGACAATCTCGTCCATTTTGGCGACGTCGCCATCCATCGAAAAGACGCCGTCGGTGATAATTAAACGGAAGCGCTTATCCTGATGTTCCTGAAGTTTTTCCTCAAGGTGTCCCATGTCAGAATGCTTATAGGTGTCGGTCATGGCTTTGCAGAGGCGCATCCCATCGACGATAGAGGCATGAACGAGCCGGTCTGCGATCATCACATCTTGATCGCTGAGGATGGCTTCGAACACCCCGGCGTTGGCGTCCATGCAGGATGGAAAAAGGAGAGTGTCCTCTGTACCAAGAAATTCTGTTAGTTTGTTTTCAAGCTGGCGGTGGATGTCTTGTGTGCCACAGATAAAGCGAACAGACGACATTCCGTAACCGCGACTGTCGAGACCGGCATGTGCGGCGGCGATGACGTCAGGGTGGCTGGAGAGGCCGAGGTAGTTATTGGCGCACATGTTGATCGCCTTTTTCAAAGCAGACCCGACAGGAAATTCGACCTCGATGTCGGCCCCTTGTATCGAATGGATGGTGCGCTCTTCCTTGAAGAGACCTGCTTCGCGGATTCCGATTAATTCGCTTCGATAAAAATCGCGGGCTGAAGCGGAGTATGCCATTAAAAATTCCTAAGTTGAGAGGGACAAATGACTGGTGACCAGTCAGTAGTGTGTTGTCATGGGAATAATGATCGGTAGCGCAGCGATTTATCGCGCTCCTGTTGAGTCTGTTGAAAAAGTCTGAAAATGAACTGACCAGGTTCAGGCGGACGTCCGCGTCCGCCGTTTGGTCAAGCACGGTAGAATGGCGGACGAGGACTTCCCTGAACTCCACAAGACTTTTTCAACAGACTCATATTGAGATTGGGACGATAGGCGCGATAAATCGCTGCGCTACCAGCACCCAACATTATTGCCTTGACACGACATTACTATAAATTGCACACCTTAATAGTCACCAATCTACTTCTTGTTTCTATTTACCAACGCGACGATACTTTTAACTGTATCGAATGCTTCTGGTGTAGCGTCGGCATTAGGAATGGAAACCGAGTACTTTTTTTCGATGAAGCGCTTGAGTGATACCATCGAAAAAGAATCGACAATGCCACCCGAAATCAGCAGGGTGGTCTCGGTCAAGCTCTGGTCATCATCTTCTTCGAGGTACTCACGCCTGACGTAGTCAAGCAGTATTTGGGTCATTTCGTCCAAGGAAAGCTCCGATAAGTTTGTAGGCACAGGACAATTCTGAAATCAGATGCCTGCTGAGTCTGGAATTAATGTAAAAGATGTCAATTCGTAATACGATCTGGAAAATTTCCCCGGTTGATACTCTGAAATTATTGACCATTTCACGAGTCCAATGCCGGGTTGAAAGAAGAAATCATCGTAAACTTGCGTGCTACGATCCCATTCGTGGCGAAATTGGAGGCAATGCCGGTAATTCCCGGCTGGAACTGTGACCTCTATATCGTTTGAAACGAGATGCGTGGAGTCACTCATCTCGAACCAAACCCAAGGGTCGGGCGGTCCATTCAAACGAAAAGCCCAGACGATAAGAACCGGATTCCTTTCACTATCCAATAGAAGCCACCAAACACCCCGTGCGTCGCTACGCATCAAAATTTTTTCACGATCCATCGGAAAGAAGAAAAGTCGGCTCAAATAGAACCATCGATTCTCACGGGCGCTAAAGGATGAATCAATCTGTATCCTCGTTTCGCTCCTTGAGACGAGCGAGTCGGCTTCGTAACGCTCATAGCGATATTCCCAGTGGTTTCCAACCGCAAAAGGCCAGAGAAGACCGCTGGGAAGTGCATCCTCCTCTTGATCGCTACACCCCGTGACGCAGAGGATAATGATAATGATCGTTCCACTGATTGTTCGCATTTCGCTCAATTTGGTGGGCTTCGGTCTAAAACTGACCGCATAGATCAAGCATGTTCCAACTGGTAAATCGTGATTAAACGCTGGTTAGTCCAGCTCTGGTAAATGCATAATAAATTACGTATAACCAGCTTAATACGCCGTGAAAAATTGCCCAGAGGATCGAATGAGATCGATCCCATGAAAGGATCATTGCCAGAGCAGATCCCATCGATATTCCACTGGAGAAGATGCATCCGCTTCGTTTTTCCCACATTGTTAACTCCTGAAAGAAAATTGAATTATTTGGACTGTCGCCCAAACACAAAAAGCGTGTAGCCCGCACAGCTTTGCTGGGCGGGACTCAAATTTTGTGCTAATATCCTCCCCGCCCAGCAAAGCTGTGCGGGCTACACGCCAACTAATTATCATTATGGATTTAGGTAGCAGACCCTAATTAACGATATTTATGTAAATTATTTCCCAGCAATTCCTCAATCTCGTCTAATTTCGATATTCCCATTCGCCCGGAGAGTTTCCTCGTCGAAAGCGCGGCGGCGGCATTCGCAAAGCGCATCGAAGGTTCTATATCCCATCCTTCAAGGATTCCGTAGATCAAACCGCCGTGGAATATATCTCCAGCGCCAGTCGTATCGATAACCCCTGCGACAGGAAAACCTTCGACAAAACAGTTGCTGTTTGCGCTGTGCCAGTACGCGCCGGTTTCGCCAGCCGTCACAATAGCGTGCTCGACGCCGGACTCGACCAACCTCAACGCCAATTGCTTGGCGTCCAGACCCGGTGAAAAAGTATCGGCGAAATCACTTGAAACGACGGCATAATCCAGCAGAGGAAGCATCTTCGTCATCATTGGCCTGACCGCTCCTGCGTCAAGCATAGTGGTGACGCCCATCCGTTTCGCCTCTCGCAGGCCAGCCAGAGTCGCTTCTACCGCTCTGCCATCGACAAGAAACAATCGGCAATCTGTTGTCAGCCTCAGGTCAAGCTCTGATTCTGATGGAAAGCCGAAATTCGTTAAGTCGAGCGCAACCGTGCGTGAGCCATCTTCGGCGTCGATCCAGATGTTGGCACGGGCAGTCTTGACTGATGGGTCGATCAGCATCCCGGAACACTCAACTCCGCTCGCTTGCAAACCGTCGATAACGAGCCTTCCATCAGCATCGGCGCCTACTTTCCCGACGAAACGCGCCGATTTACCGAGAGAAGCCACCATCTGACACGCCGTAGGAACCGGACCACCCCCGATGGTCAGTGATTGAATAATATCGCCCTTCTTGCCTTTGATGGGAAATGGCTTCAATATCGAAAGGTAGTCGGCACAACAGTGCCCGAAACCGAATAAGTCAACCATAAAAGACCTTGGAATTGTAGTTGAGATTGCTTCTCCCGATCAGGTCGGGGGTCACAAAGACAAAATTACTTTCGCTAAAGCACTTGACTCAGGGCGATATTCTAAGTATAATACTTTATCAGCAAAAATGCCAGAACTCTGACTACTCTTAGGAGCTACTTCATGCACCGATCAATTTTCCTCGCCGCCGGACTGATGATGATCATTTCGCCGGCGATTAATGCCCGTATAATAAACGTTCCAAACGATTTCGAGACAATTCAAACGGCTATCGACGATGCCTCAGCGAATCAGGTCGATACCGTCTTGGTAGAAAATGGAGTTTATCGTGGCGCTGGCAATACAAATCTCTCGATCAGTCGAGAGCTTGTGCTGATGTCTGCGAACGGCGCGCTCGAAACAACCATCGATTGCGAAGGCGCCGCTGATTCCCGCACGATCTTTTCGACGACATCAGTTACCATTGCCGGTTTTACGATCACCGGAGCGACTACCAACGGAATTCGCGTCGATAATGCCCAACGGTTACTGATCGATGGCTGTCGGTTCGTCGAAAATAACGGAAATGTTGCCCAGCAGTCAGGAGGCGGATTTCAGCTAAGAACCTGTGTCGGTAGAATAACGAACTGCATCTTCGAAGGAAACAGTAATATCGGATCTGGCGGCGGGGGAATAATGAACACATCGCGGTTAACTATTGAAGGTTGCGTGTTCCGCTCAAATCACGCCGATCGTTTTGGCGGCGCTCTTCACATCACCACCAACAATACCGTCACTATCTTAAACTGTCTCTTCACCCAAAATACCGCCGGTATCGATGGCGGGGCAATTGGGCATTCGGCAGTAGCCACCACAGATATTTCTTTTTGTACTTTCATAGAAAATGAAGCGACCGGATTGGGCGGCGCCATCTACAAGGGTTCGAATTCCAATCCGACTATCACTGACTGCATTTTTTGGGGCAATCGCGCCACAAGGGGCAATCAGCTTGCCGAACAGATTCCTCCCAACGGTGGCGAGATTATCATCAATTTCTGTATTGTTGAGGGTGGAGCAGATGAAGGTGATGAAAATGGTGAAGGCGCGTGGGGCGGCGAAAATATTATCGATGAGGAGCCCATGCTGACCGATGGTCGGGAACCGGTCTGGGGCATGAACGGATTTTTCCTGAATCAGGAGGAAAGCCCGGCAGTCGATGCAGGCTCTGCCGGGGCAGAAGAGCTTGGCGTCGATATCCTGACAACCAACCCCGATCTTACTACCGACGCCGATCAAGCTGATCTTGGATTCCACTACTGGATCGGATGGTACAATATCTTCGGCAGAGTCTATGGCAGAGTACTTGACTTAGCAGATGACTCTCCGATCGAAGGCGTTCGTGTAACAACCACTTTGAACCAATCAGCAATTACTGATGACGAAGGAAATTGGGAAATTCCTGAGGCACGAGTCGGCGTGTTCGACATCACCGCGACAAAAGCCTATTACTTCCCGGTAACCCTCAACGATCAGGAAGTAGAGGAAGACGGCGAGCTCGAAGTTACCCACCGACTACCCCATCCGGAATTTAGACTTTCCGTCGAAGAATTTGCTTCAGAAATTGGGGTTGAAGATACTACAGACGTCATTTTTGAAGTTTTCAACGACGGGAATGGACCGGTTTCTTGGAGTGCCTATGCCAAACTGAGGGATGAGGACAATCAAGATCCATGGGAGTCGATAAATACGTTCCCTGTTGGCAACGATGTGCAGGATAATCGGATCACCGGGGTCGCGTTCGATGGTGAACATTATTACGTTTCCGGAGCTGACGCAGACGAGCCGAGTAAAATCTATGTTCTTGATACCGAAGGCAGGCAAACCGGGGAGTTTGTACAGGCAGGATCGGCACGTTTTGGGATGCGAGATCTGGCTTGGGACGGGGAGTTGCTCTGGGGAGCATCCAATCAGGATATAATCGGCTTCACCACGGATGGTGATTCAATCACTTCGTTTCAGGGGCCATTCAATCCGACCTACGCCGTTACCTACGACTCCGATAACGAACTATTTTGGCTCAGTGCTATCACTACCGATATCTTCGGCTATGATCGCGCCGGAAATCAGGTTGCCAGACTTAACCGTGGTAGCATCAGAATTTACGGACTCGCCCACTGGTCAGACGATCCTGATGGAGCTACGCTCTACATTCATGGCAACACGGCCGCTGAGGCGGCACCACAAGTATTTAAAATCAATCCTGATAATGGTGAGACAACTACTGTCGACACGCTGGCAACGCCTGCAAACAGCAATGCAGAAGGCGCTGAAATATTTGACGGGATTGATTCCTACGCGACTTCAATGATTACGGTTTACAATCACGCTGATGGCGATTACATCGGTATCTGGCGAATCAATAAACGAGATGGATGGGCGCTTTTTGAACCTGCGGAAGGAATCGTCGAAGGCGGGGAATCGATGGAAGTCACTATGACTTTGACGTCGAACGAATTTGTCGAAGGGTTGTATCATGCCGAGGCGCACTTCGCCTTTTCAGCACTCGGCGACAGTATAACAATCCCGATTGAGATGCAGGTCGTTGCCGGAGCTGTCCATGCTGTCAGAGCAATCCCTTTACCAATGGGTTGGAGTCTGATTTCATCGCACCTGCAACCCGATGACGCCGATATCCGCACGATTATGCAACCATTGGTCGATGCCGGCCGGCTGATGTTTATGAAAGATACTGAGGGACGGATTTACATACCGCGTCCACAAAATCCATTTATTAACATGCAACCATGGGATGTCGAGCGACCCTATTGGATCAAGTTGAACTCGCCGGGCATCCTGCGGCTGGAAGGCGTTACCGTTTTGCCTGACAGGCCTCTTAACCTAAATCAAGGTTGGAACGGCGTTGCCTATCTCCCACGTGTAATAATGGATCCACGACGGGCTTTCGAAGGAATCATCGATGACGTCGAACTCGTCCGTGATGGTGAAGGACGCTTCCTGTTGCCACGCTATAATTTCAGCAATCTCCAGCCGTGCAGGCAGGGGAATGGCTATCTTGTCAAAGTCAGTCGTGACGTTGAATTCGTCTGGGGAGGCGCTCCGCAAAACGATTTCGCCCTGCCGCCTCAACGCCTTGAGAAATTGCCGGAGCGCTTCGAAGTCCCAAGTCCCACTGGTTTCACCATGTCAGTTTTGATGCTCGCCGCCAGCCAGGACGGGGACGAAATTGCCATCCTGAGTAGAGATAGGATTGTTGGAGGTGGAGTTGTCAGCGGTGGAATGTGTGGATTTGCTGTGCCGGGGGATGATCCTTTGACCCCGGAAATCGAAGGCGCAGTTGAGGGTGAAGCTCTCGAGGTTGTCAGGTACAGGCTCGACGTTGCCGAGGTCGTTTCGCCGAAATTGATCGAAGGCGGTTTGACCTATACCCGAGGCGGATTGACTGTAGCCGAATTGTCAGGCGCAAGCCTCCCCGAATCGGCAATGTTGATCGGAGCTTTCCCGAATCCTTTCAACTCGACCACCGCCGTAAATGTTTCGATTCCGGCGGCAGGAGAAGTGAGAATTGGCTTGTTCGACACCGAGGGACGATTGATCTTGAAGGTCTATCAAGGTTCTGTTCCAGCAGGACAGCATCGTTTTGCCATCGATGGCGGACAACTGTCTTCCGGGCTTTACTTCCTCAAACTTGATAATGGCACAAGACAAGCCACCACTCGACTTCTGCTAATTCGTTAAAACCTGAAGGCAATGTTAATCCGGTCACATCATAG
This sequence comes from uncultured Caldithrix sp., assembly GCA_964355675.1. Taxonomy (GTDB): domain Bacteria; phylum Electryoneota; class AABM5-125-24; order Hatepunaeales; family Hatepunaeaceae; genus CAMBDS01. Next base: position 37,076 of record CAYHEC010000007.1, read on the forward strand.
TAGTACTTGGAGGGCGGACACTCTTGAGTTCGTTGATTTATTCAAAATTCACTTAGATCTGTTCAGGCGGACGTCCTCGTCCGCCCGAACTTAGTGCTTGTTTGTCGGCGGACGAGGACGTCCGCCTGAACAAAATCAGTATCTTCTCGAATAAATCAACGAACTCACTCTTGTCCGCCCCAAAGCCAAATAAGCCTTGTTCAAAGGGCGGACAAGAGTGTCCGCCCTCCAAGTGAAGTTCACTATGATAGCCCCACGTAATAATTAGCAGGCTACTCTCCGGTCAATATCCTCTTCTGATAGTTCCTCTTCTCGGGAATTTTTTCAACAAACAGCTTCTTGCCGGAAAAAGGATCGGTTTCGGTATAATACATGACCGCTGACCATGTCGATGGCAACGGGGTGAAAATCTGTACCTGCTCAGGGCTGATGTGTAGATGGTCGAGCACAAACTCCCGTAGTTTATGCATCTCGCGCTCTCCGCAACCGGGGTGTGCCGCTATCAGGTAGTAAGTAAGAAACTGCTTCTCGCCTCCTTCTCGCGCCATCTCATTGAATCTTTTAGCAAATTCGACAACTCCAGCAGGATCAGGCTTACCCATCAGACGTAAGACCTTGGGGTCGCTATGTTCCGGGGCGATTTTCATCTGCCCGGAAATCGAATTCTGTACCAAATCGCGCAGATACCCCTCCCCCCACTGACGGTCGGCAAGCACCAGATCGAACCGAATTCCCGAAGTTACAAATACCTTCTTTATCCCCTTTACTTCCCGTATTTTTTTCAGCAACCCGGTCTGCCTCGAGTGATTAACTCTTAGATCTTCGCAGGCTGATGGAAACAAACACCGTTTGTCGGGGCAAGCCCCAAGGGTATGCTTTCGTGCGCACTCAAAGCCATACATATTGCCTGTTGGAGCTCCGCCGAGGCTTAAGTAGCCAGTGAATTCCCGACGCCGAGAGATGGATTCTGTCTCGGCAAGAATCGAGCGTTCACTGCGCCACTGGACTGTGCGTCCCTGATGAACGGCGATACCGCAGAAGTTGCATTCACCATAGCAACCGCGATGAGTCGGAATGCTGAAACGAAGCGTGTTCATAGCAACAACTTCGCCTTGATTCCGGTAAGATGGATGAGGTTCGCGCTCGAACTGCATATCATAAATTGCGTCCATCTGCGTGACCGGGAAGGGGAGGGGGGGCGGATTATGCACCAACCAGCGGTCGCCGTGAGCTTGAGCCATTCCCGTTGCCGTCACAGGATCGAGTTGGGAATAGAAGGTGCGAAACATTTCAGTAAACACTGACTTATCGGTGTTGGCGGCTTCGAAGGAGGGTAGCTTGATGTAAGCTTCCGGAGGAGTTTTAGCAACACGGCAAAGACCGCGAATATCATTGACCGGTTGATTGTTCTGAAAACAGTTGGCAAGTTCGACGACGGAAGACTCTGCCATACCGTAGAGAATGTAATCCGCCTTGGCGTCGAACAGAATGGAACGGCGAATGCTGTCAGTCCAGAAGTCGTAATGTGCAACGCGGCGGAGGCTTGCCTCAAGCCCTCCGAGAACTATAGGTGGCGAGGGCTTGAAAAAGCGCCGGATCAGATTGGTATAGACCATCACTGCGCGGTCGGGGCGACGATCATTGACGCCACCGGGAGTGTAGTCGTCGAATTTGCGCCGCCGCTTCATTGCGGTGTAATTCGTGACCATCGAATCGACCGACCCACCGGTGACTCCCCAGAAAAGCCTAGGCGCACCCAAGGCAGTAATATCCAAGGGCGAATTTACGTCCGGCTGGGCAATAATCCCGACCTTGAAACCAGCCCGGACAAGCCATTTTCCAATAATTGCCACACCAATATGCGGGCTGTCGATGTAACAGTCGCCCGTTACGAGGATGACGTCAAGGTAATCCCAGCCGAGTTTTTCCATCTCGGCGATGGTCATGGGAAGGTACATTTATTCCTGTTTGAGTTCACAGCTTCAGCGTGTCTGGATGATCGTTCCTCGCGTAGAGGCCAATCCCGAAACTTCGGGATTGTGCCTGTCGGTTAAAACAGGAGGACGGGTCTCCCAACCCGTCCGTCGCGTAGAGGTGCAATCCGTGAAAGGCTGAAATTAACTGGTGCGATTTATTGTAACTCTTGGAGGGCGGATATTCCTGAGTTCGTTGATTTATTCGAGAAAATACTGATTTTGTTCAGGCGGACGTCCTCGTCCGCCGACAAACAAGCACTAAGTTCGGGCGGACGAGGACGAGTTCGTTGATTTATTCGTTCGAGTAGAGATTTGATCCTCTTGGAGGGGGGGCTTCAGCCCCCCCTAAAGGACAATCAAGCACAAACAAGGGGGGGCTGAAGCCCCCCCTCCAAGAGAATCTTGTCCGAATTGGCGTCCCAAGCGAATAAATCAACGAACTCGAGGACGTCCGCCTGAACAGATCTAAGTGAATTTTGAATAAATCAACGAACTCATTCCTGTCTGCCCTAAGGGCGGGTTAAAACCCCGCCCTCCAAGTCATATTCACTATAAAATGCTCTCGTAAGCGTGCTTTCAACAAAAAGAATCAGGGGATAGAATCCGCAACCACCCTGAACCCTTGACTATTGGAAACAACTTGTGGTTCGTTTCCGCTACGGGTAGATGATCGGAAGTACGAATCCATAGCGGATGACCAACTGCCGCCTCGAATAATCCGTGCGCCTCTAAGAGGGTCGATCCAAACGCTACCATCGACCGGCGCTCCGATGTATGTCTCCTGATAGCAATCCATGCACCATTCGAGAACATTCCCGGACATATCGTGTACTCCCCAGTTGTTTGCCTTTTTTTTGCCGACCGGATGAGTCAAATTATGGGCGTTGCTGGGATACCACGCGTATGCATCGATCCGAGTGTAGTCCGGATCATCACCCCAGTAAAATCTCGTTTTTGTTCCTGCCCGACAAGCATACTCCCATTCCGCTTCAGATGGCAAACGAAACGCACCGTTCAACCGCAGGAGAAACTCCTGAGTATTATTCCAAGAGACAAAATAGACCGGAAAATCATCACCTTCGCCTTGCCCATGAGCCGGGTTATTCCCCATCACGGCTTGCCACTGCCCCTGCGTCACCTCATATTTACCTATCCAAAAACCATTGGCGAACGCGACCGTATGAACCGGCCCTTCATTTTCTCTTCGATCTTGCTCGGTTTCAGGCGACCCCATCACGAAGCTCCCGGCGGGTATCCAGACCATCCGAATTGACTTGCCTGTATTACCCAGAGGGAAGTCGCGCCCAAAAATGTTTTGAGTCCCGCTTCCATCTCCAACCGGATTGCTGATTTCTGAACAGCTTGCAATAACGAAGATGATTGCGTAAAAAGCAATTGTTTTGGTGAACGGAATCATGGCAAATTTGCTGTTTTCAATTTGATTTCTTGCCGCAGGGTGTCCTCACCCTGCGGCAAAGATACGATTTACAATTATTTGTCGCAGGGTGCGGACACCCTGCGACACACATTCTCGTATTCTCGGACAGACTCAAGAGCGGTTTAAAAAGCCGCTCTCCAAGAGGATTACGAGTATTTTCTATACTCCTTAATGAGGACGACCTGCCTCTTGTTATTCGTAGCGCAAAGCATCGATGGGGTTCAGTTTGGCGGCATTCCTCGCCGGATAAAAGCCGAAAAATACTCCGACGGCTCCGGCGAAGGCAAAAGCTAAAATGACCACAGTTGGGTTGATGATCGTTTTTAAGCCAATCAAGTGGTTGATTATTGAAGCTATTCCAAATCCTGCCAGTATTCCCACCATTCCCCCCAACAGGCTTAGGACTACCGCCTCAACCAGAAACTGAATCAATACGTCGCTGGCGCGAGCCCCAACTGCTAACCGGATGCCGATCTCCTTAGTCCGTTCAGTAACGGAAACAAGCATGATGTTCATTATTCCAATTCCTCCGACAATCAGCGATATTCCGGCAATCGAACCGAGAAGCATGGTGAGAATTTGGGTGGTGGAAGCGACAAGATTAGTAATTTCAGTCTGGGTGCGGATTTCAAAATCATCGTCGTCTTTTTCCTCAAGGCGGTGCGAAGAACGCATTAACTGCCGCAATTCCTCCTGCGCCGCTTCGATCTGATCCTCTGAGACGGCGCTCGCAAATATCATATTGATATAGCGCCCGCCACTCAGTTTGTTGAGGACGGTGGTATAAGGCGCGATCACCACGTCATCCTGATTTGGTCCCGCCGCAGTCTGCCCTTTCTCGGCAAGAACGCCGATGACGGTAAAGGGGACATTTCTTATCCGTACTTTTTTGCCGACTGGTTCTGCGCCCGGAAAGAGGTTGTCGGCAACAGTTTTACCGAGCACTGCCACTGCGGTCCGGGCGTGAATTTCGCGCTCGGAAATAAATGTACCGCTGGCGATGGAATAATCCCTGATAGTTTGGTAATCTGCCGATACTCCCACAACGGTAGTACTCCAGTTGTTATTACCGCCGATTACTTGCGCGTGAACCTGAACGATTGGAGAAATGCGTGAGATGAGAGTCGCGTCTTCGGAAATGGTTTCAACATCTTTAAGCGTCAACCGATTGAAACTGCCAGCGCCCTGGCTGACGCCTTCGAAATGCCGCTCACCAGGGAAGATCATGACAAGGTTTGTCCCGAAGGAGGCGATTTCGCTGGAGATTTTTTCTTGCGCACCCTGTCCGATAGCGACCATGATGATCACTGAGGCTACTCCGATAATGATGCCGAGCATCGTCAGGAAACTTCGCATCCGTTTCTTCATGATACTCTTGAGTGCCAATCTTAACAGGATATAAAGTTTCAAATTGCGTGCTCATTTGCTGGCTTCTGTCTGACGTCGCGGATGATGTTCCCATCTTTTAGTTCGATGACACGTTTTGCAAAAGCGGCAATATCAGGTTCGTGTGTTACAAGGATAACAGTGATGCCTTTCTCGTTGAGTTTTTGAAATACTGAAATCACTTCGAGGGATGTTCGGCTGTCGAGGTTGCCGGTCGGTTCGTCGGCAAGAATTATCGCCGGGTCGTTCACTAATGCCCGGGCGATGGCGACGCGTTGCTGTTGACCTCCCGAAAGTTGGCTCGGAACGTGGTGCATTCGATCTCCCAAGCCTATTTTGCGAAGTGCGGCGGCGGCGCTTTCGGCGGGGTCTTTGTGAAGGGAGGAACGGTCGTAAAGCAACGGCAATTCGACATTTTCCAGCGCCGATGTGCGCGCCAGCAGATTGAAGCCCTGAAAAACAAAGCCGATTCTTTCATTGCGAACTTGAGCTAATTGATTGCTATTGAGCTTGTTAATATGGACGCCATCGAGATAATAATCTCCTGAAGTTGGATAATCAAGGCAACCAAAGATATTCATCAGCGTCGATTTTCCAGAGCCCGACGCTCCGATGATTGCCACAAATTCGCCTTTCTCAATGGTAAAACTGACATTGTCCAAAGCGCGAACATCTTCAGCTCCGACTTTATAGACTTTGGCGACGTTCTGCATCTCTATAACGTGATCTCCGTGTAATCTGACAGCCGGAGAGATCAATGAGGCCTCCGCATCGTCATGGAAAAACTACGCTTGGGTGCTTTGGCTCCCAAAATCCCTGTAATCACTTCCATCCCCTCCATCACACCATCTCCGGATGTAATCTCAGTTGTCTTGCCGTCGGTGATCCCGGTTTGGACAAGCTTGAAGGAAAGCTGTTTGTTTTCGTCCAAAATCCAAATCCTCGCCATATTTTTAGGAAGCCGTCTCCGTTCATTTTTTCTGGAAGAGTCCGATGACGCCGCGCTGTTCGACGAAAATTCCTTGCCCTGCTTGGAACCAATTTGAGCGAGTTCTGCCGGAGTAGGCTCATAACGAAGTGCGCCATTGGGAATACAGAGGACGTCTTCGACTTCGCTCAAGATAAAATCCACTGTTGCAGTCATCCCCGGCAGAAGTAATCCCTTATCGTTCAGGGCGTTAATGACAACAGTATAGCTGACGACATTCTGAATCGTTATCGGTTTCAGGCGGATTTGTTGCACAGTGCCCGAAAATGATTCGTCTGTATAAGTCTGAACATTGAATTTTACCTTTTGACCGAGACGAATTATCCCTATATCGCTTTCGTCAACGGATGCAAATATTTGCATCCGCGAGAGGTCATTGGCAATGACAAAGAGTGTGGGCGTCGAAAAACTGGCGGCAACGGTTTGTCCTGCGTCGATATTTCGTTCGATGACAGTCCCATCGATAGGTGAAACGATGATTGAGTAACTCAAGTTCGTGCGGGCTCGAGCAAGCGCGGCTTCGGACGATTTCAACCCGGCTTTTGTTACGTCAAGATTGGTCTGAATTGGCAAATATTCGAGTGATGAAAGGAATCCATTCTCATAGAGCGGGGCTTTCAGTTGATATTCAGCAATGGCTTGTTTGTTCAGCGCTTCCGAGCGCATCATGTTGGCTTCGGCATCGCGCACAGCAGAAGCGAGTACAGTAGTATCCAGAACAGCAAGTGTTTGCCCTTTATGGACTTTATCGTTATAATCAACACAGAGCGTAGAAATTGTTCCCGAAACCTGTGTCCCGACATTGACCGTTCCAACCGCGCTTAGGGAGCCGGTGCTGGAAACGGTGCTCATCAAATTGCCACGACTTACTGATGTAAATTGGAATTGAAGAGCCTGGTTTGCCATACCTTTGAAATAGAATATAGCGGCTATCCCGACAATCACGACTATAACGGTGATCCAGGTAAATCGTTTCTTCATTGTTTATTTGTTATAAGAGTTGATGTTAAGTGAGTCTTAACCAAGTAGCGATATTCTTGGAGAGTGGCTTTTTAAGCCGCTCTAATCGGCCAGAAAGCCAACCTACGGTAATGTCGTGTCACAGCTATAATGATGGGTGCTGGTAGCGCAGCGATTTATCGCGCCTATCGTCCCAATCTCAATAAGAGTGCGATAAATCGCTGCGCTACCGATCAATATGAGCGCGATAAATCGTTGCGCTACCGATCATTATGAGTGCGATAAATCGCTGCGCCACCGATCATTATAAGCGCGATAAATCGTTGCGCTACCGATCAATATAAGCGCGATAAATCGCTGCGCTACCGATCATTATTCCCATGACAACACTGTAGCGACCCGACTTGCAAGCAAATCGTGTCAGTTGCGTTCTCGCATACTGATTATTGTGTTGGGGGGCGATTGAGCAACAACCAGTACATTCCGAGCTCCTTCACCGTAACAAGGAATTTCTCGAAATCAACCGGTTTCACGATGTAACTGTTCACTCCAAGCCGGTAACTCTCGATTATGTCCTTTTCTTCGTTCGATGACGTGAGGACGACAACGGGAATTATTCTGGTGCGCGGATCGTTTTGCATCGCTTGGAGGACCTCTAATCCATCCACCTTGGGCAGTTTCAGGTCGAGAATGACAACTTTGGGGCCGTTCTCGATTTTTCGGTGGCTGAATGCGCGACGTGCGAAGATGAAGTCCAGCGCTTCTTCGCCATCGACGACAAGGGTGATGTTGTTCGCGAGGTTGTTTTTCTTCAATGCTCGCATCGCGAGTTCTGCGTCGGCGGGATTGTCTTCCACCAACAGAATTTCGACAGCATTTTGATTGGGCATGGCGGACTCAGGTTAAGGGCTTTGGGCTTTGGGCTTTTGGCTTTTGGCTTTAGGCTGTGGGTATTACTTTTTTAAGAAATCTGTTTTGCAGGACCGGATCAGTCCCTTTAGCATTCGAATGCACTGTTCGTGTTTGGCAAGAATTGGTTCAACTGACCCAACCGTAAAATATCCAAGGCGTTTTGCAAAATCAAGCTGATAACCGACTTCAGCTAAAGAACCGAGCGCGATGTCGAGAAATCGGATGTACTCAGCTGATGATTCTCTCTGCGAACCCTCGACAATGTTCGTGGGTACAGATAACGCCGCTCTTCTCAGCTGTGAAGTTAATCCAAACAGCTCTGACTTTGGAAATGAGTTTGTAGCACGATAAATTTCAAAAGCCAATTCATCTGCTAACTTAAACACATCCAATTTTCTATAATCTCTCGACATAACTTTCTTTCTTTCTTTCAAAAGCCCAAAGCCCAAAGCCTAAAGCCTAAAGCCTAAAGCCCTTAGCCTTCTCTCCCCGGCAAAGCAAAATAGAACGTCGCCCCCTCCCCCAGAGTTCCCTCCGCCCAGACACGTCCTCCGTGCCGAAGGACAATGCGTTGGACAATCGCAAGACCGATGCCAGTGCCCTCGAACTCCGTCGAACTATGCAGGCGCTGGAAGACGCCAAACAGCTTATGAGCGTATTTTGGGTCAAACCCCACGCCATTATCCTTCACGAAGTAAATGTTCTCGCTCTTCTCGACATATCCACCCACCTCGATCCGTCGGTGCGATTTCGGCTTCGAGTACTTAACTGCGTTACCTAATAGATTCCGCCATACTTGTCGCAACAGGGCAAAGTCCCCACGAGCGTCAGGAACAGCCGAGACAGAAAAGACCATCTCACTCTGGTCCTCAAATGCGTTCACCTCGCTGACGACGGACTTAATGAGAGCATTCATATCGACGTGCTTAATTTGCATGTCGGTACGCGACGTCCTGGATAAATCAAGCAAATCGGTCACAAGCCTGTCCATCTGCATGGTATTGTTGCGTACCACATTGATAAGCCTGACACCCTCGGCATCCAGCTTGCCAGCATATTCCTCTAATATAATGCGGGAGAAGCCATCGATTGCTCGCAAAGGAGCGCGCAAATCGTGAGAGACAGAGTAGGAGAACGCTTCAAGTTCCTTGTTAGAGGCGTCTAACTGGGCGGTGCGCTGGAGGACCCGCTCCTCAAGCTCGTCGTTGAGCTTGCGGATTTCTTTCTCGGCGCGAACGCGGTCAGTGATGTCCCGTATATTGCATTGGATTACCTTTTTATGGCCTACTTCATAGACGTTGCTGATAAACTCGACGTCAATTTTGTATCCATAAGCCGTTTCCAAGGGCAAATCTTCAAAACGAATGTACCCGGCTTTCTGCAATTCAACGAAGTTCACCTTACTATGAAAGACATCCTTAAAGAATCCGACTTCCCAGACACTCTTTCCCAGGAATTCCTTATGAGAATATCCCAACAATTCAATGAGGAACGGATTCACATCGACGATCATCCCAGTTTCGGCGTCGAGGATCAAAATGCCGTCCTTCGCCGCTTCGAAGAGACGGCGGTAACGAATCTCGGAAGCAGATAACGCCTCTTCGGCTTGCTTGCGGTCGGTGATGTCGGTGATGATCCCTACCAGACCGATCAAATTGCCATCGTTATCCGTAATCGCGTCAGCGCGCTCATAGGCAGGGAAAACATGTCCACTCTTCGTCACCAATTCTAACTCACCTGTCCATGATTTGCCGCTCATGATCTTCTCAAACATTTCTTTGGCAACTTCCGGGTCTTTGACGACCGCAATACCTCCACCAATTGCATCCAGTTCTTTTGCTGTCGCGTATCCAAACAGGTCAGTCAATGCCTTATTCTGGTAGAAATGGTGACCCTGAGCATCGGAAATCCCTATGGCGTCGCTGGTCGATTCCACGGCTTTCATGATCGCGATAAGTCTTTCTTCGGCAATTTTGCGCTCGGTGATGTCTTTGACTGCGCCAATAATCGAAGTCGTTCTATCCCGATCAGATGATTTAATAGCTTGTGCGAGTACATGTATCCAACGCTGATGACCACTCGAGGTGAAGGAGCGGCATTCAAGCTCGGTTTCGCCTCCATTGGAAATGAGTGAGCGTAGAGCCATCATCAACCTACCAAGATCATCCGGGTGGATGATCTTCGTCCAGAGGTCGGTGGTTTTCGCATCGTCAAGCGCTCGACCAGTCACCGAGGAGAAATTGCCGGAAACCATACTCATGGTCGAGCTTCCATCTTCTCCGATGTCCACACGAAAGATGTAGTCTGAAGTTAGCGAGGAAATCAATCGATGTCTTTCTTCGCTCTCGCGCAATGCTTCAGCCGCTTCAAGCTGTTTCTTATAGGAAACTGCACTCTGATGGCGGTAGAGGAATCCCAACGCCGAGCCAGCGGCGATAAGCAGAACAATAACTTGAACGATCAACACCCAAAGACGCTCGCGAATGGGCTCGAAAATCTCAGCCCTATCCATTTTGGAGACCAGAAACCAGGGGGAGTCAGGAATTGGTCTAACGTCGGCTATAACCGGTACGCCGCGATAATCAATGCCTTCCGCAATTCCCTTATAGCCAAGGGCAGCGCGCGTGGCTGGAAGTAGAGTATCTTCAAGAGTTCGCCGGAGGATTAATTCTGCATCTTTTATGAAGCGGAGTTCATTCAAAAAGACTACTTCATTCCCTTCGCGCCTTATTAGAAGGGTTTCGGCCGTCCTGCTTGGCGTGGGCCAGCTCTGAATAAGGGGATAAAGGTAAACTTCAGGGTCGATACGTAGCCAAACGATTCCCAGGGGCTGATTGTTATTCTGATCATCGAGGATAGGAATCATAATCGCCATGTAAACGAGATTATCGATCACACTTCGGTAAAAATCCTGTATAAATACCTGTCTTGTCTTTAGGATCGATGGGATATTCTCATGGATGACTGGCGAAACAGGGGGAAGTCCCGCAGGAATTGAGAGAAGAGTTTTGCCAGAGGTATCGAAAAGCCGAATTTGGTCGTAGTTATGGACTTGGTATCTACTGAGCCAGGATTCAAGCTCAATACGTGCGCCAGCGTTTTCTGGATTCTCGACAAAGTTGCGGACTAATTCGGTGAAGGCGTGGATATTGAAGAGATTAGCGCCGTCGTTCAGCCGTTCTTTACGCCACTGAATCAACTCGCCTGATTTCAGTTCGGCAATCGCTGAAAGCTGGTGTTCTACTTCGGTGCGGTAGCTCCGTTCGTAGTGTCTGTAGGAAAAGTAACCCGTTGCGAGGATACCCGCCGCGAGAAGGACGAAAATCAACGTATAGGCGTAACCGGTGACGAGGTGCTCGGAGTGCTCGACTTTGTTCAAGATTCGATTCCTTTTATTGCCTTTGATAATATAGGCGAATCACCCTGCCGAATCAAAGTTGAAGCTTGAAAATAACAGGGCATATTTCGGGACTCCCAGTTAGACGCCTGAGTGGGAATGACTCGATTGCCGCGACCGTGCGTAAATTGCCTTGATAATCAGTAATGATTATGATACATTTATGGAAGCGCGGCACAAGGGGAGTTGAAGATTGCAGAGTCGAAACGCAGGTGCGAGTGGAAAGATCAAGGATGTTCCTCTCTGTTCGCAGGCGGCTACAAAAATATAGGATAAATCTTGTATATTCTATCAGCCATTTACAGGCAGGATTTCGATTGGCATAACGATTGCGGTCTGTACCCTGATATTAATCAGGTCAGATTATAGTAGTACTTGGAGAGCGGCTTTTCAAGCCGCTCTTACACACACAAGCGTCTGTCCGAAAATGCGAAAATCGGTGACTCAGGGTGAAGACACCCTGAGGCAGGAAATCCACATTTCCGGTCAGATTCATAAACAGGTTTTTGAGACAGATTAGAGCGGCTTGAGAAGCCGCTCTCCAAGAAATTCACTTTATTCTTCCCCCCAATAATATTTCGATCGATCCTGAAAGGAAACGTATCCCTTTGCATCGTCAATACAAATTCCTGAATATTCTCCCCTTCTCCAGCCTTGTGGCAGTCTGTATTGCACTTGTTGGCTCGCCCGTGCAGGCTCAATATGGCGAGGAGTGGAGCGTTGCTCAAGCCTATTTGGAAGGCGGCATGCTTCACTATGACTTCAACCACGACGGCAGAGTCGAGTTGACCAAACACTATTTAAATACAATCACCGTCTATTCTGGCGCTGACAGCTTTCTTGTGATCTGGTCGTTGACGGTGCCGCAACGCGAACAGCTCCGGCTTTGGAACGAATACCAGATTGGTAACAATCGCAGTAATGTTTGTGTCTTTTTCACGAGCAATTTGACAGACAGCAATAGGACCGAAGTCATCGCCTTTCCGACGCTCGGAGCGAACGCGCTCTGGCGGACCGGTCTGCAAGCAGGTTACCAATCCTATCTCGATACCGCCAATCTTGACGATGACGCCACCACCGAGATCGTTTACGGTCTCAATCAATGGGATTCCGATCAGTCACGGTATTACAGTCGATTTTACGTTCTGAATAGCAGTAACGGAGCCGCCGAATACACCAGCGAACGCTACGAAGGATTCATGATCGGGCCTTACCTTGGGGATTTGGACGGGGACGGAACTGTGGAGATACTTCTCAACATCTATAATGACGCCGATACTACCTCATCTTTGAAATCGATTTCGTTTGGTGGTAACGGAGTAACGCACAAGAATCCTGGCGCAGTCATTTCCAGCCTCCTTGGCTCAGCCTACCCGAATCCGTTCAATTCCCAAACGACGGTCCCTCTTTCGCTGAACCGCGCATCCGATGTCCGGGCGAGAGTGTTCGATCTTCAGGGTAGAACTGTTGCTTTCATCATCGACGGACGACTTGCCGCCGGGCAGTACAGTTTCGCCTGGAATGGGCTCGATTCCGATGGGAGACCTCTTCCAACCGGGCAGTATTTCTGCGAGTTCCAAGTCGGTCAGACCCGTTTTACCAAACCGCTGACTTTACTCCGGTGATCCTTGCCGCCGGGCTCGCCGCTCTCTCGCTTTACCCGTGGAACCTCGGCATTAACGTTGTGCATACCTGGGGTATGTCAAGTGACTCGCGTCGCTATTCTGCGAATGGAGCTTATGTCGTTCTCGACCGTCGTGAGAAGGACCTGATCGCCATCGGTTACGAGGAGCTGGGCATAAAATTTCCCGAAGGTGAATACGTCCAAAGATCGACATTGGCGCGAACCTCGACATGGGTTTCTCAGAAGTTCCGGCCGGGCTTGATCGCTGGCTGGCTGGCGAGCAACGACCTTGATGGCGGTCAGTATCTTGGCTTGCGTGTCGATGGTGAGGCTGGGCGATTGATATACACAGTCTCGCAGAATTATGGGGAGTGGGTTTGGTACGATTGGGCACAATACGACACCACCCGGCGACCAATCAGGCAGAGTAATCTTGCGTTGCACTACGTTTTCCAGAGTTTCTCGTTTTCTGCCGAATACATTTTGACAACGCTGAACAAGACGTCGCTCCAGCTTGGCGCGATTGGTTGCGACTGGTATCCGACAGGAAATTTCGATCTCAATCTCCAATTTGGAAGGGGGCGCTCTCGTTTTCAGGCTGACTGGACAGCCCTCACCTTAGACAATAATCCTGACGACTTAACACAATATTGGAAGGCTAAGTGCTTCTACCGTCTCATCCCGCAAATCTCACTGACCGGATGCTGGGTAAAGAAATTCTATGCGCCTACCGAGGCGAACAACCCTCGCGGAAAATACTCCGCCGAGTTCTGGGTTGCTGGAATTCAAGTAAGAATATAATCAATAATTTTGAGCATTAAATTGATCCGAATACTTCTCGCCGGTTTGCTGTTTCTCAGCATTGCTGGTTTTATACAGGCGTCAGATACAAAGTCCTCGACCGCAGACCTGAAGGTTGAAATTGTCGTCAGCGCTGATAGCGGCTGGCCCACCAGATTGATTGTGACTGGTAACAATCCGCAGTCGGTGGCTTGGCTGGGAATATCGTTTTACCCCTACGGCGTCGCTGATCCCGTGACGGGGGGACGCCACTCTGTCATCGAAGTCAAGAAGGGCGATATCCGTCAGGAGATCACCATTGATCCCGCTCTGTTAGGCGGCAGTTTTGAGTTTGCGCTCTGGGGAACCAAAATCGCGAAAGTTGATTGCCGACGCGACTACTGCTACTGGTGCAAGATGAATGGCTACCATGTAGATGAAAGTCTGGCTTACAGCAGTGGATTATTGACGCAATTAACTGGATATAAATAAATTATGGATCAGCTATTTCACTCGGAGATGACTCTTACCAAGGGTGGATTTCTCTTTGACCATTCTACCGGCCTTACCTACACTCTCAATACGACCGGTCGCGACATATTCGAACGATTTCAGGAGGGAAGCGAGGCTTCCGAAATTGTCCGGAGCCTGATCGCCGAGTTCGAAGTGGACGAGGAGACCGCCCGTGGCGATCTTGAGGACTTTGTGCGACAAATGCGAGAATTGGGGCTGGTGAGCTGATGTCGATCAATGTCGCCGTAACTGGTCTTCACGCCGCCGATAATCCAGCGCCCGGTATCGGCATCATCCGAGCCCTCCGCCATCCAGATGGGTGGGATGGTCAGATCATTGGTCTCGCTTATGACGTCTATGACACCGGGTTGTACGATCCGGGGTTGGTCGATAGCGCTTACCTCGTTCCCTACCCGAATCAAGATAGTCGTCAGATACTGAATCGACTGCTTGAAATCCACTCTCGTACCCGGATCGACGTATTGATTCCCTCTCTTGACAGTGAACTTGCTCTCTATCAGAAATTACAACCCGAACTCGAACAGGCCGGGATCAAGATGTTCATTCCGTCGTCGGAAGTGGTTAATCGTCGTGCCAAGAAAGTTCTCGCCGAATTTTGTCGAGACGCCGATATTCCGACGCCAAAAACAATCGCAGTCAACGACCCGAAAAATTTCGAAGCGGCGTTGAAGGAGATCGGGTTTCCACTTTACGTTAAGGGGCCGTTTTACGACGCTCACCTCTGCCGATCGATTCCGGAAGCCAAGTCTGATTATGACCGGATGAGCAAGCAGTGGGGGTTGCCAATTCTTGTTCAACAGGCAATCGAGGGGGAGGAGTTCGACGTCTGCGCAGTCGGAGATGCGAAGGGAAACCTACTCGGCGCAGTTCCAATGCGTAAGATGCGCCTTACCGACAAGGGAAAGGCATGGTCGGCGGTGACCTTAAGAAATCAGCCATTATTGGATATGGCTGAAAAAACGCTCACCGCGCTCGGGTGGCAAGGTCCGTGCGAACTCGAAATTCTACAGGCAAAAAATCGAGAACTATATCTGCTCGAAATAAATCCTCGTTTTCCAGCATGGATATACCTAAGCGCTGGCGCGGATCAGAATCTCCCGAAGTTAGTGGTTGATCTTGCTCTCGGCAAGAAGACGTCACGACTGCCGCCAGCTCGTTCGGGTGTGACGTTCGTCCGTCATGCCACCGACTTGATCTGCTCGATGGATGAAATCGAACAGTTAACCCTCAACGGCGAATTCCATCATAATTCGCCTGCGGAAGATTAACACTCCCGATGATATTCGCGTAGGGGCCGGTTTACCGAGCCCTCTTCCAATGGTATTCGCGTAGGGGCCGGTTTACCGAGCCCACTTCCCGATGATATTCGCGTAGGGGCCGTTTACGAGCCCCGGTCATACACCACCAACCAATCATTCGCGTAGGGGCCGGTTTACCGAGCCCACTTCCCAATGATATTCGCGTATGGTCGATTTCCAAATCGACCTCCCATACAAAACACCAAACTAACAATGCGCAAACCTTACCAAAAACCAACTATCGTTCGTCACAGCATCGGCGTTACAAATAAATTTGGCAGACCGCCTGCCGCAATACCGACAAATCGACTCGAAGGTTACGACGTCCGGGCGTTGGTGGACCAGTATGGTTCGCCGCTCTTTGTCGTTTCCATGCGTGAGTTACGCGAGCGGTACCGGGATCTCGACCGGGCTTTCCGTACCCGTTATCCGAAATTCCAGATAGCTTATTCTTATAAAACCAATTATTTGAAGTCAGTCTGTTCGGTCCTGCATCAGGAGGGCGCCTGGGCTGAAGTCGTTTCCGGCTTTGAATATGAACTGGCTCGCGATCTCGGCGTATCTGGCGAACATATCATCTTCAACGGACCTTACAAAACACGGGATGAATTGCGTCGGGCTTTCGAAGAGGGCGCGCGAGTCAACATCGACAACTTTGACGAATTGCTGGCGATCGAAGAGCTCGCTGGACAGTTGAAACGCAAGTTAGAGATTGGATTTCGGATCAACATGAACTTGAATGATCCTCCCTGGGTGAAGTTCGGGTTTAACTACGAAAACGGACAAGCTATGGAAGCAGTCCGTCGAGCCGTATCGGGTGGGAAACTCGAAGTAGCCGGAATGCACATTCACGCTGGAACCTACATCGACGACACGTCCATCTACCGTCGCGCCGCGCTTGGATTGGGTGAGTTCTATCGGACGTTGAACGATAATCTCGGAGTCCGGCTGAAGTATTGGGATCTCGGCGGCGGATTCGCCTCCCAGAACACATTGAATTGGGCATATTTACCCGGTGAGCAGACTTGTCCAAGCTTCGACCAGTATGCCGAAGCGATCTGTCCAGCGTTACTCAGCGGCTCCTTCCTGCCTGGAGACGCGCCACGCCTTTTTATCGAACCGGGCCGGGCATTGGTGGATGATCCGTTCACCCTGCTGACTACCGTAGTAGCTCAGAAACGCCTGCCAAGCGGGACAAAGGCCATATTCATCGATAGCGGAATGAATATTCTTTCGTCGCTACAATGGTATCGTTATGGAATTCGCACTGCCCAAGACGTCGGCACTTCCCTCGAAGAAACGGTCGTGTACGGCTGTCTCTGCATGAACATCGATGTAATCAGTGTGAGCGCCTCACTCCCGCCGATCCGTACTGGAGACTTGCTTGCTATCCCGCGGGTAGGAGCCTATAACCTAAGCCAGAGCATGCAATTCATCCAGCCACGGCCGGCGGTCATTGCCATTGAGAATGGAGAAGTTTTCGTGATCAGAGAAGCAGAAAAGCGTCAGGATATTATGGCGCTTGACCGACTGCCAGAGCGATTTCGGCGGTAAGATTAACGGCGGCGCCTAATTAGTGCTGGCAAGAGCGGCTTGAAAAGCCGCTCTCCAAGCACTATGATAAGATGATATTGCCCAAACACAAAAAGTGTGTAGCCCGCACAGCTTTGCTGGGCGGGACTTAAAAATTTGTTCATGCAAGTTTCAAACCGTCCGAAGAAAGGTGTAACTTGGCGAAAAATGGATCGGTCTAAAAGCCTGATTTCTGCTTAATTCCTGCCCGCCCAGCAAAGCTGTGCGGGCTACACGCTTTAATTCCTGCCCGCCCAGCAAAGCTGTGCGGGCTACACGCTACGATATTCATCATTTGGGATTTGGGGAACAGCCCCGTATGACAATTAACCTCAACCATTTGTACGACCGTATCCTGCTGATTCTTCGCGGTTACGGAGCCATCGGTTTTGCGGCGCATCCTCTGCCAGGTATATTGATGCTGGCGGCGAGTTTTTATTACCCATCCGTGGGCGCATTCGGATTGGCGGGAAACATAGTCTCAAATCTCTGTGCACGATGGATCGGAGGGCATCCGTCGGTGTTGCAGAGTGGGATTTACGGGGTAAGTGGGACTCTGGTCGGTCTGGCGCTTGGAATGTACGGGGAATCGGGCATCCGTATTTGGGTCTTCCTTTTCTTTGGCGCCGCGTTAGCTGGATTTACATCTGTCGTACTCGGCAACCGCTTCACTCGGAGCGATCTGCCCATTTTAAGCCTGCCTTTGACACTGGTTATCTGGCCAATTTTACTCGCCTATGGTCCGCAGAGTTTCGATTCAGAAAAGCTGTTCGTCTTTCCAATTCTTGCCGAGGCAGACGCCTTCCTTTTCGACGTCTTGCCGCTTGCGCTCTTCAAAGCGGTCAAGATGTTCGGCAGTATCCTCTTCCAAGACAATTTCGTCAGCAGTTTAATTGTCATATCAGCGATTGGGCTCTACTCACGCATCACGCTCGGCTACGGTCTCTGGGGGGCGTTGTTAGGGTTACTCACCTACCGATTCATCAACGGAACGCTCGACGGTTTTCACGGACTCAATTATGTGCTGACCGCCATGGCTCTCGGGGGTTTTTTCCTTGTCGCCAACCGGCACATCTTCGCCCTGGTGACGCTTGGAGTCGTCGCCGCGGGGATTATTGACCGGTCAGCCGTCCTACTGTTGGGAACCATTAGCGGCGGTGGAATCTCGCTTCCGACGCTGGCGCTCGCCTTCAATGTAGTTACCTTGCTGATACTCTATCCCATCAAGACCAACTGGTTGAAACGTGTTGGGGATAATCAAATCACTCCAGTGCCGCTGGCGTTGGTTCGTAGTCCAGAAACCAATTTACGTTGGCAGGAGAAATCTGCTCGAGCCGCCAGCCAGCGGACGATGCTCACTCTCCCATTTATGGGTGAATGGACGGTCTTGCAGGGAAATGACGGGGAATGGACTCACAAGGGCGCCGGACGATTTGCCTGGGATTTTGTCATCACCAATCCTGCCGGTAAACAACACCGCAATTTTGGCTTGCAAGTCGCCGACTATTTCGCCTTCGGACTGCCGGTGCTTTCTCCCGCGCCAGGGACGGTGGTCGAGGTCGTTGGCGATATCGAAGACAACCAGCCTCGTACGGCAGATCTCGAGCGTAATTGGGGGAATTACATAATCCTCGATCATGGTAACGGGGAGTTTTCCGAGCTGAGCCATTTCAAGCAAAACAGCCTTGTCGTGGCAGTTGGACAATTTGTCCAGCGGGGGCAAGTGTTGGGAAGCTGTGGTAACTCAGGGCGATCTCCTGTTCCTCACATCCACTACCAGCTCCAGCGAGAGACGAAGCTTGGCGGTACGACGATCCCTGCCTGTTTCACCGAAGGGATGATCAATCATCGGATTGGCGTCAACATCAATCCCATCAAAGACGAAAAGGTCTCGCCTGTCGAAGTCGATGCAGAAACAAGCTGGACTCTTCTTGGTAAAGAGTCCGAGAATTGGCGATTCCAGTGCCGTGACGGGTTGATACGTTTTGAAGAGTCACTGCAATTTTCAACGGACATTTACGGGTGGCCTGTAGTTACGTCGGGGGATTTCACCTGGTACATTCTCGACCGACCGTCGTTTATTGAACTCGTACCGGATTTCAAAACCATTCCTTCACTCTTGGTTCGATCTGCTTGGGTAAGGCTCATCGGCTCATCACTTCTCCTGCCGAAAAAATTGCATCGGGACTTGGAGTGGTCTGCCGGAAAGGTTGTTGGGCGGGAAGGCAACGTCTGGACTGTTGAGACGAATACCGTGCAGATCAAGATAGATAGTGATCGGGGGAAGATAGTCGCGGGAACCGCATTAAAGAAGAGGAGGTTGTGGGCTGAAATTGTGTGACCGCCAAGCGTGAGTTGCTATGCGTTTCCAGTTTGATGACCGACGCCATTTTAGTAGCATGCTTGTCGGGAGGAAGCATAGAGCAGAAAGACCCGAACCAGTTGGTTCGGGTCTTTAGCGGAGAGGGCGGGATTTGAACCCGCGTTAGGGTATAAGCCTAAACACGCTTTCCAAGCGTGCGCTATAGACCACTCTGCCACCTCTCCAAGTGAGTGGATCGGGTAAGACCCAAATATAAAGTAAGATGTTCTTCAAGGCAAGGCATAGTGCCGGATAGATAGCGCTATTGACAAGAAGCCAAAATGTCTTTAGATTGAATGGAGCTAACAGAGTCTCTATCGAGTCCGGTCATAATCATCAAGTAAAGGAACGTGACAATGAAACGGGTGATACTTTTGGTCGCGGGGTTGTTGGTCGGGACGGGAGGAGTTTTGGGGCAGTTGATGGAACTGCCGATTGAAGAAGTTTGGAGATATGAATTTAACCAAGAAATTCCATCGTTTGGATCAAGCTGGATGGAAAATGGATTTTGCCATGTACTTGTAAAACATGGGAATCGTGCAATCATTATCTCTAATGGAGAAGTTATATGGGAGGTTGAATCACCGAGTGGTAACATCCTCAAGGTTGAAAGAGTGATTTTCCATGAGGGACCTGCCATTGTAATGATCTATAAGTCACGCGGAGACTTTATTGTTCTGAAATTGGAAGGCGATAATTACGGAACCAGTACTTCCTACTTATTTGCAAGCGAGTCTGGAAATGTTGATGAAGCCCATTGGTATGACATAATAGATATGGGAGTATTTAACAACAAATCAGATTAAGGAAATGAAGCAGGTGTCTACATCTCTTACTCGCATGATTGGCTCATCTATGGTCCTAACGGTGATGATCATTCCGGTTCAGAAAGTGCTATTCAATTGTATAATTTTGTCAACCAAAGGGAACCTGGGCGTTCGACGTATGTCAGAACAAATCCTAACATGCTTGCTATCCGAGATCAGAATGGTATAACTTCATCTTTAGTAATCGGAGCCCATGGAAGAAGTTCTTTATCCATCTATAGTCCTAGCCTTGACAGAATCGCCACAAATGCCTCTGGAACCGGGGCAATTTGTCCAATCACAAATCATGATAATTCGATACAATTAGCCGGGATACATCTCTTAGATGATGTGCCTTATTTCATTGTTCATGATATTCCGCAGTTGAATGAGATCTACCGAATGAGACTTGGAATCATCGGCACCGTTTTTACAATGACCCCATTTATTAACCCGAATAATGAGTTTGGGCATACTTATATGCTTACCATCAGTTATGACGGCTTGGTTGGAGTAATCGACTTGAATGAAAGATCATTTTTAGGATTAATATACCAAATTCGACAGGGAATATATTGGGGCAATTTCGACAATTTTGATCAAGATGATGATCTTGAATTAGCAGTACTTTCATCGGATGCGTTTATTGTCTATGATATTGAACCGCTAAATGTCGCATTCTCTTCAGGCATCCCTCATCCCTCATCCATCGTCCTTTCCACCTTCCCAAATCCCTTTAACTCTTCAACAACCATCAGCTACTCACTCCCAAAACCGGGAAGGTTTGCGGTGGACGTAGTGGACGTAAGTGGCCGGCTGGTGACGAGGCTCTCGTCTGGGTGGAAAGAGGCGGGAAGTTATCGGGAGATTTGGGAAGGGAACAGATTGACAAGCGGGCAGTATGTCCTTAGATTGAAGAGCGCTGACGAGACTTTTTCAAGACCGATCACAATCATCAAGTAAGGTGTTGTGCCTTGGACGCCGGACACTCCTGTCCGCCCTAAACGCGGCTTTCAAGCCGCACTCCAAATTTTATAACAATGGACATACTGTGCTGAACAAGAAAGCCTACTTCATCCGGGAACATGTCGGATTCTTGAAGCTCGTGAATACCTACGACATTATCGATCCGGATACGCGGGAGCAACTCGGTATCGCGATTGAGCGGCCGGGGAACCTGATTCAGGTTCTAAGGTTGCTTCTCGGCAGGCAGATATTACCCACGAAAGTATTTGTTTATGAAGGTGACAACCCACAGTCTGAGTCCAAACTGCTGTTTTCCATTCACAAGGGTTTAACCCTATTCAGGGCTAAAGTAACCGTTATGGATCGGGATGGCAAAATCATCGGTTCCTTCTTGAGGATACTGTTTTCGATAGGTGCGGCATTTACCGTCTTCGACGCCGATGGTAAAGAGATCGCCTTGTTGAAAGGCGATTGGAAAGGCTGGAATTTCCGATTTCTGGACACGTCGAAGAGCGAGATCGGCAAGATCACTAAGAAGTGGGCCGGTGTCGGTAAGGAATTGTTCACTACCGCTGATGACTACATCATCACACTCAATCAAGACTACCCTCCTGCTACGAACCTGCTCCTCCTTGCGGCAGGTCTGGCCATCGATACGGTTCACAAGGAGAGGAAGTAGTTCCTGTCGAATAGTTATATCGCAGGGTGCGGACACCCTGCGACGCCTGTTTGGCCATTCTCGGACAGCCTCCTGCGCAGGGACGACACGCTCGCGGTGTGTTATGGTATTCTCAATGGAACTTTCTTGAATTCTTTACGATACCCTTTAATGAGCGTAATTTCACTTGACTTATTATTGGATTTTATCGCTTATTTTAAATCAACTGGATAGAATAAGACAACAATCCAAGAGTCTGTCCGAGAAGGGTTTTGGGCAAGCTGTCAACCCTCTGGGGTTGACAGCTTGCGTCCTAAAGGACGTCCGCCTGAACTTTTCTGCAATCTCGGTCAGATTTCCTATCAGAATTCCAGAAAGTTCCTAATATTGCCTGTCCTCTCCTCAATCTGTAAAAAAAATTAATCAATCACTAAAATTATCAATGACATCCGACATCCACCTGCGCATCCTGATCGTCGAAGACGTCCCAACCGACGCTGAGCTGGCTGAATACACCCTTCGGAAGGAGGGTCTTTTCTTCTCATCCTCACGCGTCGATACAAAAGAAACCTTTCTCGACGCCTTGGAGACTTTCCGTCCAGATCTGATTATCTCAGATTATTCGATGCCGCAGTTCGACGGGATGACAGCGCTTAAGCTTGCCCTTGAGCTGAGACCCGATCTTCCATTCATTATGCTGACCGGGGCGACGAACGAGGAAATTGCCGTTGAGTGCATGAAGACAGGTGCATGGAATTACGTCCTGAAAGACCGCATCACCCGCCTGCCATTCGCGGTAAAAGATGCCCTTGCTCGAAGAGACGTACTTTGCGCAAAGGCAAAAGCCGAAAAAGCCCTGATGGAGAGCGAGGTCCGCTACCGTGGTCTCTTTGAAAATTCACGCGACGCTCTGCTGACGCTAAAACCGCCAGACTGGGCGTTTAATTCCGGAAATTGCGCGGCGGTCAAAATGTTCGGAACTAAAGACGAAAGTGATTTGATCTCTTACAAGCCTGCTGATTTATCTCCCAGAAGCCAACCTGATGGGCGCAATTCTGTTGAGAAAGCCAAGGAGATGACTGAAATTGCCATGCGCGACGGATCAAACTTCTTCGAGTGGGCCCATAAGCGTATCAATGGAGAAGAGTTCACTGCTGATGTCCTCTTGACCAGAGTTGAGTACGCCGGACAAAAGTTCATTCAGGCAAGCATTCGGGATATCACTGAGCGTAAGTCACTCGAATTGCAATTTCGGCACGCTCAAAAGATGGAAACAATCGGCAGATTGTCTGGCGGCGTGGCGCACGACTTCAATAACCTGCTTACGGTTATCACCGGTCATAGCGAAATGGCACTTGCCCAGGTGAACCCGATCGATCCGCTATATTTCGACATCCAGAGCATTCAGCAAGCCGCCGATCGCGCCGCCGGACTCACTCGCCAACTGCTCGCATTCAGCCGCAAACAGGTTCTTGAACCGAAAATCATCAATATGAATAGTATTATTCAAAATTTGATGAAAATGATCACCCGCCTGATAGGTGAAAATATTAGTGTGAAATTTCTGCTTGATGACCATCTGTCTAATATCAAGGCTGACCCCGGACAAATCGAACAGGTAATCGTTAATCTTTCTGTCAATGCTCGCGATGCGATGCCCGAAGGGGGAGAGATGACCATTAGCACACGGAGGGCCATTCTTGAGGAAGGCTACTCCAAGAGTTTTCATGTACTAATCCCAGGAGAGTACGCGGAGATCACCATCACTGACACGGGTTGCGGAATGCATCAAAACGTGATGGAGAGGATATTCGACCCTTTCTTCACCACCAAAGAGGTGGGAAGAGGAACCGGGTTGGGGCTCTCAACGGTCTTTGGTTTTGTGAAACAGAGCGGTGGGTATATCAGTGTGGAGTCAGAGGTTGGCAAAGGGAGTACCTTCAAGATTTTCTTCCCTTGTGTCAAGGAAGCTGTCGATGCCAAGGTTTTGGCAGGCGTAGGCGATCACAATCTAACTGGAACAGAAAAGATTTTAGTGGTCGAGGATGATGCGAATGTCAGAGGCATTGCGGTTTTTGCGCTCAAAAAGTTCGGCTACGAGGTGATTACTGCCTCATCGGGGGGTGAAGCGTTGTTGCTTTGCGAGAATATGGAGCAGTCAGTCGATTTGGTGTTGACTGATGTAGTAATGCCAGGGATGACAGGCGCACAATTTGTTGCGAAATTGCGATATCTGTGGCCGGATGTAAAGGCTCTTTATATGTCAGGATACACGGATGAAGCCATCACTCACGAAGGGGTGCTTGATCCCGGAATTCCGTTCATCGGGAAACCTTTCAAGCTGGAGAATTTGTTGAAAAAAGTGAGAGAGGTTTTAGGAGAGGCTAAGGTTGAGGTTAAGGTTGAGGTTTAGGTTGATATGGTCGCGTAGGGGCCGTTTACGAGCCCCTATTAACGTTGATATGGTCGCGTAGGGGCCGTTTACGAGCCCCTATTAACGTTGATATGGTCGCGTAGGGGCCGTTTACGAGCCCTGTTAACGTAGAAATGGTCGCGTAGGGGCCGTTTACGAGCCCTGTTAACCGGTCACAATTATAGAGTGAAGAGGAGTGGGCGATGAACCGAGTTTTATTACTGGTTGCCAGTTTAATAGTCTTAGCATGTTCTGCGCAGGCACAAATACCGGACCTCCCCGTCGATCAGTTGTGGAGTCTGAACCTCGGTAGCCCCGTCACGCTTGGGCCGATTTGGGCTGATCAAGGCGCTACTCATCTGCTCGCCGGTGGCGGCAATCGGTTGAGAGAAGTCGTAAATGGAAGAATTATAATAACTTCTCAGCCACTGGGCGGACGAATCACCGCGTTAGATCGGGGTGAGGTCGATCAGGCGGAAGGCGTCGAAGTGCTTGTCGCGGTTAAAGGCGATACCTTGAGTGAACTGCTGGTTCTTGATGGCCAAAGCTTCGCAATCATCTCCCGACTGACACTGGGGAATAACCCGAATACAGAGACGACGGGGCTCGCTTGGATCGCGGCAAGTGCGACTCTCGCTGTCATCCGCTCGACTTATGCGTACCAGAATAACGATGTGATTCATCTCCAGGAAACGACGAGATCCGCCAGAATGACAAGAATCAATCTTCAAGGCGAACAGTTCGGTGAAGCCATCGAGTGTGGATTCGGTTCCATCAAACGTTGGAGAGATGAAGAGAACAATACGGCAGGCTTTGTGATTTTTGGGACACGCCAAGTAAATTCGATGGCGGAAGGCTACAGGTTCGAATACAAAACATTCTTGCTGACAACACTCAATTCAGCGGGACGCATCCAATACGCTACCGATATCTGGAGCGGCGGGGGCGATATAGCCGACGGTTCGGCGAAATTAGGAGGCACAGCAATAGCCCCTTTGCAAGAAGGAGGCTTTGCTACCTTTGAAGCATTTATGACGACTGGATTTCCACCGGCAATGAGTCACCTTTACGCCCACAAGACGGAAAACCTCGAGCAAATTGCCTTACATACCGATTTGGATGTCGTTCCGCACTCACTTGCCTATTTACCGCCCGAAGAATCGGCGGAAGGACTGCCATTTCTACTTTGCGCCTTTGAGCATGGAGAGATCCGTCTGTTCGATCTGGGCAGTTTCAGGTTCAATCCACAGGAGTACTCTTGGGAACCAAGCTCGAATATGCTGTTAACCGGTGACTTTGATGAGGACGGCAGGATCGAAATCTTCGGTTTGACCGGAAGTCTTCTCACTTGCGCGCGCCTTCGACCCCTTTCCGCCTTCGAGCCTGATTTCATCCTTCATCCTTCATCCCTCATCCTTTCGAGCTTCCCCAATCCGTTTAACGCCAGCACGACAATCACGTTTTCGGTAGGGGCGTATTGCAATACGCCCCTACAACTGGCAATCTACGATCTCCAAGGCCGGATGGTGGCGGATTTGGTGACAGGCAGGAATGCCTATCCTCCTGGCGAGCATAGGATTGTCTGGGATGGCAGTCGCTTGACAAACGGGCAATATATCCTTAGATTGAATGGAACAACAGAGTCTCTTTCGAGACCGGTCACAATCATCAAGTGAAAGGAACAGGCAATGAAACGGGTTATACTCTTGGTCGTTGGATTGGTGGTCGGGGCGGGGGGAGTTTTGGGGCAGGGAAATCCGTTCTGGCTAACCGAGACATGGAGAATTGAGGTTGATCCTTTTGGCACGACATCCAATCACATCGATTCTTATTGGTCTGAGGAAGGCAGAGCGAAGTTTCTAATCCGAACTTCGTCGAATGAAATCGTAACCGACGGCAACCAGATTTTGTGGCAACATCAATATCAAAATGGAGGTTCATATGCAACATCCATTGATTTTGGCCTCGAAGAAGGTGTTGGGATTGTAGTTGCGGACTGGAATTATTTAACATATTATTACGGCGAGAATTATGAGAGTGAGTTGGAAGTAGGATTTCAATCGATTCCATACAGACCTGAGGAAAATTGGGTAGAAGACAGGTATGATATTAGATTGGTACTACCTGCCACGCCCGGATTACAAGATTCGACGAGGCGAGTAATCGCAGGTGCTTATAGAACTTCTCGAAAAGATGGAAATGGTGATCCCTGGTATGAGCTGGTCAATTCCGATGGTGTATATCATATTTTGTCTTTTTCTGGCAATATCGACACATCTTTTGTTTCCTTCCTCTACCCTGAATATCACCATATCGTTTCATCAGACGATGATGAATCAGACAGGATAATTATCTTTGGCCAGCATGAAAATGGCGTCCTTGATGAGCATGGTCCCAATGTTTCAAGTGCTGCAGGATATGTTAACTTCAATTATTACGACAATCAAATTCACGGTACGACAACAATGTTGGAAGGTTGTTATTTCAACTGGAGTAGTGATATCGTAAAACTACCCAACGGCGAAGCTCAAATCGTTGCTGGTCTAACATATGGTTTTTCGAATAATAGAGTTGTAAGATTTGGCTTACCAGCTCTTGGTGTCGTTGCATCCCTGAGATGCGATTTCATTAATAATAGAAGGTGGTTTGTTGTTAAAGATCCGAGAACGAATGTGGACTATATATTACTTTATAGTGATACTCCTCATTTCCAATTAATAAGATTAGATGGATATATTGAAAAGAATTTCCTTTGGACCCCGGAAAATGAGAATCTTGCGGATTTGGTCTGTGACGATATTGATAATGATGGAGTGCAGGAACTTCTGGTATTGACTGAGAATAACCTAATATGTTATGCAATCCACTCTCTGAACATAATTAATAACTCCTTCGTCATTCCCCCCTCATCCATCATCCTTTCGAGCTACCCCAACCCCTTCAACTCTTCCACGACCATCAATTACTCCCTCCCCCGACCCGGCCGCTACGCCGTCGATGTCGTGGATATCAGCGGACGCCTGGTGCTGAGGCTGTCGGACGGCTGGCGTGAGGCGGGAAGCTATCGGGAGGTGTGGGATGCTGGGCAGACCGTCGCAGGCTCCTACCGCGTCGTCCTGTGCAACGAATTAAATCAGAGCATTTTCCCCGTGACCCTCGTCAAGTAGCTCTCAAACTCTTTCCGGCACAATAGTTGCCCTTTAGAACCCGGAGACAAGCCCCGCATTGGGCGGAATATCCGGGTTCTGTATTTGATATCTTGGAGGGCGGATTTCAATCCGCCCCACTGATCGGGTTCCCGCCTGTCATGGGCAGGATGAATCCCGCCCTCCAAGAGTCAAACCCGTATAAATTCACGCCAACGCAGTCCCGACCGGAATTTAGCTTGCGTCCCAATTTTCACAATGGTAATTTAATTACTCTGATTCGTTCGTACTTTCGTACTTTCGCACTAAGGCACCAATCAATGGCACAACAACCGATCATCTTCAAATCGTGGCGCGACTTGCCGCTCAACGCCGCATCGCTCGGCAACACTTCCGTCAACAAAACCGGCTCATGGCGCAATGTCGAACCGCATCACGTCGAGCAAATCCCTCCCTGCTCCAATCGATGCCCGGCTGGAAACGACGTCGTCGGCTTCGTCACACTCGCCGCGGAAGGCAACTTTGAGGACGCATGGCGTGTTCTCGCGCAGACATCCCCCTTCCCCGGCACTTGCGGGCGCGTATGCCCTCACCCCTGCGAGACCGAATGCAACCGCGAGTCGATGGGCGGAACGATCAACATCCATTCTATCGAACGCTTCCTCGGCGATCTATATCGCGAAAATCCGCCCGAGATGAAGCTCGCCAAGCCCACCCACAAGCGCGTTGCCGTGATCGGCTCAGGTCCCGCCGGACTTTCGACCGCCTACCAGTTGCTACTTGCCGGGCACTCGGTGACGGTGTTTGAGGCTCACGCCAAAGTCGGAGGCATGTTGCGCGTCGGCATCCCCGACTACCGCCTGCCGCCCGATGTGCTCGATGGCGAGATCGCCCGCATGAAGAAGATGGGGTTGCAGATCATCACCGAAACCCGCATCGGTCGGGACATTCCGTTTGCCCAACTGATGGACAAGTTCCACGCTGTTTTTGCCGGAACTGGACTCACCGTCAGCCGTCCGCTTGGCGCAAAAAACGACGACAAAACGGGCGTCGTCTCCGGCACGGAAGTCCTGCGCCGGATTAACCTTGGCGAACCTGATGGTGTTGGTCAACGAGTGCTGGTGGTCGGAGGCGGCAACACGGCAATGGACGCGGCGCGGTCACTTTGGCGGCTGGGAAAAGACGTGAAAGTGATGTATCGCCGCACCCGTGTCGAAATGCCTGCCATCGCTGAGGAGATCGACGAGCTGATCGAGGAAGGCATCCCTATCGAGTTCCTCGCTACACCGGTCGAAGTCCTGCACGACGCGGCTTCCGGGAAGCTTCTCGGAGCAAAGTGCATCAGAATGCAACTTGGCAAACCGGATGAATCTGGCCGTCGCAAGCCTGCGCCGATGCCCGGTAGTGAATTCGTTGTCGAAGCCGATTCGATCATCACCGCCATCGGTGAGACTGCCGACCTGAGTTATTTGCCGCAGGACTATTTGGCGAAAACCAGTTGGAACATCCCCGCTGATGAGTTAGGTCGCACATTTGAGCCGAAGCTCTTCGCTGGCGGCGACGTCGCCGATGGAGCAGGCACGGTGACCGCGGCGATAGGATTTGGACGCAAGGCGGCAATTGCAATCGATGCGCTGTTGAGGCAGGGGTCTTCTGCCGCCTCCCCGCAGGCGGCAGAAATAGATACCGCCGACCACGGCGGGTCGGCAGTGGATTCTCCCCTTGCCGACGCCGCTACTTCACCATCGTTGCGCTCTCGTGAGAAGCATGTTGTCCGGTACGAGGATCTCAACACTGCTTATTTCAAGCTGTTGGAGCGCATTAACCCCGAGCACTTGCCGGTGAGCGAAAGGGCGCGGTCGTTTTCTGAGGTGCGCGACGGGTACGACGAGATTGCTTGTTCTCACGAGGCGAGCCGTTGTTTCAGTTGTGGGACGTGCCCGGCTTGCGACAACTGCTGGGTGTTTTGCCCCGACGTGGCGGTGAAGAGAGTCAACGACACTTCCGTCGCCCCCCCGCGGGCGACGGGGACTTCCGCCGACGGCGGTGCGTCGGCGGAAGTGACTCAGCTTTACTGGGTTGACTATGACTACTGTAAGGGGTGTGGTCTTTGCGCGGCGGAGTGTCCGCGGGCGTGCATTGTGATGACGGCGGTACGCTAAGTGCGTAGGGGTCGTTTACGCGTAGGGGTCGTTTACGCGTAGGAGCCGTTTACGCGTAGGGGCCGTTTACGCGTAGGGGCCGTTTACGAGCCCCTTGACGACGGGTATGGGTCGTTTACGCGTAGGGGCCGGTTTACGAGCCCCTTATGCCGATCTGTCGCGTAGGGGCCGTTTACGAGCCCCTTGTCTTGACGTTGCGTAGGGGCCGTTTACGCGTAGGGGCCGTTTACGAGCCCCTTGTCTTGACGTTGCGTAGGGGCCGTTTAC
>CAYHEC010000007.1:66820-139033 GCA_964355675.1 uncultured Caldithrix sp.
GCGTAGGGGCCGTTTACGAGCCCCTTGTCTTGACGTTGCGTAGGGGCCGTTTACGAGCCCTTGTCTTGACGTTGCGTAGGGGCCGTTTACGAGCCCCGACATCGCCAAACGCCTTGACGACATGGAGCAAAAGTATGACGCCAAGTTCCGGGTCGTGTTCGACGCTATCAAGAAGATGATGAGTCCGCCCATGCCGGAGAAGAAAGGGAAGATGGGGTTTTGAGGCTGCGTCTCACGCTAACAAACTGAATTATTGAACCATTTATACTGATAATT
Organism: uncultured Caldithrix sp.; assembly: GCA_964355675.1. Lineage (GTDB taxonomy): Bacteria > Electryoneota > AABM5-125-24 > Hatepunaeales > Hatepunaeaceae > CAMBDS01. The sequence goes on from CAYHEC010000007.1 coordinate 67,097, forward strand.
AAACATAGAGAGAGGAAAATGAAGATTACAAGCATCAAGTCAATCAAGCATCGTATTTTCCGAGATTTTAAATGGGCAGGCCGTGGCCTCGCTGATTTCGCCAGATACAATCTCATTTACGGGTGGAACTATTCTGGAAAAACAACATTTGCGAACCTCTTTCAACACGTTGAGGAGAGGACACCTCTTGCGGAAGGAGAGGCAATATTTGTTTGTGACCCAGCGGGTGAGATTGAACTAACCAAAATCGACTCAACTACAGTGTTGCCATCGATAAAGGTTTTCAACAAGACTTTTGTCGAGAAACATGTTTCGTTTTCGTCCGAAGACCTTACTACTCCTATATTCGTAGTAATAGGAGAGTCTGCACCTGAAAAACAAGCATTGCTCGATCAGAAAAGGCGAGAGCGTGAGAACACCGAATCCGGGATCATTAAACACAATAGTTCGCTTAAAAAGGCAGAGAGTTCGAGAGATGAGTACGGTACAGAACAAGCTAGGACGATAAAAGATATTCTAGGGAAGCCTGACAACACGTTTTGGAATTATAGACGTCCGAATTTTGAGAGAGCGTGTTCGGATAATGGAAACTCTGTTGAATTGAGCGATAGCGACTATCAGATTGCACTTTCTGAGAAGGATGCAAAGCCAAAAGATAATATTGTATTTGCGATGCCTATACAGCCTGACTTGAACATAGTATATTCAGAGGTGAAAGAACTTCTTTACCTAGATATCACATCTGTACCGATAGACGATCTCCTCGCCGATAGTGTATTGTCTGAGTGGACGAGAACCGGTCTCAGAATTCACGAAGATAAGCACTCAGGAAAGTGCCTATTTTGCTTGAATGATTTAGGAGAAAATCGACTTCAACAATTGCGGGCGCACTTTGATAAGTCATTTGACGACTTGATGGTCAAGCTTGATAAGGCGAAAGTAAAACTTCAGAATTTTGTCGGAGAGCTTGAAAAGGTGTCTTTCCCAGATGAAACTCGTCTCTACGATCATCTCTCAACGCGATATAAGGAAATAGAATTACGCATGAGAGCAGAGATCGCGAAAATCTCAGAAGTTTATAAAGGACTTCTCTCTGAGATCGAAACGAAACAAAGCAATCCTTTTAAGTTATTGTCCATCTCCACTCCTATTATCAAAATAGACAGTTCTATTTTGGTTGCTTTCTCTGCCATTCTTCAAGAGCATAACGAATACGCGACTCTAATCCGTGAGCATGTCCGTGCTGCTGAGTCTCGCCTTCACAATCACATAATCTGTACCCGAATCGCTCACTTTAGGGATTTGGAAAAGGCGGTGGAAGAGGCGACTAAAGCCCTACAATTAGAAGAGCAGAATAACATTGTCATTAAGAACGCAATCTCTGTTCTTGAAAGAGAACTTAAGTCACATCGTCCTGCTGTAGATGCCTTAAATTTGGATCTCAAGAATTACTTAGGTCATTCTGACCTGCAATTAGAGGTTGAGAATACTGGATATAGATTGAAAAGGAATGGGCAATATGCCAATGACCTCAGTGAGGGTGAAAAAACGGCATTTGCGTTTCTCTACTACCTGCAAACGCTTAATCAAGACGGATTCGATATTAAGAAGAGCATTATTGTGGTCGATGATCCTGTATCCAGCTTAGACTCCAACTCCTTATTCTATGCGTTCGGGTTCATGAGAGCAAATATTCGCGATGCAAATCAAATATTTATCCTAACACACAATTTCCAATTCTTTGCCATGGTGCGGCAATGGTTCAGGCATATCCCTAAGCGTGACAAAGTTACCAAGTATTATCAAATGACTCGGAATATTATCGATGGAAAACGCAATGCAGGTCTTAGTCCTCTTGATAAACTTCTAATGGAAAAAGAGTCTGAATATCACTATTTATTTAGTACTCTCCAAGCTAGAGCTGCGCAACCAGATGGAATTTATGACTTGGAACATGACTATTCATATCCAAATATGGCAAGAAGGTTGTTAGAATCATTTCTTGGTTTTAAGTATCCAGAAGAGGAAAAATTCTATCGTCGTATTGAACGAACTGGTTTCGATCCAAGCAAGAGACTTAGAATTGAGCGGTATGTACAAGCTGGATCACATGAAGAAGCTGGAATTCCAGAATCCCCATTTGATGCATCCCTGCTCGCTGAAACTGGATCTGTAATGGGAGATATCCTTGATATGATAAGGCATGTAGATAATGTTCATTATGATGGCTTGATCGCGCTTAGTGCTGCAACTACACTATCAGTTACATCGCCGATGACATCAACGCCCTGACGCATCTAATCATTGGCGCAAGGCTCTAAATTTGGAAAGAAAACAAATAAATAAGACCTAAAACAAAACCAAAGCTCGTTGATTTGCCTCAATCTTCTGACATCAAGGTCGTGGAGTATATGTAAGGGGACTGGATTCCCGCCTACGCGGGAATGACGCGCCATTTGGCGCGGGCGGATTACAATCCGCCCCACTGCCGACCAGACAGGACAAACTGAAGTTTGAACTCTGAACTGGATACCGGCTTTCGCCGGTATGATGAAAACGATGAGTCACCAATCGATCACGCCGGAAACGGCAGTCTGGCAGGCATTTCCGGGCTTCGGTGACTCAGTGATCGATTTTTTAGGTGTGCCCTATTCGACTGTGACAGGCAAGAATGCCTGTCGTACTGAATTAAAACCATATAACAAAAGGAACTCACAAATGAACCTCAAAGGATCGCAAACCGAAAAGAACCTGCTGACCGCGTTCGCAGGGGAATCACAAGCTCGCAATCGTTACACCTACGCCGCGTCGAAGGCGAAGGAAGAAGGCTTCCAGCAGATCGCCCAAATCTTCGAAGAGACCGCCAATCAGGAGAAAGAACACGCCAAACGGCTGTTCAAGCTCCTCGAAGGCGGTGAAGTGATGATCTCGGCCGCCTTCCCCGCCGGAGTCATCGGCACGACCGCCGAGAACCTCCGCGCCGCCGCCGCCGGGGAACGCTACGAGCATACCGAAATGTACCCAGGCTTTGCAAAGATCGCCAAGGAAGAAGGCTTCAACGCCATCGCCGCCGTCTTCACCTCGATAGCCATCGCCGAAAAATACCACGACGAGCGCTACACCAAATACGCCGTGCAGGTCGAAGGCGACCACGTCTGGGTGCGCGAAAGCAAGACCACCTGGCGCTGTCTCAACTGCGGATACACTCACAACGGGCCTTCGGCGCCGAAACAGTGCCCGGCTTGCGCCCACCCGCAGGGGTATTTCGAGGAAATTGGTTAACAGAAAAGACCAAACACAGAGGGCACAGAGAGGACACAGAGATCACAGAGTTAACACAAAGTATAATTATATTTTCCCCCTCTGTGTCCTCTGTGAATCCTCCGTGTTCTCTGTGTTAAATAAAGAGCCGTTATATGCTTCGTTTCAAAGACCTGACTTCCGCCGAAATCCTTGCCCTCGCGATCTCGCTCGAGGAGGAGGACGCCCAGATCCTCACTGCTTTCGCCGACAAGCTCGAAGAGACCTATCCCTCGCAGGCTGAGGAATTTCGCGTGATGCGCGTTGAGGAAGATGAACATCGTCGTCGATTGCTCGATCTGTACCGTGAACAATTTGGCGACCACCTCCCACTCATTCGGCGTCAGGACGTGCGCGGGTTCGTCACTCGCAAGCCGATCTGGCTCGCCAAATCGCTCAGCCTCGCCGCCGCCAAACGCGAGGTTGAGTCGATGGAGGTCGAAACCACCCGCTTCTACGAAGCCGCCTCGAATCGCTCCACCGACGCTGGCATCCGTAAACTGTTGGGCGATCTGGCCGAGGAGGAGCGCAACCACGCCGGATCGGCCCGTCGGTTGAGCGAGCTTGCTGTTTCCGACGACGAGCAAGCCGCAGGTCACCGGCTATTTGTTCTGCAAGTCATCCAGCCTGGTTTGGTCGGGCTGATGGATGGAAGTGTTTCGACGCTGGCGCCTCTCTTCGCCGCCGCATTCGCAACGAACAACAGTTGGGAGACGTTTCTGGTGGGGATGGCGGCGAGCATCGGGGCGGGGATTTCGATGGGCTTTGCCGAAGCCGCTTCTGATGACGGGACGCTTTCCGGCCGGGGAGCGCCGTGGATACGTGGTGTAATTTCAGGACTTATGACGACGCTGGGTGGCTTGGGGCATACGTTGCCTTACCTGATAGGGGAGGTGAAGGTTGCAACCGCTGTAGCTGTGGTTGTGGTGGCGGTGGAGCTATTCGTGATTGCGTGGGTGCGCAAGAAGTACATGGACACCTCTTTCAGTTCGGCGTTCATTCAGGTAGTGATCGGCGGGGCGCTGGTATTTGCGGCGGGGGTGCTGATCGGGAAGGGATGAGGGATGAAGGATGATGGATGAAGAAACAAACAAAAGGTCGGAAACTGTCATACTAATTAAACAAGGAACGACGGGCGAGACGCCCGTCCTACGCGAATAACAACAATGCAAAAAATTCTTACTGGCAATCAAGCCGCCGCATGGGGCGTGATGTGTGCGAGAGCGCAAGTCATTTCAGCGTACCCAATCACACCACAAACTACTATCATCGAAGAACTTGCCGAACTCGTCGATAAGAAAATGCTTGCCGCCGAGTTCATCAAAGTCGAGTCCGAGCACTCCGCAATGGCTGGATGCATTGGAGCAACTGCCGCCGGAGCGCGCACCTTCACGGCAACCTCTGCACAAGGTCTTGCCCTGATGCACGAACTCCTGCACTGGGCGGCCCTGGGACGCCTGCCGATCGTCATGGCTGACGTCAACCGGGCGATGGCGCCGGGCTGGACAATCTGGACGGATCAGAACGACAGCCTTTCCCAGCGCGACACCGGCTGGCTTCAATACTATTGCGAATCCAATCAGGAAGTGCTTGACACCGTTATTCAGGCTTATAAGGTCGCCGAGACCGTCAACCTGCCGGTGATGCTGGTGCTTGACGCGTTCTTCCTCTCGCACACCTACGAGGCGGTCGATATTCCCGGCCAGGAAGCCACCGACCGCTTCCTCCCGCCATTCAATCCCGAAGTGAAGCTTGACGTCGATCACCCACGCGCCTTTGGCGGGATGGTCGGCCAGGACATTTACATGGAATTCCGCTACAAAATGCAGGCGGCGATGGACGAGGCGCTGAAGGTCTGCGCGGCGGCAGATAAGGAATACGGGGAACTCTACGGGCGGAGTTACGGGCTGATTGAAGTGTATCCGAACACCCCCCCCCCTGCCCCCCCCGCAAGCGAGGGGGGAAAGAACGTTGGCCTGCAAGCAGGAGGGGAATGTCCCGAGTTTGACCTGCTCTTGGTCACCACTGGATCGGTGACCTCCACGGCAAGGACAGCGGTTGATAAGATGAGGGCTGAGGGGAAGAATGTGGGACTGCTAAAAATCCGGCTGTTGAGGCCGTTCCCGGCGGCTGAAATCTGCGCGGCGCTGGGCAGAGCGGCAAAGGTTGCGGTGATCGACCGGAATATCTGCCCCGGCATGGGAGGCATTTGGGCGCAGGAGATCAAGGCGGCGCTGTATAGCGCAGAGTGCAGAGTGCAGAGTTCAGAATTAGCGCTTGGTTCAGGAAGTAGTGCCGATTTAAATCGGCACTACTGCTGCCAAACTCCACCCGTTGTGGAATACATCGCGGGGCTGGGAGGCAGGGACATTACCCCTGAGACGGTCGAGTGGGTTGCAAAAGATGCGATGAGTAAGAAAGGCGGCGAGGCACCGGTCTGGGTAGCGCTCAAGGAGGGATGAGGGATGAGGGATGAGGGATGAAGAACGGGCGTCCGGCCCGTTGCGCATAGGATCGGCGTCTCGCCGGTCGGGAGGATGGAACAGATTTTGCGGCAAAGGACTTATCCAAACAGGTCTATGTCGATATAAGCTCGACATTACGCAATTTTCGTCAAACACTATGCAAACATTTCACAAGGAACCGAAATCAATGAAAAACAATCTCCTCCCCGCACTCGCCGTGACATTGGCGATGACTATCGCAATGACTCCGGCAGTTTTCTCGCAAGACTTGCTGATCGAACCCGACTCGCTTGACTTCGGCCAAGTCGCCATCGGCCTGGCCGGTCTGCCATACGCTTACCGCGAAATCACGGTCACCAACCAATCAGACCACGACATCTCGCTTCACGTCCAGACCACCAACATTGCCCATCCCGAAAGTTTCGAACTATTCAGTCCCGAGACGGCTGAAATCCATCCCATTTTGCGTCAGATTTATGATGCTGTTGGGTGCTATCGACAGGATTATGGCGAAGATCCGAACGAGGCTTATGATTTGGTTGAACTTGGATACCTGCACATTGAGGAGGAAATTTTATGGCGCTGGCAATTCTCGCTGATCGGTCAAGATCCCCTTACTCAAATCGAAGCTTACACACCGCGGGATCAGCTTGTAATATTTTTCGATGTTCAGACCGGCCGATTCAGAATGGATCACCAAGGCAAAATTGAGCCAGTACTCGAGTTTGAACTTGAGTCTGGCAACAGTAGATCTTTCATAATGGGCTATTCTCCACCAGAGCCTGAGGAGATCGAAGGCTGGATAAGCTTTGTTGGAGAAGACCGGCAGGCTCGTCTCCATGTAGCAGGAAGCGGCTTTTACAAAGAGACTTTGGAACTTTCAACTGATGAGATCGAGTTCGGGAGTGTATATGCCGATCTCCATGCAGTTCGAGAGTTGAGTCTGACAAACAGTGCAGGAATTGCTGTCAGATACGAAATGGAGTTTTCCGATCCCGCCAAGTTTTATGTGTTCGAGGCAAATCTGTTGGGAATTCATAACTTTATGCTGACCATCTACCGTGCGTTCCTGAACTATACGAACGATCAAAATATCGCTCCCCGCTCGATAAATCAGCTAATTCAACTTGGTTATTTGAATGGTGAAGATCCAATGTTCGATGAGTGGAGGTTTTACTTCAGGCTTGCATCGGTTACTGCTTCATCCACAGATCAGTTTGAATTTGGTAGTGGTTATGAGCTTCGCCTCAATTTGGAAACGAAAGTTTTTTCAGGCGATGGCTTTAATTTCGGACAAGAATACCGAAGGACGCTGGGGAAGGATCGAAGGCTTGACCTACTGGCAGGTTTTGCCCCCAATAATGTCGGAGAATTTGCAGGGGAAGTTCGGATCAGAGCCTATGCCGGTGAAGGTGAAAACGACTTTCAGAACTACATTATTCGGTTAAGCGGCAATGGGCTATCGGTTGCCAGTTCTGAACCCGGAACAATGCCGGAGACAATTCTGCTGAGTCCCACCTTTCCCAATCCGTTCAACTCGACGGCGATTGTTTCATTTCAGACGCCTTTTGCGGGACAGTTGGATGCGAGTTTGCTGGACGTAAACGGGAGGGTATGGACGAGATGGACGAGTCTGCAAGCAGCACCTGGAGCGGGGAAATTCCTCATCGATGGGAATGGTCTCGCCGCCGGAACGTACTGGGTGAAGGTTGCTCAGGGGGGACAAAGCGCCATGCAGAGGGTGGAGCTGGTGAAGTAATTTAGAATTTAGAGTTGGGAGAAATGGCATGAAACAGCATTCCAAGTACTACCCGGCAGGCGTTGTCGCCTCATTGACGGCGGCGACCTTGCTTTCGGGCGTCACCATCTCACAGGCGGAGAACCGCGTCCACAGCGCCGGGAATTTCCGCATGAACATCAACGACAACGGCACCATCGGTAACAGAGGCGCGCTTGGCGGAGGGGTCGAAGACCCGGAGCATCCCGGCGAGTGGGCTCCGCAGTGCGAATTTCCCGCCGGATCGGGAGTGCAGTACCTCTTTCAGGGCGGGTTGTGGGTCGGAGCATTGATTCGCGAGGAAGGTTACGAATACCCGCGTGTCTCGGTCGGTCTTGACGGCTGGGTTTGGCCATCGATTAATGAAATGTCGGCCCATCCTGACAGCCGTATCATCGAGCGGTCGAACATCCGCGGCGCTCAGGACTATCTCGGCAACGAGATATACTCTCCCGATGCGGTAGCCACCCAGGAATTTCTCACCACCTATTACGACACGCTCGCCGACCCCGAACTCGTCAACCCCGATCCGGTCGATTCGCTCCATGAGTCACTGGGCTTAAAGATCAGCCAGAAGAGCATGGTCTGGAGTGACGCCGACCTTGCCGATATTATCATCATCCAGTGGGAAATCGAAAACGTGGGTGATCGCTACCTGAAGAACATCTACCTCGGATTGCATATCGATGGGGATGTCGGGGCGAACGATGAGGATTACCGGTTTGAAGACGACCTCTGCGGGTTCAGACCACAGAGGTACGAGGTCAGAATCATCCCCGGAAATGATACGATGGTGATCGACTCGTTTGAGATCAATATGGCTTATATCGCCGACAATGACGGCAGACCTTGCGAAGTTGCCAGCGGGAACGACTTTACCGCTCCGGGTGTGTCGGGGGTGATGATGCTCGACGCACCGAATCCGGAATTGAAGACTTCGTTCAACTGGTGGACGTCGCATGCCGATCCCGAACTCGATTTTGGACCGGGCTGGGAGGATGACGACGCGCCGGGCGGCTGGACTTCGGAATACGGCACACCGATGGGGGATGTGCGGAAGTATTTCCTGATGAGAAACCGGGAAAACGACTACGACGCGGTGCGGATAAGCGATCCGGAATACATTGAGTCGAATCCTCAAGTCTTTTTGGATCGTTTCAACGGTGATACCCTCGAATCGCACAACTGGAGATCTCCCATCGAGGATGATGAATTGCCACAGCGTCTTTGCGGCGACATCGCCGGTGGTTTCGATGCCAAGTACCTGCTGTCATGGGGACCGTTAGGGGTATTCGATCACGTAGATGAAGAGGGCAATAGAATCTACCGGCTTCACCCGGGCGAGCGGTTCACCGTCACAGTAGCTTATGTCTGTGCGGAAGAATTTCACGATCCAAACAACCCCCAGCCGGATAACGAAGTTATCGACCCGGCGCTCTTTAATTTTGGAGATATCCAGCTTAATGCCGAACGAGCGCAGTGGGCGTTCGATAATTTTCTTGGAGTGAGGGGAGAGGATGCACATTCTTCGCTTCCAAGTGCGTTGCTGTTAAATCCGCCCTTTCCGTCGCCGTTCAATTCGACGGCGATTGTGTCGTTTCAAACGCCGTTTGCGGGGGTGGTGCAGGCGTGTTTGGTGGATGCGAGTGGACGGGTTGTAAGAGGATTTGAGATACCGCCTTTCGCCGGTATGAAAAACGGCAGGTTTTTGATCGACGGGGCGGGGCTGTCGGCTGGGACGTACTGGGTGAAGGTTGCTCAAGGGGGGCAGAACGCTACGCAGAGGGTGGTGTTGGTGAAGTGAAGAGTGGTCTGGTAGGGCGGACAGCTGTTCGCCCTGCTACCGGGAAATTGGACTGTTATCTCATCAGGACGACCTTTTGTGACAGGGAGGTATGTTTGGACTCGAGCCGGACGAAGTAGATAGCGGATGGCAGACCAGCGGCGTCCCAGACGACCTTGTGGTCGCCTGCACCGTACGACAGGCGTCCCTGCCTGTCAAGCAAATCGGCGACGAGGCGGCCGGAGAGGTCGTACACTGCCAGCTTGACAGGCGGGGACGCCTGTTGTACGGAAAAGGTGATGGTTGTCGAAGAATTGAAGGGGTTGGGGAAAGCGGAAAGGCTGAAGGCTGAAGGCTGAAGGATAAATTCGGACGTGGTAAGCGGAGGTAGCATCGTGAAAGCGCTATCGGAATAGACGGTGTCGATGCCATCGGTGACGGAGACACGCCAGGTGATGGGTTGAAGGCTGTCGCCAAGCAGATAGATCAGGTCACTTCGGGGGGATTCGTGCAAGGTGTCGCTCCCGGTGTTGTAGTAGAAATAATCGTTTGCTCCGTCGATTCTCAGCAGGTAATTCAGCCGGTCGTCGTCTTCATCCCGTGAGCGGCTCCAAACGAACATGACCAATGAGTCCTCCGAAATAGGGGAGTCGTCCAAAGGCATGATCTGCCTTGGAATAGATGGGAGTCGGTTGACGTTTTCGATCATAATCGTCACCAGACAATTCGCTTCAGACTGCCCATCAGATACCGCGAACCATGGCTGATATCCGCCTGCATAATCATAGTTGGTTGGCCAGTAAAAGCTTCCTTGTCCGTTGCCATGGTCGGTAAAAACTGCTCCTAACTCTGGCAGTCTTTGATCTCGCATTGTCAGAACGAGGCTGTCACCGTTCAGATCGACGGCGAAAAGGTCGAAGCGAACAGTGTCGGTTTCAGAAAAGAAAAGCTCGACGGGAGGGTCGTGGAAGACCGGAGGGATGGCTTCGCCAAGGGCGGCGGAGATGTCGTAGGTTGAGAGGTGGGTCAGATGTGATATAATCGCAAATCTGTCCCGAAGAAATAGGTCACCGAACCATTCATCCGAACCATAGAATCCGGTCAATCGCGGCGAGTTGGGATCAGAAACGTCATAAACCTGGAGTTGGTTTTTGAAGCATATCAACAAGTGACCTTGATAGAAGTAGCAATTGCCTCCCTCCTCGATCTGAGTCCGGGACACTTGATGAATATCCTCAAGATTAGAGATGTCCAGTATATCGAGGAACATATTGCGTTCGATAGCCACAGAATGATACAGAAGTCCATCATTTATCGCTGGATTCCCGTAACTGGAATTAATCCCTTCTCCTATTTGTTCAGGATTGGCGGGATCTGTGAGGTCATAGAAGGAAATTCCGCCCAGTACAACTACCAGTGTGTCGCCTAAAAACGAGAGTTTGCAAGCAAAGTCATTAGCGATATCTATCTGTCCAATTTGCTCGGGATTGGCGGGATCGGCAACATTCAGAATCTGAATTTGTCCATCTGTTTGTGAGAAGAGAGTATTATCACGAAGCGCGACAGCCTTGGATCGCTCAAATTCACCAATCTCGCGCAATCGATTCCCATCATCCAATTCAATGCTTGCGCCATCGTTATTTGAATTTGCATAAAATGCAACTTCAGCATTTGCCGCTACGTCTTCGTATGACCAGTCATCGTATGAACCGAAAGTTACCAACGAGCGAAGTATGCGTGGTGACGTCGGATCGGCAAAGTCGATCGTTCTGATACATGGAAAGAGGGTGTTGCGCTGATCGATCTCATAAATCATCATCCTTCCCTCGACGAGGAAGTTGAAATGCTCGGTCTCAACCAGACGATGGATTTGCCCTAACGAGAAGTAACGCGTTATGAGCGGAATGTTGTTTTGACCGGGTCTGAAAACTATGACGCCGCCAAGAATATTCTCGCCTAACCACTCTCCGTCAACCGTAACAATCAGCTTGTCATCGAGAATAAGCAAGTCTTGAATTCCCTGGTATTCAGGGCTTCTTCCAGTGATTTGCGGATTAGCCGGGTTAGCGATATTGATTCTGACGAATTCTCTATATGCTTCGAATGCATAGATTAGATCATTATCAAACCAAACACGACCGGGCCAGTTAAGCTGAAGGACTCCAACCTGCTCCAGACGCTCGGGATCGGCGACGCCGTAGAGAACCAAGGCGTCATCACCTCCCCCAAGATTTTCCACAGTAACCGCGAGAAGGGTGTCTTGAATGGCGATACCCTTTATTTCACTTTCAAAAAGATGGCTGGCGATCATTTCCGGTCGAGTTGGCTCGGCTATATCGAACACTTCCAGCCGCCATTCGTAATCCCTGTTAACCCAGCGTGCAACTCCCACATAAAGAAGATTACCTGACGAGGCAAAAGAACTTATATCGCCGTTAAGGAAAATGGTATCGGCGACGACCGGATTTTCGATATTTTCGAAATCGATTATGTAAAGCGACTGAAGTTGCCAACCGTTTGGGGAAATGCGGCGGGTAAACAGGAGATTCTCGTTTAGAACAAAGCGTGACAACTGCATTCCGCCTTGATGACTATATAAACCTTCCAGAGCGACCTGAGAGATCATCCGTCGGGGGTTTTCCGGGTCGAGAACTACGATTCTCCCCCTTGATGACTCATTCGCCACCAAATAGTCATTCATCCGTGCGATAAACGATGGCCGGACCGACTTGTATCTCGCCTCGACGGTGATCTGGTCGTTATCGAGCGAGATCTGCCGCAATCCCCCACCACCGTTGGCGAGGAATATCCGGTCTCCGAACACAACCGCGCTGTTACAGCCCATCCAATAGTCAAAGGTCGAGCTTACCAGCGTCACTCCCAAACTATCCTGCCCGCGCACTTCCACTGCCAAAAGCAGGGCAATCAGAGTCAGAATAACTTTGAATGATTTCATTTCTGATTCCTCTTATCGAATGAGTATTATTTTTCTCATGACGGTCTGTGTGCCTGCTCCTAATCTAACAAAATACACCCCGCTTCCCAAATTCCCCGCATCCCAGACGACCTTGTGCTGGCCAGCCGTAGGGGCGTATTGCAATACGCCCCTACCGTTAAGCAGATCCGCGACAAGACGACCCTGAAGGTCGTAGATGGCGAGGCGGACAGGCGGGGACGCCTGTTGTACGGAAAAGGAGATGGTTGTGCTGGAATTGAAGGGGTTGGGGTGAACGGAAAGGATGAGGGATGAGGGATGAAGGATGACCGGTAACTCATCCGAGACGGAAAGGGCGCGAGAAATATCGTAAAAGCCGACAGAATATATTTGATTAGTGATATAAAGTCCATCAAGAATGATTGACTGAATGTGATATCCCTCTGCTTCGCCTGAACCAATCTCAATCGGTGTTTCTAAATTAGATACATCCCAAATATGCATAATACCGGACTGGCCTTCTACCTTGCTTGTAAAGTACATTCGATTATCTTCAACCATTATTAGCCTTGAAAAGTTCTCCGGTCTGTACGAGGCTATTACATGGATGTTATCTTGATTATCGATATCAGCAACACGGATAGAATCGTTCACATTATCAAATAAACCGATCCGCTCAACGAGATAAAGTCTATTACTGTCATACGTTAGACTATAGTATTTCGGACCAACCAAGACCCGGTCATGCTCAACAGGGTGCGACAAATCAGAAATATCAAGCCTCATTATACCATCGTCGAATTGCTGATCTTCCCAGTCGTTAGTTCTGGCGTAGATGATCTGTCTGTCATGGTCGAAAGCCCAATAACTAAAATCGTGTTGGGCAGGGATATAGGTATTTCTCATTCGAGTGGGATTTTGTATGTCGATCGCTACGAATCCGTTGAAGGAAGACGCATCGCAAATCAAGAATCCGTTATTGATTACTCCCTTATAAGTATGCCACGAGGCACGTACATTGGGTTCAGCCAATGCACCCACCTGACGCAAAGAACCTCCTTCGCCGACCTCATAGGCACGTAGTTCACTTCTGCCGTACCTTGGTGACTCCCAGGTAAAGAGATGATGGTCGGAACCTGCGACAAGGTAGCAATCCTTAGGCTGTGCGCTGATTTGTACCGGGTTGCCTCCATCAGAAATATCAAAACAGTAGAGTATCTTTGATCCTTGAGGTCGCAACACGTACAGATAACCTCCTGCCATGACGATTGACCTGTCCCCACCAGCTCCGAGGTTGGAATACTGGGGGATATAGTGACCATTCTGGATATGTTGATTGCTGAGAATAATCCCTTCATCAAAGATGAAACAAACCGGAGATTCCCCTGCACACATGGCAGGCTGGTACTCAAACCTAAAAAATCCACCCTCTCGATCAAAGAATCCATTGTATCGCGGGACAGCGGGATTGGTCAAGTCGTAGGTTAAAATTTGAGCAGTTGGAGGATTATTCTCACCATCCCAAAGTATATGTTGACCTACAACAAGATTACCCTGCCACAATGTCAAGCCGAGTGCATAATTGATTCCGAGCCTGCTAATGAATTCAGGATCGCCTTCATTGCTCAATCGATAGATCGACACACCTTCTGTAAACCGTGCCACATAAGCATGATTATTTTTGACGACAATATCATAGGTTGTCGAGTCAACAGTTCCAATTAGACGTGGTTCTGCTGGATCGTCCAAGGAATAGACCTTAAACCGACGCCCACCGGTAAGGAGCTTATCCTCATAAGTCGTCATGCATCTAAGAGTGTCACCAACATCTACTTCGTTCAACAATTCGACCTGATGGTTATCGCCAGAAAACGAATAGATGTTCAACAGATTCTCAGACCGGGATACATAGAGCACATTATCCCGCAAAGCCATACTGAAAGGGGGTTCGACCTCTATCGAGTCTATAGATTGAATATGCCACGGATCTCTGATGTCGAATATCGCTACTCCGGCAGGATGCATGATGAAGGCAATATCTTCATCGAGAATTATTGATAGGGCGGCAAAAGGAAGGATAGCATAGCCTCGCTCAACCGGAGCGGTTGGTGTGCTGATATCGTAAACCGCAAATCGTGCATTGTCATTCGGATCTTCGCCAACCAAATATATAAGACTGTCACGAATGACTCCATCGGAGGGGAAAATCGTGAACATTCTCGTGGCGAGGTGTTCGATATTGTAGTCTGGCTGAGCGAAGGAACTACCGCCGATGAATGCGGTTACCGCAGTGATAAAACAAGCCGTGACTCTCGTCATGCTTCTCATTTACTACCTCAGTAAAAGTGCTTTGCGCACGATCGACTTCCCCCCCCCTTCCAATCTAACCAAATACACCCCGCTTTCCAAATTCCCCGCGTCCCAGACGACCTTGTGCTCACCAGCCGTAGGGGCGTATTGCAATACGCCCCTACCGTTAAGCAGATCAGCGACCAGACGGCCGGAGAGGTCGAAGATCGATAGACGGACAGGCAGGGACGCCTGTTGTACGGAAAAGGTGATGGTTGTCGATGAGTTGAAGGGATTGGGGTATGCGGAAAGGATGAAGGCTGAAGGCTGAAGGATGAAGTCAGACGAGGCGGAAAGTGGCTGAACGATGACCGAGAAAGTATCATAGGCGAAAACAATATCGTGATCCCGAGCCGAGATGACAGCGCTGAAAAGTTGGTTCGCCAGAGCAGTACGAGGGTTCATCATTAGCTCAGGGTAGCGGATGGTCAGCCCGGAACGCGCTTGATTATTGACAATAGCAAATCGAAGCGTGTCCAGATCTTCATCGCTGAAAACGGTATCAAGGCGCGCAATCGTGAAAAGAGTGTCGCCTTCATAGCAAACGACGTCTGGAATCGGATGGGCAAGAAACGGCGGATGGTTGACATTGTTGACCGTTATCCGCACGAATGTCGTATCAGTCAGTTCGCCATCAGTGACGATGAAAGCTGGCCAGTATTGCCCGGCTGAAGTGAAATCAGTCAGCCAGTCGAAAACTCCTTCACAATTGCCAAGATCGGTAAAGAAAGCGCCTCGCGGGAGGGTATTTTCCACCACCGACAGCCTCAATTCATCATCCTCGTTGGGGTCGGTTGCGGTGAGGATGAAGAAAACAGTATCTGTTTCAGGGACCGCAATCGGGGCGGGAGGCGCATCCCAGACGGGAGGGTCGTTGAAGCCGATGGCTTCCGAAACATCGAAGATACTGACACGTCCATCCCGTATGGCATAAAGAATTCGCCCGTAGATCACCGGGGAATAAAGATAACCGGGGTAGCGCCCGACCATTTCCAGATTTTCAGGATCAGTAACATCCATTATTTTGAATGAACTGGCAAGGACGCCATCTTCGACATCCTGGCTATTTAGCAGAAGAAATTTACCATACTGCCCCGCAATTCCAATCGCCAACGCCCGCTCCTCGCGGGTAACTACCCGAGGTTCAGCGGGATTGGAAACATCGTGGACGATGAAGTCGTATTCAGTGCGTCCATCGATTTGTTCATACGTTGTGCTGAAGAGGTGATTTTCATGTAATGCAAAATTTCTACCGGATGGTTGTTCGATATGGCTTAGAAGACGCGGTTCAGCGGGATCGTCGATAGAAATAATAAAAATTCCGATGCCATTTGATGCGTAAATAATGTTATCATCAATAATTAAATGTGAAAAGCTGTGCGACTCGATGCCGATCCCACTGAGGACCTGGACTCGTGAAGGATCTGAAATATCGTAAATTACCACGAGACCGTCTCCACTTGTCACCAGAAGGTTGTCGTGGATTTCCATATCGGCGATAATTTGATCTTCGGCAAACTCAAACAAGATAGGGTTCCTGCCGAGACTGCTCATGGAATAACAGGCGGCTCCCAATCCACGGGTGTAATAAGCCATTGTGTCTTTAGTGACGAACGCTTCACCTCCAAGGCTGGAATCGTCCCAGTTGTTTCGTTCCATTGGTTTAAATTTACAAATATTACCCGGTCTGAGAGGATTGCGGATATCGAAGACCCGAATCCAGGGGTTGAAGAAGATTGGATCTCCATCAGGGCTGACCATTAAGTCATTGACCCAAGCCGCTGATTCGAAAATAAAGAGCCGATTTGAATTTATGAAGAGTTCGGAGACGGTCGAGTATGACACCACATACTCAGCCAAGGGGAAATCGTGCCAGCGTCCTTCTGGTTCGGGAATAAAAGAAGCCAAACCTCCTCCATTGCTCCCAAGTGAGAAGAGGGTGCTGAAGATGGCTCCCGGCGCGATGGCGAATCGCTCTCCACCGATAAAACCTTGATTACTACCGATATACACGGGATTTTCCAGGTCTGAGATAATCCATTTCGACGGAGATCCAGAACTTCCTATATAGAGCGTGTCGCCGGAAAAAATAGCTTGATAAAGATTATCTCTTTGTGCGTTCGCGGGGACGCTCGCTATTTCCTGTGGATCTATTGGATCTGAGATATTGAAAAAAGTCATAAGCTCCTCGCCACGAACTCCTGTTGAAAGGAGAAGCATCAAAGTATCATGAACAGCAACGAAGTTAAGTTCTTCGTCGCGTTCTATTCGCTCAACCGGCTGTGGAGAGTCGAGATCGGAAATGTCCAATATTGCGAGGTAATTGTTGTCTCGGTTAGTACCGCCGGTGGCATAGAGATAGTCACCCTCGACGTCGAGGGTAGTGTAAGTATCGTTAAATCCCAAGTTTCCAAGGCTATATGAGCCTCGATTTTCTGGTTCTTCGGGGTTAGATAAATCGACAATTTGAATTACGTTAAAGGATCGAAGGTAGAAGAATCTGGATTCGGAAAGTACTTCGACTCGCCCCCCCATAGCTCCGTAATTCTGGATCGAGGGGGTGGCGATCGAGCCAACCGGATTATCGAGGTCGTCGAAGGGAGCGACCATTAGTCGGTTGTCTGCTGTGGACATCACAAGATATTCTCCCATATCGAACAGTCGGCGACAACGGTAAGCACGAATCACACGAACGGAGTCGAATGTCCATACATCGAAGCTGAAAATCCGCAGACCTGTCGATGTGGCGACATAGATTGAGTCTTCATGGATGAGAACATCGTAGGCATTTTGCCAGTAATCGAGGAATTCGCTTTCGTATCTGACGCCGATGGGGTCCTGCGCAAGCCCATCATTGAAGAACGTGATCAGCAAGCCCATTGCGGCAAGAACGATTAGCTTTTTCACGAGCACACCTCTATCGAATAATAACGGTTTTTTGAATGACCGATCTTCCTCCTGCCTCTAACTTCACCAAATAGACGCCTGCTCCTAAATCTCCCGCATTCCAGACGACCTTGTGCTCGCCAGCATCGTACGACAGGCGTCCCTGCCTGTCAAGCAAATCGGTGACGAGGCGACCGGAGAGGTCGTAGATGGACAATCGCGTAGGGGCCGGTTTACCGAGCCCGAAGGTGATGGTTGTTCTGGAATTGAAGGGGTTTGGGAAGGGAGGTTCAAGGTTGAAGGTTGAAGGTTCAAGGGGAGCTTCCGGCGCCGAAAGCGGAGCGAAAAGGGTGAAGGTCGAGTCGCAAGAGATGGTGTCATTATCCTGACTTATCTGGAAGACCGTCCAAACAAGCGAATCGTTGTCCATAATATCAAGAAGTGTCTGGCGTTCGATCAATACTGACCTATGCTCACCTGCAATAACCGTTCTTGTCCCACCCATGCCGGTCAACTGCACGTGAAATTGGTCATACTGATGGATCAGCAATGGTCACCAGACAAAGTTAATGAGCGAGTCTTCGGATAAGAACGAACGATTTGGTGGTTCGATCAATATAATACCGCCAAGATTGATGTTATTGACCGTGATCCGGACACTGCATGTGTCAGTTTCTCGCCCGTCTGAGACGACAAAAATTGGTTCGTAATTACCTGCTGATTCGTAATCGGTCTGCCAGTTGAAAGTTGCCTGGCCATCGCCTTGATCGAAAAGTTCTGCACCCTCCGGCAGGGTGTTCTCAATGGCAAATATTTCGAGTGTATCTTGGTCAGGATCGGTCGCTGATAAGTTGAAGATTACACGTTGGGGTTCGGATAAAACTTGAGGGTTGGGAATGTCGATCCATTCAGGTGGATCGTTGGGTTGTATGACATTGATTCCGATAGTCGTGCGAACTTCAAAACGATCCCGTCGTCGAATCGCAACCAAAGTCACCGCATACATCCCCACACGGGTTGGTCTCATGGTTATTCTAATACGAAAATCACCAAGCGGTTCGCCTTGTAATCTAATATCCATTGGGATCGGCGGTGCAACCGCAATATCCCACTCATCGTCACCTGGCTCAAGCAATTCCATCACAAACGAATATCTTCCGCCGACATCGACTTCAATGTCCAGCATTTCGCTCCAATGTGGCTCGCCCGATGCGGGCTTCACTGCAAGTAAAGCAAAGAGACCGACTATCGCCCAAAGATTTGCTTTCATTTTCGGCTCCGAAAATCGAATAAACGACGCTTCATATCCTTCAGTTGCAATACCTGCCCCCCGATCCCCTTGTGAAACCAGCCTCATAACAATCTACGGTACTTCATCAGATAAGTCAAGTTTTGTTGCCCTGTACGATCGAATCTATTCGCCCGATTTAAGGACGGCGATTGAAATCGCCGGTACCGCTATGTGCTACCCAACTCGCTGGGCCGGTTGGGTCTCAGTATCTGAAACCTCACTTGCAAGCAAGTGGGGCCACCCCGCCGCCCAGCGAAGCTGTGCGGGCTACACGCACGTTTCCCTTTATGCCGCAGACTTCGGGGAGTCTGACTATTTAAGGACGGCGATTGAAATCGCCGGTACGGCCCAGCAAAGCTGTGCGAGCTATACGTATTTAAGAAAATTCTCATATAATCGTATTTATCAGACAGCGCCCTTGACTTTTGTAATATAATGTCGTATATTAACACCGTATCAAGAAACAGGATGTGTGGTATGATAGACAACACAATAACCCATGACGCTCTTTTCAAAGAAGACGAGATCGATCTCGACCAGATGGCTGAAGAAGTCGAACGAATGAGAAGCATTCGCGGGACGACCGAACTGAAAGGTAATCGAGCACTAAGGGACTGGCTCAAACCAGTCGGCAAGGTTGTCAGGCCTTCATTCGGCGGGAGGATCGAGGCAACGCGGACGGCGAACCAGGGTGATGGACTGGATCGGTTCAAATGTGGTAGATAGGATACAATTAAACACGAAGGGAAAGAAAGAATAAGTGAATGAGTGATGTTGATGATCCAATTAAAGAATCAAACTTCTAATTCTCTTCCTCTTTGTCCCTTCGTGTTAAAGAACTTTCTCCGTGGCAGGGGGATAGACAGGCTGAAAATAATAAAAGGTCTTGAGTTCCCCCTGCTCGGAGGGATGAAGGATGAAGGATGAAGGATGAAAAGAAGGTAGAAGGATGAAGTGCTGTCACATGTCCCGTGTGACAGCAAGGAATCGGCGTCACACGAGACGTATGACGCCACGAAAGGTAATAAAACAAAGGAAAATCAATGGCAAGTCAATTTCAGATCGACAACAACGGCATCGGCGGAACGCCGTTTCTGACCTTCACGGTCGATACATCCGCCAACAAGGATTTCACTCAAACGGATCTTGACAATAACCTGTCCGCCTGCGTTATCTCTGCCGACAACGAAGTCGGTATGGGCTCGGCTGGTGATAAGCTGTTTGGCAAGGTCGTCTGGGTTTCGCAGGAACTTCAAGCCGGAACCACCGTCCCGGCGCTCTGCGCGGTGCAGGCTCGTGGCGTGGCGCGCTTCAAGTACGCCGCTACCACGCCGGTCATCAATCAGATGGTCGAAGCCGACGGAGCGGGTAAGGTAAGGCAATCAGCCGCCGACGCCGATATCGCCGCCGGTGGACATCTGATGCGCGGGCAAGTAATCGCGGTCGATGCCTCGGCAACGACATGCGACGTGTGGTTGGGGTAAAATCAACACGAAGGGACGAAGAGACGAAGGAGGAAAAGAGAGTAAGAGTGTAAAAGAGAATGAGCAAGATGTTATACAAGGCTCGAATGAATGAATCTCTAATTCTCTTCCTCTTCGTGATTTCGTGACTTCGTGGTTCTAATAACAATGGAGAAAAAATGAACACTAATTTCGATAACGCAAGAAAACTAAAAGAACTGATCGTGCAACATTCACGATCTGGAAATCTCGCTCTTTATTCGGAAGCTCAAGAACAAGGCTTGACTTTCACGGAATTATTAGAGCAACTCGATCCGACCGAACCGGGCACAAACCTCGATGCCTTCGAGCGGCAATTGATGCTGAACGGAGTTCTTGCCGAGGGTCCGCGGTCGATCTCGCTCGAACAATTTTTCGTTGGCGGCGGACTGATTCTTATGCCGGAATACATCCTGCGAGAGATAAAGCGCGGGTACAAGATGGTGCAAGATCCATTCGATCTGGTCGCTTCAGTCGCCCAAGAAAACGGACCGACAGTTCGTCCGATCTACATCAAGACCAACGCCGCGCAGGAATCATTGGGACGCAGGGGATCGGGCGGCGGGTCGGCTTATCCGCGAGTCGAATTGCTTCACCGCGAGAAGGAAGCGGTCATTATCGACAGAGGCCGCCAGTTTGACTTTGGTTACCGCGTTGTCCGCAACCAGAAGCTTGCTGAGTTCCGCGTGTTCCTCTGGTGGATAGGAGCGCAAATGGCTTACGACGAGATCGATGAAATATACAATGTTCTGCTTAATGGCGACGGAACCTCACTCGGGGCAACCGACGTTTTCAACGGCGTTGGGGGAACATTCGGCTACAGTGATCTGGTGCATCTCTCGATGTCCTTCGACGTTCCGGCACGAATGACGCACATCATCGCCGCAAAAGCCGATGTTGAGAAGATTGTCAACCTGACACAGTTCCAGGACCCGCTGGTCTGGCGCGAGTCGGAAACTTTCCAGCGCTCAGGGGATTACCGGTCTTTTCACCCGATAAATGCCAAGCTGGTCGTGGCTCCACATGCGACCGCAACAAAAGTGTTAGCGCTCGACAGCCGATTTGCGGTGCGCGAGTCGGTAGCTCAACCGTTGATGATCGAGGCCGAGAAGGTAATCAACCAGAAACTTGAGACGGCGGTTGTTTCGAAAGAATCGGTGTACACGGTGATGGTCGATGGGACGGCGTTGTTGAGTGATTATTGATGAGATTGGCGGACGAGGGCGTCCGCCTGGACACTGTTGCTGTAGGGGCGAATTTATTCGCCCGAGATGAGGTCGGCGATTGAAATCGCCGGTACGAAAAAGCAGAGCGGAATAGTAGTGCCGATTTAAATCGGCACTACTGTCAATTCGACGCGATCGGGGGCTAAACGAGTCAAAAATAATAACGGGCTCTGACGCTCCCCTCGCGTTGGAAGGATGCAAAAAATAGAGCGGGACGACCTAAATCGTCCCGCTCAAAGACCGCCGATAAAATCGGCAGTAATTCGACTCCCGAGCGAGTCGCTCACAAGCAGGCTCACACAGACAATATAATGTCTGAAATTGATTTTGTCAAGCACCTGCATAAAAAATCTTAGCGGAGGGCGGGGGAATCGAACCCCACTCCCGAAGGAGCAGCAGATTGTGAGCCCGCTTGAGCGACCGCGCTCTCACCCTCCGCGTGAACGTCAATATAATATTTGACTTTGTTACAAGTCAATGATTTGGACTGAAAACTGGAAATAGAAATGATAAATAATACACTCAATCAGATACTGGCAAAGAGAATGCCGCTATTGCTCAATTTCTCCACGCAGGTCACCACCGCATCCACAGAGTTGAAATGCGCCGGAGGTGAAACCGGGCAGGGTGTGCCGATCCCTTCTCACGGGAAAGCGGTTGGACTGCAGGTCTGGGACGGTTCGACTCTTCAAACAAGTTCGGTCGAGGTTGACCTCATTGCCGGTGATCGGCTGAATCTTTATGCCCAGTACGGGACAACCGATTTTACCATCAAGTTGCGATTAAATGGTGTGGATTCGACACTTACAGTGTCAGGTGTTGCGGCGAATTCGACGCTGACGGCGTCACTTTTAATTATTCTGGAGTAACTCATGGCTTGGACTGACAGCGATACGGTGAAGAAATTTCTGCCCGGGCTGACCGGCGGAGCCGCGCAATTCAAAGACGTTGCAGTAACACTTGACATGGCTGGAAGTGGGAGTCTTCCACATACTGGCATACTCTCTGGGAGTGAAGTTGTCAAAAGACATGCATCAGGTGGAATCGATGGCCCGGAAGCGGTTGCACTCCCCGCAGAGACTTGGATCGCCCTGCCTGATGCGGCATTGGTTTCTGGTGAACTGGTTGTCGGGGATGGATGGCAACTTACGACAGTTTATGAGGAAGGTAGGGACTTTCTGGTCAACGCCGCAGAGGGGAAAATCAGGCGTATCGATGGTGGTGGGATCAGTGCCGGTGCAACCGTTCAAGTTTGGTATCAGAAATACGAAGTTATGGTCAATGACATTGATTATACAATCAATTATTCTAATGGAACTATTGCTCTGACATCGGGTAGCGAGATACCGGCGGGGGCAACTCTCAAGGTTGATTACGAACTGAATGCGGCTTCGTCAGTGGAGGACTTGATCCCAGAAGCTATTACTCAGGCTGAGGATAAGATTTTGCGACGGTTGAAGTCGGACTACACGACCTCATCTACAGACCAGGGACTGATCACGGGCGCAACCGAGCTTACGCTGGCGATTATCTGCCGGAGTTTATCGGTGCGGGCGTTGGGTGATGGGCTGTCTGCGGCACAAAGTCGAGGGAAGAGCTGGCTCGATTTGGCGTCGCAATTCGAGAGATCAGCTTCCCGGACATTGAAACCGTTTATGACTGTTCCCGCGATTGCTCGTGGTGGCGTGCAGGGTAACTTCAGCTGGGAGTGGGCGTGATCGGAAGGATGAGGGATGAGGGATGAATGAAAGCAGGAAAGTGCATAATTGAAAAACATTGAATTATCTCGCAAGAATTGGAACGCTATTCTGGTAGATGATGAGACCGAAATTGAGTGGCCGGTAGCAAGTTTGACGCCGTGGGAATGGATTCTTGCCAACATCTGTACCCTCGATGCGGTTGGTGGTATAAAGCCCTTCCCTGACTATCCATTTGCCAAAGCTTTAGTTGAGGCGTTGACTGCGCACAGGCTGTTGATCGTTGCCAAGTCGAGGCAGATGATGGCGACTTGGACAGTTGCGACATACTACCTCTACCGGGCACTCCACGACGATCAGGGTGTATATCTGTTTCTCTCCAAAGGGGCAAGGGATTCGCGTGAGTTATTGAAAAGAATGAAAATAATTGTCAATAACCTGCCCGGTGATTTGAAAGATATGGTCAAGATTAAGCAGGAAGAAGCTGTATTCGTCAATGGTAGCCGTATCATCAGTCTTCCGGCAACCGAGTTCGCTCCAAGAATGCACAGCCCGTCGGGAGTTTTCTGGGATGAAATGGCGTTCACGCCTTATTCCTCAGAGATTTGGACGTCACTTAAACCGGCGATAGACTCAGGCGGGACGTTCGTGGGAATTTCCTCACCGAACGGAACAGACAACATATTCTATGATTTGTACGTCGATCAAGAGAACGGATTCGGTAAGTTATGTCTTCACTGGCAGGATCATCCGCACCGTGACTTGGTCTGGCGTGAAAAGGCGGCGGCCGGGCTTTCGATGGCTTGTTGGCGTCAGGAATACGAAGTCGATTTCAATGTACTTGCCAACCGGGTATATGAAGAGTTCGATCACGATCTGCATATTCTGAGCGAAGAATTTGACCCGACTGGAATTGAAGGGGTTATCTATCGCGGATTAGATTTTGGGTATCATCATCCTTACGTTGTTTGGTTACACCAAGCGTTCTCAGGTGAAATGACGGTGTTTGCCGAGTGGGAAGGCGCCGATAAAACCATTCAGCAGGTCGCTGACGCAATTAAGGACATCGATGCGCGGTACGGTCTGAGTGAGGGGTCGGTGCGATTCACAGCTTGTGATCCGGCAGGATCGGCAGTAAACGACGACGGGAATGCATCAACTGAGCGGTTGAAGGACCAAGGCGTCAGAGTTGTTTGGCGGGCGTCGCGAATTTCGGATGGCGTGGATATAATAAAATCGTTACTTAGGGACGCCAACGGTATCGTGAAGCTCCGGTTTTCTCCCTCAGTTCGACGGACCATTCATCATTTGACACATTACCGCTGGGTAAAGGAAACCGAGAACCCCTGCAAGACTGACGGTCACGACCACGCATGCGACGCATTGCGTTACCTGATTATCAACCTTTATGCGAGAAAAAAGGTGGCTTGGTCCGGAGGCAAAGTGGCAGGAGTTTCGGAGGGATGAGGGATGAAACGGTACGACGGGGCTCCGTACCCGTCGAAGAGTCTGTCCGAGAATATAAAAAAGTTCGAATTTGTCCAGGCGGACGCCATCGTCCGTTCTGATGCAAGCACAAATCGTTGGCGGACGAGGGCGTCCGCCTGGATTTTTATATACTCTCAGACAGACTCCGTAGAGAGGAAACGAATGGCGGGTACGGAGCCCCGCCGTACCGTTCAATGATAACAAAGGACTATCAATGTTTTTCTGGAAACGAAAAAAAGAACAAGTGGCAGGATTCGAAGGTGCGGTGCGTGTCAAGGGCGCGAAACAGCTCGGTCTTGGCGATTCCGCAAGAGGCGCATCAAGGCGGGGACTCAGAAGTACCTGGGAACCACGAGGATTAGGGCGGGTTGTCGCGGGGCCTTTATCCGGCGTGCAACAGACGTTTGCCTTCAATGGAAGCAATCGAGGTGAATTTTACCGTTGGATGCGAGACTCTATTCCTATCATCTCGGCTGGGGTGTGGGCTTGGGTAAGGCTCTGTTCGACACGGACTTCAGTATCAGTCGAAGGAAGCGCCGCTGAACGATTACGAGCAGAATTGTTGCTCGAAAATCTCGACCATCGCATCCTCGAAACTCCCTTCGGAAGAGGATCAGGGCTTCAAAAACTAACTGAGGCATATTTTCTCGAGTTGTTTACGACCGGACGATTTGCGGGTGAGGCGGTTCTTTCCGCCGACAAGCGCTCCATCGACCACTTCCGCTTCATTAATCCCTACAACATCGGCTGGGAGCATGGTGAGGAAGGCTGGATTCCATTTGCAAACTCAGAAAGAAACCCTTCGTCACACCTCGTAGCTGGTGTAAAAGATTTTAATGAAAGTGTGGAAAGATTCGATCCGAAGACTTTTTTCTACGGTACGCTTGGGACGGATATAACTAACCCGGCAGGCATTGAACCGCTCGCAACGATACCGTTTGTCTCGGAAATTGAGCAGATGATGCTGGAAGATATGGCTCGCTCCTCTCATAATGCCGGGACGCCGCGACTGCAAGTGAAGATTGGTCGTCCGCCTCGCTTTGATTTCGAGGACGATCAAGGATATATAGACCGCGCGAATGGGTTCTTCGACGGTCTCGTCGGCCAATTCCAGAACCTCGAACCGGACGACAATATTTTCACTTGGAACGACGTCGAGGTGACTGTTGTTGGTGGGTCAGGCAAGCAATGGGAATGGCGTCTGAACCGCGATCAGGTGGTCGAGGATGTGATCAGCGGATTGAAGCTCTTCCCCTGGGTGCTTGGTAGAACCCAAAAAACGACCCATAACTGGGTCCAATCACAGTTCGATTTTCTGATGCAGATGGTCGGAACTTATCAACATTCGGGCGCAGATTTGATCAACTGGCTGTGCAACCTTGAACTGGAACTGCAGGGGGTGGATGCCGTAGTCCGGCATAGTTTTTCGCGGCATCAAGATCCCTTCCGGCTTGAGCGGGCTCAAGCGGAGAAGATCGAGATTGAAAACGCGGCAGTTTTGGTGGAGAAAGGGTACATCTCGAAGGAAGACGGGATGAAGAGATTGGGGATTTAGAATTTAGAATTTAGAATTTGGAATAAAAAATTTGGAAATTAGAGTCCAGGCGGACGCCCTCGTCCGCCGACAATGGAAGCATGGTGAGGGAACGAGTGCGTCCGCCTGGACTCCACAAGACTCTATAGTAGAGTCGAAGAATAAAGGAATTCTATGGATTGGATATTTCGTGAGTTAGCGGGTGTAATGCTATCCGAAGGTTCGAAAGTTCTTGACGATGACATTATCGCAATCAACAGACTGAATAACCCGCCACCACTACCTGTGGCGCGCAGTGACATTTATGTCAGGCGTTGCCGTTTGGCGGGAGACGCGGTTGATGCAGGCTGGGGTAAGTTTCGAACCAGCGATCTTCCGAAGTTGCTTGAGATGGTTCAAGGGGCTCCAGCATTGATTGGCCATCGCAAGGAAACCCTTGGAGTGGCGCGATTTTTTGGCGGCGTTATTTGGCGCGATCCGGGCAGTAGCGTCAGCTACATCGCACCGAAGTTTTACTGGATGCGCGGGCACTCTGCCGCAGAAGACCTGCGCGTCAACATCGATGGTGGAATCTGGTCGGAGGCTTCGTTGGGGTTCGTGTTCAAGAGACCAAGTTGTTCGATCTGCAACGAAGACATTCGTCACTGCGACCATGTTCCCGGGCAGTCGTACGGCGATCAAACCTGTTTTTTTCATTACGACGACCTTATCAAGGTCACTGAGGGGTCGTTTGTTTACCGAGGCGCTCAACCTGGTACGGGATTTAGTCTTGGCGATCCCGTCGGGCATAATAATCACTCAAATCTTCCACGCTTCCGCTGGAAGGGTGTTCTCTACCGGGGCTACCCGGAAAAATTAATTTATTAGGATATCTTGTATCATGAAAAAGCACATCATCTATTCGGTCATCACTGCTCTGCTGATAGGTTCTGCAATAGCTCAACCGGGCGTTCCCCCGATTGGCGACGTATATACATTGCTGTCGGGTGAACATACTCCTGTGATTTATACAGGGGCAGGCACAGCGTCAAGTTCGAGCGGATACACAACCGCCTGGTTACAGATTGGGTATGCTCCTCTGGCGTCAGCCAAAAATAACAACAACATCGGTCGGTTTAATCCGGAGCAGTTCACATTAGGGTTAAAGCTCTCTCTTGGCGAGGGCGCTGACAGTGCCCTTATCTCCTCTGCCAGATTCGAACTTGCCTACGATACCACCTCAACAGTGTTCTGGATCGGCGATTCGAGTAATTGCTTCATTTATTTGAATAGCTTTTCACGTTCTGATTATGGTATCTGGACGTTCAATAAACTTTCGGAAACCGCTCGTGGATACCTCTATCCCCTTCGTGTTCTTCAGGGGGGATACATCAGGCTTGTATTTGAAACGACAACCTCGGACGCGGTGGAAATCGAATGGAATCTGACTGGAGAACATTAATGATCACCAAAATTTTGAAGAGTGGTAAGCTAACGCTACTAACTGTTTATTCGATATTTATGTTCATTGTCTCATTGATCATTATGGTTGCAGTTGAATCATCCTCTGGTTCTGACGATAGTCCCTTTCAGTATATCTCATATCCTTCGTTGGCACAGTCCGAGATCGACGCGCTGGGGATTGACTTGGGGGCTCCACGAGAGCATCCGGGAGGTGATTGGAGGATGACTAACAAGAACGGCAACCTGCCCTTTGTACAGGAAGATCTCGATCACCTGACAGAGGTCGATTCGGTGACAATTATCGGCTCCGACAGCATTAGAAGCTATCTCGAATCCAACGGTTGGAACGAAGGAGACGCGCCATGAAAAAGATGTCGAGCGGCCGACAAATGTCGGCTGTACTGGTGATGTTGATGGTTGGGATCGTAAACGGCCTCTACGAGGTTGGGCTCGTAAACAGCCCTTACGAGGTTGGGCTCGTAAACAGCCCTTACGAGGTTGGGCTCGTAAACAGCCCTTACGAGGTTGGGCTCGTAAACAGCCCCTACGAGGTTGGGCTCGTAAACGGCCCTTACGAGGTTGGGATCGTAAACGGCCCCTGCGAGGTTGGGATCGTAAACAGCCTCTGCGCGTTCGGGCTCGTAAACGGCCTCTACGCGGCGACGCTGCACGCCAATTCCGGCGTGAACCGGCAACTCAGCGCGGCAGGATATACTGCTATCGGCGTTACCCGACCGAACTATGAGTGGAGATTTGTTGATAGTCTCGGCACGGATTACGATACCGTTGGTGGTGCGACTCAGCCTTATCGCAATTACGGATCAAGCACGCTTACAACCGGACTGACTAACGGAAACGCGCCGTCGCTTACCGAGGGAATCCTCCAACCAAATATGGGCGGTGTCAGGCATAACGGCACGACCAACTTTGAGTACATCAATGACGGTGCAGTGCTTTCGCCTGGCGCGAACGACTTCGGCGCGTTTGCTTGGGTGAGATATACGAGTGCGACGGCCAGTCAGTTGATTTTCGCCAAAGACGACGGAGTATCAATCCTTCGTGAGTGGTTACTCAGAACCTCACCTGCGGCGGACGGGGGAATTAATGTACTTCTAAGCGATGATGGAACTGCGGACGCAGGACACCTGAAAGACTATCGAACTGTTTCTGTTTACAACGACGGGAAATGGCATCAGGTTGGATTCACTTGGATAAGTGACGTTCTGGTGGTGTATGTGGATGGGGCTGTCGCAACTGTAACGAAAACTACTGATGATCCCATTACGACTATTTACTCAGGTATAGCCACTCCGACCATTGGCGTTCGCAATGCTGGAGGAGGGTTCAGTAACTATTTCACCGGTGATATTGCTTGGGCGGCGTACTGGCAGGGCGCGGGGACTCCGACCGGAGCAAACGTGCTGGCACTCTACAATGCGCAAGCTCCGCTTGGAACGCTCGCCTCGCCGTATCCGACACTTCAATCGGCGGTCTACGCAGGCGCGGCGGGTGATACTATCCTCATGGCTGGCGGTCGGTATCAGGAAACGGTAACGGTCGCAACGGCGTTTGACTATATCGGTGCAACGACATCGACGTTTGGGAGCCTGCCTGAGTTGTACGGAGCCGCGTTACCGGCGGCGGCGGGGGTCGTTGGAATGACTGTCTCAGCAAAGAACGAGATCGGCTTTCTTACATTCAGGGGGTACTCTACGACGTCAACGGGAATTGGGCTGTTGGCTGATGCTTCGAGTGACGG
Source organism: uncultured Caldithrix sp. (assembly GCA_964355675.1). Taxonomy (GTDB): domain Bacteria; phylum Electryoneota; class AABM5-125-24; order Hatepunaeales; family Hatepunaeaceae; genus CAMBDS01. The sequence goes on from CAYHEC010000007.1 coordinate 96,532, forward strand.
GAGCCTGTTTCACCATCTTGAGGTGGACTCGTGCCGGAATGGCGTGGACTTTGACGGATCGGCAACGGCTGACAGTTTAATCAATTCAGTGATCGACGGCGGGAGCCTTACCAATGCGAACGGATGGCGGGCAACGACTTCGACGGCGGTATCGGTTTATCTCTACAACAACATCATTGTCAACTGTAAGACGGGGCTTACCAAGGCGGCGGCACAAACCTTGGTTGAGACGAATAATTGCTTCTTCGGCAATACCAGTGCCGACTATGCCGGGAGTCTGAATGCGAGTGATTTGCTGGTTAATCCGAGATTCAGGGGCGGGAATGATTATCGACCTCAGCCGTTGAGTAATGTGTTGAACTGTGGTTTGGATATTCATGTCGGAACCGCTCCTTTCGTGTATTTGCAGGGAGCGCCTGAAATAGGGGTGTGGGAGGTTATCAAATCTCAAAATACTACAACCAAACCTGATATTTTTGGCAGGAGCGGACCCTGGGCGAGATCGGGAGGAGAAAAATGAGACCGGCTCGAGACAATTACCAATCGGTTTGGAAAGTTCTTGCGATTGCTTTGCTTGGAGTTGTTGCGACTGGGGCGTCCGCCTGGATGGTTTTCGATCAAGGGGTCGTCGGGCGTGAGGAAGTATCGCGTATGATCGTCGAAGAGTCGCCTTACCAATCCGAACGGCTGATTATCCGCGAAACGCTTGAGGCGAACAACGAAATGCTTAAAAAAGTAGCCGCCGACGTCAATGAGATCAAGATTGAGCAAGCGCGACTTGGCGAAAGAGTTGGAATGCTGATGAAAATTAAGGAGAAAAGATAATGTTGGGATTGAGTAATGTTCAAAAAGTAATGATGGAGGTTTATCATGGCTGATTGGGTGGTAAGTCTTATCGGAGCAATCGGAACGCCATTAATCCTGTTTATCTGGCAGTGTTTCCTAAAGCGTGAACTGACCGAGGATTGGGGGCGGAGGATTGGCAGGGTGTTGACTATTTTCTTTCGGCAGAGGCTTGGTGTAACCAGCGGAAATTCGGTAGCTGAGAAATTTCAATCGACAGCGGAGGATTTCATCAATGGTTTACGGCAGGGGTTGAAGGTGGAATGAAAAGGGTGTAGTAGGGCGGATTGAAATCCGCCCTACTGCCAACAAAGGAGACAAGTATGCGGAGAATTGATCGAATTGTAGTCCATTGCAGTGATTCGATGTACGGTGATGCGTCGCTCATCGACAGGTGGCATAAAGAGCGCGGCTGGAGAGGAATTGGCTACCATTTTGTGATCCTGAACGGCTACCCTGACGAAGCCTCTTATCGCACCCGGCGACCTCAGTTTTGGCGTGACGGTGAAGTGCAGTCAGGCAGGCCCTTGGAGCAGCTCGGCGCGCATGTGCGTGGGGCAAATACTGGTTCGGTGGGAATTTGCTTGATAGGCAGAGAGCAATTCACGGCGGGACAGTTTGCCTCGCTGGTGAAACTTATCGCTGAATTGAAGGGTAAGTTTGGCGCTTTAACGGTGGTCGGGCACTACGAGGCGCAACTGCCTGGCGACCCGCCGAAGAGCTGTCCGAATATGGATATGGAATGGATCAGGGGGTTGGTGGGGTAAGGCGGACTTGACAAATCGGAAATGCGAGGGACGGATCTGCCTTAAGGTAACTGGGCCTATTTCGTCCCCGCAATCTTTTCAAATACCAACAACAAAAATCTCGCCGCCCCTCCCCTTTTCCCATTTGCCTTTCCCGTTTATTTTTCTTATCTTAATAACAGATCTTAGTAAACACGCACTGCCTGCCCAGACTCGCCAACATACAGAAATCAACCGAAACCAAAACCGGACACTGCTCGTGAAAAAAGTCCATCGAAACACGCCACTCGTCGTTTTGACGCTATTTCTTTTGATTGGCGGCCTCTGCCAAGCAGAGATCATCGAAGAGTCAGGCTCGTTGCTGGAGTTTTTTGCTGGCCAAGAAGATAATTGTGCTTACGATAATTGGGTCAGCCATGTCTCCGAAGGCATTGTCCGTCCGGCTTACAACGACTATGGTCCCGTTGAGCTGGATCGCCAGACCAACGGTTTCGGAAATTATCAGATTGTGGACAGTCTTCAGAATCCCAATGAAATTATTCAGGATTGGTACACGATTTTCGCCAATATCCTTGCCGGGGAAGTGGATACTGCCGCGGCAATTCTCGACAGTTCGGCTTTCGCAGAATTGTTTGAGATTGTGGTGTTGCAAGACCGGAACGAACGTTATGTGATGGTCAGAGAAGTACTTGATAACAACTACTTCGACGACAATGGAACTGAAAATGAAGCCGATGATGTGCGTGGTTCTTTCCGCTACGGGTGGGGTCTCTATATTTTCAATCTTAACGCAAGAACCCCCGAAGTCATCCTCGAAATTCCCCATCCGTGCGACGATTTTATCACGCCATTTATTGGAATAGATGCGTTTATCTCAATGGGTGCGTCGGCGATGTTTGTTGCCGGGGCAGGGCGTGAGCTGAGATGGACGGAAGTCGGTGTTTACGACAATTCAAGGTCCCGTTCCGACCCGACTCGCGTTGGAAACAGAAGCGCTTTCAACGAAGCCCACAATGCTTGTGTCGATTCAATTGCCGATGAATTGGTAATACCGATCCATAGTTACGACAGCGGTGGCCGTGACCTCGGCCAATGTCTTATATCCTGCTACCCGGATAACCATCCCGACAGTCCTGTAATCGACCGAGTTAATCACTTCGATTTCCTACACCTGACACCACTCTACCCAATAGCCGCCAATAGTATCGGGAACGCTGACCACAACGCTGTTCGCATCGATGACTATTATTCGGTCTGGGACGATCAAGGGGGGATTTACTACAACTATGAATACCCCATCTCTAACAATCTCGCTAATTTAGTCGGCTGGCTGTCTCCTCAAAGAAGTTACTCAACCGATCATCGGGATCCTCTGAGTACCAACGAGAACTATATGCACGTCGAACACGACGAATTCCCCGATGTCATCACCGAAGAAATTCTGGATTTTTATCCCCCTGATGGCGTACCAACTTATCAAACATACGCCAATTCTGTCGAGTTTTACCGTCCACTCTATAACGCTGTTTATTCCTACTACCACCGTCCGCGTTTCTTTCGAGTTCCAGACGATTATGAAACTATCCAGGCCGCTATAGATGGATCGCTTGGCGGAGACACCATTCTCGTCCGCCCAGGAGAATACACCGAATCAATCAATTACCGTCATAAGAACCTTCTAATTGCCAGTCTCTTTCTCCCAACGAACGATGCTCGATATATCGACTCAACGCGTATCTTAGGCGTGAACAGTAGCGTTGTTACATTTGCAGGTAGCGAGAGTGAATCAGCAAAACTCGTAGGCTTCACGATCAGAGGAGGTCGAAGTCTCGACGGAGCAGGTATTTTCATGACCGACGCCAAGCCGGTCATCGATCACTGCATCATAACAGACAACATTGCCGAAGGTTATGGTGGTGGAATGTTCTGCGGTAATTCCCAACCGACAATTACTAACTGCACAATCTCCAGAAACATAAGCTCTGATGGAGGAGGCGCTCTATTCGAGTGGAATCTCTCAAGTGCTATAATCCTCAATAGCATTATGACCGGGAACGAACCCCAAGAGGTTTATTTCCTCCGGTTCGGTGCGCCAAACCGGATCACCTTTGCCTACTCCGACATAGCCGGCGGCGCTGAGGGGATCGTAACCGGCAATAACGGCATTGTGGGCTGGGGTGACGGCAACATTACTGCAAATCCACAATTCATTGATCCAGCGAACTCAAACTTTCACCTCTCCCCATTCAGCCCCTGCGTCAATACCGGCAATCCCAATGCACCGCTCGATCCTGACAGTACTCGATCCGACATGGGAGCGTTAGCTATCCAGTTCAAGAATATCTTTGTCTCGCCTGATGTGATTGAATTCGCGGACGTTCAACCGGGAAGGATCGACAGCCTCCTTGTATCGATACACAATGTCGGGAATGACAGCATTTCGATTCTGTCATGGCATATTGCACCGGAACATTCGCCGTTCAGAATGAGTGGGTATGACGGTGACACATTGCTGGAACCTGCCTCACAGCAATCGGCGTGGATTGTCTTTACGCCTGAGGCTTCTGAGTTATACCGGGCAGTTCTGACCATCGAATCAAGCCAACCGGGACAAGAAGTAATTGTGGTTTCGCTAAGGGGTTCCTCGCTGGGAGCACCAGACAGCGAAGCTGAAATTACCGATTTCAGGTTACTTTCGGTTTATCCCAATCCGTTCAACTCCAAGACTACGATCACGTTCACCGTACAACAGGCGTCCCAGCCTGTCCGTTTAACGATCTATGACCTCTCCGGCCGTCTGGTTGCTGATTTGCTTGACAGGCGCAGAGGCCTGTCGTACGGGGCTGGCGATCACAAGGTTGTCTGGGATGCAGGGGATTTGGGGGCGGGGGTTTATTTTGTTAGGTTAAATGCAGACGAGAAATCATCGTTACAAAAGGTACTGCTGGTGCGCTGAGTTTTCTTTAAACTTAACTTTCGGGGGTTTTTATGCGACACTATAAAATTATCTGGGTATTTCTATCGGCAGTCTTACAGTTGCCTTTGCTTGCTCAAGAGAGGCTTCCCTTAATAGGAAGCCATCTCTTTCTCCCTGGGACGATAACGGGCATGACGCTCGATGGGCAAACGGCTTACTTATCAAGTAGTTTGCAAGGAGTCCTTTCATACGACCTTTCAGATCCTGAACACCCCGTACTGCTCGATAGATTATCGTATGTACCTCTTGCCAATCTCAGCATTTATCGTGGTATGGTTTGTGGCAATAATAAAGCTGTTCTTCATTTCATCGATCCGGTGAGTCGTGAAGTCCAACAGATAGCTGGTCATGCTTACGAGACATACTCATATTGTCTTATTGACACTCTCTGTTTCATTTCGGATTCGTACTACGAAGAGCTTGACGGGGGAATTTATTACAGGTATTCTAATCTAATGACTTTCGGGATCACAGATCTTCGTTCTCCCAATCTGCTTAATCGATTGTACTACGACTCGCATGGAATGGGTTATGATATAGGCTCTACGGCACTATCATACCAATCGGGTTATCTCTATGCGGCGTGTTGGACTGGTGGTATATCAACTTGGGATGTGCGTGATCCTGATACTGCAAGGTATGTTGCGCTGGTTGACGCAGTCTTTTCTCCAAACATGGTGATATCAAATAATGAGCTGATTGTTTTCAACGATAATTTGGGATTCAAAGTATTTTCACTGGACAATCCAGCCGAACCGGAATTATTACTGACTATCGATACACTTGAAATACGGTATGGTACTGCTGAAGATTCTCTCGTCTATTTGGCTCAGAGAAATCATTCTATAGCGGTTTGGAACATAGCCAATATCAACCAACCCGAAGTTATTGGAGAATTGGGACTGAATAATGAACCATTATTCTTAACGGTCTCAGGCGATATTGGCTTGGCTCTGGCAAGAAATAATGAACTCTATGTACTTGATGTATCAGACCCTGCTTCGCCTTCCTTGGGGTCAAGCATCTTAGGGCGAGCCGGAACGATTAGGAATTCCTGGAAACATGGGGATCTCTTATACACACTTGTCGATAATTTGGGATTAATAATCAGCGATTGCTCTAATCCCAATCGCCTTGAAGAACTTTCCTGCACCCCAATCGGAAGAGCACGGGGAATGGCAGTATCCGGGCAGTATGCTTTTGTGCCCATCGTGCAACAAGGAGTGCAAATAATCGACATATCTGATCCTGCTCAACCTGATTCTATTGGTCTTATTCGGCCCAACCTTGGTAATCTGTTCGACGTCGCAGTGAAGGACAACGCACTTTACATTGCTGGATATAACGGCGTCGGGGTTTACGATATCAGTAACTCTCGTTCACCGAGACTTGTCCGAAACCTAAATGCTCCACCAACCTACAAATTAGAAGTCGTTGATACATTATTAGTTTGTCAACATTGGAGAACCGCTTCAGTTTACTCTATTACGAACAGTCAGTCTCCGCAAGTAAGAGGGCCTTATCAGCCGATATTTGATGGCGAAGATCGGATTGTTCGTCAAACCGTCGTGAATGGGAGGTTGTTTCTGCAAAGGTATTGGGAATGGTCAATGAATGGAGATGTTTTTGCGACTGGATTGGCAGTTGACGTAATTGACATCACGAGACCCGACTCACTGCGGATGCTGGGCACATTGGATCGGTATCAGGACATATTTCCCGCTACACTAACCGACTTCTTTGAGGCAGATTCATGCTTGGGAGTTATTTTCAACGGTGCTTTGCTAAAATTTGACTTTAATGGTTACCCGGGACGAAATCTCAGACCGTTAGGTGTATTCTCATTGGAAACGCCTGTTGAAGGGCCAGTGTTCATCGATGATGAGATTCTTTATATTAACAATCCCGGTCGAATAGACATTTATGACGCCCGACCTTTAGATGCACCGCTTGTTGAAGAGAATATTCCGTCATCCTTCGCCCTTTCGGCTTTTCCCAATCCATTCAATTCCTCGACAACCATCACCTTCACCGTACAACAGGCGTCCCAGCCTGTCCGTTTAACGATCTATGACCTTCAAGGCCGTCTGGTTGCTGATTTGTTGGCGGGCAGGATGCCCGCCCCACGCGCTGGCGATCACAAGGTTGTCTGGGATGCAGGGGATTTGGGGAGTGGGGTTTATTTGGTTAGGTTGGGAGCAGGCACACATACTGTCATTCGAAAAATGTTACTTATTCGATAGGAGGAATCAGAAATGAAAGCACTGAAAGCAATTGCCATTCTCTTGATCGTATCGGGACTGCAAGCTCAGCCTCGCGAAGTCGAGCGGGTTGGGCATTTCTGGAATGGCGTCGAAGCCATCTGGTATTCAGGCGACTATCTCTATATCTCGACCGGCCCGAATGGGTTGCAGGTGTACAACTACGCCGATCCAGCCAATCCGCGGCTCGAGAATCACTTTAGGCTTTCGGCAAACTTATATAGACCGCTTGACGACACGACGATGTTCGCATTTTCATCGCCGGGATCAATCGGATTCTACGACCTGTCAAATCCTGACTCCCCCGATAGAATCGGGTCTATTCACGTACCTTACCCTAACATTTTTTGTTATTCAAGGGATTTTATCTATACCTACTCGGAGTGGGTCGTCCATCATGAGGTAGATTACACCATATTTCAAACTGAAGAACGTTTAATCGACATCACAAATCGATCTCGTCCACGACAAACGTGGGAACGCAGTGGTGATCGTATGGGATGGTGGTCCGGTTATAGTGCTCAGACCTATGAAAACAGGCTGTACCGATTTGGAGTTGTGGACACCGCTGAGTGGAATGGTGCATTCATCGGAATAGAAGTTCTTGACATCTCCGATCCCAATTCACCCCAAGCGATATTTTATCGTGCATTCGATGCCGAAGTCAACAGTTTCTCATTGTCGCCCGATGGTCAATTATTGGCAGTGCTCCCGAGCATTCTCAACTGCAACGAAAATGATACCGTTGAATTTCTGTCCGAGATTTCGAGAATAGAATCGTCACGTCCAAGGTGGGTCGGGTGGTATGATAATGACCTGATGATGGCGGTGAATGATACTCTATCCATCTGGTCTTTCGATAACCCTGCATCACCTGAACGCACAACTGCGCTTCCCGCCAATGGTGTTCGATACGCCATTCAGAAGGACGAACAACTTACACTTATTGAGAATCGTGGCATTGTAACATATGAAATAGATGACGATCAATATCACGAACTCTCCGTTCTGAATAATGCAGGGCAGGTTACTCACCTCGCCCATGACGATGATTTGCTTCTTGCCGCGTGCGGATCGGCGGGATTAAAATTCTACGATGCCAGCGATCCGTTGCACCTTAGGGAGCTTGGAAGTTGGACTTGGATTGCGGCGGTTCAAGCAGTCGCGGTTGACTCCAATCTCGCCATCGTTTATCATGACAACCCCTATTATGCTGACAGCACGTTTATCAGTATTGTCGATATTTCCGATATAGCAAATCCTGTTATCCGCTCGACAGTTCAGGCTATGAGGGGTTTGAGTGAGGCAATCGTTTTCCAAGACGGGTATCTTTACATCCCATTTGGTAATGGTGCGCAGATATTTGACTGCCGAAATCCGGATGACGTTGAACTCGATACGACATTCTATACAAACCAATTTTCCTGTACTCGTGAAAAACTATTTATCCAAGATCAGAATTTAGTCCGAGTGTACAACATCTCAATACCATCACAACGCCATCTTCTGACTTCATTCGAAATCGAATTGGGTGATCTTTATCTGAGTGATTTCGCTGTAGTAGGCGACAGACTGCATCTGAATCATGTAGACGTTACCAATCCGTCAGAAGACATCTATGTTTATCACCAGATATATCAATTATATGACATCTCCGATATCGAGCATCCGTCTCTCCGCGGTGAACTGGATCTCGACTACGGTCAGAATAGGCTTCCCTACCAGTTCCTCAAAATCACCGAAAATCAGGCAATCATTTATGAACCAACAACGATGAGATTATTGGTAATACAGGTAGCTTGGGGTGAACCGGGTGTAGTGACTTCAGTTGTACTGAATGAATCCATAAATTATGTGATGCTTACTGAAGACTCGAGGTATGCTCTGTTCGCTCAGGGCTCGTCGATCGGGGTGTACGACTTTGTCGACTATCTTGACATATCGACACCTGACGAAAATCCTGCACCTGCCAATTTCGAGATTTATTCCGCCTTCCCCAACCCATTCAATTCCAGTACTACCATCACCTTCACCGTACAACAGGCGTCCCAGCCTGTCCGTTTAACGATCTATGACCTTCAAGGCCGTCTGGTTGCTGATTTACTTGACAGGCAGGGACGCCTATCGTACGGCGCGGGCGAGCATAAGGTCGTCTGGGACGCCGCCGGTCTCCCTTCCGCCATCTATTTTCTCAGGCTTGAGTCCGGGAATTCATCCCTATCTCAAAAGGTCATCCTGATGAGATAACGATACAATTTACCCGGTGTCGCAGGGTGTCCCCACCCTGCGACAATATCCCGTCGGGTGAGGACGCCCTTCGGCAAGAATGCCAAATTTCCCCGTTTCCTTCCCTATACTTGCCTTTCCTCTTTCATTTTACTATCTTATTGGCACAACCTATTAATCTGGCACTGCGATGCAACTTCTCGCCAGCCTTCTTTTCGCCGTCCTCCTTGCCTGCCCCGCCTTTGCGGGAAGGAGCCTACGCTCTACCTACCCAGCTTTTGAAGCCTATCAAGCCAGTCCTCTGCCCCCGGAAACCCTTGCTGTTGAACTAATCGAGCTTACCGTCAGCGATTGCATCGTCACCCTCGATTGGATTCCTTCTCGACGAAGTCTGGGTAATCTCGATCTTTCAGGCTATCTGGTTTACTCCGGCATAAGTCCCTCAGCGCTTAACCCTGTGGACTTCACGACACATAATTATTATAGCTCCGATCAAGGGACGGCTCGTTACTTCGCTGTTAAGGCTCTCTACGGAGGCCCCGATTCAAATTCGCGCAAGTCACGCATTACTGATCGGGAGGATGGCGTCCTGCTCGATTTCGAGGATGGTGAAGTCAACCTGCTCCCTTACGATGAAGATCAAGACGTTCAGGGTGACCGCTGGGGCGTTACCAGCGACGAAGCATTCCCACCGTCCGAACAGTCACTAAGACTTAACGGAAACACCTGGAAAAGACTCCCCTTCCGACGGCAGGTAATCAGCGATACAACTGTCTGGCAGATTTCGGTGATGTCAGTCGATGGCGACACGTCTGGAGAGTTGCAGGCTTTTGGCGTTGGCGACGGATCACAGAGATTGATCTATTCCTTCTATGGCAGGGAGACCGTCTGGGACGAGGAGTGGATGATTGCCAATCAGGAAGCCCGCCGACGAGCACGATGGGAAACCTTCCGACTGCGAGTTGGCTACGACTGGAAAATTCGCTACGGTTATCTTCCCTCTATCGACGAACTTTACTTCATCAATGATAACGATACCACCAATCCCGCGGCGACCATATACTTCGATGAGTTGACCGACATAACCTCCACTATCCCGCCAGAACCACAACCCAAGGCGCGTTGGTTTGTCGATCCGACAGTCGAAGGGCCGGGAGTTGCCATCCGCTTTCGCGCCAACATCGAAAATCGAGATCCGGCGAGGGTGTCGCTTCTCTGGGATTTTGGCGACGGTAAAACCGGCTCGGGCTTCGAACCACTTCACTTTTTCAGAGACAACGGCATCTTCCGGGTTGGTCTCGATGCACTCGGGGTGGAGGGTTTGACCGGAAGAACAAGCCTCTTAGTCGAGGTTGGAGACGTCCGCCTACCGCAGTCGGCAAATCTTGCCTTTTCCGGAGATGTGATGATGGCGCGCCGCTATGAACAAAACGGAGGCATCATCCAGCGCTTCGGTCCCGAGGCAATATTCTCGCGTATCCGTCACCGGACTTCCGCGGCGGACATCTTCGTCATTAACCTCGAATGCCCGCTGACTGACGAGGGAACCGTTCACCCGACCAAGGGCATCGCCTTTCGCGGCAGTCCTGCCAATATCGCCGGACTAACCTATGCCAGTGTTGACGTCGCAAACCTCGCCAACAACCATATGAGCGACTATGGTGCGCGAGGCTTGGAAGAGAGCGAACAACTTCTCGACGCGGCGGGAATACTCCACAGTGGAGCCGGTATGAACGAGTACGAGGCAATGGCTCCGGCGTTCAAAACCATCGATGGTCTCCGATTCGGTTTTCTCGGCTTTTGCAACCGCACCGGTCGCGATTATGGCGACCGACCATTCCTTGACGCCGGATATGACAAGGACGGCTATGTCTGGTTCACAGCAGACAACATCATGCAGACAGTCCCCGCCGCTGATGAAGTATGCGATTATCTGATTGTCTCGGTTCATGGCGGTTCCGAATACGAATTAACGCCAACCGCAATGGGAGACCGAGATCCGGCATGGACGCCAGATTGGCCAGTTTTTCCACCAGCCGAGATCGACTCGGCGACACGGGAATTAGCTCACATGGCGATCGACCTCGGCGCCGACCTCATCATCCAGCACCACCCGCACGTACTGCAAGGTTTTGAGGTTTACAACGGCGTTCCTATAGCCTCAAGTCTCGGAAACTTCGCATTCGATCAAGATTTTTTCGAAACCTGGCCATCGGCTCTGATGTGGGCGAATTTCACCAGGGAGGGTCTTCAGTCATTCGAAATCGAACCTGTCTTTGTCGATAATTACTACCCGACGCCCGCAGTGGGTAGCCTCGGCGCGGCGATACTTGACCGGCTTAGCGGGTACTCGACGCCGCTCAATGCCACAGTTTACGCTGATTATGGACGGATGAGAGGCGTCGTTTCGCTCAATACTGAATCTTTGCAAAGCGAGGAGCGATCTCTCGAATCTCCCGTGAATTTCCGTTACTTCCCACAAGGCGATTTTTATCGGTCGGCTCCGCAAAGGATTCAACCCGGCGGGTATCTCAGCGAGGTAACCGAACTTCTGCCTAATGCTTATGATGAGAATGTTCAAGTGCGCCTTGGACGCGAGATTCTGCTCGTGGGAAATATGGAGGCTGAGGGGGCGGCGATTTGGCTTTACAACTCAAACTTCGAGGCGCGCGATTCGCAATTCGTCGTTACGGGGAGATACTCATCGAAATTGTGGCGGAACCAAGGGCAGGCGGACGGCGTGACCGACCTTCTCCAGCGAATTCCTACCAATGCAGGAGATCCATTGACCCTTGCCGGGTGGATCAGGCTCAACAATGGTCGTGACGCGGCGCTTTCGGCGAGATATTATCGCTATCGGTACGACAACCAACCAGCAAACATCATCGGCGCGGATGAGACTGTGGAGGGCCGCCATCAGGGGACGTTTGACTGGCGCTACGTTTGGCAGGAGTTAACCGTGCCGGCCGGGTGCGCGTTCCTCAATGTCCGCTGGCAACTCTTCGGAGCCAATCAGGGCGGCGGCAACCAGATGTGGACGGACGAGGTGAAGCTGATCCGCTGGGACGGCTGGCAAAGTCTGGTTGATCCGGTTCCGGTTGACTACCCGAACGACTACTACTATTTGCAGGTTCAGACCACGAGGCCGGTCGAAGAGGGAGCGGTCAGATACCGAAGTGTGAGATTGGGGGAGTGAAAATGCAGAGTGCCGAATGTAAAATGAAGAATTTCCCTGCCATTTTGCTGGCAATCATTGCCTTCGGAGGGAATATTCTTTGGGCTCAAGATCCAGAATGTGACGATCCAAAGCCTGACCCGACGCAGGATATTTATCGTAGAATTAAACTGCCGGTTGATTACTGCTACATCGATCAGCAAGATCGCCCGGAGAGCATTATCTACGATTCGAGCGATTTCAGCGACCTGCCCGCAGATAGGCTTGAAATGCTCAAGAAAGTCATGGCTGAAAATAAAGTCGATTTTGACGACGAATTCCTCTTTATTGTCAACTTGAGTGCAGTGGAGAGGGATTTCAAAAACAACCTCAGCTCTCTGTTGGAAAATGACAGCACTCTGATTTTTGCACTCCATTTCGATATTCCGTGGATGTCGAGCGGTAGAAAAAGTAGAGATTTTAACTTTTGCTTTGCTATCAAGAAAAACCGGGTGAACCAAGTATTTGTAGAGCGAACATGGTTTCAGCGAAGTCTCCACAATTTAAAGTCCTATGTTTTAAGGCAATATAAAGACGAGTTGAGCCAGCCGATCCGGTGACCAAATCCATAAAACATAACATTACCATCCGCCGCTTCGATCCCGCTAAAGACTCCATCGAGGAGTTGACGCTTCTGCTCAACCGCGCCTACAAAGGTCTTGCCGATATGGGCTTGCGCTATTGGGCTACCTATCAGGGTCCTGACGTCACGGCTGAACGCATCAAGAATAGGCACTGCTTTGTTGCATTCTTAGGGGGAAAACTGGTCGGAACTATCACCTATGCGCCGCCGAATCAAAAAGATGGTTCGCCATGGTACGACCGCCCGGAGGTGGCGGGGATTGGGCAGTTCGGGGTGGAGCCGGAGTTGCAGGGGCAGGGGATCGGCCTCCAGATGATGCAGTTCATCGAGGAGCACGCTCGAGCCAACGGTGCGGAGGAGCTTGCTCTCGACACCGCCGAACCAGCCCTGCATCTGATCCGCTGGTACGAAAGCCTCGGCTACCGGTTGATCGAGACGGTGCAATGGAAAGATACGAATTATCGAAGCGTGATAATGAGTAAGAGGGTGGGTGGTGGCTGGGAAACGGGGCTGCGCTTGCAGTTACGGACATACTGAATAGATTTATTATTGTCTTGAGGAGCCTGAAATGGATCGAATGCTGATTGTTGCCTGTGTCTTGATACAGGTTTTTCCCTGTATCGCAACCATACGAAACGTCCCCGCCGAGCATGCTACCATCGGAGCGGCCATCGAAGTTGCCGAAGCGGGCGACACCGTCCTTGTTGCACGGGGCACTTACAACGAATCGATCAACTTCGGCGGCAAAGCTATCATCGTCGCCGGAAACTACCTGCTGACAGCCGATCCCGCCGACATCGATGCAACGATTCTGTCCCATAACGGTAGCCTCGTCCGCTTCGATTCGGGTGAAGACAACAACTCCCGATTTACCGGGTTCACCCTGCGAAATGGAACCGGCTCGCGTGATCTGGACGGGCAGTTGGCCGGTGGTGGAATTCATTGCCTCGACTCTTCGCCAGAACTCTCATACCTAAAAATTACACACTGTTCCGCACGCTACGGTGCAGGCATCTTTCTGCAACGCTCCTCACCCGGCATCAATAATGTCGAGATATTCGGGAATGATGCATCCCGTTCAGGAGGTGGAATTTACATTTCACGGCAGGGCAGCAACCCGATTATCAACAATACTCTTATCCACCATAACTATGCCGATCCTTTTGGTGACGCGATTGGCGTTTACCAGGGAGCCAACCCCATCTTCATGAATTGCACCATGGCTGGAAGAGATTTCAACGGCAATGCGGGTGGGGAAATAGTCTTTTACCTCGGTTGTACAGTTCGCTTGATTAACTGCGTCATCCCATCGCAGGTTGCCGCACAGGTCGGAGGAGATCGCGCCTCAGATACCTTATTTGTTGATTATTCATGTATTACTGGAGGTCGAGATAACATTTACTTTCCCACTCAATCCGGCGTTGTCATCTGGGGAGAAGGCAACATCGAGGTTGATCCGATGTTCACCGACTTCGACAATGGCGACCTCTCTCCTTCCTGGGCAAATTTCCCTACCGAAGATGAGTCAGTCTCGCCGCTTATTGATACCGGCGATCCAGACTCTCCCGCAGATACCGACGGCTCGCGCGCTGATATGGGAGCCGTCCCCTTTGTTCGTGGTGGAATACTGCTCGGCGAAGTCCGCAGCGATGACATTGGGAACGTTATCCCCGGTGCAACAATTTTTGAACCCCGGATGCCAACGCTGACCGCTGACAGCAGTGGAGCATTCTTGGTTCGCAATCACCCCGCCGGTCAGTTCAACCTGCTCGTCACCGCGCCCGGTTACAATGATACCCTGCTCAGCGGGCTGGAACTCGCCATGCTTGACACGCTTGCGCTTGAAATCAGGCTACTCAATCCGACCTTGTCACCTGTGCCGGATGAACTTCAGATAAGAATAACGGAAGGAACAAGGCGTGATGTTCAAATCGAGTTGCAGAATGAAGGCAACGGACGCCTTGAATTCCATGCAGAAACACATGCCACTGGTGCCTGGGCTTTTGAGGTGGGTGAGTTGCGCGCTAGTTATTATCTGCAAGGCATATTGGACGCAGATCGCTTCCGTTCGCCGGTGATGGTTGATGACAGGTACTACATTCCAGCTTATAGCTCTATCACTTTGGTGAAAAGTATTTTCGTTCTTGACCGGCAGGGCGATTTGATCGACGCATTCCCTCAACAACCGAATTCTGCTAGATATGGCATCCGAAGCCTTGCTTCGGACGGTGAAAATCTCTGGGGATGCTTCGATGTTGACACACTCATCTGTTTTGATCTCAACGGCGAAATTATCTCAATTACCACCGTGCCGGGAGTTCGCACCATCCAAAATCTGACATGGGATTCTGACCGGAATCTCCTCTGGGTTTCCGCCACAACCACATCAATTTTCGCATTTGATCCCCAGAGTAACGAAGTAGTTGATTCACTCAATTCTCCAAGTTTTCGCATTTACGGCCTTGGATACTATCCTTTGGATCCTGACGACTATCAGATCTACGTTCGGGCTAATCAAAATGGTCGTTCGATGATATACAAGATGCAAGTGGGAGATTCAGATACGATGCTGGTTTCCCAATATGACTCTACTATCATCGGTGGTTATGGAGCCTTTATCGCACACGACTTCGACCGGTTTCAGAATACCGTCTTGATTACAGTCAACTGGTTTGGAGAGATTACCTATAATCTCGAGGTACTTCAAATCTCTCGAAGCTCGGTATGGTCGAGAGTTTTACCTGTGGCGGGAGCCATCGAGGCTGGACATTCGGGAGTTCTGACTCTATCTCTTGACGCCTCCAGCCTGATACCCGAGTTTTATCCCGGCGAGATACGCATTGACCACAACGCACTTGGCTTCAGGACAACCGTTCCGTTTAGCTTGACCGTGACGCCGCTGAGTGTCCCCTCCCTTAACCCCTCATCATTTAACTTTTCCATCCCTTTCCCCAACCCCTTCAACGGTCGGGCAATCGTCGAGTTCAGTCTGCCTCGCACTGGTCTCGTTCACGCCGCTATTTACGATCTTGAAGGGCGAAAAGTCCTTGACATGGCAAACCAGCCGTTCAGCGCCGGAAGTCACTCCCTCGGCATCGAGCTTGAGAACGAGGTGAGCGGCGTCTATTTCTTGAAACTCGATGCAAACGGGGAGAGCTTTACCAGAAAGTTGATACTGATGAGATAACCAAACCACCACCCGTTTTCATAAAAACCTTCTATGATGAAGCAATCCGTTAAATCCGCTTAATCCATTGCGAATCAAAATAAACGAAAAGGCATAACAATGAAAGCTATCTTAAGAACTCTCGTTCTTGCATCTCTGATGACTTTTTTCGGAGTCATTCCTGCCATCGCCCAACCAGCGTCGGATATTGAACTGGTGGGGAGGCTGGAGTTTGAAACTACCAATAACCTTGGAGATGTGGCGTACAAAGATGGTTATGTTTACAATTGCTTTAACACCGGCGAGGTTAAGGTGTTTGATTACAGAGATCCTTCTGCACCACGATTTATACGGTCTCTAAGGTTATGGGATGCTCCGCAAGTCAAGTCGAAAATTAAAGTTATCGGGGATGTTGCGGTAGTTCTAATGAACCGCATAATTTATGAAGGCACCAACGTCTGGCTTATCGACATAGCTAATCCTGCCGAGGCGGCGTTGATCGCTCAACAGGAGATCGGATACTACGACATTCGAGTGATTGCGACTGACAGCAGATACCTTTACACTTCTTCGCTTCATTCCATTGATATGTATCAACTTGTAGATAGAGATCGACTGGAGCACCTTTCTACTTATGAGTTGTCGGGGAGCGCAACCAGCATTTCCCCCTTTGGAAATAAATTGGCAGTTTCCTGTTGGGGGTCAAATCAGAATGATACTGCTGGATTTGAGCTCCTCGATATTTCTAATCCTCGTTCGCCACAACGTTCAGTTTTACACCAAGGCGAAGATTGCATGGCGATATTTCTGCAGGAAGATTATTGCGTGGCATTCGACTGGTATCCTTACGGTGTTCGCAATGCGACTTTGGAATGGGTGTTGTACGATATTCGTGATTTAGGCAATATCACTCGAATAACTCAGTATCCGAATCCTACGTGCAATCCGTGGCTCTGGGGCAACGACCAACTTCTCTGGATAGGCGGCACCTCCGAATTCGAAGTAATTGATGTTTCCAATCCAGCGGAGCCCGAGTTGGCGTTTGGAATTGTGCTTCCTGAGCCGATACCTGAGGATCGCGTCGTCTCGGAGATTATTGGATTGAGTGACAATAATTTATTTATTCGACATGGACTTTGGTTTTCAAGTTCGGGCCTTCAACTCGAGTCCTACTGGGGAATGAGCACTTACGATATTTCCAATAGAAGAAATGTTCACCTGCT
Organism: uncultured Caldithrix sp.; assembly: GCA_964355675.1. Classification (GTDB taxonomy): domain Bacteria; phylum Electryoneota; class AABM5-125-24; order Hatepunaeales; family Hatepunaeaceae; genus CAMBDS01. The sequence goes on from CAYHEC010000007.1 coordinate 113,771, forward strand.
GAATCGATATTCACGTTACGGATATTCTACCAGTTTGTTGCTGAACGCAAATACGGCTTATGTTACCATGGAAAATTGGATCAGTATTGTAGATCTACAGGATCCGAGCCAACCCACCGAAATCGGATTAATTCCACTTGAGGGAGTAGAAGATCTATTTCAAAACGATGAAGGAGTCCTGTTTGCAGGTTTGAGACAAGGCGGTATTGTTGCATTTGACGTAGAAGATCCTTCTACGCCGCAACGACTTGGCAGTATTGGTGGATATGGACAGCCTCCTGGTGAAATATTGAACGGTATCGGGTATGTTTTCAAAGATCCGTATGTGTATGAAATTGGGAATATTCAGCCCGAATTCTATCGAATCATCAGTATCGAAGATCCATCAAATGTTGTTGAAGTCGGCAGAATGAACCCGTTGAATAATCACCTTTGGAATGCGGTTATCGAAGGCGACAGAATGTACGCCATCAATGGTCAGAATCTATTCGCGATCAGCCTTGAGGATCCAACATCTCCACGAGCGCTCGGGCTTATGACTTGGACTCAACCCATTCACGAAATTTATGGACATCAGGGACACCTTTTCGCAATGCCAAACCGCAGTTGGTTGCTCGAATTTGACGTCTCCGATCCCCAAAACATCCATAAGATCGTTGGGCGTGGCATTCGCACTCGAACTCCGGTAGATGGGCAAGGTAACGCATCGATGATGAAGGCTGTGATAAATGACGAAAGCGACTTTATCTGTATTGCCGATGGTTCGGCAGGTGTTCGACTATTCCATAACGACTGGAATAGACGGCCAGTCGAGGTTGGTTATTATGACCCTGAAGGTAATGTCATCGATGTCGCTTTTGGGCGGAATGAAAACGATAACCAGATAATTTACGCTATCAATGCGACAAGCCTATTTGTGCTTGGGGCAGGAGAGGCGATGTCGATGACTTCCGAAATAGCCGCCCCATCTGCCTTTTCTCTTTCCATTTCCCCCAATCCCTTCAACGGCCGCGCAACCGTCGAGTTCAGTCTGCCTCGCACTGGTCTCGTTCACGCCGCTATCTACGACCTTGAAGGTCGAAAAGTCCTTGACCTGGCAAACCAGCCGTTCAGCGCCGGAAGTCACTCCCTCGGCATCGAGCTTGAGAACGAGGTGAGCGGCGTCTATTTCCTGAAGGTCGAAGCAAACGGTAGGAATTCAAGCCGGAAGATCGTTCTGATGAGGTAAGGGCGCATTGGAATGCGCCCCTACGCGGAAGCAGGGTGGGACACCCTGCGACATAAACAAATGCGGCTCGTCATCAGGCGAGCCGCATTCACTTTCACACTTTCGTACTTTCGTACTTTCGCACTTCTACTTCAGCAGAAGTACCTTCTGCGAAACCTTTTTAGCGCCCGATTCAAGCCTCAGCAGATAAATTCCGCTCGGTAGTCCATCAGCAACCCACTCAGCCCGATGGACCCCAACCTTCACGTTGCCGGCGATTAACGTCGCGGCTTCACGCCCGGCAAGATCAAATGCCTTCAGAGTTGTCTCTCCCGCCTCAGTAAGCGAGTATGTGATGTGCAATGTGTTGTTGAACGGATTCGGGTAAGCCGACGAAATGGCAAACTCGGTCGGTAGAATCGTTCCCGCCAGCGTCACTACCCCAAAACCGCCGTCGCTCCACGCCGATGAGCCGTCCTTCACCGAGAATTGCAGATCAGCGTCGGTTCCAACAACTCTCAGCGTCGGCGTTTCGGATGCTCGGAAGCCGTCGTTAGCCGGGGTAGTCGGGTCGTCACCCCAAAGCGTCAGTCCGGCAAAACCATCCTCACCGATAACTGCACGACCACTGATGAACCCCTCAGGTGTGAGCGCTTCGAGACGGATTCCGGGATCAAGCGAAGTCTGGACGAGCAGGTTGTGCATCGTTCCGGTCACCGGAAGACTTTGGAGCCAAGCCAAATCCGCGCTGGCGTATCGCGGTTCGCGCACGGAGGCACCGCCATCGAAGCTATAGACAAGCTCGGCGGCATTAGTCACCTTCAACTGGTAACCATTGCCCTCCCTCATAACATCCATATCCGTGAAATCGTAGGCTGGAAGATAGAACCTGCCGGTTCCGTTTCGTGCGATTATAAGGTTATCGCCAAGATTAGCCAATATCACTTCCGGTCCGGCCGGAATGCGCGGCAAGTAGGAAATCGTGTTCCACCCAGCGTCGAGGTTGATCGGCGTATCCATGGCAACGGATTCGCCTCTCAGGCGAAGCTGGGCGGGCGAAGAGGCTTTCAGCCAGTACCCTTCCAACTCGTTCCACGTGCGGATGTTATCATAATTTCGTGCCGGCCAGTAAAATTCTCCGATGCCGTTCTTGGCGAGAATCAACGAACCCTCATCAGTGAGCTGGGCCATGAGTCCGACAAAATTGTCCCGTCCTTCGGGTAGAACATTTGTCGAAATAAGATTCCAACCCATCGTAAGCGAAATGACTCGCTCTGCCGCTCCGCCAACCACACCGACGTTCAAAGAAAGCGGAACAGAGACCTCTCCGTCTGATCCATCGTGTTGAAACCTGATGCTCGCTTCGTATTGCTCGTCCTCTAAAAGCCCGACAGAATTCAGAGCGATTCCGATTTCCTCTAACTGTCCTGCTTCGATCGTCCCTGAAGTAACAGGAAGTGTTATCCAGTCGGAACGGGACGACATGTGATATACTACTACTGCATCGACATTCGAATTCATCTGGGCGATCAAACTCCACTCGTAAGGATCCCAAGTGCCTGTAATCCCCAACCCGCCAGCCCTGTCCGTGTTTTGACCAACGAGGTCGGTGACAAGCCTAAGCTGACCATTTGCAGGTGAGTATTTGTGGATTGCGATCACGTGAGTGGCGTTATCGTTTGTGAACATGTAGAGCGGGAATCCGTCTGGATCACCCTCATACCATGCAAACCCAAACCGTCTGCCGCCTGGATTACGAATTCGCTCAACCAGTTGTCCTTCACGATCAATTCGATAAAGATCGGTCTGATTATCGGCGGTCCACAGGACGCCAGTTGCCGGGTCAAACGCCAAGGCTCGGCAGGGGTTGATTGGTCCATTGAATTGGTGCTGGAGATTGCCTTCGGTATCGAAGCCATAAATTACGCCATTGTCAGATCCCCACAGTAGTTCCCCGTCCCAAGCAAGGTCGCGCATACCGAATGCAGTGCCTTCAAGGAATTGGTTGAAGTCGCGGACGAAGTTTCCTGCGGCGTCGAAAACGTAAATCTTACCAAATCCGCGCCCCTCGTTGCCGCCTGAAACATAAAATTGTCCGTCAATAAATTCGACGCCGTTGATTCGGTTGTCCTCAAGACCTTCCCTCGAAATATTAAAGCGGAGCCGTTCCTGCCAAGCGTGATGGATGTGCTCTTCAGCAAAGACGACTTCACCTCTCCACGAAACAGTTCCGTTACCGCGGTTTCGAACGGCAAGGGGGAAGGTCATCGTATCTTCTGGAGAAATAAATAATTCGAGTTCTGGCAGTGCAGGGTTGAACGTTCCTTGCCTGAGCGTTGGATTGATCTCGAGCCGCTGTCCTTCTTCTGTGACAAACTCATCGGAAACAAATCTGAGATAGTTAGGAGCAATTGCCCATAAACGAGCCCGCAATTGTGTTGGAAATGGCAATTCAAACGTGCCGTTTTCAGCGCTTACCGTCGTAAAGCCATAGCCAACGACTCCGATATCGACGCCGCCCAATGCTTCCCGCGTGCGTGCGTCAGTAACGGTCCCGACAACAGTTCCGAAAGGCATCCCGATCACCATCGTAACTGGGATCTCAGTTGTTGGATTTGCCTCGTCGTTGCCAGTTAACACTAACGTAGCGGTAAAAACACCCTGATTTCGTCCGGTGGAATTAAAATTCAGTGTGATCGTGCTTGCTAATCCCGGACCAATCGAACCTGCGGAGGGTGTAACCGTCAACCAATCGCGATTATTCCCGACAATTTCGGCTTGATAATCATAATTGCCACGGCCTACGGATCTGAGTGTAATTTGCGATTGTTCACGAACGTTTGGCTCCATAACGCGTGAGACTCCCAGAGCGGAGGGTTCCACAGCGCCGGGTTGCCATTGGGTAACAGAAACTGCAACCGGAATCATTATGGTCGGATTATTTTGGTCGTTGCTGGAAACGATCAACGTATCGAAATACTGTTCGCCAACCTCGAATTGCGTTGTATTGACGGTGACCGCAACATCGACCGAGTTACCGACCGCAATATTCCCGTGTGACGGTTCGCATGATATCCACCCTTGCTCGGATTGACCGGGCATGATGACCATTTGACCACCGGGAACCTGCCACGAAAGTTGGGCTACCGCGCTATTGCGGTCTTCGTAATACTCCATTTTAATGCGGTGAGGACCAAAACTGAGTTGCCCATTCCAATCGCGTGGGGTAGCATTGTGATTAACCCAGTCATTGATGTAGCGATTGCCATCGACATAAAAGCGGACGCCATCGTCCGTATTGGTCCTGAAAGCATATCTTCCGTTTTCAGGAGCGATAAAAATTCCTTCCCAACTTACTCCGAAGCTGTCAGCGCGCACGCCATTTTGCGGACCGGCGGCGGCCCAATTGAAATCGATTCGCGCGTCTTGACGTTGCATAACGAAATCACCGAACACGGGCGACGCCCCGCCAACATTGTGATAGTAACGTGCCTTGAATCCTGCAGTGATTTTACTCGTTATCCCATATCGCAATACCGGTCCGCCTGTATTTGCGAGATTAAGAACAGCGCGCCCAGCTACCTGTTGAGGCACTGTAAACTCAAATTCTCTGGGATTAACGACCATCGCGGCGTACAATGCAGAGATTGAAGAGAACAGCAAAATTACTGCTAATAGCAGTATCGACAAACGCGATAAACGGTTCATGAATCTCTCCGAGGTGATAGAACGTTCTTCGAACGGTTGCGAATAGGGTTGAGATACATCTCAATGGAATTGAAATTTGTGCGAGAAGCAGAATCACTTATGGAAATAATAGAATACAAAGAGATGAGACGAAAGTCAAGTTACCGGTATGGTTTTTGGTGGAATAATTTTCCAGAAGAGAAATGTTTTGTTATTATGAGTCAAAAAACGAGCATGTTGCCTGTAGCAAGGGGATTCGCTTTGTTTCCATTCCCGGTGAAGGGGCTGTCAGAGAATTAAGACGCAAGCTGTCAACCCTCTGGGGTTGACAGCGTAACTAAATAATTACTAAATATCTACCGTCAACCCCAGAGGGTGGACGGCTTATAGTATCGCTTGAAAGTATTTTCATTGTTCAAAGCCAATCGCGTAGGTTAACCGTCCCGGTTGACCATGTATTACTACAGACAAGCGAGACGCATGTCCTACGCGGATGCGAAATGATTTCTTGGCCGTGCTATCTTAATAAAGACAAAGCTGTCAACCGGTTTGGCTGACAGCTTTGTTTTATAAAATTTGGCCGATAACCTACTGTCCCGGCGTTCCGGTCCCCGGAGCTGGCGCAACAGGCGGTGGCTCGACCGGCGGGGGTGGTGGCGGAGGAGGCATGTCGATCTGGAATTTCCAAGGTGTTTTATCGGAACCAGAACCGTAGGTTGTTCCGCCCAATCCATCCTCAGCGGAAACCCGCCAGTAATACGTCGCCCCAGCTTCGATCATCGCAGACGGAACTGTAAATTCGCCAGACGAAAGCCCGGTGAAACGCTGGGTTCGGTCAGTGAACTTGGCGTCTCGGGCAACCATCAGAGTATAGGTGATTCGTGATCCCGGATCGGGATCGTCGGCGTTGCTCCAGTTCAGCTTGATTTCGCCCCGCTGGTGATGGCTGGCGTCTGCTGGAGATGCTAATATAAAGGATGACGGCGGATCGTTTTTCTCGTTGTAAATGAACTCCGCAACAGACCCAAACGCCGATTCGATCTTGTGATTGTCGGTCGCTCTGACGTGCCAGTAGTAATGCTGATTGTCAGCAAGTTTTCCCTTTAGTCCGGGAGCCGACATCACCACCGTCGTTTCCTTCAATCCCGACAATTCTACGGCAGTCGTTCCGAACCCGGCGTCGGTTGATATTTGAATCGTGTAAGTAATTACATCGGCCGGGTTGGGATCGACGGAACCACTCCAGGCAAATCTGCCATCAGGCTTCACTTCTACTCCACCGCTGGGTATCGCTGGTTGAGGCATTGTCGGACGGGTATCGATGATGAATGAACCAATGCTGGAATTTGTCTCGAGTCCGGTGTTATCCTTGGCGATAATCCGCCAGTAGTAACTCAAATTCTCTAACGGTCCTTGAATTGTGAACGTCGAATCCTTCAGATCGGCACTCTGAGAAGCCCCGGTGAGGCTTGGCGATGTTCCATACTCAATGCGATAGGTTATGCTCGACTTGAAGTCAGGGTCGATCGACCGAATCCACCCCAGCCAAACGGGACCAAGGGTGTTGATCGCCTGACCGTTATAGGGCTTCAGCGCGACCGGCGGCGTCGGAGCGTCTTCTTGGACATTCACCATGAACGATTGTAGCGCACTCCACGCCGAAACTCCTCCACCATCATCCTTAGCTCTGACTGCCCAAACCCACGGGCTATTATCAGTCAACGGCATCGGAACGCTGAATTGGACTGCACCGGGAGCAGTGCTGAATTCGTACAGCGAGTTCTTAGTTAACTCGCCATCAGCGTCAAGACGAACTTCGTAAGTCAAAGTGCCGACAGGATCCGAGAGATCTTCATCAGTCGAGGCGTTCCATCTCAGTATTGGTGACCGGTCGGTAATAGTCTTACTGCCTGAAGGTTCCAATGGTCCGCCGGGAGCAGTCGGAACATCATTGACAAGGTTGAACCGGAACTTAGCTCCCGGACTCCACGCGGAATTGAAACCGTGGTTATCCGTTGCTCGAACCTGGAACAAGTAATCCTGATCGTCCTTTAACTTCTCCAAGCCGGGAAGTTCGTTAACGCCAACCGAGATCATTCCGGATGTATTGACTATGCTTTCCTTGTGTACGATTACCGGCGTGAAATTCTCATCTCCGGCGATCTCGATAGTATATGTAAGTCTGTCGCGCGGGTTCGGGTCAGAGGACGCCCCCCAAGTCAGACGACCATTTGGCAGGATTTCCGGCGGAATCTCCATCCTTGTCGGTATCGTGGGCGTAGTGTTCGTGCGGATAGTGAACTCGCTATTGCAAACCGTTTCTCGGGCTGTATTATCGATAGCGGTTACTTTCCATGAGTAGGTGGATTCATTGATAAGTTTGGCTTTGTGCAAGTATTCAGTCGCACTCGTTTCGTACTTGACGATCTTACCATCGGTTCCAGTCAATTCAAGCTTGTAACGGATCGACGAATTCCAGTCGGGGTCTGATGAGGACGCCCAGGTCAATCGGATCGAGTCAAGCTCGGCAACTGTCTCACCTGATGCAGGATAGAGGAGGACGAAAGAAGTAGGCGAGTCTTCGGCGGAATTGACCAGCACTTCCTTCGATACCGTCCAGCCAGAAGCGGCTCCATCGTCATCGACCGTCCGCAAGCGGTATTTCCACACCTTGTTATCATCGAGAGTCGCGGACAATTCAGCGTCACCAGCGGCCGATCTGAATCGTCTGATCTCGCCAGTCTCAAAGGTTCCAACAACAGCTTCGATTTCATAGACCAGCGTCTTCATACCGTCGGAGAGGTCGGCGTCGGTTCCTGGTTGCCAGCCGAATGTTACCGTCGTTGTTCCGGTGACTATTGCGGCAGGAGCTGTTACTGTAGCAGGCGGAGTCGGTGTGTCGTTCCTTGAGTTGTTAAAAAACGAGCCAACCGGACTGAATTCCGACGCGGCGTTGTGGTTGTCGCGCGCTTTAACCCGCCATTGGTAAATGGTGTTATCAGCAAGCGATTCCCATCCCTGAAGTTGCTGAATGGCGATATTAGTGGCCGACAGTCCGGTTGTGCTGGCGAGAATCTTCGGCTGAGTCGCGTCCTTGAATACCTCGATCTCGTAGGAAATAGCATCGTGGGGATTAGGATCTGTTGAGGCGTTCCAAGACAGCGCGGCGTCTGGTTTTCGCTCTTCACCCGAACGGGGCGCGGCGATTAAAGGTACCGATGGGGTGGTTTCAACGCGGAACTTAGCGACCCGATTCGACATTGTTTTACGACCAGTGTTATCGGTTGCAGTGACACGCCACTGGTATTCGGATTTATTGTCCAATGAATCAGGAAGCCGGAAACTTGTCGATGGCAAATTCTCATACTTTCGTCCCTGCGCCCAATTCCCTCCCTTGGAGATTTCGATGCTATACATCACGTTCGAGAGCGGATCAGGATCGACTGCCGTTTCCCAATCAAGTGTGGGATGGAGGTCATAAACGTCGGCATTATTGGGAGAGACAATATCGAAAGCCAATGGTGACTCTTCGACTGAATTGATGTAAAAAAGTCGATATTCGCCCCAAACTCCCGACTCGAACGAATCAGCCGCTTTCGCCCGGAAACGATAAGTTCCGTTTTCAACAAGCAGTTCCCCCGGCGTCCAGGCAACTTCGCCCGCACCTTTAAGCTCCGACTTCTCCTGTTTCCCTGTGCCGCCCGAAATATCTTGTATTTCAAATGAGTAAGTCAGCGCATCACCCTCTCTGTCGGAAGAGATTCCGGTCACTAACTGAGGCGACCGAGTTGGAGCAAGCATCCCTTCTGTGGGGCGGACGGGAACCGGAGCGGTTGGCAAACTGTTCATCCTAAAGGGAAGTGTGACGGGTTCGCTCCAGAACTTGCCGCTGTTGACAGTAATCTGAAAAACGTAGGACTCGCCATCTTCGAGTTTTTCCCCTCCATAGACAATTCCACGTGCCAGAGACAGATCTTCGCCGGTGATTTCCAGAGCGTTCCAAACTGAGACGCCGTCATTAGTGGAAACTGCCACCTTGAACGATTTCTGAGGCCGATCAAGCGGTTCATAGTACGCCCAGGCGAATTGAGGTAGATGATCGGTCAGGTGCGTCAAATCCGTGACGCCAGAAATGGCGACATTTTCGGCAATGGGTTTCGGAGTCAATGTATTATAAGATGAGATCTGTTCCGGTTTGACGGGCGAAAAGATCGAAACACTGCCTCCTTCACGGCTTCCGATAAGGAAAGCCTTTTGGTTGCTTTTTTCTGCAACAGCCGCCCGGCCAGTGTAAACACCGGTCGATGGGCCTGTTTCGAGAAGTGCAACCACAATTCCGTCATTGTCTAATTCTGAGACGACATTCACTGAAATCGCATCGATGAAGCCCGGGTTGGCGTCCGATCCTTCGAGACGAATGCGCAACGGCGCGCCGTTCGCTACGCCTCGTGGAATTACGTCGGTAAAGCTATCGGTTCGACAGAGGACTATTTTATTGATTTGAAGAGGATTGACTGGAATTGTTTTTGAAGGGGCGTATAACGCCGGTGAATACTTAATAAGCGGTTCGGAAGCATCGTCATTGCGGTCACGAAACAACTCACCGAAATTTACGACGCCAGGATCTCCCCAGTAATTTTCTGTGGCATCGACTGAATTTTCAGCTTTTTGAAGTTTGATGGCCATTCCGAATGCTTCGAAATTATTGCCTTTGAGATTGGTCCCAACAAGGTCGGTCATGAAAAGAATGTTCGAGCCAGATACTGAACGATTGCCTTCGAAAACGTTATCGATTAAAGTGAGATCTGCGACGCGGGCCGCATATATGGCCCCGCCGTCTGAGCCGGCTTTATTGCCATTGATAATCGATCGGGTGATGTTGATGTCAGCGAGCGATAGATAGATTGCCCCGCCATTGTCCTTGGCCTCATTTCCGATTAGAGAACACTCGATCAGCACGGGCTTAGAACCGATGCTCGAAGCAATCGCTCCACCGCGCGTAGCGACATTTCCTTCGATGCGACAGTTGTAGAATAACGGTTCGGCCGAATTCAAGCAACGAATAGAGCCGGTTATTCCCAGCGAGTTTCGCACTGTTGTGTGAGCAATATATGGCGACGATGATTTGAACCCAAGCACCGAACCTCCTTCGACCTCAGAATTGCCACCATTTTCGATCAAGCAATGGACAAGACGAGTGCCCTTGCCGTTGGGTTTGTTTTGCGCGTCATAAGCTTGAGGAGAGTCGGGATTGCGTAAGTAGAGCCCGCCCCACGAACCCGGTTGGTCGTTTTCCGACGACGTAAAGACGATTGGAGCCGCCTCGGTTCCCTCGGCGACGAAGTTGCCGTAAACGATGATCCCGGCATTGGAAGTGAATTTCACCACCACCCCCGGTTCGATAGTGAGCTGTGCGCCGCGTTCGACCGTGATGAGAGTGGTGACGTCGATAGGTGAATCCCCGCGCCGCCAGATCTGATCCGTAGAGACGGAGCTACTTACCTCGAGGGCCATGGCGCCAAAAGGTATCGCCAGCGACAAGAGGATAAAGTGAACTTTAGACCGTAACGAAGCCATAACGGGACTCCCAAAATTTGGATAGGAGGGAAGATGATTTGCTTTAGATTTCAACCGGCGCTTACTATGCGGGAAATGTAATCGTTATTTTAATGCTTTTTCCATAAAGAATCAAGTGCTGAACGGATTTAGTAACGGCTCTTTGGTATGAGAAGCGAGGAAAAAATAAATATACTACCGGTAGCGCAGGCGTCTCCGCCGATTGGTACATTTGAAGCCTTCTGGAGTGCGGCTTTTTAAGCCGCACCGCATTTAAAGTCTATTGGAGTGCGGCTTTTTAAGCCGCACATCTCGGATAGTGATCCAAAGTACGCAAGAGCGGCTTGAAAAACCGCTCTCAAAGGAGAGGCTATTTATTTGCTTGCTTTATACCAAGTTCAATCGTAAATTACCTTATTATGCCAACGTATGCGGAGTTGAAACCGCATAACCTTCATTTCGACACCAAACCATTAGAGGTGCCCGCGAACCGTTCGATACCAATTGGTAGTTAATTAAGGGGTTCCAAACCCGCATGCTGAAAGTACTGCGCTGTAACTGGCGACTCTCCGTTCGGACAGTCTCACTTGCCGCGCTTCTGGTATCGTACGGTACGGCGTCTGCCGCGATCGGCTTCCGGAGGATAACTCCGCTCGATCAGATGGTTGACCCAGTCCGCTTCCCCCCCCACATCGGGCTTTCCAGCACGATATGGGATACCTCTGCCGTCGATTCCGCCCTGGCTGATTCTGCATTAGTCGATAGTTTGCTCGATTCCACCAGGATCGACACGCTCGTCTTTGATTCACTTACAATCGATACCGTTACAGCCGATACTTCCACTTCAGATACGCTTTTATCCACAGCTCCAGCTCCTGACATTTCACCCGACTCAACTCAGCAAAAGCCTTCGGAGATCGTTCCCGATTCGTTGGGTTTGCCATCGATTGAACCACCCGGCATGAAAACTGGTCTTCCGGATGCAGTTCCGGTCGATGTTGTGTGGTCAGGAAAAGACAGTACCGGCAACGCCACTTCGGCTGTGTCTGACACAACCGAACCGCCTCCGTGGCACCCAACCAACATTGGCACAATCGGGATGATTCTCGAGGTCAAGTCTTCTCTCGACTCAGCTACCGGCTTCATCACCTTCACCTCGACGCTCAACGGTTCCGATATTGCCATGAACGGGGCGCTCCCCTCAGACGATTACATGGCGAGGAAGACTGCCCTTTTCGATCGCGCAAATCGGCGGCAGTCAATCCTCTCCAAACTTCCTACTGCTGAAAAAAAGGAAGGGTTAGGGCTGATTGTCGAGGTTCCTGTTTTCAAATCAAAACGAGCGCAACGAATTTTTGGTGGTCCCAATATCGGACTAACGGTGTCCGGGGCTATTCAGATCGATGGAAGCCTGACTACCGAAAAGAAAAACGAAGTTCAAGCCGACAACAAAAATCCAACCAACTACGCCTTTAAAATCAACCAGAAGCAACAGTTCAACATCAAAGGGAAAGTCGGCGAGAAGGTCTCAGTCGAGATCGATCAAGACTCGGAGAAATTGTTTGAATTCGAAAACAGCCTCCGGGTGCGCTACAAAGGTGAAGAAGACGAAATTATTCAGTCGGTCGAGGCGGGAAATGTCTCTTTAAGCCTCGGGGGCTCAAGGCTGGCAACGGCCTCAAGTAACCACAAAGGATTGTTTGGATTCAAAACCGAATCCAAGCTCGGCGCGCTTAAGCTTACGACCATCGCCAGTCTCGACAAGGGCGAGAAGAACTCTAAAAAAATATCCGGCGGCGCTCAAAAGAGTGAAGGCGTCAATATCAAGCCCCGCCAATTCGCTCAGGGACGCTACTTCTTTCTCGATTACGATTACCGGGAAAATTATAAGTATTACGACGCCAACTTGAACCATTTCAGAACACGGCTCGCACCGCTTATTACCAAACTCGATGTTTATAAATCTGTCCGCTCCGGTGAAGACGTGAACGCCGTTGCCGGCTGGGCGTATTTCGATCCTCATGAGCAATTCAACGACCAACAACAGGGAGACAAACAGCACCAGCAGGGGAGTTTCGTTCGACTCGAGCCGGGAACTGATTATCTGTCCGACATTGAGTTAGGTTGGATCCGATTGACTCGCTCGCTTGACAATGAAACCATCCTTGCCGCCGCGTGGTCGTCAGCGGCCGGGACTTTTGGGGATCTCGATCCATCTGACAATAATGAAAGTAATCCGTTCATCCTTAAGTTACTTCAACCGAAAGGACCTCAACCAAGCGACTCAACATGGAAAATGATGTGGCGCAATATCTACGACCTCAACGCAACAGGAATCACCGAAGAGAGCTTTTCAGCTAAAATCACTAAATCGGAAGACGGTGGGGGCGCAGGCACTGACATCGGTCCGGAAAAACTTACGTGGCTTGCCATTTTTGATCTCGACTTGTTCAACGTCGGTATCGCCGGGCAAGACGGTAAAATTGATCCGATGTTTGTCAACTTCGGGCTTGGCGAGCTTCGCTTCCCCGATCTTCAGCCCTTCGATCCAGAGGGTTGGTTCACAATCGATGAAGCCGGGGAATCAAGGGAGGTTCCGATAAAACTTCCTGTTGCCGAGCGAGATTCCGTCCTCTACTCGACTTCTCCTGGCTCAGGCGGACTGGAAAGGCTTCAATCAAATTTTACAATTATTGTCCAATATTCTGACGCCAGCAGTACGTACAGTCTCGGCTTCGGCGTGCTGGAGGGGTCTGAGGAAGTCATTCTCAACGGCAAACGACTCTCGCGCGGAACCGACTACTCCATAGATTATATTACCGGTTCTCTGACGATAATTAACAAGGATGCAACGGCACAGGGCGCCGATCTCGAGATTAAGTACGAGACCGGCCAGATATTTCAACTTGATACCCAAACTATGTTAGGGATACGCGCCGAATATGAGCTTTGGGAGAACTCGACTATCGGCGGTACACTCTTGCATTTGAGCCAGAAGACGGTCGAACAACGGGTCAGAGTTGGAGGCGAGCCTAAAGAGAACACCGTTTGGGATATCAATACCCAACTTCGGTTCGAACCGGAGTTCCTCACTCGCGCGGTCGATTGGCTTCCGTTGATCGAAACTGACGCGCCATCTAATATCACCTTCAGCGCCGAGATCGCTCAGGTATTCCCCAATCCCAACAGCATTTCCTCTCCATCGACAGGGGATCCAAACGGCGTCGCCTATATCGATGATTTTGAATCGATCAAACGTTCTACTCCGCTCGGGATCACTCGCCGCCAATGGACGCCTTCGAGCTTTCCACTGCCCGACTCACGCGGCGGAGGCAGGTGGGGGCGTCAGCGTGGGCGGCTGATCTGGTACAACCCGGATCCGATTAAGGTTTCTGAAATCTGGCCCGAGCGCGAGACTCAAGCTCAAAATTCAACGATACAAGTTCTTGAGGTCGATTTTCAGCCCTGGTGGGGTGCATGGGGGGATCCTCAACCGGCGGGAATCGAGCAAGAAAAAAGCTGGGGTGGCTTGATGCGCTACCTCGGACCGGGTTATGCCGACCAGTCACAATCCAAGTACATCGAAGTCTGGCTTAACGCTCACTCAGCAAGACAAGGGACGATTTATTTCGATTTGGGACGTATCTCGGAGGACGTCATCCCCGATGGTAAATCCAACACTGAAGACCACCCTCGTCTGGGATTTACTACCGGTGACGGCACGGTTACAAAGGAAGAGGATACCGGTATCGATGGCAAAGCCGGGCTTGATCCGAACGACTATAGCTTTATCAATGGCATCGAATACGATAGCCTCCCCTCCTACGACGACTGGGCTCCCAACGCATCAGGCAACGAATGGCGATATCTGAATGGTACCGAAGGAAACGGCACCAAATCACCATCCGACGAAGGGGGGCGCATCCCTGATACCGAAGACCTTTCCGGAGATGGCTTTGCCGATGGCGCCAACGATTTTTACCGCTATCGACTCGATCTTGGTGAAGGTGACCTGAACCGCTATATCGTGGGTGGTCTGGGATTACCATCAGACAAGGACAAGGGCTGGCGTCTGTACCGCATCCCGCTAACTGACACACTGTCCGTTGGCAAGCCCAACTTTACCCAGTTCGACTACGTTCGCATGTGGTTCACCGGCTTCCATACCTCAAGATTCATACCGATTAGAATTGCCTCAATGGAGATCGTTGGCAATGAATGGCGGGAAGTGAAGGTCGAAGATGACCGCGGAGGTCTCCGTGATCCAATTAGTGTTGCCGTTATCAATACTCATGATAATCCTGAGTATAACAACGATCTTCCTCCCGGTGTTGCCGGGGATGTGGATCCCGCCACCGGTCTTCGTGAAAAAGAACAATCTCTGGCGATTCGGATTAACAGGCTTGGCGCCGGGGAAGTTGGTTCAACTCAGAAAGTCCTCACCCAGAAGATGAACCTGCTCGAATATCGGCAACTCAAAATGTACGTTCATGGAGGCGGCGACAACGGGGCTTTAGTTGACCATTTTGGCCGTCCGCTCGATCTCGAAATGTTCCTGAAATTCGGTTCCGAAGTCCCTCGTGCCCGAAGTCAGGCACATTATTACGAATACTCTCAGCGCCTCACTCCGGGCTGGGCCTCCTCGAATGAAATCATCATCGATCTCGAGCGACTCGCATCGTTGAAGTTCCTGCGGGAAAGCGACTCAACTCATGATTACGACATCCTGCCCGATGGTGACGTTATCAGAGTTGTAGGCACACCCTCACTCAGAAACATCGGCTTCCTTGAAATTGGGTTAAAAAACCATGGACAGGAAATTACCGCTCAAGACGGCGTCGAAATCTGGGTGGACGAGATGCGAGTCTCTGATATTTATCGAAATTCCGGCTGGGCGGCGTCAGGTGAGACACGAATGGCGTTTGCCGATCTGCTGGACCTCTCAGTCGATCTGACTCAACGTCAGGCAGATTTCCACAACCTGAATGAACGGACCAGAAATGATCCAGCGGATCAGTTGACTGGTAACTTCAACGCCGAGTTACAGCTTGGCGAGATTTTCGATAAGCCTCTCGGCGTCCACATCCCTATTGGATTCAATTTTCGGCAGGATGTATCCATCCCCAAATATAAACCAAACAGCGATGTGAAATTGACCTCCGTTTCGGGTGAGAATCCGGGTCTTTGGCGGCGATTCATGGGCGACCTGACTAATGCTAATCGCTTTCGTCAAGACCCACGGGACGAGGGACCCATTGATTCGCTCGTCTCAACCGATAAAACATCTACTTTCAAAGGGGGATTCTCTAAGTCTGGTAAAAGCGATAATCTCCTGACTCAGGTCACACTCGACAATTTCAAAATTAACGGAAGCTTTCAGGAAATTTGGGGCAGAGATTACAAATTGCTCCTCGAATACTCGCGGACATCCACTGGAGCCGCGTCTTATGTTCTCTCAATGGAAAAACCACCAGAACTGCAATGGCTTGGCTGGGCGTCGAATATTCCTGTTCTGAACAACCTATCAGAAAGCACTTTCAGGCCTATCCCAACCAGTCTCAACCTTTCGGCAAATGGGAGCGAGAAATTCTCACGGACCCTGCGACGCGATGGAGTCAGAACCGGCGACACAACTTTTACCATTGACCGCAGTTACTCGACCGGCTGGAGACCGTTCCCGATAATGAATTTCGATTTTAGCCAAACAATCGGTTCAAGCCGGGTTGTCGAAGACACCATGCGGACGATGGCGGCATACAGAATGTCGAGCCTTGACAGCACGATCTTCTGGCACACCACCGATTCGAGCCGTCACTTCGACACACTCGGCTGGAAACAAGCTAAGGCTAAAGACATCATCCGGATAAAGGATAAACTATTCTGGAAGGGGTTTGGCTATTATTTTGTCGATGATGAGCTGAGTCAGCGGGCTAGTGGCAGTTTCAATCCGGTGTTCGTGAGCTGGCTGGGAACTGAAACAAATTATGCGACGACCTACTCATGGAGGTGGGGCAAAAATCTTGGTCCGGCAGATCGTTCAATTAGAGCCAACGCTAATTTCACCGGTACAATCACACTGCGCCTGCCGCAATTGACTTCCGGCTGGAAAACCGGTAACGTCGATCCTAAATTAGGCGGAGATCAGGACGAATCGAATTCCAACCTCAAATCTGGTTCCGGAAAGGGCAATTCCATGCCCGGGAACCTTCCGGAAGATTTTCAAAAAATGAGAATTCCTGATCTTGGTCCTGATGGTTTGCCGATGATGTTTGATGATGAATCGGATAAACCATCGATTGAAAGTGAAGTATCGATCCCGTTAGAAGGACTCCCCATCGATACTCTGGGTCTCGATACGCTGGGGGGGGATACGCTCACAGTAAAAAAGCGATTAATCAATCCACCTAATCCACTGTTATTAGTGAAGAAGTTTATCTCGAAAATCCGCGATATTCAGTACTCCTATAATCAGACAGGCGATGTTTCCAATACCGGCATCGCCGAGGGGCAAGCTTCGTGGTCTTACAGGTTGGGCTTCACAAAAAATCCAGGTATCGACACGGTGAAAGGTTATTTCCGCGAAAATTTCAACCTGAGTATCCGCAACAGAATCAGTACCGGATTCGACATAACCCAAAATCTTACCATAAATAATATCGAGATGAACTTTGTCGATAACCGAAACTATGCTCAACAAATATCTGGTTCAACCCAGCGCCCTGTCTTTATGTATTTTGGCAAGGACAAAGTAAGCATCAAGAAGGTTCCCTCCGCCAACTGGGGTGTGCGCTGGACTGGCTGGGAAAGCCTTCCCTACTTGAAAGATATAGCAACTTCGATCGGTCTCGATCATAACTTTAGCGGTTCCCAAACAGAACAATGGCGACAAGTCAATCGAGATACGACCAAGGACGTTACTAACGTCGATTATGAAAAGAGTTTCCAGCCTCTGCTGGGAATCACCTTCGCATGGAAAGGCGGCATTGGTACCAACATCCGCTATAACTGGAATCAAACCGTTCAGGATCCTCGAACAGGTATCGCCGCCAAAAGCCGTAACACGACCTCCTCCATCAGTGTCACCGGAAGTTACACCTCCCGTAAAGGTTTCAGCATCCCGATTCCTGTCTGGCCATTTAAGAACCGCCGGTTTGACAACAGCACTACTTTCTCGGTGTCCTTCACCAGCAATAACACTAAGCGTGAGTCAGCTCGCGACCAAGGTTTCAGTATAAGCCCCAACGGTTTGAGTAACTCATGGTCATTTTCCCCAAGCATCGACTACACATTTTCATCAGCAGTGCGAGGCGGATTCCGTTACACCTATAGCTTCCAGAAGAACGACAAAACTTCCTCGAAATCCCAAGAGTTTGGCTTCACTGTTAACATTTCCATCCGCGGTTGATCTTCAAGGGGAGGATAGACATTCCTGTCTGTCATCCTTATTCGAATGCGTGTAGCCCGAACAGCTTTGCTGGGCGGGTGTCCATAATGCGTGTAGCCCGAACAGCTTTGCTGGGCGGGTGTCCATTTGTCGCAGAGTGTCTGCACCCTGCACCTTAACCTTTTAACCCTTGAACCTCTCCTCTATTGAAAGAATCTTTCACTTCCTGAAATTTCCTTTCTATACTTTCTCCCTGTTACCCCCCCTTCCAAGCACAAATCTGTCCGGCACGACAATTGCATTTTAAATACAACAGCAATTCACAAAGAAAATCTTATGCATTACAGACAACTGCCCCAGTTTAAAAAAAGCTTCCAAATTCTGTTGCTCACCGTGTATGTCCTTGTCGGTCATACTGGCTCCCTCTCGGCGGCTGAAGAAAGTCCGGCTCTGGACAGCCTGATCAGGGCGTCCCTTGCCAATCACCCTGATCTCGACGCCATGCGTCGCATGGTGGAGGCATCCGAAGCCCGCCAACCGATGAGCCGCTCGCTGATGAACCCGGAGCTGACCGTTGCGCTGATGGATCTTCCAAGCAATTTCAAATACAACACCGACCCGGCCACCGCACTTCAGATCGCAGTCATGCAACGCTTCCCATGGAAAGGCAAGCTGAAGGCTTCCGAAGCCGCCGCCAAAGCTCGCGTCGAGGCTGGAAAATTTGGACTCGAATCGGCGCGCCAGAACATGGCGGCGATGGTGGCAATGGCATATTACGAACTCGCCGCGCTTGAGGAAGAAAAACTATTGCTTAAAGAGGGTTTTCGCTTGACCGAAGAGATGACGCAAGCGGCAACATGGATGGCAGGTTCGGCTATGGGCAGGTTGTCGGACATCGAGAAAGCCCGGCTCGAAGAGGAAAACTGGAAATTGAAACTAATTGCCAATGCAGGCGAAATCAAACGCAAACGAGCTGAACTTACCTATGTAGTCGGCACGCCGCTGGATACTAACTTCCTTGCCGAAGCCCGTCTGCCCGAAGGACTCCCGTCTCTGCCGCTCTTGGATTCGCTTCTTTCCCCTGAAATTCTTGGTAACGCACCGGGCGTCAGGGAAGCTCTTGCGCAGGCAACCGCCGCTCAAAAAGATGTCGAACGGTCCCGCCTGAACTGGTATCCCGATATGGATGTGATGCTCGCTTATGATTTAAAGCCCGACCTGAAATTGATGGGAGGAGTTGGCGCCGACGGAATGGCGCTTCCTACCGGGACAGTCAACCAGATGAATATGATTTCTTTGGGAGTAACATTCCCTATTCCGCTATTTAATAAGGGAAATCAGCGTGCTGAGAGCGCCGAGATGACGGCAATGCGTTTATCCGCGTCAGCTAAGGTCATCGACTTCCGCCTTGTGCTTGAAAGCGAGATCCGGCAACTCCACGCCTCATGGGAGGAGCAAAACAACTGTTGCGCCTTCGTTCAAGAGACTGTCATTGGCAGATCTGAGTCACTCTTCGCAACAGCTTTGATTGACTATCGAGCTGGCAAAACTCCCTTTATGGAACTTTCGCAAGCCCAAATGAGCCTGGTAATGGCGAAAATGGAGTTGTCGATGTCCCGCGCGGAAGCGTGGGGAGTCAGAGCAAAGTTGTTAGCGGCGCTGGGAACCCTTGCGCCTGACACAGTAAAAGAGAATTAACCATGAAAAAAAATAATCATATCGGCATCTGGATTTTCGTCGCCCTCTTCAGCTTGACCCTGAATGGCTTCCTGATATTCAACTCCATTCGCTCTAAAGCACAAGCGCCGAATTCAGAAATCAATAATCAAAAATCAGAAATCTACACCTGCCCCATGCACCCGCAAGTCGTCAGCGATCATCCGGGTGACTGCCCGATCTGTGGAATGAAGTTGGTGAAGAAATCGTCGGGAGTCGCCTCCGATCCTGCCATGGACAGCCTGATCGGCACGGTCAATCTCTCCCCCACGCAAGAGCTTTTAGCTAATATCTCGGTTGAACATCCGACTATCAGCCACTTCGAAAACGGTATCACCGTTACCGGCACGATCAAAGAGATCGAAGGAGGACGATGGAAGGCCTCATCACGGACTATGGGCAGGATCGAAAAGCTTTTCGTTTCTAACTCAGGCGAGTCTGTCGGGGAAGGCGATCCGATGTTCGATCTCTACAGTCCCGACATCGCCTCTGCCGCACAGGAGTACCTCTACGTGCTCGCTCATTCTGAGGATGATTCCACCGGAGTAAGGGCTGAATCCGTTCGCTGTAAATTGTTAAGCCTTGGCCTTGAGTTCGAGCATTTAAGTGAGATCGCCCGTCTCAAGCAGGCTTTCGACGTTTACACCTTCCATGCCCCGCGTGCGGGCATCGTGATGAATAAAATGGCTTCCGAAGGTGAGTGGGTCATGCCCGGAATGACGGTCGTCGATTTCCTCGACCTCTCGTCAGTTTACGTAGAAGGCGCTCTCCTTGAGCGCGATGCCGCTCTGGTTAAAATTGGTATTGAACTCGTGGTCACTTCGGTTTCCGGCGAACAGGGAGCAGGAACCGTCACGCTACTTGGTCCTATGGCAGATATGATGACGCGAACTATCCCTTTCCGGGCGATTCTTTCTAATGCAGGCCGCAAGTGGACGCCGGGAGCATTTGTTACTGTTCAAATAAGCGGCTCTAACAGTATAGACGCGCTCTCTATCCCCGAAGATGCCGTGCTAATCTCTGGCAAAGGAGCTGTTGTCTGGACTAAGGTCGGTGAGGGAAGATTTGTTGCCAGGGCGGTGGTTCCCGGATCACGTCAGAACGGTCGCATCGCCATTCTTGAAGGGCTTGACGAGTCCGATGCCGTTGCCATTACCGGAGCCTACCTGATAGACTCCGACGCTCAAATGCAAAACATCGGAGCTTCATCGATGGCAGGCATGGATATGACGAAACCCGGTGCGATGGATGCGCCGCCGGACAACTCCATGCCAGGTATGGACATGCCATCACCGAAATCCTCAAACTCCAAACTCTACACTTGTCCAATGCACCCAGAGGTCATCTCACCAGACCCCGGTCGTTGCCCGAAATGCGGTATGTTCCTTGTTGAGAAGGAGACCGTCAAGTGATTGAATGGATCATCGCCTGGTCGCTGAAAAACCGCGTCATCGTCCTGATCGGATCGGCATTCCTTGTGCTGTGGGGAATCTGGGCACTCGAAAATACTCCCGTCGATGCAATCCCAGACCTCTCTGACAATCAGGTCATCGTCATGACCGATTGGATGGGGCGCGCACCTCAGCTCGTCGAAGATCAGGTCACCTACCCTCTTCAGAACGCCTTGAAGGGTCTTCCCCGCACCAAGGCTGTCCGTGGTCTGTCGATGTTCGGTATCTCGATGATTTATGTCATTTTTGATGAAGATGTGGACATCTACTGGGCGCGATCACGGGTCATGGAGAAACTGAATGAGGTTCAAGGGGTACTGCCCGCCGGAGCGCGCACCATGCTCGGTCCCGATGGAACGGGCGTCGGTCATGTCTATTGGTACACCGTCGAAGGCGACGGCTACGATCTTGCCCAGCTTCGCTCGATTCAGGATTGGTTCTTAAAAACTGGCTTGGCCTCGGTTGAGGGAGTCTCTGAGGTTGCCTCCATCGGCGGCTTTGTCAAGCAATATCAAGTTGAACTCGATCCAGCCAAAATGCAAGCCTTTGGTATCTCGACGATGATGGTAATGGACGCGGTGAAGAACTCCAACATCGACGTCGGTGGTGGACTGATTGAGCGCTCCTCGATGGAATATCTGATCCGCAGTCTTGGCTACATCAAGTCTAAAAGCGACATCGAGAAGATCGTCATCATGGCGAATAATCGCGGTGTTCCGGTAACTGTCGCAGATATTGCCTCAGTACAAATGGGCGGCGACATTCGGCGCGGAATGCTCGATAAAAACGGTAACGGTGAAGTCGTCGGCGGTATCATCGTCATGCGCTACGGCGAAAATGCCAAACAGGTGATCGACCGCGTCAAAGCACGGTTGAAGGAACTTGAACGAGGCCTGCCGTCAGGTGTAAAAGTGATAACTGCTTACGACCGCTCAGATCTGATCGAACGCGCTCTCAGCACATTGAAGGAGACGCTCTTCCAGGAAACAGCCATCGTCTGTCTTGTGATTATGCTCTTTCTCTTTCATTTTCGTTCGGCGGTTGTGGTTATTGCCGCGATCCCAATAGCGGTCGTAACGTCCTTTATCGCGATGTACTACTTCCATGTCACCTCCAACCTGATGTCTCTGGCGGGTATCGCCATTGCGATTGGAGTTCTGGATGACGCCAGTATTACGGTGATGGAGAACGCCTATCGTCACATCTCTGAAGGCGGGGAAAAAGCCCGTAAGGACATTATCGGCACTGTTTATGCGTCCTGCCGTACCGTCGGTCGTCCGATATTCTTCTCGATGGCGATAATCGTTCTCTCCTTCGTGCCGGTGTTCATGCTCGAAGGGCAGGAAGGCAAACTCTTCTTCCCGCTGGCAATGACCAAGACTGCGGCGATGGTCGCTGTGGCAATTTTGGCGATTACTCTTGTGCCGGTGCTCTGCACATTTCTGTTGCGCGGTAAACTTCGTCCGGAGGAATCGAATCCGCTCAATCGGTTCTTTAACGCGCTCTATGAGCCAATCATTCGCTTTGCCCTGCGTAGCAAGTGGGAGATGATCGCGCTCAATGTCCTCGTGTTGATCTTCACCGGCTGGCTGGCGACTCGCATCGGAAGCGAATTTATGCCGGCTCTCGATGAAGGCTCACTTCTTTTCATGCCGACCACCCTTCCCAACGTCTCGATCACCGAAGCCAAGCGAATACTTCAAGTTCAGGATAAAATCATCAAGTCTGTGCCCGAAGTCGATCTCGTGCTCGGAAAAGTCGGTCGTGCTGAAACAGCCACCGATCCGGCTCCGGTCTCGATGATCGAAACTATAATCACCCTCAAGCCCCACAACCAGTGGCGCAAAGGCATGACTCGCGACGACATAATCAGCGAACTCGACGCAAAACTGCAGATTCCCGGCGTCGCCAATGGCTGGACTCAGCCGATCATCAACCGCATCAACATGCTCGCCACCGGCGTTCGCACCGATCTCGGCATAAAGATTTACGGAGCCGACCTGAAACGCCTCGAAGAACTCGCCATCGAAGCCGAGCATATCGTAAAGCAAGTCCCCGGCGCGGTTGACGTCTTTGCCGAACGGGTCATCGGTGGAAATTACATCGATATCGTTCCCGACCGTAACGCTATCGCTCGCTACGGCTTCACCATTGGCGAAGTTCAAGCCGTCATTGAAGCCGCCTCTGGCGGCATGAACGTAACTTCCTCCGTGGAGGGTCGTGAGCGCTATCCCATCCGCGTCCGCTACGCAAGGGACTTCCGCGCCTCGCCCGAAGAGCTTGGCAACATCCTGCTCACATCGATGAGCGGTGCGCAGGTCCCTCTCTCGCAGGTCGCCACAATCACCGTCACTGGAGGCGCCCCAATGATTGGTTCGGAAAACGGAATGTTGAGGTCGATTGTCTTTCTTAATGTCCGCGGGAGGGACTTGGGGGGATTTGTGGAGGAGGCAAAGACCACTCTTGCTCGCGATCTGAAACTTCCTCCCGGATATTTTGTGGAGTGGTCGGGTCAGTGGGAGCATCAGGTACGCGCCAAGGCTCGCCTGATGTGGATTGTGCCGATAGGTCTGGTGGTGATATATCTATTACTATACTTTATTTTCCACTCGTTCCTCGAAGCCGGACTGGTGATGCTTTCCGTGCCGTTTTCGTTGACGGGAGGCGTGCTTTTCATATACTGGATGGGGTATAACTGGAGTGTTGCGGTGTGGGTGGGATTCATCGCACTTTATGGAGTCGCGGTGGAGACAGGGGTGGTGATGGTGGTTTACCTGCAGGAGGCATTGGATAAGAAGCTCGCGGCAGGACCTGTCGGCAGGGTGGAGCTTTACGAGGCGATCTACGAAGGTGCGGTGACTCGGCTTCGACCGAAGCTGATGTCAGTTGCAACGACCATTATCGGATTACTACCGATACTTTGGTCAACGGGTACGGGAGCCGATCTGATGAAGCCGATTGCCTCGCCGATGGTGGGAGGATTGTTTACTTCGGCGATCCACGTTTTGATCGTAACGCCGGTGATTTTCGCGCTGATGAAGGAGCGGGAGCTGAAAAGAGGCGGGCTGAAACCGGCGAATATTGAACTGTGAGCAGAGGGGTCAAAAATCGATCACTTTAGTCACAGAAGGCTGGGAACGGCTGTCTGGCAGGGGTTGCAGGCGTGATCGATTGGTGACTCATCGTTCTCGTCATTCACCGTAAGCCGGAGACGAAGACCGCGCCTTCAAAGTCGAGATTCTCTACTCATTCACCACCTTATTCATAACACTTCTCGGTAGCACCACCAACTTCGCCTCGACATACTGCGGAAGATGGTTGCTGACCATCTGCCCTTTAATTTGAGTTCCAATGTAATTTACTACCGGTGAGACGAGCGGCGCAATATAAGCGCGTATCCTGTAAAGCCCCGGCATAGCGGGAGCCATAATCCTGAACGATTGCGCTAACGAACTATCGCCGGTTACAGCGCCTGAAAAAAGGCTGATCTCCTCCTCTTGCGCCCATTCCCTAAACAGGTTAACATATACGCCCGGGCGGTTGGTCGGATAGTGGAACGACCAACTGAAAGTGCCTTCGACAGTATCCCTTGCGGCGACTCCTCTCGGAAACTCAAGCGAATTGAAACAGACCCCGCTACCCTTTTGTGCCCAATAGCTTCCCCAGTCGGCGGATTGAGTCGTGCGATAGTTGAACCGAGCTTGCACTAATCCATCGGTTGGTTTGACTACCTCAACCCTTAGCTGATCGTTCTTTCTTCCTTTCACATTCAGGAATGCTACAATACCTGCAACCAGAAAGATAATTCCAATTATAATTTTCAGAGCGTGAGGAGTCGATCGCCTTTCTGTTTTCTTGATCGACTCTGCAGCTGTGACTTCAGAAGGAATCTCTGTTGCTGGAGTCAGCGAGACGAGTAATTGATCCATCTCAAGCTCAAGCGCCTTGGCAATCAGAACGAGGGTGGTATCATAGACGGTCGTCCGCCTGCCTTTCTCCAAGTCCTGAATTGTGCGAAGCGAGACCTTAGCGGCGTTCGCCAAGTCCTGCTGGGTCATCCGGCGGCTTTTACGAGCATCGGAGAGCCTTTTTATTCCTAAAGTCGAGAGTTCGAGCGGCATTTATGTGAACAGTTTATTGAGTGGCACAAGAGGGCGAACGCAAGGTTCGCCCGTACGGGCGATGCTTGCCATCGCCCGTGTTTGCTGCAGGGTGTCCTCGAGTTCTTTGAAATATTCCTATTATAGGATTTAATAATACTT